>CAZIKN010000278.1:0-1510 GCA_964539805.1 uncultured Saprospiraceae bacterium | reverse complement strand
GTTGAGTTAAACGCTGTTGCGAGTGGTTCTGGAATCTGGACGACTACCAATGGAACTGGATTTTTTGATTTGGCCACTGCTACAGATGCAATTTACACCAAGGGGAAGGTCGAAACCTCGGCTACGCTCACCTGGACAACAACCGACCCTGATGGTGCCGGGCCATGCACGGCAGCTAGTGATGATGTGGTCATAACCTTCGGGGCACCATTTACAGTCACAATAACCGCCGACCCGTCAGGCAATACCGTCTGTCCAAATACCGTCATTGAATTGACAGCAAATACCACAGGCGGGACAGACCCTTTCGAACCTTCTTGGGAACAGGGAGTGAGCGATGATGCAGTCCTATCAGTAGGTGGCCTTACGGCATCACTGACTGTTTTTTCGGGTACAGCTACCGTCCAACTTTCGGTAACGGACGCGGAAGGTTGCATTGCAAATACATCCTACACCGTTTCTGTTTTTGATCCTCCAAGCATCGAATGCCCGCTGAACATCACCGCAGCTGCTTCGGTAGATGCCAATGACCCGGATGAATGCCAGGCAATAGTGACTTGGGATCATCCAACCATTACCGGCGGGGAGCCTTCCTGTGGCACTCCGACATTGAATATCAGTTTTGATGGCACCACATTTGTTCCGGCAGATGGGGCAAATAACACCAATACCTATGCTTTGGGGGTACACACGATATATTACCAACTGCTGGATGGCAATGGTGCCGAATTATTAATCTGCTCTTTTGAAGTGGAGGTAAAAGACATGACCGCCCCAACGGCTGAATGCCCTGAAAACATATCGGTGCCTCCTACAACGGGCTGCGATGCAGAGGTTACCTTCAGCCTGCCGGAATCAACCGACAATTGCCTGGGTACTGTCACCAGCACCGCAAGCCCTGCGAGCGGAAGCACTTTTGGCCCGGGCACCACAACCGTTACGGTAACGGCCGTTGATCTTGTGTTGAATGAAAGCACCTGTACATTTACCGTTACCGTAACCGACAATATCCCTCCTACTGCTACTTGCACCACAAACCCTTTGGTTGTACAATTGGATGACAATGGCATGAGCGGTATTTTGGTAAGTGAGATAAATAATGGTTCTTCCGATAATTGCAGCAATGTGACTTTATCGCTTGATGTGGCATCTTTTGATTGTGAAGATGTGGGTACCGTAACCGTAACCTTAACCGTAACGGATGTAAACGGCAACAGCGCTACTTGTTCAGTTGATGTTGAGGTGGAAGATAATTTACCGCCTACCATCGTTTGCCCTGAAAACGCCATCGTTGACAATGATGAAGGCGAATGCAATGCTGTGGTTGTTTATGACACACCTCTGGGATTGGATAATTGTTCCGGTGCCAATACCATACAAACGAGTGGACTTGTTTCAGGTGCTACTTTCCCGTTTGGTACAACCACCAATTCATTTGAAGTGACGGATGGACAAGGACTTACCTCAGCTTGTTCCTTTACCATAACCGTAGAGGACAATGAAGATCCAA
>CAZIKN010000277.1:0-1517 GCA_964539805.1 uncultured Saprospiraceae bacterium | reverse complement strand
ACCCTTGAGCCAGCGGCATGGGGATTGCCCGTGCTGTTTGGCCCCAAATATACCAAATTTGAGGAGGCCATTCAGTTTGTGGCGCGTGGCGGGGCCTTTTGCATTGCAAATGCCCGGGATCTTGAGCGGGTATTGAAAAATCTTGAAAATGAATCTTTCAGGAAAAAATCAAGCCATGCTGTACTGCAATATTTGAAGGAAAGCAAGGGCGCCAGCACCCAAATCCTGCACTACCTTTCCTCCGTGCTGCCATCCGTGTAATCCCAGACATGCTCTTAGGCCTCCTCCTGCACCTTGTACCCTTTCAGGGCATACCAATGCACCACAAGGAACAAGCCCAGCGGCACCAGCAGGGCCATGTGCTTATCGTGAAAGCGATCCGCTAAAAGGCCGGAGAGTGGCGGCATGACCGCACCGCCCACAATCGCCATCACCACAAGGGAAGAAGCCAGCTTGACCTCGGAGGCCTGCAAGCCTTTTGTCGCCAAGGCAAAAATGGTGGGAAACATGATGCTTTGGCAGAAATAGACCATGCTGATGAGCAAAATGGCCGTCAAGCCATTGGTGAACATGGCAAGGCTCACAAATACCACCGCAGCGCCAACATACCAGACCAATACCTTTCGGGCTTCCATACGGCCCATGAGCCAGGTGCCGGCAAAACGGCCCAACATAAACAATACAAGGGCAAATGAAGCATGGAAACTGGCAATTTGCACCGGTGATTTATCCTGGATCGGGTAGAGCCATTCCACAATGGGCAGGTTTTGTTCAGGTGAAAAATCCATTTTAAAAAAGACAAAATACCCCCAAAGTGAAGCCTGCGCACCAACATTGGCGGCCTGCGCCAGCACCCCCCAACGAAGATGGCTGTAACGCCCGAGCAGATCAAAAATGCCCGGTTTTTCGCCATCATTTTCGGCTTCGCTTCCGATTTCGGGCATTTTGGTGCGCCAGAACAACAAAGCAACCAATCCGACCAAGAGGGCAATCATCAAATAGGGCAGTTTTACGGCCTGTATGGCGGTTTCGCGCAGCTGGGCAACCGCCTCTGGCGATAAAGTTTGCAGCGTCTCATCTGAATAGGATTCACTGGAAAAAATAAACAGACCGCCAATCAAGGGGCCGAGAATAATGCTGATGCCATTAAAGGATTGGGCAAAATTGATCCGGTATTCGGCGTCTTTTTTGTCCCCCAGGACGGTGACGTACAAATTGGCTGCCGTTTCCAAAAAGGCCAAACCGCTGGCTATTGTGAACAAAGCCATCAGGAAAAAGGCATACATACGAATATCCGCCGCCGGATAAAACAATAAAGCCCCCGTAATGTACAGGGCAAGTCCCGTCATAATGCCCCGTTTGTAGCCATAACGCTGCATGAACATACCCGCCGGGATGGCCATAACAAAATAGCCCATGTAAAATGCCGAATCCACGATGCCGGCCTGCCAGCGTTCCAGGTTGAGGGCAAATTTAAAATGACGGATGAGGGTGCCGTTCAGGCTGTTGGCTATGCC
>CAZIKN010000276.1:0-1536 GCA_964539805.1 uncultured Saprospiraceae bacterium | reverse complement strand
CGGACGCGCCCTCCCAGAATCAATTTACCCACGACAAACTGGGCCAGATTGGACGAAACCGCAAAACAAAGGCCCTGTGCGGGTAAAATAACAGCCGTATTTACCCCGATAACCTGTCCGCTTGAGTTAACCAAAGGCCCACCGGAATTGCCCGGGTTAAGGGCTGCGTCCGTTTGAATGACATCATCAATGAGGCGACCGCTTTGGCTGCGCAGCGTGCGCCCCAAGGCACTGACCACTCCTGCGGTCACAGTGTACTGAAATCCGAAAGGGTTGCCAATGGCTATGGCAATTTGGCCTACCTGAAGCAAATCGCTTGGGCCAAAAGTAGCCGTTGCAAGGTTGTCACCGTCAATTTTGACTACTGCAATATCGGTAGCAGGGTCATCGCCCACAATACGAGCCGTGAAATTGCGCCCATCGGGCAGAGCGGCCTCTATGCGTTCGGCACCGTTGATGACGTGGCTGTTGGTGACCAAAAAGCCATCCGTGCTGATCACAAAGCCACTGCCAGTGCCACCGTTGTTATTGGGCTGGTTTTGAGGGCGTTGTGCTGATGTTGGCTTGCTGACTTTTAAGTGTGCCACAGCATTGCTTACATTTTGGGCCACACGCACCACAGTTTGTGAATAGGCGTCCAATAATTGAAAATCCGATGCAAAATTGGCCGCTGAGCGGCCTGTGTATGTCCCGTCGGGGGCTTCCGTCAACTGTACAGTATGCATTTTATATAATCTTCTACCCAGATTTAAGTGATTACCAGGATTGATATACCTGATTTTTAAAGATTTACAGTCGCAAGTGGACTCAAAAGCACTTTGCGTTGACTGTAGATGGACTAAGGGTAAATAATCATGCCATGTGTGCTTTGGATGACAAAAAGGCATGTGCATCATTTGCAAATATTGAGCATTTTTGCATTATTATTTCAGGGCATTTGTTCTCTACCCTAACTTTGAACTATCCTTTCATTGAGTGGGCGCTCTAACATTCTTTTACAAGAAAAGCAGGACGGCCGCTTATAAAACTTTCATGTTATGAAACACTTCAACATTGTTCTATTCCTCTTTTTGGCATCACAATCCGTAGTAGGCCAATCCCTTTCGTGGAACCTTTTCCCCTTGCATCAAAAATCATGGTGGCGCAGCCAAAATGACCTGAAAGTGTACTATTGTGATTCTGTGGAAACCCTTGGTACGGAGCGTTACCTTTATTTTGGTTTGAAGTATATCCAGGAGCCTTTTAAGGATTGTTTTGCGGACCTTCAAAAAGAAAACAAAGCATTCGCGGAAAAGATACCTTATGATTTATGGAAACCCGTGAAGGTGGAAAGTGGCCAATGGACCTGGCAAAAATCCTCTAAACCCCAATTTTATGACAATTCTGCGATCGGAGATCATTGGCGGTTTCGGACAACTACAGACAAAAATGGTTTTGATGAAATCGAGATTGTACATGTTGGAAACGATTCGATAAGCCTGTTTGGGATAAAGACAGCGGCCCGGCAGTTTCGGGTAAGGCCGTACAAGAATTCCG
>CAZIKN010000275.1:0-1585 GCA_964539805.1 uncultured Saprospiraceae bacterium | reverse complement strand
GCCCAGTCTATACCATCATCCGCCAATTTGGGTGGCGGTTGTTTTGTCGGATAAAAGATCAAACGATAATTAGGGCTGATTTTGACTGCAAAATAACCGGCAAAGTCTCCTTTCAATTCATGGCATTGTGCTGCAGGAAGCATGCGCATATCCGCCAATGTTTCTGCGGCCTGCAAATCTGCAAGCCTTGCAATGATACCTTTAGCCATATCGCCATAGGCGCGTTTGATCGCTTTTTCATCCGAAAATTGCTTCGCTAACTTATTGTTGTCAAAATCAATCGTCATGCAAAGGTAAAATTATTAACGAAATTGGTTAATGAAAAATTTCTTTTAGGTGTGTGTTTCCTATCTCTTTTTTTCTTTGTTCACCAACTCCCCATACTGCTCAAACAACCAGGCCACCCGCTTCGCTTCCGAAGCAAAACCCTTTTTCAGCCCGTAAGCCGCATCCACGGCTCGGTCCAGCGCTTGGTGCGCGGCCAGCAGATCGGCGGGCATTTTGTTGGGATCGTACAGTTCGGCCAATGACTTGGGCGCGTGCCGGTGCCGAACCTCTAATACCTCCTGCGCGGCGGCCTCCACCGCGCCGCGCTGCTCGGGCGTGGGCGCAGTAGGAAAGGGGAAGTTGTTATAGACGATGGAGTTAGAATAGCGATAGTCACTTTTAAGCCTACCACATACATAACGCATCCATGCCATGTGCATCTCGGAGGTGAGTACGCCGAAATGGAAAAGGTCGGAGTTAGGAATGATTAAACAGAGATTACTTGCAATTATACTTCCGGGCATTAAACCTATTGGAACATACCTTCTTCGCTCAGAGGAAACACTTGGAATAATTACATAACTTGTTTCCGTATGAGAAGTGAACGCAAACTTCCAAGGCGTGGACGCTAACTTATTCGTTTCTTTCCTTGTACTACTAAGCCTAAATTTTGTAACTTCTTGCAATTTTTGTTTAATTTCTGGGATGTTCTGAAATTCTTCTAAAGCAAAAGGTTCAAACCAAAAGCACCATCTTTTTTTTGCATTTATATATTCATCACTACCTACATATTGTCGAATGAATTTTTCAAGGTGTTCATTCTTTTTAATAATTTCTATTTTTTCTACATTATCCAATAGCAAAAAGCCACCATCAATAGGTTGATTCCCAAACTTGATCTCCGGCACGTTGCACAGCGGTTTTTGGCGGCTGCGAATCACCACATCCCCCGCTTCCACCAAATACGGGTTGATATTTTTCACTGCGGTCTCGGTCGGCTCGCCTTTGATGTCGGGGTACTCGAACAGCAGGCATTCCTTGGGTTTGCTTTTGCCAAAACCCACGATGATACAAAACACCGCCGCCACGCCGGGGGCCTCATTGGTCCATTTAAAGGTTTGATGTGCAAATCGGATGCGGATGCCGTATTTTTCAAACAAGGTGCCCCATAACATGCCCACCTGTTCGCCCTGCGAAATGGAGTTGGTGGACACAAAACCGATCAAGGTATGGACATTGGCGTCCGTGTAGCGGGCCGCTTTGATGTACCAACCTGTCACATAATCGAGCGTGCCGCTGCCCGATTCATTGCCAAAAA
>CAZIKN010000274.1:0-1614 GCA_964539805.1 uncultured Saprospiraceae bacterium | reverse complement strand
GAAAAAATCTCTCGTTTTTGACTCAAGCAGAAAATCCCAGACATGCTCTAAGCAATTTGAGTGGCCGATTTTTCCTTGCTTTTCGGTTAAAATGTTCCACATTTCGCCCCCCTCGCGCCTAAATCAAGAAAAAATCTGCTCACTTTATTGACAGGTCATTCACCGGACGCGGCACGGGTATAATCGGAAATTATACTCGCCGGGACATGCCATTTCCGGGCATTATTGGTGCGTCTAATAAGCGTGATGTACATTTTATTCAATTGATGCTTTATGTTTGGGGCAAAATTTGTCCAACAAACCCTAAAGCTTGATGCGCATCGTTTTGGTGATCTGTTTATGGTGCCAATTATTATCGGCCCAGACTACTTTGGTAGAAGGGGCACCCAATGAGGTATTTGACTTGTCCTGTTCTACCTGTGCCATGACGGTAACCGATATGGCTGTGGTGAAAGGACATCAGGTGCTACCCTATAACCTGCGCAAAGCCCCAGCGCCCAATTTGCTCCATTGGCGTTATTTTGATAAATTTCTCAACAAATGGACGACCTATCCACGCCCGCTTTATGGCGAAGAATGCACACAATTAATTGATAGCATTGGAGAAACAGATACGGTATCTCTACATATAAATATCGAATGGAAAAAAGATACCCTGCTTCCCGCACGCAGGATTTATCTGCTCATTGGTGGCTTATTGAAAAAGGATGTCCTCAACCCGCCCATTATAGGGGCCTTTAATGATGACGTTAGCTCCCTCCAACGGTTTGCCGCCATTGCCCAAATACCTATAAAAGAGAATGGCCCACAGGAAACCTACGAAATTACGGATGGCATCATCAATATTGAATTGTTCGATCCCAAAGACGACAAGATCAAAGGCGATTTTTGGTTTAATGCGGATCGGGCCGGAATCATCAAAAAGGGCGCTTTTGAAGGCGGAAAGTTTCAGAAGTAAAAAATGCATAATTTTACAACATGATCAACCTTATCTCCGATACCGTTACCAAGCCCACCCCCGACATGCTCAAGGCCATGTGGGCTGCCGAAGTAGGCGACGATGTATTTCGCACTGACCCCAGTGTAAATGCCCTGGAAGCGCATTGCGCCAATCTATTTGGCCATGAAGCCGCCCTGTTTTGCCCATCTGGCACCATGACCAACCAAATTGCCCTCAAGGTGCATACCCGCCCATTGGATGAGGTGATCTGTGATGAAATGAGTCATATCTACCAATATGAGGTGGCTGGCTATGCCCAAAATGCAGGTATAGGTGTCAATTTGTTGCGCTGCCCTAATGGTATTTTGGATGCTTCATCCGTAGCTGCTGCTATAAAACCGCGTTATGACTGGTTGCCCATTAGCCGCTTGGTGGTCATTGAAAACACCTGCAACAAAGGCGGAGGCAGTATTTACCCTATGGAAAACATATTGGCTATACGTGAAGTGTGTCGCGCCAATAACATGGCCCTGCACTTAGATGGTGCCCGTATTTTCAACGCCATTGTGGAAAGTGATTACAGTGCTTCTGATGTGGGTGCTGCAGTGGATAGTATTTCTATTTGTCTCTCCAAAGGCTTGGGTGCACCGGTAGGCTCCGTGCTCACCGGCCCC
>CAZIKN010000273.1:0-1638 GCA_964539805.1 uncultured Saprospiraceae bacterium | reverse complement strand
CCAACAGCCTCGATGAGCATTCCGACTATGCCTTTTTTGGCCCGCATGCCTTTATGTGCGCCCCCACCAATGGCAACGAAGGCGTAGGCATCACCACCGCCACGGTTGAAATAGGTGACGACGGCAGTTCCCTGCAACATGTATATACCAGTGGTTTTGGGGGTACCTCCAGCGCTGCGCCGCTTTGTGCCGGCATTTGCGCCCTTATGCTCACGGCCAATCCCAACCTGACCGTACCCCAGATACGCGGCATTTTCAAACAAACCACCGATAAGATCGTAGGCGGTTATGATGCCAACGGACACTCCAGGTTTTTGGGTTATGGCCGTGTAAATGGCCTCAATGCCGTGAAAATGGCCCTTCAACTGGCAGGAGGCTCGACTGTGAGCGGTAATACCGGCTCCAGCACCGTTAATACGCCGCCAGCACCCGCACCGTCCTCGGTGACCAAGGGCAAGATCATCTCCAAATTCGTCAACGTAAGAACCGGCCCCTCCACCGCCAACCCCAAGGTGGGCGAACTAAAACAAGGCGATGTGGTCAATTTGTTGGAAAAATCAGGCGCATTCTGGCGCATAGGCCCAGGCCAGTTTGTCAGCGCCGATTATGTACAGGTATTGGCCAACAGCGCTACCAGCCCCACGGCCCCGCCGCCGCCAACCCGCCGCGGCAAGGTGACCAGCAGTTTCCTGAATGTGCGCAACGGCCCTTCAACAGCCAATGCAAAAGTGGCAGAACTCAAGCAGGGCGCCCTCGTCACCATCTTCGAAACCAGCAGCAATGGCTGGCACCGCATCGGGGCGGGGCAGTGGGTCATTGGGGCGAATGTGCAGGAGGTGTGAAGAGATAAAATAAAAGGCATTGATTTTCAGGTGATTAGCCAACAATAGTAGCGTCTTGTAGGCTCATGTTCCCTTACTGGAATCCATGGGCAAGCGTCGTTTTTTAGACTTGTTGCGGTAGGAGCGACCATCCGCAACAAGTCTTTTAAGCTGCCGTTCGTCAGTTTAAATCAGGGTTTACCTTCATTTCCCCCAATTCAGCGCATGTTTTCAACAGTTCATGACAATTGAGCTGGCTACAGCCCTTTGCCCGCCCCCATTTTTGCAGCGTTGAAACACAAAAACATTCACAACTAAAATTGTTTATCAAAATGAAAAATGAAGCTATGAAATGGAGAATCCCTGTTATGAGCCTGCTGCTCTTGTTTGTATTTAGCTTTACCGCTTGCAAAAAAGACAAATTAGAAAAAGAATTGGTGGGTGATTGGGAGGTAAAATCCTTTACTATTGACGGCGTTGAAGCCAAAGGAGTGGCCATCAGGGCCTCACAAATGGAGTTTGAGAAAACCCAAGATGACAAAGGCGACTTTGAATGGAACATCAACTACACCGATGGCAGCAGTGATGTCGAGAATGGCGAGTATGAAATTAATACCGATAAAAAAGAGATCGTACTCGAGGATAGTGATGGTGATCGCATCAAATTTGACTTTGATCTGGAAGATGACGAATTGGAAATGTCCGGCAATATTGATGGCCAGCGCATCGTGATAAAGGCGGAAAAGGATTAATATCGGACGAACTTAGAGCATGTCTGGGATTTTCCCGCTTGGCCCAAAACGGCTCTTTTTTCAGC
>CAZIKN010000272.1:0-1701 GCA_964539805.1 uncultured Saprospiraceae bacterium | reverse complement strand
CCAATTATCAGCTGCTCTATCAGATCAACACCCCTGACTATTTGTTGCTTTTTGTGCCTTTGGAAAGTGCCCTGAATACCGCTACCCAGGCTGATCCCAACTTGTTCACTGATGCCCTGGAGCGCAACATTGTGCTGGTAACTACAGGAAGTTTGTTGGCTACCATGCGCACAGTGGCACACCTTTGGCGACAGGAAAAACAAGCGCGCTCAGTTATTGAAATAGCCCGGCAAAGTGGCTTGCTGTATGACAAGTTTGTGGCCTTTGTGGATGATTTGAAGGCCGTGGGTGCACGACTGGATCATGCGCGGCTTGCTTATGATGACGCCATGAATAAATTGACAAACGCAGTCAGACCGGGAGATACCTTGATCGGTAAAGCAGAAAAAATACGCGAATTGGGTGCAAAAACATCTAAGCGATTGCCTGCCGAGCTGATAGATGCTAGTGAGGAGTAGGCTTCGGGGCGTTTTGAGGACACAGATGACACAGATGCTGCGCAACACAGATTTTACGGATTTTTTTTATATGCAATTTGCACATTAAACAACACAGATATGAAACGTTTTAGACCCGGGGTTCTGCACGGAAAAGAAGTGACGGAACTCCTTAACTATGCTAATGAGCATAATTTTGCCTTGCCCGCTGTCAATGTTATTGGCACCAACTCTGTCAATGCCGTGATAGAAACCGCAGCAGCGGTCAATAGTCCCGTTATTGTGCAGTTCTCAAATGGTGGCGCTGCTTTTTTTGCCGGCAAGGGCCTGAGCAACACGGATCAGAAAGCTGCTATAGCTGGCGGCATCTCTGGTGCGCATCACGTGCATGCCATGGCTGAGGCCTACGGTGTACCCGTGATTTTACATACGGACCATTGTGCACTGAACATTATTGGCTGGGTAGATGGCCTATTGGATGCAGGCGAAAAGTTTTATGAAAAAAATGGCTATCCACTTTACAGCAGCCACATGCTGGACCTTTCAGAAGAGCCCTTGCATGAGAACATCGAAATTTCCTGCAAATACTTCCAACGTATGGCCCAAATGGGTATGACCCTCGAAATAGAATTGGGGGTTACGGGCGGTGAGGAAGATGGGGTGGACAACTCGGATGTGGATTCTTCACGCCTCTACACGCAGCCGCACGAGGTGGCTTATGCATACGAGGAAATGAGCAAAATCAGTTCGGATTTTACGATTGCAGCAGCATTCGGCAACGTACATGGGGTATATAAGCCCGGAAATGTCAAGTTGCAACCTGTTATCCTGAAAAACTCACAGGATCACATTCGCCAAAAATTTGGCTTGAGCAGTGCTACGCCGGTTAACTTCGTGTTTCACGGCGGCTCAGGCTCCGCTCAAAGTGAAATTCGCGAAGCCATCGAATATGGTGCCATCAAGATGAACATTGATACCGATATGCAATGGGCGTTTTGGGATGGCATACGCGCTTATTACGAAGCCAAAAAAGGCTACTTGCAAGGCCAAATCGGCAATCCGGAAGGGGAAGACAAGCCCAATAAAAAATACTACGATCCACGGGTGTGGCTTCGTGAAGGCGAAAAAACATTTGTTACCCGCCTAAAACAGGCCTTCGAGGATTTGAACTGTATCGGGCGCAATCAATAGTGATATTTAGAGCATGTCCGGGATTTTCCCGCTTGGCCCAAAACGGCTCTTTTTTCAGCATTTTCACCCTTTT
>CAZIKN010000271.1:0-1705 GCA_964539805.1 uncultured Saprospiraceae bacterium | reverse complement strand
TTGCGCAGATACCGTGGCAATAGCGTAAAAAAGAGCGAGGAGATTAAAACAAATGGTGCGCATGTTCATGTGTTGCTAAATCGTTGGTATCCCTGTATGGGCAAAAATTTTACTCGCTGCGCAGGGATTTCACTGGGTTCGCCAGTGCTGCCCGAACAGAAAAATAGCCTACCGTGAACACTGCTGCGGACAAGATTGTGCCGAAAATCAGCGCCATCAGGCTCAAATTGATGCCGTTGTGATAAGTAAAAACACTGTTGAACAATACCCCTGAAAGATAACCCATGGGCAAGGCCAGCAACCCTGCCAACAAAAGCAATTTGGCGAAGCCCCAGGACAATTGGCGCACCACTTCCCAAACGGAAGCACCTAAGGTTTTGCGGATACCCACTTCTTTGATGCGCTTTTCGGTGGTGTAAATGACCATGCCAAGCAATCCCATCAGGGCAATGACAAAGATGACCATGCTCGCAACGCCCATCATTTTCATGTCTTCAGCCGGGTAGTAGCGATCGTAAAGTTCCTGCTGGTACCAAACATAGTTCATTTCCTGATACGGGTAATGCTGTTTCCAAATGTCCTGCATATCGGCCAGGAAGCTTTCCTGAGAGGCATTGCCAATGGTTTGAATCGAGAGTAGCCGGAAATGCTCGGGCGCACAATGCATCACGACGGCTTCCTTTCGGTATTGATAACTGTAATGGCAAAAATCGCGCACCACACCCACCACTTGCAACGGAGTGGAATCATTAAGGAAAACCTGTTTGCCCACCGCTTCGTCCGGTGTGCCCAAATTTAGCTTGGCTACGGCCCTTTCATTCAGGAGGATAAAGGGGCTGGGGGTATTGCGTTTTTCCGCAGGCAGGTTTTCTCCGGCCAAGAAGTGGAGTTGCATGTTTTCGATAAAATTCCGATCCACGGCATAATAGTAGCTCGGGACATATTCCCCGTTGGGGGCTGCTTTGATCCTGAGTTCGGCGCCTGGCCCGCCAAAAGCCATAGCGCTGCGGCCTACCCTTATGACCTCGCCGTTTTGGGCGATGTCATCCACAAGCAAATCGGTGTTTGGGGTGTCGCCCAAAGAGATATTAAAAATGCCCACCCTGTTGAAATTGTCGTTTTCGGTGGCCATGTAGTTGAATTGGTTGTACATGTGCCCAATCATAAACACAAAAACCATGGTGACCACAAATTGGATCACCATCAGGGTTTTACGCAAATTGACCTTGCCAAAAGAGGAGGGCGCGAGGGCACCTTTTATGACCTTTACAGGCTGAAAACCCGACATGACCCATGCCGGGAAAAAACCGGCCAATACACCCAGCAAGAGCGTGAACCCCACAAAAGTCAATCCAATCACGGCTTGGTTTTCCACTTCCCAGGTCACCCACTCCACATGGATGTACTGCCGCATCAAAACCAGGAGCAGCAGGCCAATGCCCAATGCACAAAAGGCGACCAAAACCGCTTCGCTTACAAACTGCAGCACCAATTGGCGGCGCCACGCGCCCACCACTTTGCGGATACCCACCTCCCGCGAACGGCCGAGCGAACGGGCCAGGGTCATGTTGACGTAGTTAAAACTGGCCAAAAGCAAAATCATGATGGGGATGGAAAAATTGAACGCTATGTCCTCTGCGGAATCTACGTAAGGATTGAAGCGCAAGGCCTCCATGCTGGGCGAAATATCGGCCAGGGCCTGTTT
>CAZIKN010000270.1:0-1749 GCA_964539805.1 uncultured Saprospiraceae bacterium | reverse complement strand
TGCTTTGATAAATTGGACACTTACAATACAGGTAAATCCCAAAGAAGTTGATGCCTATTATTCCAGGGCGATTGTCAAAAATGAGCTTTATACATGGAAATCAGCATTGAGCGATTATGATAAAGCGATTGAATTGGCACCTGATTTTATAAGTGCTTATGTAAATAGAGGGGCATTGAAAGATGATAATGGAGATTATAAAGGCGCAATAGAAGATTACAATAAAGCAATTGATTTAGCAAAAAATGATATAGACAGTTTACAAAGGGCTTTTTTCAACAGAGGCAATACAAAGCAAAACCTCAAAGACTTAAAAGGTGCTTGTTCAGATTGGAAAAAGGCTCTTGAAATTGGAGCAGATTATGCACAAGAGAAAGTCAATCAATTTTGTAGGCATATTTAACGCAAAGCGGTTTTGAATCACTCACGGCTCTAAATCTTCAAGAATTACAGTTTCTGCTTGAGTCAAAAACGAGAGATTTTTCAGCATTTTTATCGTTTTTGAAGGAGTGTAGCGGGGCTACACGACTGAAAAAAGGGTGAAAATGCTGAAAAAAGAGCCGTTTGGGGCCAAGCGGGAAAATCCCAGACATGCTCTAAAAGACCTTGACGGATAGCACGGTTATATCATCCGGCAATGGCTGGCGCTCGCGAAAAGCCTCTACGTGGTTGAGCAGCTTGGTATTCAAGTCTTTAGCACTCAAGTCTGCATTTTCTTTTAAAAACTGGATCAGTCTTTCATCTGAGAAATCCTCGCCGGCATTGTTCCTGATATCAGTGATACCATCGGTGTAACAGAAGATGAGGGACTCGCTGGTCAGGCATACGCCGCCTATTTCGAGGAAGGGCAGCTCGGGTAGCCAGCCTAAGGAGGTACAGCCATTTTTAAGCTGGATCACTTCTCCGCTGCCAGAGATCAAAAGGGGCGGCGTATGGCCGGCATTGATGTAGTGCAGCGTTCGGGTGGCGATATCATATTTGGCCAAAAAAAGCGTGATAAATTTGTCGCCCTGCGTAACCCTCCACACAGAAGCATTCAGTTCGTGCACGATTTCTTCCAAGGTGGGCCTGCGTGTGATCAGGGCATGGAAGCTTGCCTGAAAGTTGGCCATCAGCAGCGCTGCGGACACCCCTTTTCCCGTAATATCAGCGATACAAAAGGCAATTTTGCCATCCGGGTATTCCACCACATCATAATAATCACCACCTACGGCAAAGTGGGGCTTATAAATGCTGGACAACTGATAATAACTGCTGGAGGGCAGGCGAGAGGGCACAAGGGTGCGCTGTATCTCGGCGGCTACCTCTACCTCGCGGTTCAGTACTTCCTGGCGCATGTGGTCCTTGAACATGCGCTTGTTTTCAATGGCCACAGCAATAACATTGGTAATGGTGGTCACAAACTGCACCTTGTTGTACACGTCGTCCTCATCGCCAAAGCCGCCCAAAAAAGCATAGGCAATGGGCTCATCCTTGTGCATGACGGGTATGACCAGGTCAAATTCACGGATAAACGGGTGGGTATTGTGTTCAAGCCCCTGTTTGGTTTTGAACTTGCCTAATTCCGCAGAAATGTCAGACTGTAGCAAATGCTCAGGTATGCCCAATGCACTGGTACAGTCCCATTTGTCGTTTTCCTTGAAAAAAAGAGCCATTTTCCTGATGCCAATCTCCCAGCGCAGGAAAGAATTGTACATATTAAATAAGCCCTCCGCAGGCACATTCTCATTGATGGCCTGGGTAATGGCA
>CAZIKN010000269.1:0-1764 GCA_964539805.1 uncultured Saprospiraceae bacterium | reverse complement strand
GCCCCTTTTGGCCCTGGGAGAAATCAACGGGGTACGCACGGGCGTATTTTTGGGCGAGGGGATATGGAAATGGCGGCTTTTTGACTACATGCAACACCAAAACCACGCTATTTTTGATGAATTGTTTGGAAAGACCATCCAATATTTATCCCTAAAAGAGGACAAACGAAAATTCAGGGTTACGCTTGACAAAAGCATTTTCAACGAGAACGAGCCGATACAATTTGCTGCAGAGCTGTACAATGACAACTACGAGCTGACCAATGACCCTGATGTCACCATGTCCGTACGCAACAGCGAAGGCAAAGAGTTCACCTATACTTTTAACAAGATTGGGAAGGCGTACACCTTGAATGCCGGTATTCTGCCGGTGGGCAATTATACTTACCGCGCTACAACGGCATTCAACGGGCAACAACAGCTGTTTGAGGGCAAGTTCAGCGTGCGCCCCATTCAACTGGAACTGTTTGAGACACAGGCCAATCACGCCGTGTTGCGCCAGCTGAGCAATCGCTTTGGAGGCAGCACAGTGGCCGGCGCCAACCTGAATGCGGTATCAGAACTGATCAAAGCCAATCAGACGGTAAAACCCGTCATATACAGCACCAACAAAACCAATCCGCTTATCAATTTAAAGTGGATTTTTGCGCTTTTGGCGGGGCTTTTGGCGGCTGAATGGTTTATGCGGCGGTATTTTGGGGCTTATTAGATGATAGACTTTCCATGCCTGCAAAATAACGCACCAAGTCATGGTCAGCGGGAAGTTTTTCCGCCTTGTACTCGGCATCGGATGGCACTTCTCCCTTGACAAGGAATCGGAGCACGGCCTCGGTTACCGCAGCGGTACCTAAATGATGCCCTGCTCCCTTGGCGCGATACAAGGCGCTATTGGGCCAAAAAGCGTGGTAGCGTTCGATATGGGTGAACGACGTTACGGCATCCTTTGGATCATGTACCAGCAAAGCATCTACTCCTTCCAACTGGCCGCTCATACGCGCCATGTCAAAGGTATGGATGGGCGCCCCCACCTGGGCTTCCGCATAGCGCACCATACCATAAAACACATTTGGCCACAGTCCCAACCCCTTCTTGAAGCCTTGAAACACCTGTGGCGCACTGCTGAAAGAGGCCATGAGCACCATGCGTTTGGGCCTCAGTTGCTTAGGCAACTGGGCAATGGTATAAACCGCACTTGATCCGCCAAAGGAGTGTGCCAAAACGGCTTCAACAGGCCCATAACGTTCCATCAAATTGCGTTGAATGTCGGCATTGATCGCCACATTTAGAAAACGCTTGCCCTTATTGTTCCAGCCATGGCCGGGCGGATCATAAGCCACCACATGGAAGCCCGCCTCTACCAAAGCCGGCACGTAATGCCTCCAACGACCGGCATTGTAAGCCCAACCATAGCTCAACAGGATTACAGGCCCTGTATCCTGACCCCAGTGATATTCAACAACAGATTGATTTTCTATTGAATACTCTAACAAACGGGCTGTTTGCAGGAAATCAATTTCCTTGGGTCGCAAATGGGGCGAAGGTGGCGTGGCAAATATGGCATAAGCCCGCCGGGCTGCCGCACGGGGCGCAAATAAGGCCTGGATATTCAGGCTGAAGCCTATGCTGCGAAGTAAAAATTTCTTAGTCATAAGTCGTTGATTTGGGATTGTGCCATCAAGGCAAAAAATATGAGTTGGATATCTTCCATTATCACATTATTTATATTATCACATCATCACATTATTTATATTATCACATCATCAC
>CAZIKN010000268.1:0-1798 GCA_964539805.1 uncultured Saprospiraceae bacterium | reverse complement strand
CGGGTTACTTTTACGGTGCGTATCGTGGGCATGAGGGCAAAGGTAATCCACTTTACCCAAACAGCACAAAAACCAAAGCCAGCCCCCCCCAAAGCAACAAACACAGTAATACGGGCAAGGCAGCTACCCACACCACGACATTAGCGGCCAAGGATTGACCGCGCACATGCAAACCATAGCCGACCAACATCAGCACCACTAAGCCCACAGGCAAGGCCATTGTCAGCTGACGGCCCATGGTGCTCAGCCCATCTCCGGCTGGTATTTCCTGGCCGCCCACGCCTTGCATGGGACTGTTCATCAGCCACCAACCCTGGGCGAGGAGTAGCAGTAACAGGAGGTCAATACCGAGGCCGATTTTGAAAAGCAAATTTGAATGGATGACCATTTTTGTACCGTATGTTGTAGTATGATTATTAAGGATAAGGCTAATGCTTAGGCCAAAGATGGGTCAGTCATCAATGATTCCTCAAATTTATGGATCTGAAGCATACCAAACAGCATATGAGATGTGCAAAAAAGCGGGTGAGATGGAGGGGAAGTGTTGGATGGGGAATCAAAATAAGGAAATCCATATTAGGAGTCCAATGCAAAATTTACAGGTACTTTTAAGTGATTAAGGTAGGTCGGTTTCAAAATTTTATCATGTTGCAAACGCCCAACTACAACTCCCGGATGAATGCCTATTTGATCAGCAAACTGCCGGACCATATTTTCGCTTATAAATGCTTTACTATTTGCCCAATCGGTATATGGTTTAGACGGTATGAGCCAATTGGCAGCAAACGTATTGGCTTCATCTTCTTTTTTTTCATTGTAATCTGCCCCTTCTAATTTCTCTAAAAACACGTCTTTTTTCCCGTGTTCAAGAATATGGCAAGCCTCATGGAAAAAGGAGAACCAGAACTGGTCGTTCGTCTTGTATAAATCAGAAATTTGTATCAAAGGCGTTTGATTAAGCCATCGTGCAGCGCCGTTAATTTTGGCCTTTGGCAGGCTTGGAGTATATACCAATGCTACGCCACAACTTGATGTAATATTTTGCAAATCAGACAAATAGGTGCCCAGCTGATGCCTGGCAATATCGCGGATTTGATACAATGCAGCCCGAAATTTTTTTTCATCATATGGGGGCACTTGGAGCGCCTCGGCAGACTTTTCACCTAAACGCAACCACACAGCTACTGCTCCGGGGTTTTGCGTGTTTTTAAGCGAGATACGGAATGACACCTCGCTGGAAGTTCCCATGTAATACTCATTCCATTGCTTTACGTTGGCAAAGCGAAAAAACTGGAGCATCTCTTGTAAAACCTGTACTGTTTTACGCGATTCAGAGACTAAACCTAATTTATGTAAAGTCTTGAGCGGAAATAAATCAAGCCAGGAGAGATCTCTTTGTAACTGTTCTTTTTCTTCAATCCGGGCCAGTGTTTCCTGATATGCGCTCTCCCGTTTGATCCAAAAATGAACGGGAATACCCAAAACCCTTTCCAGCATAATCGCTGTATCCATTGTCAGCGGGGCCTTACCCTTGATCAATTCATTGAGTTTTTCTTTGGAACGACCCATGCGGGCTGCCAATTCTGCCTGTGTCATGCCAATGGCATCAAGTGTCTCCTGAATCGTGTCACCTGGAGGAGACAAAAGCGTTCTGTCGAGTGGTAATGAAAAAGGCATATTTGATAGTTCTGTACGGATTAATGATAATCGCTTATACTTATGATGGTAATGGAATCAATGGCGGCCCAGTCTATACCATCATCCGCCAATTTGGGTGGCGGTTGTTTTGTCGGATAAA
>CAZIKN010000267.1:0-1825 GCA_964539805.1 uncultured Saprospiraceae bacterium | reverse complement strand
AAATATGGTGCGCTTTTGTACAAGCCCTACCCTACCCGATGCTATGGCAAAAATTGAAAAAAGGCGGATAACAGACAGTATGCATTTGTCCTGTGCAATGCGTTTTTTCCACATTTTCATTAATGATTCCATTGTTAAACAACCGGAATTATTGTTTCATCGTCATCCTGTCACTGAATCCCCGGGATGGGTCACTTATCTGTCGGCCAAAACATTTAGACATGGCAGAAACACCCTGTTGGTCAAAATACCTTCTGTGGACAAAAAGGACTCCCTTAGGGTATATGGTTCAGTCCCCTTTTGGTATGGCGAATAAAAAAGGCCCTGCAAACTCGCGTCTGTAAATCTTAAAAATCAGGTAAATCAATCCTGGTAAGCTTCAAAATCACTAAAATCCTGGTATATCTTTGCCCTAAAATACTACAATATGCCCATTCGCAATAGCTTATTTGCTGCATTTTTGCTCATAATTACTTTATTTTTCCTGTTTTCGCTATCTTTTTGCCAAAAGGAGCGATTTACCACAGACGCAGGTGATAAAATAAGTTTTTCCACGGACACCCTGCGCTTTGACACCGTTTTTACCCAACTCGGATCCGCTACCCGCATCCTGAAAATATACAATCCGCACAAGGAAAGCATCCGTATTTCTAAGATCTATTTGGAAAATGGCGAAGCGTCAAAGTTCAATCTCAATGTGGATGGACTGCCTGGCGACAGCCACAGCAACCTGGAAATTGCGCCAAAGGATAGCATGTATATTTTTGCAGAGGTCACCATCAATCCCAAAGACCCATTAGATGCCAGTCCATTCGTTATTGATGAAAATCTGGTGTTCGAAACCAATGGCAATATTCAGAAAGTAGTCCTGGAAGCCTGGGGTCAGAATGCCGTGTACTTGCCTTCCCGATTTGGAAAGGGTACTTTTTCTGGCTACGGCTGCAACAACGGCGAATGGGTATGGAATGACCCGCGCCCTTATGTCATTTATGGCGTGGTCATCGTGGATGAGTGCACCGTGCGTATGCCGCCGGGCACCCGCGTGTACATACACGGTGGCTTGGGAAAACTGAAAAACAGTGATGGAAGCACTACCCGTTACAATGATGGCATTTTGAGTTTTGTCCAAAATGGTCGTTTGAGCATAGAAGGGACAAAAGAAAAACCAGTCATCATAGAAAGTGATCGCTTGGAATCGGAATTTGACGAAGAACCCGGCCAGTTTGTGGGTATCTGGCTTCAAAAGGCCACCCGTGGCCACCAGGTAGAACACGCCATTATTCGCAACTCCATACTCGGCATACGGGTGGACTCGGCTGCGGATCTTACACTTAAAAATACACAAATCTACAATACAGCCGGTGCTGGCCTGATTGGTTTACGGGCAAAAATTTATGCCGAAAACTGCCTGTTTTACAGCAACAGTAACTTTGGCATCCAATTGGAATGGGGTGGCGATTATGAATTTAATTACTGTACCTCAGCCAGTTACGGCGTCAATGGAGAGGCCATTGGTCTGAGCAATACCCTTTGCCTTGATGCACAGTGCGTGGAATACGATGTTTATCCGCTCAAGGCTCGCTTCCAGAATTGTATTTTTTATGGCAGCAAAGAAGATCAAATTACCCTATTTGACCGTGAAAGAAAGCCGGAGAACTTTGACTATCAATTTACCAACTGCATCGTCAGGGTAAAAAAACTGACCGACCCTAAAGGATTTCCCGACTTTTTTGACCATTGCAACCCCTGCAAAAACGCGCTGCCCAAGGACACCATATTTATCAATCCCAATAAAAACCTCTATCGCTTGGATACCCTGCGCTCC
>CAZIKN010000266.1:0-1844 GCA_964539805.1 uncultured Saprospiraceae bacterium | reverse complement strand
ACTATTACAACCCCAATGGCAATTTGCTGAACACCAGCACATTTCAACAAACATCCCTCAATTTTTATGGTGAATATGGCATCAGAGATCGCCTTACCCTCATTGCACAGGCTCCTCTGCTCCGCATGAACCGCTTTGAAACCACCGAGACTGCACTTGGCCAGGGCGACTTGCGCGTGGAAGCAAAATACCGGCTTAGCGGCAACAAATGGCCGCTTTCCATTAGTGTAGCCCCTGAATTTCCCACAGGCCGCGCCAATGCATTCGCAGCCAATAAGGCTTTCCCGGATGAAAGCATCAATTTGCCAACAGGCGATGGCGAATTCAACGTTTGGACCACCGTTGCGGCATCAAAATCAATGGGCAAGACCTATGCCTCTGTCTTTGCTGCCTATAATTTCAGAACCGCTTACAAGGGCAAATCATTTCGTGACCTGTACCAGTTCGGAGCAGAATTGGGCTTTAATCCCTGGAAACCCCTCTGGGTGAACGCCAAACTGCGCGCCCAGTTCAGTGAGGGCCGCAGCAAACACCCTGAACTTGGCTTTGTGCGTGGTGACGGTACCACCTATACCCTTGCCAGCATAGAAGCCTTTTACAAACTGACCCCAAAATTGGGCCTGGCCCTTGCCTACCTAAGCGGCGGCAATTGGGTAGCGCCTTTTCGCAACATCTACATTGCCCCTTATTTCTCTTTGGGAATAGTGTATGAGCAGTAGTTTTTCACCTTTAAAATGATATAATTTATGAAATTTCTTCAAATTTCTATCTTGTTTTTGCTTTCCTTCGCCATTCATGCCTGCCAAAAAGAAGAGACGCCCGTTGATGACCCCAAAGTGGAACAGCCCGGGCTGCCAAGTGGCAACTTCAAGGCAGACCGCAGTGGTGTATTCCAAAGCCAAAATGGCTATAAAGCAGCTGGAACGGCCCAAATAGGAACTGATGAAGCTGGCAAACAATGGCTCCGATTTGGAACCGACTTTGATGCCAGTCTTTCAACCGGTGCCGTTACGGTATATGTGTCTCAAAATCAAAATCTTTTGCTAAGCAATACTTCCACTTATCGGCGGCTTGACTTGGTTAAAAAACCTGGCGAGCATCACTTCAAAATAGAGCCGTCAGTTGGCCTTGATTTCAAATTTGCCATACTCTGGTGCGCTTCAGCAGGCGTGCAATTCGGCAATTCGGAACTGAAATAAACGGCGAGTACACCTAATCATCCCGCCCGAACCGCAGCAGGAACTTGCACCAAAGGCAATGGCGTGGCTTTGATTGTCCGCAGCATTTGCATCGGGACAACGGCAGCCCTGGCACTGCTGGCATTAAGGCTATTTTTGAGGTGATGGAAGAAGGTTTCGTTTTCATAAGCGGTGCCAATGGACACCCGAAAAGTTTGGTGCAACAAAGGGCCATTAGAAGTATTCAGCACTTTTATACCGTTGAAACTCAGGTCTTCCATAAGGCGGTTGAAGGCTGCGTCGTCATGGACGCGCAGGAGCAGGAAATTGCCCGAAGATTTGAATACGTGCAGCAGTGCAGGCTCAAATCGGCGACTGATAAGGCGGTGCATGCGCTCGCGCTCTGCTATGATTTCCCTTACCTGTTTGCGGGCCTTTTCCATAAAGTTGCCATCATGGAACATTTCACGGGCAAAGGCCAGCGTAAAATGATTGATGGAGAAAGGGAGCACCAATTTTTTTACAATGGATGCCATTTCCGGTGCAGCGCAGAGGTAACCAAGGCGAAGCCCGGCCACCGGGAATGCCTTTGAGAACGAGCGTAATACGATCAGGTTCGGATATTTTTTCACCAATGGTGTGGCATCAATATCGCAAAACTCGGTG
>CAZIKN010000265.1:0-1848 GCA_964539805.1 uncultured Saprospiraceae bacterium | reverse complement strand
CATAGTAAGCACTGTTGATCCCGCTGCCTGTGCGCAGCACTTTGGTTGAAAAAATGTTGTCGCCAGCATTGCCATATTGGCACTGGAAATTGACCTGTGCCGATGCGCCTTCCAACACGAGCAATGTGAGCGCAAGGATTAAACAAAAAACGTAAGTATTAGCTTTCATACCACAAATGATTTACGTGAACAATCAAAATATGTGGTATAATTGCATGAACGGAAATGGGTTATCAGTACCGGACACTATGAGCCGTAACATTTTCTTTCCTTTTGACAAAAATCTTGCAAAAACAAAGGTCAAAAAAGCCAAATTCGGAACGATGATTGCCGCTTGTTTAGGTTCAATTTTCTTACCTTTTCAAATTTTTACACGATGAAACCACTACTTTTTGCCGCTTTTGCCTTTTTGTTTTTTGTCCATACCGCCCAAGCACAAGACACCATACGCTTCAAAGCCTGCACCAAACTCTGGAAGGACAATGTGCCGCTCAATGGCACCAATGTTTTTGTAAAAATTGACAAGGTTGGCTCCTATGTGATGCCAACGGGGCCAAACGCGAACTGTGCCGACCTTGTGGTGCCCATCGCAGGTTTGTCCGGCGAAACCTTTGTTGAAATTGGTGCAGAAAAAGTCAACAGCAACGACGAAGCCTCAAAGTGGTTTAATGGCGTTTCTGTGCGCGACTTATTATTGATCCAGCAGCATATTTACGGGCTTGAACCCCTCCCGTCGCCTTATGCGATAATTAACGCCGATGCCAACAAAAGCAACTCTATAACTACCTTGGATGTTGTTGAATTCCGCAAGTTGATCTTGGGTGAATACCCTTTGGGACTTCCAAACAATACGGTTTGGCGCTTTTTCCCCGAGTATTATACTTTCACAGATCCAACGAATCCTTTTGTAGGAGGTTTTTTAGAGCTGTATTCGGTCAATAAACTCAAAAACCTGAACAACAAATCCCTGTTCGTGCTGGGTGCCAAAACCGGCGATGTTGATGGTGATGTCAGTCTCAGCAAGCCATATACTGGCCCCACTATGACAGACACGATAGATCTCGTCATCCCTGATATCACAGTGCAGCCCGATACAGCCATTATCGTCCCGGTGTACTTAGGCGGTAACAAAAAAATATCGGGTCTCCAACTTTCCATTGTAGCCAATAATGCAAAAATAACTGGGATTGCGCTGGCGGCATCGCCTCAGTTGACATTATCAACATTCAAGCCAGCCACGCCTGCTTTTCCCAAAGACAGGATGAGGTTGGTTTTGGGCATCAATTCGGTAACAATGCCAAACGGATTTGCGACCAACAGCGCAAAACCATTTTTTAACCTGAAAATCAGCACCACCGTTCCACTAATACTGCGAGATGCCATAAGGTTGTTGCCCAATGACCTGCCCTCGTTTGCCGTGGGATCGTTGAGCAGCTCCACGGCCAACGAAAACTATGTCTTCCGCCTCAAATTTGACGGCACCTTATCCGATAATACAATTGAGAAACATACCATGAACTTTGAAAATCCATCACCTAACCCATTCACTGACAAGACTTTATTGAAATTGGAACTGCCCCAAAAAGAAGATGTCTTGTTGGAAGTTTTTGACCTGAACGGCCGACTTACCTGGTCCAGCGAGCAAACGCTCGGCGAAGGCTGGCAATCCCTCGAAATCCCCGCCGATGCGCTGCCTATGGGCGGCATGGGCATGTTCCGCGCACGCGCTGGCGGGCAAGTGGCCACGGGAAGGTTGGTGCGCTGGTGAGGCGATGCTTATACTTCTGCTCGTTAGGGTCTGCGACCCACAGTTGTCGGGAAGACGAAAAATCACTTGATATCAGTATA
>CAZIKN010000264.1:0-1917 GCA_964539805.1 uncultured Saprospiraceae bacterium | reverse complement strand
TGTGCATCCAGATAGTGGTTTCGTGGCACAAGGTGCCCAATCGTTTCGGGTTGATGATGGTAGTAATTTTGGCCTATTACTGCCTATTGCTGACAATGCAGTGGTGCGTCGTTTTGTTTTTCGCAATGCCCAAAACGGCTATATTCTTACGGATAACAGCGTACGCCGAACCAACAATGGCGGTGTTTTTTGGGAGCAAACCACCTTCCCCAACTCAAGTGTTTCTGAAATGCTTGATTTTAACTGGGCGAACAATGCCCAGCGCGGTGTAGCGGTAGGCAAAAATGGCCGTATATACTACACCAATAATGCAGGTGGACAAGCTAAGCCCATGGCTTTTTTTTACAAAGATCCCGATTTTGCCTTTTATTGCAAAGACCAGCTTATCAAGTGCCTCAATACCGCTCCTCAGGGTCAGTGGAACAGTAATTGGCTTGTGGATGGTCAGTTTTTCAGTAATGCCCATGATATTTCAATTAGTTTTGGAACAAACAACAGCACCCATAGTATCCTGTTGATCCTATCCAATGGCTTTGCAAGCGATACATTTAAACAGCTGGTTCAAATAGAAAAAGAGTTGGATTTTGAATTAGGTGATATTGAGTGGTCAACTGGCCCTACTATCTGTGCCGGCAACACAACCAAGGTGAAAATCAGTAACCCAGCCGTCGGGCTAAGTTACTTTTTTTCTCAAAATGATGTTGTCATCGCTCAACAATTTGCAGGTAACAATGACCCTATTTTTTTTGAAACTCCAGCCTTGCAAGAAGATGCTGCGCTAAAAGTATTTGCTAATATATCTACCGCATGCGGCTCCGCAAGCCGGGAAGCCACGCTGAACATTGATGTACAGCCCTTCCCCAATTCCAAGCTGGAATGGAGCATGCCGGACAAAATTTGTGTCAATGGCCAAGCAAGAATTTTAGTGCCAAAATCAGAGCCTAATGTAAAATATTGGTTAGTTGAAAACAACGTGCGCACCGTTTCCGATTCCATTTATGGCAATGGCGATACGCTTCGTTTTTTAAGCCAGCCGCTGACGCAATCTGTCCCATATCAGGTGAGGGCATCCAATGATATTGGGTGCGCCGCATGGTTGACCCAGCCACTGCCGGTTAACATAGATGTGTTCTTTCTAAACGTGGATACGACACATTTATATGGGATTGTAAATCAGTCTATTACCATAAATAACAATACAGAACAAATTGGAAAATCTGACTGGGTATTTGGGCAACAGGCCACGCCTCCCGTCAGCATCGAACATTCGCCAACGCTTGTTTATACCAAAAGTGGAACCTATCCCTACAGTTATGCTTATCAAAGCCAGAGTGCCTGCCAAGGGAACATTGAGGGACAATTTCAGGTTTTTGAGCCAGCCAACGCCTTGACAGGCCAATTGTGCTGGACACTCCCAATGCCAGAAGCCATTTTTGGCTTTGATTACATTTTGGATGCCCAAGTGGATCCTTCCGGCAATATTTGGACGACCGGAGCCCGTTTGGAAGCGCTGGGTTTTCGCTACACCATGAATTTGTTCCTAAACAAATATCTTCCATCAGGTGCCTTGGCGTGGTCTAAGCGTGTTGACCCTTTTGACCCACAAAACGCTGCTGACTATAGCAGCACTTACGGAATTTCCATTTGTTTTGATGAAGCTGGAAATGCTTATTTGGCAGGAAGTTACAGTGCGGACAAGGCAAATGTTTTGGGAAAAATCCTGAAAAGCGAAACCAGTTTTTTGGCAAATTACAGCAATGGTTTTTTGTTCAAAGTAAATCAGGACGGAGCCATTTTGTGGAGTGGTAACTTTCAGGCTAATCTGGATTACCAAAATGCCGTACCAAGCAGCATTGTCTATCACAACAATCAGATACATCTTGCGCTCCGCGCAAATGGCTGGCTATATGATCAACC
>CAZIKN010000263.1:0-1924 GCA_964539805.1 uncultured Saprospiraceae bacterium | reverse complement strand
ACCTATGCCTCCTCCCAAAAGGATACCCAGGCGACCAGGCCCAATGTTATCTTTATAAAAAGGGCGATACTTTGCAAATATGCCGCCATCCTGCAGGCCGTTTTGTGTTGACGTAAATACATAAGCTCCTGTGGCCACAAGATCCAGGTTTTTATTAACCCCGTATTCTGCGAACAAGTTTATCATCGTACCTTGAAATGACTCATTGTACACCGAGGCATCAGGCCCAAGAAACTTGGATGCACGAAGGATAGAAATAGATGGTGCTAAATCCAATATTCCTTTTCCCTTGAGGTAACCATCCAAAGGCCCTTGAGCAAAAAGGTAATGCCCTTTTAAAACAATGAAAAAAAATAGAAAAATTTTGTAATGCATATTTCGCTAAGGAATAATAAAAAAATATTCGCCAGAACAAAGGTCTGGGATAAGATGGACATTCAACCATAAGCATCTGTCTGTACCCCGACATTTTGATGATTGGCCAATATTTTAGACCAGGATTTGAGTGATCTTGAAGATTTACAGGATTGATTTACCTGATTTTTAAAGATTTACTGACGCGAGTGATTCAAAACCACTTTGCGTTTACAATATCATTACCAACAGCAAGGAAAAAACACTTTGGGTTTTCATGGCGATTTTGGCCGTAAAACAGGAAATATAAGGCCAAAATCTGAAGCCTGAATTTGCACCTTAATATTTCAGCACCGTTCCTAAATAAGCGTCATGGGAGCGCTGTCGGCTAAGCAAATTAAGTTTAAATATTTGTGAACAAATTGCTTTTTGGCGGAAAAATTAGTTCAAAACGCACTTTACCAATTATCATTTGCCCACTTAAGACAAAGAAAAAATGAATTTCTTTGCTGCATTGTTGGAAATTGTAAACGACACACTATTTTTACCGCCGTTTTTGCAGTCCTTTTTGACCTGATTGGGCATTTATCCCCACTGCAAAACTTTTTTTTCAAGACATACACCACTTTTTACACGAAGTGCATCTTGTTCATGTTTGGGAAAAAAAGTTTTGCTGAGATTGAATGCGTTGCTCAAAAAGGATCGTTTTCAAATCAAAATCATTTCATTCACCTAAATTAAATTTCACAAGCAGCATGACAGCAGCTAAACAACCACAAGCGAAACAGCAACAAGGAGGCGGTTTCTCAGCCATTTTCCCTTACATCATCATTCCGGTGCTGTATGGCGTAGCCTATCTGATCTTTGATAAGGTTTTCGGTGCAGACGGCAACTTCATTGACGGCGACCGCAGCAAAGATCCTCTACCCGGCAACTACATGGGTACAATTTACAAAGGTGGATTTGTAGTACCTATCCTTTTGACCTTGTTCTTTACTGTTATCGTATTCGTGATTGAGCGTTTTATTACGCTTCGTCAAGCAAATGGCACGGGCAACGTGGACACTTTCGTTAAATCTATTCGCGGTTTTCTGGATCGTGGTGACATCAGCGGCGCTCAGGCAGCTTGCGACAAACAAAAAGGCTCATTAGCCAATGTAGTTCGCGCAGGTTTGAGCAAATACTCCGAAATGAGCAATGCTTCGGGTATGGCCAAAGACGAAAAGGTTATCGCCATCCAAAAGGAAGTGGAAGAGGCTACTACCCTGGAGCTCCCAATGTTGGAAAAAAACCTCAACATTCTCGCCACTATCGCCTCCATCGCAACCCTTATGGGTCTGTTCGGAACGGTATTGGGTATGATTCGTTCATTCGCCGCCCTCGCAACAGCAGGTGCGCCGGACTCAACAGCCCTCGCAACGGGTATCTCTGAGGCCCTTATCAATACAGCCCTCGGTATCGGTACTTCTGCTTTGGCTATCATTTTTTATAACTTCTTCACCAGCCGTATTGACGCTATGACATACCGCATTGATGAAGCAGGTTACAGCTTGTCTCAAACATTTGCCGC
>CAZIKN010000262.1:0-2127 GCA_964539805.1 uncultured Saprospiraceae bacterium | reverse complement strand
CAATACCGTGCAGAAACGCATTGAGATCGCCCTTGTAAAGGGTATTGACAAATTTATAGAACAGGACACCGAAGAAGCGCGCCTCCTCTACCCTACCCCGCTTCAGGTCATTGAAGGCCCCCTGATGGATGGCATGAATGTCGTAGGTGATCTGTTTGGTGCGGGCAAAATGTTTTTGCCACAGGTGGTCAAATCAGCCCGCGTCATGAAAAAAGCCGTGGCCTACCTCCAGCCCTTTATTGAACTGGAGAAAGGGGGCGAATCAGTCGCTAAAGGCAAGGTGCTCATGGCCACAGTCAAAGGGGATGTACACGATATAGGCAAAAATATTGTAGGCGTTGTTTTGGGCTGCAATAATTATGACATCGTGGATATGGGGGTCATGGTGCCCGCTGATAAAATCCTCAAGGCCGCACAGGAGCACCGAGTGGACGTGATTGGTCTTTCGGGCCTCATTACGCCCTCTTTGGACGAAATGGTGCATGTTGCCAAAGAAATGCAGCGCCTCGGGCTGCGTATCCCTTTGCTCATTGGCGGTGCTACCACCAGTAAAACACACACAGCAGTCAAAATAGAACCGCAATACGCCAATGCTCCTGTGGTACATGTATTGGATGCCAGTCGGGCAGTAGCTGTGGTCAGTTCATTACTGACGAAAAACAACGATGAAAATCAGATGTTTACAGCTAAAATAAAAACCGAATACGCACAAATAAGGGAACAACGGGCCAACCGGCAATCCTCTAAACAATACCTGAGTCTGGCACAGGCGCGCGCCAACAAATTAACCCTTGACTGGGAAAACTACAACTCGGTCAAACCCAAATTTATGGGTACCAAGGTCTTTACCAATTATTCCTTAGAAGAATTGTCCGATTACATTGACTGGACGCCTTTTTTTCAAAGTTGGCAATTGGCGGGCAAATTCCCGGCTATTCTGGAGGATAATGTTGTGGGCAAAGAAGCCCAAAAACTATACCATGACGCTCAGGTCATGTTGCGCCGCATCATTGATGAAAAATGGGTAGAAGCAAGGGCTGTCTTTGGCATTTTTCAGGCAAATACCTTACAAACGGCACCAGAATCCATTCATCTGAGTCATTATGGCTGGCAACGGGAAAAAGAGCAGCCGTTGGCCACGCTCCATTTTCTCCGCCAGCAAAATGTCAAAGCGCCCGGCCAACCCAACCTCTCCTTAGCCGATTATATCCGGCCATCAGGCCCTGATGCCCCTACTGACTACCTCGGAGCCTTCGCTGTCACCGCAGGGATCGGGATAGAAAAATGGGTGGAAAAATTTGAACAAGAGCATGATGACTACTCAGCCATTATGCTCAAAGCTTTGGCTGACCGCCTGGCAGAAGCCTTCGCAGAACGCCTGCACGAGCGCGTGCGCAAGGAATTTTGGGCTTATGCACCCGAAGAAATACTTGATAATCAATCGCTTATTGAAGAAAACTACTTAGGCATACGCCCGGCACCCGGCTATCCTGCCTGCCCGGAACACACAGAAAAGCGTACCTTGTGGCAATTGCTGCACCCTGATGAAATAGGTATAACACTGACGGAAAGCTGCGCTATGTACCCGGCAGCCTCCGTATCAGGCTGGTATTTTGCCCATCCGGAAGCCAAATATTTTGGCCTCGGCCAAATAAGCAAGGATCAGGTGGAGGATTATGCCCTGCGAAAAGACATGACCCTTGCCGAGGCAGAACGCTGGCTGGCACCGGCACTCAATTATGATGTTTGATTATGGATTTTGGCAAACTCCCATCGGTAGATCACGTTGATTTTACATTGCCTCCAGAGCCGCCCTTTAACCGGGCTATTTTGGAAAAGGCGGCGTTACAGACAAGCCAGCCGGGTATTTTCCTCGGAGCAACAGGGTATAATATGCGCCCCTGGGTGGGCAAATGGTACCCCATGGGCAGCAAAGACAAAGATTACCTTAGGCACTACGGCGCACAATTCAACACCATAGAGCACAACACAACCCATTACCGCATTCCCGATGAGGCTATCGTAGCGCGCTGGTATCAGGACACGCCCTCCGATTTTCGTTTTTGCCCCAAAATACCCCAAACCATAAGCCATGCCAGGGATTTGGGACTAAACGGGGGCCAAATT
>CAZIKN010000261.1:0-2156 GCA_964539805.1 uncultured Saprospiraceae bacterium | reverse complement strand
GCTGAAAAAATCTCTCGTTTTTGACTCAAGCAGAAAATCCCAGACATGCTCTAACACCTTTTTTTCAACACCACTCTGTTCAAATATGCTGTATGTATAACCTAAAATACGCTTTACTCAGTTTTTTTATCCTTTTTTGCGCTACTTATTCCTGTGCTCAATCAAAGATTGGTTCTTTTAAATTAAAGGAACTCAGGTTCGGGATAGATAAAAAATTCAAAACGGACTGGTACACCAAGGCAGATGACAACGCCGATTCTGGCGGCAGCGGGTGGTCTGATCCATTGAACAACTACTGCCTTAATTTGGGGATTTTGTTTTCCAACAATCTGTTCTTTGAGGCAGGTTACCAAAAAGAAAGTTTTAACATCAGCTGGGAATATGAAAAAGAAGATGTTTTCAGGTATTTCACCGAAGATATTGAACATTCGTTTATTGTGCCCATCCGGCTTGGGTACCAATTGAAGCTGTTCAAGGTATTTGGCCAACCTGTTTATTTATCCCCTTCTATCGGATACCAAATGGCCTTCAATCGCGGCACGAATAATATGCAGGACTGGTCAGGCATTATGGGCCGGTCAGGTACTGAATTTTTTGGCACTTACGCCTATAAAAAAGGGGAAGAATATGCGCTCAGGAAGTATAACGGCTTCTTTGAGGGTAGGCTGCAAATAGAGGCCACGGTCTCTAAAGTATTCTCCTTTTATGCAGGTGGTGGTTATTGTAGGGGCCAGCACATCATTGGCCGAACCGATGTCAGTTACTCCTATCAAAATGGCCCGGAGCAGCGTATCGCCACAACCACACGTGGCTCAAATAAATATGTAAATATAGGCATCCGCCTGCGTATCCCGCTTATGGAAAAATAATTGAGCCTTCGCATAGACATAGACATGATAGTGAAAGATAAAAATGATCTCCATTTTATTTCCCCAACACCAAAGTCTCATACGCTTCCAATTCGAACATTTCCTTGCCCAACCAAACCGCTTGCGGCCTGGCGTTAAGGTTGACGTAGGCTGACCATTGATCTGACGCTTGGTCAAATATAATAAGGTAAAGGTCAGGGGATAGTTCTGTAACCGATTGCACGCGGCTGCCTCGCCAGGCCATCGCCTGTTGCCATTCGGTTTTTTGCTCCTCGCCGTATGTGCCAACATCATCAGATGTGAACAGCAAATTTCCCAATAACACATTGACAACCAATAGGGTGTACTGTTGTGCGGGACTGAGGTGCTGGGCTTCTTTGCGCAGCACATACACATCCGGGTCATTGTGGAAAGCACGACCATTCAGGGGCCAGCGGTTCAGGGTGGAGCGCAGAGAGGCAACGGTGCTCACCCGCTCGCGGTGGCGCAAAAAGGCCAACAGACGGTGTTCCCAGTGCAGGTGTACATCGCCACCGATGCGGCAATAATCTACCATGCCAAAAGCGGCACCCAGCGGCACGCCGCAGGCCAAAATACGTTTACTGCCAATATTGTGGCGCAAAAACTCCATGGCTTCATACATCACTTGGCCCCGTGTTTTTCCCGGCGGGGGCGCAAGGCATACGGCGAACAGAAAATCCAATTTTAGCAGTTCATAATCCCATTTTTCGGTCACCACATGCAGCACCCCGCTCAGGTACTCCCGCACGCCGGCATGGTAAAAATCAAGAACATAATACCAGCCGCCCCACATAGGGTTCCAGCCGGCCCGCAAGGGTTTGCCATTAGAGGCTTTTAACAGCCATTCCGGGTGCTTGCGCAGAATTTCCGAGTTTTTAGCCACTACAAATGGGGCCAGCCACAGACCCGGAAGACAGCCGCCTGCGCGGATCCGCGCCGCTATGTCGCCCATGCCGTTCGGAAATGCTGGCTTTACGGAAAGCCAATCACCCACGCAGCTTTGCCAGCCGTCGTCTATCTGGAATACGCTGCCCGATTCGGGGTGTAATTCCCGGAAGGATGCAAGGTTTTTCAGCACGATTTCTGCTGAAATATTGGTAAAATATTGGTACCAGCTCGTCCAGCCGACGGTGGGCGGGGCGCTTGTTTTTTTTAGGTCAAGGGCAGCGAAATAAGCGTCGTAAACAGCATGGGTGTCGCCACGGCAAATGACAAATTCGAGGGCCGGGAAGGAGTGGGTCAGCTGAAGGTCGCCAATATCTTTGC
>CAZIKN010000260.1:0-2165 GCA_964539805.1 uncultured Saprospiraceae bacterium | reverse complement strand
CATAAGCGAGCCCACGATAATCCATTGACTTTGCCCAAAAACGATGGCAAAAGCAGTGTTGTAGTCGCTCACCTGAGCCAACATGGCTGCTTTTTGGGCTTCAGACCAATCCGGCTGAATGTGTGATGTACGCCAAAAATCAGCAGGCTCAAGTCGGATGGCAAACATGAGCATAATGAAGCCATAGGCAATAAGACCCGCTGTTAAATAGGAAAGGGTACGCACACCACGTGGGCCATAGTATTCATTGATAATATCCGTCATGACAAATACAATGGGCCAAAGGATAACGCCAACTGTGAGGGTGAAACTAAGGTTGGACTGGCCAAATATGGTCCAGTTTACCTCTGGGATGCCCAATACTTTTTCTAAAGAAAAGAGTTTAACGCCTATAAACTCTGCAACAATAGCATTGGTTACAAAGAACCCTGATAGAATGACCCAAAGCCTGTTTTGTTTTGATGAAAAAAAATCTTGCATACAAGAGAGCGTTACGTTGTTTGAATTTTGTAAAGGCCAAAAGTACGCAACGAGAAGGCAGAATGATGTATTAATTTGTGTGTGGCCAATGGAAGTGAAGCTTTTTTTTGTGTCTATTTGTTGTTGAACTTAATTCTACTTTTGTGCAAAATTTTACATATTATGACAGTCAAACAATTTTTCAGTTTTGGATTGCCTTTTCTGCTCTTGGGCGGGGCGGCTGGTGCCTTTATCACTAAAAGGGTTATTGGGCAGAGTGATGCCTGCAATATGCCCTCCAATCCTCAGGTATTGGAAACCACGGACGGTTCCGCATCCGTCGGCTGGACCGGGAATTCCGATGGTTATGCCTATTTGGTATGGGCGCGAGATTCGTCACGCCTCGATTCCGTTGTGAGTTCAATGGTTACAATGGATACCAGGGCATCTTTGCCTGGCCTACTGCCCAATCATGGCTATGCCATTGATATTTTTGGCATGTGCCGAGATGGACAAAATTTTTCCATTTCAAAAAATCCCATTACGATAGGTACGCGTACCGGCTGGATCGTGAACGAGGATGTGTACCATTTCCCGCCGATTTCGGAATGCCCCTTTGACGAATGTGACACCTTGGTTACAGACACGGATACCTGCTTTAACTGGAAGCCCGGATTAGTGCATTATGCTATAGAAGTGTACGATAGTACCGGCCAAGCACTCCTTTCTCGCTACTATATGAAAAAGGATGCTCGAAATGATACCTTGTTTACACAGGTGTACAACGGTGCACCATGTGAAGCTTCTCTTCCCATGCAGGGTACGGCTCCACTTAAAAACAATTGCAAGCCGGTCAATCCGGTACGCTACTGCGGAAGTGTCACAAAACCAGGAAGCAATCAGTCCGTTTCCTATTATATTGAAACAGGTTTTACGGGTTGCTGTATCAGCTTGCCCAAATCACAGTTTAGGGTAATCGTGCGCCGTTGCCGGTATGCGGGTGTTGTTAAATAGAAGTATCCTCTAAGCGTTAGAGTGTTGTGGAAGTGTAAGAGCATGTCTGGAATTTTCCCCTTTTTGGCCAAGCAGGAAAATTCCAGTTATGCTCTTGCCCTGCCGCAACGCCTATACTAATGGTATGGCGTAAAGATGTGGCGGAAGGGCCTGTTTTTTTACCAAACCTCATCCACTTCTATGTCAATGCCCAGATCAAACAGGTCATAACGCAGCGCGTCGGCGTCAAAAAAGTGCAAACCCGCGATGCCAACTTCTTCTGCTGCTCTTACATTGTCGCCATTATCATCTATAAATATGGCTTCTTCCGCTACGACATTATACCGATCCAAAAGGATTTTGTAAATATCGAGCTGGGGTTTTCGTGTTTTTTCTTTTCCTGACACGACGATTCCTTCAAACCACTGTAGGAAATGAAAACGTTCCAGTGCTACCGGAAAGGTTTCGTCGCTCCAGTTGGTCAATGCCAAAAGGCGATATTTATTTTTGCCTCTTATCTCGTGTAACAGATCAACGGTATCTGTGATGGCCCCGCCAAGCATTTCCTCCCAGCGACCATAAAAAGCCAAAATCTCGTTTTCCCATTCTGGCCATTGGGCTATCAAGCTGGCGTTTGCTTCCGCTATTCGCCTTCCGGCATCCTGTTCGAGGTTCCAATCATGGGTACAGATGTGGTCAAAGAAGAATTTTCT
>CAZIKN010000259.1:0-2203 GCA_964539805.1 uncultured Saprospiraceae bacterium | reverse complement strand
ACGGCATCCTCCCCTTTAAGTGTCATCAAATTATAGGCATGGTATAAATGATCCGGCCTTTTATTGGCATCAATGGAGTGCTCCAAAAAGTGCAGGCTCAAGTCAAAAAACTGCGCTATTTCAGCCGTAGTGATCGGTTTTTTGGTGCCAGAGAAAGTCTTTTGGTAAATGTGTGTACGATATGCGCTTCCCGCCTGCCCCAAGCCATCTAATACTTTTTTGCGATCAGTATCGCTTATTTTGCCTGATAACAGGTGCTCATGTTGGCGCAGGGTTTGTGACACGGCGATGAAAAAAGCGAACAATTCTTCGGAAATAGCGGTTTCTGTTGTTGCTGCCCTTTCCAATACCTGTTTGAAAAAATGTAAAAAGCGACGGAGGTAATAAAGTGTCACCATAGAGACTCCATTGCCCACTAATGCGTTGTTGGCATCATTCCATTCAGGTCGCTGAGTGTTCATCCAAATGCCACCTTCAGGAATAAAATTGGATATTTTGGCCAACACTGTGGCCAGGATTTTTTCCATAAACGCCACTGTATGAATGTGTCCTTTGGCATTGTACAGCAGGGCTCCGTCAGCACCCATGATTTCTTTTTGAGCAGAGATTTTTTTATCCGAATCATGGTCGAACTCGATGGTGTCTTTTGGATTTTTGAGGATATCCTCATAATTTTTAATCCGATAGGGCACATGAGCATACACGAAACATGCCTTGTCCAAAAGATCTCCTAAATGACCAGGCTCATGGTTTTCCATGAATTCTAGGAACTTTAAGAGGTAGATGATCTGATGATCGCCCCAATATCCAATGTAAGACCATGGATTGTCCGGCTCGATGGTTTCCCAGTCGAAACCATCTTTGGTTACCCGATACGGGTTGTAGCCATCAAAAGTGGAGGCGTTCAAAAATTTGTACACCATGCTCACTACGAATGCCGGATAGGCATGCGCCAAGGCTTCCCAGTTTTGGAAAATGTCACGCCAGTTACCCTGATATTCCAATATTTTCGAGCCATCCTTTTCGTTCCGGGTATTGATGGAAAACCAATTCCACGGGCGGCTGGGGTCTCCATGTCGGCGACTGAACTTGAGCGGCATGTATTCAAGGCACAGGCGAGTAAAGTGGGCGTCAGCACCCTTTTCTGCTATTTTCTTTAAGTCAAAAAAAGAGAACAGCTCGGGCAGTTGATCCACAACAGGTTTTGAATGTTCAAAAACATTTTTGTTTGCCTTGAGAAGGTAATGAACAAAATCCCATTTTTCGATCTGGTAATTGTGGTCAAAAATACCGCCTCGCATGATGTTGAACAGTACATTGGCAAAATGACGGGTGTCACGCCGCTGGTCTGCGCTCAGCTGCAGGCCATCCGCAGCAGCGTTGAGGGCGAGCAGGCGCTTGGTGCCAGCAGCTACATCTTCCATAACTTGCTGGTACAGGTTTTTTTCATTTTTAATCCATGCAAGCAGGCTGGCCAGAACGGAGTGGCTTTGATTTACATTAGCTACGATTATCCATTTCTTTTCGCTTCCGGCCGACAGTGATATTTTTTTATGGACAAAATAGGCCCCTTTTTCAGCCTTTATGTCTTCCTCTTGTTGGATCGGCAGCCCTTTTCGAAAGGCGGCGAGTTGGAGGGAGGAAAGCAGATAGCTGGGATTCTCCAAGCCAATAGACCAGGCGACATTGGCTTTTAGGGCCTCGCTGGGCTCGGCTTTGTCCACAATAATGGCACTAAGGGCGTAAATACCCAAGCCCGTTGCCCTGTCCAATTCGCTGCGCTTGTAAGCGTCCACCAGATTGCTAGTTGTTGCTTGCAAACTGCTGGGCACACCGTAAGGCATAATGTTCTGGATGCCATCCAATAGAGAAATACTGACCTCTGTTGCAGCAAGATTGATCAATCTTGATTTTCTGACAAATCCGAATTTATCGCTGGAATTCCATTCTACCTGAAATCCCAATTGCAGATCATGGTTGATCTCCTCAAAAATGATCTTGTTTCCGTAGATGTGCTTGTACAGATTTCGGCTTTTCCGTTGCATGCCCTCATATCGGTTGGAAAAGGGTTCCCAGACGTATTGGTCATGGCCCTGATCAATCAAAAATATGGATTTGCTTCCCGTGATTTCTGCGGATTCTGTTATTTTATCGTCCGTGTAATAAGGGAACAGGGCATAATCGGCATTTTTCCGTCCGGCGC
>CAZIKN010000258.1:0-2215 GCA_964539805.1 uncultured Saprospiraceae bacterium | reverse complement strand
ACGATAAAAATGCTGAAAAAATCTCTCGTTTTTAACTCAAGCAGAAAATCCCAGACATGCTCTAAGTAAAAAAAAGCCTGTTTTAGCATACTGCGTACCCTTGGGTTTTCATTAATGAGTGGGCCTCTAATAGGCCATAAATCGTTTTCAATCAACATTTTATGCCAAAATTAGGCCTCTGCGAGGACAATCCGGAGCGGCTGCATAGTTCTATTTCCTTCCTTATGATTGGAAATGTTGTCGCCTACCCTAAATTAGTTACATGCTTAAATTTCTGTCTTGTTTTTTTGTTTTGTACATAAAAAGTACAACCTTTACCCTGTTTTTGTTTAATCTAGTATCCATGAATTCAGATCGGGATAGAGCATCTTAAACTATCTCACCTCGTTGGTCTGTTTTCACTTTTAAGACTCTGATATTTTATTTTTTGTTTTCTGGTGTACACTGGAAGGCGTTTCTGTTTTTATGCTATTACTTCAAGGCTTACTTTTCATTGAGACCGAAGGCATGTGTTTAAAATGTTAAATGCGTGCCCGACTAACAGGGCGGGAAACTATGCCCTATTCAAATTAGGGTGCCTGACGTTGCAAAATGTCGGGCATCTTTTTATCCGATTACCTGCTTTTGATGCCGGATGCTTTCACAGTGTATGGCGTTCAAAACAGCCTCAACAAATTGATCACCCAAACCTCGACTGCGGCCACGGGCAAATCCTTTTTCCAATACGGTGTTCCAATGGGTATTCTGCACAATAGGCATGTTATGCTTTTTTTTGTAATGCCCGATGGCTTTTGATACCTGCATACGGCGCGCCAGCAGATCAAACAAGTGGTGATCAATGAGGTCAATATCCCGCCGTAAAGCCTCCAGTTCACCGTCAGCGCCCTGCATTAAATGCGGTGATACAGGATCCAACACGCGCCTGATGTCATTGGCCTGCTCCATCATTCGTTCAACAGCGGCAAAATCACCTTCTTGCAAAAGTGTCCTGAAGCGGCCAATGGTTTGGATAAATTCCTCTAAAACATCCAAAACATTGCTACAATTTTGTTTAAAAATGGGGGTCCAGGTGCGCGGATTGCTTTTGGCCAAGCGTACTGTGCTGTGAAATCCTCCGCTGGCCAATTCAAAAATCCGGGCTTCATCTTTTTCTTTTTCCAAAACAGTAAGGGCAAGTGCAAACGACACAATATGCGATATATGGCTGACATAAGCCACGTGCAGGTCATGTGCGGGGCCATCCAAATGAACAATATGCATGCCTATAGCCGTGTAAATATGCTCGGCATCTCGCACGGCGTCATCCGCACTGTGGTCTGCTTCGCTGAATACACAACATTTTCCTTCAAACAGTCCGGCAATTGCCGCTTCGGGGCCAGAAAACTCCGTGCCTGCCATAGGGTGCGTTGCCACAAAACGATGCCGTTTGGGATGATCTTTCACCGCCTCCAGCACGGCCACTTTGGTAGAGCCAACATCCATGATCAGCTGTTGCTCCGTAACCAAATCAAGGATAAATGGCATGAGGCCAGCCAGACCATCAACCGGGGTGGCCACTATGATCACATCACTGGCCGCTACTGCTGCTGGTAGGGGCATCACTTCATCCACCAATCCCAAGGCTATGGCCCGCCGGGCATTTTCGGGCTTGTGCTCCACGCCGACAATCCGCTTGGCTAAACCCTTTTGCCTCAGATCCTTGGCCATTGAGCCGCCGATAAGGCCTGGTCCTATGATACAAAATGTTGATAATGAAGACATTGGTAATGTGATAATGTGATAATGTGATAATGTGATAATGTGATAATGTGATAATGTGATAATAAAATTAATAGGGATGACAAAGGGAAATTCGGACATAGTGCTGGCCATTGGAACCAAAAATGCCGCCTGGTGTGATAAACAAATGTTTTTTATGGAGCAAGGTGTCACTCATCGCAAATCCATCGGGATACTCAGCAGGCACTTTCCCCCATACAAAAAGGCCCTGCTGACCGGGAGAAACGCTACACCCAAAGGACTCCAACAATGCGGTGGCGGATTTCTGGCGCCGAACATAGGTATCATTCAGTTCGCGGTACCATGATTTGGGCAAGCGCAAGGCCGCTGCCGCTGCCATTTGTAAAGGCCGATGCTGGCCACTGTCCATATTGCTCTTAAAACGCAGCACCGCACGTATCAGATCGGCATGTCCCAACAACATACCCATACGCCA
>CAZIKN010000257.1:0-2253 GCA_964539805.1 uncultured Saprospiraceae bacterium | reverse complement strand
TTTTGAGTTGCTAAATGCCTCGCCTGCACCCGTGGCGCAAGCGAGCGATACCTTGTTTTTTGATTTGGGTAAAATGCCCGCACTGACCTCCTCCACGGTGCAATTAAGGGTAAAGGCCCTGTGTGATCCAAAATTGGCCCAGCGCAGCATCTGCTGGTCGGCACAAGCGCAAGCGGGCAATGTGTGCCCCATTGCCTCCGGCCCCAACATTGTCCTTTCCGCGCAATGCCTCGGCAATGCCACGGTAAGATTTACCTTAAGCAATAAGGGCAACGCCGCCACGAAGACCAACTACCAATACACGATTTTTCGTGATTTGGAAGCCATTGACAACCAGGTCTTTGCGTTGGAAGCAGGCAAAACCTTAGACATAGAACTGCCCGCCGATGCTGCTACCTACCGCATGGAAGCCACGCAAAACAACAACGGCGATCAGACGGCTACGGCCATTGAAGCCTGCAACGGCTTCACGCCCGGCCTCGTCAACAGCTTCTGGCAGGACAAAGGCCGCAACGGACAAGCATACGCCTGTGCCACATTTGCTGCGCCCGCTACCTACTCGCGCAAAACCGCCGTGCCAACAGGCGAGGGGCCCACTCAGCTCTTGGTGCAAAATAAATCCATAGAATATACTATTGATTTTCAGTATATTAGCGAAGATTCGATCAACCCGGACACCGCGCATTGGGTGCTCATCCGCGATGCCTTGCCCGAACAGTTGGACCTCCAAAGTTTCCGCCCGGTAGCCAGCTCGCACCCCTACCGCTGGCGCATCAATAATGACAGGATATTGGAAGTCCGCTTTGACCCGATCCATTTGCCCGACCGAAGGGTTAACCCCGAAGCGTCGCGCGGTTTTTTCACTTACCGCTTAGAGCAGCAAAAGGATTTGCCCAAAGGCACCGTCATCGAAAATCTGGCGAAGGTGTTTATGGATAAGTACAGCGCGGATTTTCCGCTCTTTGCTGAAAAATACAGCCACACCGTCACAGGTATGAGCGGCCTCTCAAAAGCCTGTCTGGCAGGCGGTATTGAATTTCAAAATCAAAGTGATATTGACAATTTTGTCCATCAATACCCGGGCTGCAACACCATAGAAGGCGATGTGATTATTTCTGGTGATCTGATCTATGACCTCAGCAAATTGAGTCAAATAAAAGCCATTGGCGGTCATTTGATGATACAAAATGCTGGCCAGATCCTGGATGTGAAAGGGTTGAACAACCTGAAATCCGTCGGAGGTGACGTATTGATCTATAATGTGGAATATTTGGACAACATCGGCGACCTTTCTTCGCTGCGCAGCATTGGCGGCTCGTTCAGCATTTCGGCCAACAGAAGCCTGCTGGCGCTGCAAGGGCCGCCCAATTTACAGCTCGTAGGCAAAAATGTCGAGTTGGCCTACAACCGCAACCTGAACAGTATGGCGGGTTTTGGGCCGCTTAGGTCAGTCAACGGCAATTTGACCATCCTGGAATGTGACTCTTTGACGAGTTTGGAGGGTCTGAATTTAATTGATTCCATCGGCGGCAACTTTGTTTTGGAGGAAAATGATGCCTTGAAAAACCTGCAAGGGCTTGAAAAAATCAAGTATATCGGCGGCGGTTTGGATTTGATTTCAAATTTTAATATGCTAAATGTACAAGGCCTGGGGCCTGTGGATACCCTGCAATACTTGCGCTTGGAAAACAACAACGCGCTGCAAAACCTGCAAGGGCTTTTCAACCTGAAAGCGTTGAAAAAGCAACTTACGGTGGGCTATAATACTTCGCTCACTACGTTCTCAGGACTTGAAAATTTGGAACTGATCGGAGGGGATTTTCGGGTTTATAGCAATAGCATATTACCCAATTTTCAAGGTCTTGACCATTTGCGCTATATTGGCGACAGCCTCTATACAGAATACAATCCGCAATTGGTGAACTTCAGTGGATTGAACAAATTGGACTCAATTGGCAGCAGTTTTTTATGCATTTCAAATGAACTGCTGACCGATTTTGGGGGTCTTGACGAATTGCGCCACATCGGTGGCAGGTATTATGTGGCCAATAATGCTGCGCTGTCCTCTTTTTCGGGTTTGGCCAATTTGCGCCACATCGGCGGCCATTTTGAATGTTTGGCCAACGGCCCATTTACCCATTTCAAGGGATTGGAAAACCTGCGCCACATCGGTGGCTATTTTTTCCATGATGCCCATACAAACCTTGACTACCTGGATGAACTGGCCTTTGTGGGCGGCGATTTTTATGTCAA
>CAZIKN010000256.1:0-2277 GCA_964539805.1 uncultured Saprospiraceae bacterium | reverse complement strand
TTTCATCCCATGCCTTGTGCGGCAACCCTAAAAATAGGAGCCATGCAACAATGCCCTTTTTTAGAAGCAGATAAACACAATTGGACAAAAGAAGAAAGAATAGCGTATGATAATGTCCTGATGAAAGAAACTGATGAGAAGCAAGAGAAAATAAAGGCAGATGAAATAGCAAAAGAGAAAGGGAAAGAAGAAGGGAAAGAGGAAAAAGAGATTGAGTTTGTTTTAAGGCTTCATAGTAAGGGGATAAATCCGCCTGAAATTAGCGATTTAACGGGTTTGCCATTAAGCCGGGTTCTGCAAATAATTGAAAACCAACCTAATAAATAAGCCGTCCAACAATCGCTTCCCAGACATACTCTAAGCGTCGCAAATTCGTAAAGCGTAACGTCAGACCGTTAAAAAACCTCCCCAGCTGCCCCTAAAAACCTTTCACACCATCAAAAAAATTTTCCTATTTGCCGGCACAAAAAATACCGCGTATGGGACATATTACCGGAATACCGCGGCAGGAGCGCCAATACCTGTGCTGGGACGACCTGATCGGCCCCGATGACCCCGTCTGGGTGACAGATGTTTTTGTGGATTCCCTTGACCTGTCGGCGCTGGGCTTTCTGCATGTGGAGGCCTCTGCCTGCGGCCGCCCACCGTATCACCCCAAGGTGCTGCTCAAGATATACCTGTACGGCTATTTCAACCGCATCCGCTCATCACTCAGTGTAACTACCGAGAAAGGAATGTGGAAGTCAAAAATTAATGTTGTGCATTGATTGTGGGTTCCTCGTAAGTGTTCTTAATTTTTTATTGCAAAATACTTAAATATTTGTTACAAATTCAAAAATCGAAACAAGTAGTGATACTCCTTGTTTTAAAAGTATTGCTAATAAAAATTAAATAAATCTTTAAGTATGATGCAGCATCAAATCAAGTTAATCACAGCCGCAGTTGCTTTTATCTTCGTATTTTCCAATTGCGCCACTATAATGCCCGATGAGGTTGGGGTGAAGCGAACTTTCGGACGCATTCAAAACAATGTACGCCAACCGGGCATGGTAGGATTCAATCCTTTTTCTACTCGGGTCGTTCGTGTGCCGGTAAGGACCATGAATTTGGCCATCGTTGAAAATTTGCCCTCCAAGGAGGGATTGACCATCCGGTCAGAGAGTTCCATTTTATACAGGGTTCGGTCAGGAGCAGTCCCGCAAATCCTGAAAGAAACGGGCATGCAATTCGAGGAAATGCTGATTTTGCCCGTATTCCGGTCTGCGGCTTCTGATGTCTGCTCAGAATACGACGCTAAAAACATGCACAGTTCCAAACGTGCTGAAATTGAAGAAAAGATCAAGAAGCGCCTTGTCGAAGTATGTGAGCCAAAGGGCTTCATCATTGAATCTGTGCTGTTGAAAAGCATTACTTTGCCAGCGGGCCTGTCACGCTCCATAGAAGCAAAACTTGAAGCGGAGCAGGATGCCCTGCGGATGCAATTTGTTTTGGATCGGCAGAAGCAGGAGGCGCAGCGTCAGATTATTGATGCCGAGGGGGCCAAAGAGATCGCCCGTATCCAGGCAGAAGGCAAAAAAAATGCGGCCATCATCGAATCGGAAGCAAAAGCAAAAAGTAATGAGATTGAAGGAGAAGGCATTAAAAGAGCCAATGAGTTAATCAGTGTCAGCCTGACCCCTAACGTATTGAAATTTAAGCAAATAGAAGCGTTTATGAAACTTTCGACTTCTCCAAACACCAAGACTATCATCACGGATGGCAAAACGCCGATAGTCAATATGCTCGGCAACGAAGGGAACAATTAAATCTTGAAGACTGTGCATGGGATGGTCGTGATCTTGTATCCGATCATCCCATTTTTTTTCTGGCACGTCGCTTCCGCTTTAGATGTTATAAAGTATTGATTTTCAGAACCAAACTACGCCTGTTCCAAAATAAATGACGCTTCGATATCCAAAGAAGCGTAAAGTCTTTTGGCCAAGGCCATGTTTACTTTCCGTTTGCCTTGCATCACTTCGGAGAGCCGATTTGCGTTGACTTGCTTTTCTCTTTTTGTAGGAATACAAAATTTTGTATCAAAACCACTTTTTTATAGTATCATCGCAGATAAAAACATTGCTGCCCCTTTAATCCATCTGGTTTCTTTTTTTGTGTTACTTTCAAGCTATTATTTTTTATTTCGCTGGTATGAAAAACGAGAAATTAAAGAACTTTCAATAGAACACTTAGAGCATGTCTGGGATTTTCCCGCTTGGCCCAAAACGGCTCTTTTTTCAG
>CAZIKN010000255.1:0-2278 GCA_964539805.1 uncultured Saprospiraceae bacterium | reverse complement strand
TTTTTTTACTTCCATGCAATAATGCACGAGTAATTGTGCATATCGAGATAAAATTGAACTTGTCATAAGGGTTTGATCATCTCAGCAGGGCTACACCGCCTTTGCTTTCCTTTGCTTTTCCCTGGCATTCTGCTGTGATAATATAGTAATAGACGTCTGGCAATCCAGGTTTGCCATCTACTTTACCATCCCACTCCATTTTTTGCCCTTTGGCGGCCTCAAAAACTTTTCGGCCCCAGCGGTCAAACACCTGTACGGAGGTAATGACCTCTACCCCTTCGTTGATAGGCACTACGCGAAAAACATCATTGACAGCATCCCCATTGGGTGTAAAGGCATTGGGGATGTTATACTCACCAAAACAGGGAGGGAACACAATGACGCGATAGCTCACTTCATTTTCACAACCATTGGCATCCACCACTTTCAGGGTGTAAACCGTAGTGCTGTCAGGTTTGGCCTCTGGACTTGCACAGTCAGAACAGCTCAAGCCCGTGGTAGGCGTCCACACATAGGATATGTATCCACTCGGATTGTTCAGGGTAATTCCGCTGCCTTTTTCCACCCGGAATGAATCTGCCTTGGGCAGTGTTGGGGTGGGTACGGATTTAACCGTTACAAAATGCGTGCTGTCGCAACCACTTGAGGTGGTGAATTTTTTAGAATAAATGCCTGATTTGCCCACTTTTTCACCAAAAACCAAAATAGTATCGCCGGGACATAAAGGTTCGGAGGAGAAGCCCTCCGGGTTGGGCACTTTAAGGCGTTGGGTTACGGTACTATCGCAGCCATTGAAAGCCTTGAAGGTTTTGCTGTATTCGCCCGCCACATCGGTAAGTGCGCCGGGCACATCTACTGGATTGCCTTTACAGGTTGTTTTATCTGGCAGCACCTTGGTAATGGAGGGCAAAACGGTTACCTTGACCGAGCCGGTACCGGAACAACCATCATTGAAGGTGACCGTAACGCTGTAAGTTGCCGATGCTGTAGGGTTCAATACTTGCTCTTGAGCGCTAGCGTTTACGCCGGGGCCTGACCAATTATAGGTTTTGCCACCAGCGGTGGCGTCCAAGGTGACCGTTTCGCCCGGGCAAATGGTTTGGTCTTTGGATTCTATGCCGATTTGGCCTCCAAATTTGATGTCAAACCTGCGCTCAATGGTGCAAGTGCCTGATTTGTCCAACAGGATAAGCGTAACCACATCCCCAATTTTTACCTGGCTTGGATCGGGTGTATAGGTTGTTTTTCCTTTCGTAGGGTCTGAAATGCCATTGGTGGTCACCCATTGGTAGCTGTGGCCCGTTACTTCATCAACACCAACATTGGTTACAGGTGCCACAGAACAAGCGCCAATACCTGTGGTTACGGTTTGCTGCCCGCCGAGTGGGAAGCTCTTGTCCGAACAAGAGCAGTTATCCTTACCCGATATAACGGCGATCAAACTGCAGAGGTCTTCAGCTTTTACGCCACTGATGGTGCCATTAATGGATGAGCTGCTATTGCCTGCTACGGTTTGGCTGATTTTTACATCCTGAAGCAAAGGCTCGCCAGCATCTAATTTTCCATTGCCATTGGTATCCACATAGAATTTGATGCTTGCGCCATTGGCTGTACCGCTGCCTTCGTTTTTCAAGAGGGCCTTGAAGGATAAGGTATTGCCATTCAGTTGACCTGGCTCAAAGTTGCCGAGCACCAGATCGGGGTTTTGTGTGTTGAGGGTCAATAGGAATTCGCTGGTAGCCGTGTACACAGAGCAGCTCTTGTTTTGAGAGGGGCAGAACAGTTGATCCTGTTCGCGGGTCTGCATAACGATGATTTTATCGGTGCAATTGGCCGGATCATCATATCGGACCTGAATCTCGAATTTCACGGTAGTTCCCTGAGTGGCTGTAGCAGGCAAGGGCAGGCGCAATTGTGCGCCATTTTGTTGGGGTGGCCCAGCAGGTGCATTGGTGCCCGGCTTGTACGAACCAGCCACATACGAAGTGCCCGTGGGGAGTATGATGTAAAGGCTGTCGCCGGGATTTGGGGTGTCGCCCATGACCAAGGTAGCCGTCAGGCTTACTGCATTGCCACAGGAGAGTGCGCCTGGCGGGTTGGTAAAGCCCAATTGAGCCTGCACGTTGTAACTGGGTGAAAGACCTGCAAGTTTAACTTGTGGTCCTGGCTTACGCAGTATATTGGATAGCGCGCCGCAAGGCTGAATGGCCTCAGCGCCGTACACGATCTGGCTGTTGGATACAAAACCGCAGGTAGCCTCTACTTTAAAGCGAATTTT
>CAZIKN010000254.1:0-2303 GCA_964539805.1 uncultured Saprospiraceae bacterium | reverse complement strand
TTATAGAATTTCATCAAAAGTCTTTGATGATATATAGTAAACAACCTTGACGCTCACCGCACCACCCCCATCCCAAACCCCTCTGCGTTATGCCTTCCCCATCCGGCCAGCAGGCCTATTTCGGCCAATTCGCGGGGCAGCAGGGCTTCGAACTCGAACATCCAGCCGCGCACGCGGGTTTGGGCGGCCTTGCCGCTTTTGATGGTGATGAGTTTGGATTTGGGGTTGGCATCCAAGCAGCGGAAGCCAAAGGCAGCGGGGTTCCAGAAGGCTGGCGCTTCGTGCTGAGTGGCGGCGCGGTATTTTTCCAGCAGGTTTTGGTACAGCAGTCGGCCAAAGTCCGGGTCTTGTGGGTTTAGGTATTCATCGGGCTGATTGGGGTGCTTACGGCTTACCACAATGGGGGAAAGTGCCCGAACCTTTAGGGTTTGTCCTTCTGTGAGGGTGAAGGGGCGGCCCACTTCCACGGTCTTGACCGAAAAGCTGGCCCTGCTGAAGCGGTCGCCGAGCGTAAACTGTTGTTCCTGAAACAGCCCGCGCACAAATTCCACCGCCGTGCGGTCCACATAAAAACTGATCCACAGTGATACCTCAGGGCATTCTATATGGAGCCGGTCAGCTTCTATACGGCGGCGCGGCACCTCCAACTGGCTGAAACAGAACAGTTTGAAGGATTTTTTTTGCGGCGTCTGATGCCCTTGGCGATGCAGGAAATCCGAGAAGTCGGCATCGGCATTTTCGATGACCTTGTAGATCCAGGCCGACAGTTCGTAGGCATAACTCAAGGGGATTACGGCCTTAGTATCATGGGTTTGTAATGTAAGTTTTATCTGCATGATCAAAATTGTTATAAGCTTGGGGCATTCTGATTGGCGAACCTGTCTGTATCGCTTTGGATAACGGCACAAAGGTCAGTTGTGCACTACCGCAATCATTTCGGTACCCCTCCCAAAGGGTTAAAATAATTTTTCAGAATCTCATTTTTTCTATCTCCTGCCGTAGGTGTGTTCGCAGGGAATCTGGCGCAAGTACCTGAATATTAAGATGATAGAAACCGAGTATAAAATTACTCAAGCCATAGAAGTCGCTATTCACATGGGCCTGAAAATCAAAAAAATTGGGATCGTCCGTTTGCTCGATGTGTTTTTTGGTCAGCGGGTATCGCTCTAATAGTTCGTTGCGGGCGCCCACGCTAAGGCGCAGTTGCACGTTCACCTGTTGGTTGGTCACGATGCGGAAGGGATCAGTGTTCATCACATTGTGGTGGTTTTGATACTCCCAGGGCTGATCGGTACTTTTCACGCGTACAAAGCGGGTAATGCGGAAGTGCCTAACGGCCTTTTTTTCTACTTCAAAGGCGTGGAGCATGTCATCTTCTGCCGCGATGTGAAAAGGCTCTACCAATCGGTTGCCGACCTGGCCGCTGTTGGAAGAGGAGTATTCTTCGAGGATTACCCTTCGTTTTTCCTCTTTGGCCTGTTGGAGCAGGTCAATTTTGGTCAGGTAGGGTTTTCGGAGGTTGGCGAAGCCCAATCGGCTGTAGTCGTATAGCGAGTGCAGTTTTTGTTTGAGCAGGGTTTGTGTTTCCGGTGTTGCGCGCAGGTTTTCAATGGCCTCATACAGCATGAGGCGCTCTTCTTCCGAAAAATAAAGCAGGTTGGTGGTTTTTTTCAGGATTTTGTCCTGGATAAAAAAGTAACGGTAACGCTCATCATAGGCCATTTCGAAGCCGACATTCACAAACACCTTAAAATCATTGGCGATGGTATCGGCATCCACCTGATATAGATTGGCCAATTCTTGGCGGGTGTAACGTTTGGGTTGGTCAATGAGCGCTCGAAACAGGCGCATCAGGCGCATTTTGGTACCGTATTCATTATCTTTTGGCATAGGAATGTATTGATTGTAAGGAGTGCCAAAGATAGACAAAGGGCCTGATACAATTACACTTGTAATCGCTTTTTTTTTAAAGTGTTTGATGGGGCATGTTTTATACTTTGGGAAACTAATTTCGGCTGTTCCAGTGGGCCGAAAGCAAGTGAGGGGGCAAGAAAAAAGAAGTGCGGGGTCGTAAGACCCCTCGCACGGCACCCGGTATAGATTGGCGAAGAAAGCTCAGCAGCACGTACCGCTATGACCTGACGAACATCCGCCTCCCCTGGAGTCGGACAGGCCCGCCTCTCCTGAAGTCGGATAAACCCGCCTTTTTGGAGTCGGACAAGCCCGCCCTTTTAAGGTCGGATAAACCCGCCGTGCGTGGGGTCTTACGACCCCGCACCTGTATTGGATCTCTTGCCATGCCG
>CAZIKN010000253.1:0-2310 GCA_964539805.1 uncultured Saprospiraceae bacterium | reverse complement strand
GCAAGCGCCAGTTTTGTTGTAAGGGCATTGCCTTCCAGCCTGCGCGCAGCAGCAAGGCCCGAAGCAGGGCTGCGTATTCATTTACCACCGGCCGGTGCAGAAAACCAGCCCGCCATGCCAGGGATTGTTGTGCCGGGAAGCGGTCATGGCGATCTTTGTGCCCGCCTTCAGTTTCCTCCCTTCTTGTCAGCATAAAAAAAGCCGCCGCAAACAGGTCAATCCCGCAGGTAAAATGCTGATTTTCAATTGAAAAAATAGGGTCGCCGTATATGCACACAATATCTTCATTAGGCTCAAACGGATGATCACAGCAGACCACATCCGAGGGTATGGGCTGATAATAGCCCACCGATTTGATCCTTACGCTTCCGCCTCCAGGCACCTTTATCCATACATCATTCGTGGTTTCGCCCCAGTCCAATTGATAGTCCAGCCCAAGCAGTTCACCGAGCATAATCTGAAGGATATACGTTTTTTCCGCCTGATATTCTGTTGATGTACTGATGTGGAGCATCATTCAAAAACCGCTATGCTGGCATTATTTCGGGCAACCAAAACGACCTGTTTTTTCCCGATCTTAAGGCGTTGAAGGTCGCGGACCTCGCCACTGAGGCTAAACCCTGTCATAGCGGAACGGATAGCGGAAAAAGCGCCCTTGCCGTCACCACGCAGGAAAAGCCCATAATCGGCATCCATGAACCCGAATTCGGGCTTTGCCCCAGTAAAATTGCCCCCGCAAAGGGCATCATTGTGGCCATCACCATCAAAATCGCCTATACAAAACCCAAAAACAGGGGCGAATTGAGCGGCTATGGGCAGGAAATCACATTGGTAAGTACCATCAGCCTGGCTGAGCAATACGGCACTCCGAAATTCAGTGGCTTCCAATACGCTTGCTCCTTGCAACTGTTCGGGTTTGAATATTTCGGGCATGGTTTTGTTGGCATAATTGCGGTAATGCAGGTATTTTTTCTTCAAAAAAGGCATATTGCTCACCATGTCGCCCCGCAAAATATAGGGCAGGAGTATGCCGCCATTGTAGCGGCAGAGGATTTGCTCCGTAGTGCCATTTTGATCAAAATCATGAACATATTGGGTCAGGGGCTGCTTTTCACTTGCATCCAGGCGCGAGTTTAGGCCAAAATTGCCGAGTAAAAAGTCGGGGCGGCCATCGCCATTAAAATCACCGCCTTGCCCGATACGCCGCCACAGCCCACGCAGTGCGTCCTCGCCTTTGAGCAGCTTGGCCTTACTCAGCTGGCCGTCATCGTTCCGATAAAATTGTGGGGCCATCCATTCGCCCACAACCAAGAGGTCCGGGTCTTTGTCGCCATCTAAGTCGGCCCAACAGGCATCAGTGATAAGGCCAAGGTTTTTCAGGGCGGGTGGTGCGGTCATGTCAAAATAGCCGTTGCCATCATTGATCAGCAGAAAACCACTCATGGGCAGGCCCACCTGTGCGGGCATCAGGCGCATGCCCACAAAAAGATCAAAGTCGCCATCACCATCAACATCAGCAGGTTTGACACAGCCTGTAGCAAAGGGTTTTTGGCCCGGAAGTGCGTCATTTTTGCGTGTAAAACGACCTTTGCCATCATTTATATAAAGGCGATCAGCCAGCAGCAAAGTGGGAGACTGGTGTTCATTGCCGCCGGAAGCGACATAAAGATCAAGGTCTTTGTCGCCATCGGCATCAAAAAGTGTGGCATCCGTATCCTCCGCAGCAGCATCAGCTTGCAAGGCTGCCTGGTTGCTGGAGCTAAATTTGCCATCGGGCGTTTGCAGCAATACCGCGCCTGCTTGCCCGGCTGCTCCACAGGCAAAAAAGTCTTCCAGGCCGTCGCCATTAAGATCGCCAACGGCAAGGCGTGGCCCATCGGTGGAATAGCGGAAATACAGGAGCCGATCCCTATCCCAATCAAAGAAGGGGTTTTCCTGGTGGCTCCAGGGAATAGTGTGTACTGCGCTTGTATTGGCAAACAGAGGCTTCGTTGGTGGATGGAGCCAGGGCAGTTTTGCCTGGTTGATATTCGCCTCACTTTGCTTTAGTCGCAGGGTTTGATTGGCTTTTACCCCGGTGAGCAAAGTAGCTTTCTGGTCGGGAGTGGGCCAAACCACCCAAACGCTGTCAATGGTGCTGAATGCCCCCAGTCCAATATTGGGGCGCGGATCCATACTGCTCTGAAAGCCGCGCACGGGCATTTGCTCCTGATAGAATGTTTGGCCACCCGTGCGGACGAATATTTTGGCACCAAAGGCTGCGATATTTTGCGCCTCTCCTTCTAATTCAAATTTTAAATAATTGTTTTT
>CAZIKN010000252.1:0-2355 GCA_964539805.1 uncultured Saprospiraceae bacterium | reverse complement strand
TGATCAGGATTTTCTGATCGGTATCACCTGGGTTAGTCCAGAATGGGCCAAAACGGCTGGCTTATCCATAGTACAGGGGCGTGATTTTAACGCTGCGACTCCTGGCGATAGCCTGTGTTGCCTGATCAATGAAACCGCGGCCCAAAGGATGGGCTTGGGTGAAAAGGCCGTAGGGACAGTGTTGCGCCACGATACCACCTATACCGTAATCGGCGTAATCAAGGATTTTGTGTACAATAACCCCACGGAAAAAGTATCACCCTTGGTGGTTTATTTAGGCAATGGCCAGTTCAACCATTTCTTTGTACGCTACCGCAATGACGACAACTGGAAGGCTACCATCACACAAATTGAACAAGCGTCCAAGGGGGTTAATCCGGCCTATCCCTTTGATTTCAGGTTCGTAAAAGAGGAATACCAAAAGAGTTACAACGAGATTAATTCTACCAATATGATAGCGCGGATTTTTGGCGGCATGGCTATCTTCATTTCTTGTCTGGGCCTTTTTGGGCTTTCGGCCTTTATGGCAGAACGCAAACGCAAAGAGATCGGCGTGCGCAAGGTACTGGGGGCCACCGTTCAAAGCATCTGGTTGTTCCTTTCTGCGGAGTTCCTCAAGCCTGTATTGATCGGTTTCGCCCTGGCAGTGCCGCTGGCTGCCTGGGGAATGGAAAAATTGCTGAGCACATTGGAATACCGAATAGACCTGGGCTGGAGCATTTTTGCCGTTGCAGGCTGTATTTCTTTTGCCGTAGCACTGCTTACGGTAAGTTTTCAAGGGCTTAAGGCTGCCTGGATGAATCCCGTCAATTCGCTCCGCAGCGAATGAACAAAGTCGCATTTGCTGTTATTTTTGGGCTTCATACAATACCTTTGCAGTATATTTTAGTTACCAATACTTTCTCATACTGTAAAATCCCGCACCGTGATCCCATTTTATTTTAGAGCCAACTTCCTCATTATCAGTTTGTTGTTGGGTTGTTGTTCCCTCAGGGCACAAGGGCCTGCCACCAATAAGCCCCAACCCGATACGGCGTTGGTGAAACTGTTTGACAAGCCTGCCGACATCAAATGGATGAAAAAATTCAGGGGCCGAATGGATGATGCCACGGTGGTGGACATATCGTTGGGCCTCAACAAAAACGGCACCAGCTTGGTAGGCTACCTGAACTATCAGCGCAGCAACCAGCGCATTCGCCTGCAAGGGGTATTTCAGGATAGCACCCGTTTCAAATTAGAGGAACGCGACGGCGCAAAAAATGTGCTGGGCCACCTTGTTGGCAGTTACAAAGACCGCATGTTGATCGCAGAATGGACCAATGCGGACAACAGCCTCGGCTGGAACGTGGAAGCCCGTGAAGTGCCCCCGGGAGGAACACTTAACCTCAATTGCGGCGATAATAAATGGGCTAATCGTTACCTCGGGCGTTACAATGACAAAAGAGTGGAACTCAGCCTCGTACGTATGCACCATGGGAGCCTGCACGGTTTCCTGTGGGTAGAGGCCGATGGCAAAACCTACCGCCTAAAAGGTGATATGAACCGCGAAGGCGATTATGAAATAACGGCTAGCCTGGTTAGCGGCAAACAAGCCGCCATCTTGAGCGGCAACCTCAAAAATGCCAAGGTCACGGATTGCAACTGGATAGGAAGCGGGGAAAGAAGAACATTCAAACTGAACATGGCCCAATCACTGCTTTTTGGTTGTTATGATTATGCCGATTATCAGACAAGTTATGACGGCATTTATCCCCGAACAACCTGCACCGCCTGCAACAACTGGTTGGATCAGCAGATGAAGGCCTGGGCCGACCGCTGTAAAGCAGCCTTTAACACGCAAATAAAACCCAATAGCCCGAACAACCGCAGTGTACTCCGCGCCAGTGCCTGGCCAGAAATAACGGCCTGGACGGATAACCTGTTTAGCGGGTACATAACTTTTACGGACAGTTGGTCAGAACAGGCTCAGGGACTGGCTTTTAACTTTGATTTCCGGACGGGAAAAAATATCGTTTATGATGATCTGTTTGCCAAAGGGTTCAACGCCAAATATTGGCTTGATGATTATGTAAAAAAGGAACTGCCCAAAATGCCACAGTACACTAATGACCCCAAGTATAAGGAATGGTTAGATAAAGAAGGGTTTCCACAATTTACCGTACGCCGTGAGGGCCTTGAACTGAGTACTCTTTTCCATCCGCGCTACGGGCGTCAGGTCATTTTGGTTCCTTATGCCCAACTCAAGGCAAACTTGCGCAAGGACAATCCTATTATTGAGTTTTTGAAGCCTTAGAGCATGTGTGGGATTTTCTGCTTGAGTCAAAAACGAGAGATTTTTTCAGCATTTTTATCGTT
>CAZIKN010000251.1:0-2388 GCA_964539805.1 uncultured Saprospiraceae bacterium | reverse complement strand
AAATTAGTGAAAAGTGTTTATTTTAACACCTGACACAGAATTTTGAACACTCTCCTTCCTCAAAACCACTTTGCGTTGATTATAAAACCTTCACCCGCACCTCTGCCCCTGACCGTCCTGACCGTTCAGGGCAGATACTCATCATTCATCGCTCATCACTCATCATTCATCACTCATCATTCATCGCTCATCACTCATCATTCATCGCTCATCACTCATCATTCATCATTCATCACTACCTTTGCGCGGCATGTCAAAAAAGAAAATACTCATTATCGGGCAGGGCATTGCGGGGTCAATGCTTGCCCATGTCTTGCAGGAGATGGATGCTGATATTACGGTTATGGATGGTGCATTGCCGGGTGCCTCCTCTATGGCTGCTGCGGGCATCATCAATCCGGTCACGGGCAAGCGATTTGTGAAATCATGGCGTTTTGACGAGTTTTTCCCCTTAGCCAAAGCCATGTATGAGCAAATAGAAAAAAAATTGAATATCAAAGACTTATGGCTTGAAAAACCCATTATTCGCCTGCTTTCCGGCGCGGAAGAGGCCAATGATTGGGCTGCTCGATGTGGACTGCCAGATTATACGGACTGGGTTGATTTTGCTGCAGATGCCGGTGATTGGCAAGAACTGATACGGCCTGGTTATAGTTTTGGGCGCATCCTGTTGTCTGCGCGGGTGGATTTTCCCAAACTGATATTGGCCATGCGCAGGCAGCTTACGGCGGAGGGCAGGTTTCAAGAACATTTAATGGATTATCAAGAGGTTTTGGGCTTACAACAACAGTATGATGCGCTTGTTTTTTGTGAGGGATTTCGTGCAACCCGCAATCCTTTTTTCCCTGATATACCTTTTAGATTGTCCAAAGGGGAAGCCCTATTGTTGCGATTTGTCGAGACCCCTAATGTAGAAACCAATTCACTCCTCAAAAGAACCATCACCTTGGTTCCGCTTACCGAGGGTCTGTACTGGGCAGGTGGCACTTACCAATGGCATTATCCCGACCTTCTGCCAAGTCCGGAAGAAAAAGCATACCTCGAGCACCATTTGAAAGAAATGCTGCGCGTACCTTATGAAATAGTAGCACACGTGGCCGCAGTACGCCCAACGATGATAGACAGAAGGCCGATTATCCAACAAAGCCAGGAGCATCCTAAATTATTTATTTTCAATGGATTAGGAACAAAAGGCGCCTTGCTTGCACCTTATTTTGCCTTGGAAATGGCCAAGCGTCTTTTATCTTAATACAAATTTAACTATACGTCTGCTAACAGCCCGCACCCTCACCGCGTCATTGTGGTATTGTTTCATTTATCCTTTATTTGCCATGACAATACGCACTGTTTGCACCATAATTATTGCCTCCTCACTTGCTTCCGGATTTGCCCAAAACAATTTGGCAGTGCTCTTACCAGGCACAACAAAAACGGGCAACCCCACCCAACAACACCATCAGGATATGACACCCAAGGCTGCCCAAACGGAAGCGATCACTTTCATGCCCATTGCCAGCCCGGTACAGGGCGAACTCCAGCTTAACTGGGTACAGGCTCGGGCATCTGCCTCCGCTTCATTAAGCATTGCAGACCTTCAGGAAAAAATGACCCTTACCATGTTTGTGGACCAACCACAAGAAGGCTTGAACCAAAAAAGTATATCGCTCTCCGCTTTTGACAACGGCATCTACAACATCTGCTTGGTGGTAGATGGGAAACGATATGAGCAGCAGATTTTGGTGGTTAAGTAACGCACACAGTAGTGGCGCTAAACTTGCGACGTACATCTTGTTTCCACCATCAATATAAAGATACAAAAGTGCTTTTTATGTCGTGATTTTGTAGAAAAAATGTTGGCTGTTTCATACATTTGCACAATATTTCAATCAATATGGAAAAAACGGTCTCAAAATTAGGCAAGAATCAAGCTTTGCGCAAATGGCGCAATGGCAATGTATTGCCTGGCCCTTCCAAGGACAAGCCTGAAATAGCCATTCAAGCCAGAAACCTCAAAGGGCAGATAGAACTGAAGTATCCATCTAAGATGTCCGATGCTGAATTTCAACGATTTTGCGAGGACAATCCTGAACTAAGAATCGAACAAGATCCAAAAGGAAAAATCATCATCATGCCTCCAGTTGAATTAGATGGCGGTGCCAGAGAAAATGCCATCACTTCAGCCATTTACACCTGGTGGAAAACACACCAAAAAGGGCTTTCCCTCAGCCCTTCCGCAGGTTTCAAACTGCCTGATGGCAGTACACAATCCGCTGATGGCGCGTGGGTCTCTGAGGAACGGCTCGCGGTACTCAGCAAAGCGGAACGCAAGCGTTTTGCACCTGTTGTTCCTGATTTTGTTGTAGAAATACGCTCTGAAAACGATCGCAT
>CAZIKN010000250.1:0-2418 GCA_964539805.1 uncultured Saprospiraceae bacterium | reverse complement strand
GGTTATTGGTTATATCTTAAAATCCCCACTCAAATATTATATCATGCCTTTTTCAGATTTTGACAACATGCCCATACAGTGGCCCGATCACGAAGATGTGGCCATGGCGCTATACGAACGCTTTGGCGACGACTTTGACGAATCAAAAATATACAGGATTCGCTTCACAGACCTATTAAATTGGATCATGGAAATTCCCAATTTTGAGGGCAAAAGAGAGGATTCCAATGAAGCACACCTGGAGCAGATCCAGGCCAAATGGGTGTACGAATGGAGAGCCAACAACCGATAAATACTCCTCCCTTTGACGCTGTGCCTATGATTGGGCAAGGCCCACTGGAGATAGAATTAGTGCACCTTTTTGACAAATTCAAGGCGGTCAGGGCCTTTGTTTTTGATGTTGATGGCGTTTTCACCAACAATGAAATGTTGGTCACAGAAACGGGTGAATTGCTGCGCTCCGTCAGTGTTCGTGACGGGCAGGCCATCAAATGGGCCATGCAGGCTGGTTTTCAGGTCGCCATCATCACCGGAGGCCGTTCAGAGGGCGTAAAAAAACGTTTTACTGACCTGGGCATTCAGGAATATTATTCGGGTATTGCTGATAAATGGCCCGCATTCCAATCATTTATGCAGCGTAGTGGGCTAAATGCCCTTCAATGTTGTTACATGGGCGATGATTTGCCGGATTTGCCCGTGATGCGCAAGGTAATGTTGTCCTGTGCTCCAGCCGACGCGGTGCCGGAGGTGTTGCAAACTGCGGATTATATCTCGCCCATTGCGGGAGGCCGCGGCTGCGTACGCGACATTGTTGAGAAAGCCTTGAAAATACAACAAAAATGGCCGGAGTATTGAGTGAACTTCCGACAATTGCTTCTGCGCCTGCTCCCTGGACATTAAAAGGGGATGGCTATATGGTATTTTACCGGTTCAAGCGCGATTTTATTGAACAGCACGGCTTACTTCCCCCAGCGCTTCAAGGCAAGTTTGATGGTTTTTTTGGGGCATTGATGTTGGTGAATTACCACCAATCGCCAGTTGGGCCATATCGGGAACTGCTTTTTATACCGGGCAAATTCCAAACGCCAAATGGCCGTTTGTTCAGCATTACCCATATTTCCGTGGATTCCGAGGCCAGCACCCAAAATGGTCGCGCCAATTGGGGTATCCCCAAGAAAACCCATGTGTTTGAAGTGAGCGGAAGCCCAAATAAGGAACATATCCGCGTGTTAACGCCTGATGCCAAACCATTTTTTGAGGCCACTTTGCGTTCCGGTGGGCCATCCTTCCCCATTTCCACGGCATTGATGCCCCTGTCACTTTATCAGGTTTGGGAGCGGCAAACATACCTGACCACTCCCCAAGGTAAAGGTTGGGCACAATGGGCCAGTATTCGTGATATGCGCATCAACGCCGATTATTTTCCAGACATATCTGTTCAAAAACCCCTTTTGGCCCTAAAAGTCAAAGGTTTTAGCATGCAATTCCCGGCCGCTATACAGCCGCTTGTACAAGATTTTTTTTGACAGGAACTAAAGGGTAAACAGGATTATAGGCGGCGGAGTGGCCAATTTTTATCCTGTTTATCCCGTAAATTCTGTCAAAACATAAGCGACTTGTCCCACATTATCACATTCCCTCACATTATCACATTCCCTCACATTATCACATTATCACATTTTACTTACGGCTTTACCACATAAGTTTTTTTCTCCACTCCTATTCCCGTAAGGGTCAGGGATTTCCAGTTTTTGGGTAGTTTGGTTTTCATCTGCACGATGCCTTGAGGCGTGATATCCAAACCGCCAAAGCCCATGATGGTGCCCTGCAAAAAACCTCCTGCACCTGTAGCGAAGTAGGGGTTGGTGCCACCTGCGCATTCTGCCAGCACGCCAAAGGGCGGCACTCGGTTGGGCTGATAACTTTTTTTCCAAAGTTCATAAGCGCGCTCGGGATTACCGCCCCTTGCAGCGGACACGGTAAGTATGGCATGGCCCATGGCTGGCCCATCAGGGGCCATGCGAGGTTCATAGTAGTCCAAGTCTTTTTTGATTTGTGTCGGGTCGGTGATGACTTTGAGCGGATAGGCGAGCAGGTTGGCATCCGCTTGTTTGATGATTTCTCCATTATAAGTCGCATTTTCGCGAGTAGTGCCGTCGGGGAATTTCAGGATAGGAATATTGTCCGCCACATGGTTCCAGTCCGGGTTAGGGGCAAGGCCGAGCTCGCGGGCTGCATCCGTGGCATAGCGCAGTGCAGTGATGGCCATGCCATTGGTAAAAGCGTTATTGTCAATGTTTTCCTGCCATTCGTTGGCTCCTATGACGTTGATGATGTCATAACGACCCGGGCCGTTGCGCTCAACCCTGCTGACCCAAAAATCGGCTACTTCCTTGAGCATGGGCCAGCCGCGTTCGC
>CAZIKN010000249.1:0-2503 GCA_964539805.1 uncultured Saprospiraceae bacterium | reverse complement strand
GATCTCTTGCCATGCTGATTGCCTTCGTGACCCAAGTAACCACATCAAGGACTTTTCGTCGTTTTGCTTGCATAAATACCTGATTATCAAATAAATTAATTCAAAATTCACGTTAAGTAACGATAAAATACGAAGTAACAAAGGCAAAAGCAAGGCGGAATAAAATTTTGTTTTTTACTCATAGGATGACTCCGAGTCATCCTATGAGTAAAAAACAAAATTTTATTCTTTAGCCCATCTCTATTTTTGACTTATGATACAGCCTCCTCATTTGATTATTCCTTTATTATACGCTGAACGGCTATGCCTGATGTGGTTTGCAACTGGATCAGGTAAACGCCCGGGGCTATGTCCGGCATCCAACTCAGGGTATTAAGGCCCTGCCTGGCCGCCATGCGCTGGCGTTCGATCAGGCGGCCCCGAATATCCGTCATGGTCAGCCATACCTCTTCGTCTTGAGCCATGCCAAAACGGATCAGGGTGCCCGTCTGGAACGGATTAGGCTGAACCTCAAGGGATTGGCGCGAATATGGCTCGTTACTTCCTGATACCAACAGCCCAAAGGGCACCGGTTGGGCAATACTGCCCTGGTGCAGGTCAGCGGCAAAGTAGAGGGTCTCCCTGAGCTCCTGGATCTTACCCGTGTTGCCATCATACAGTTTGAAGCGAAGGGCTTCACCCGATGAGTTGGCATAGGTGGTCAGGAAGAACACATAAGCCTGATAAGGCGCTACATAGATGGCTTTGGCAGAGCCGCGCAATTCATTGCCGGCAAATACCCCAATCTCGTGCTGCGCTCCCGTGATGTTCTGTTCCCCCTGTGCGATCATGCCTATGAGGGTCATGGAATGCTCAAACTTGGAGGCGTCCACATTCCAGAAGGCGAGTTCAGGCCGCCCGCGATCCTTGGTTTCTTCCGGGCCAAGGTTGCTTTTGGGCGGATAGGTCAGCGTGCCGGGTTTGGACAGTTTAATCTGGTAGCCTTGTGGCGGATACAGGAACCTGAGGTTTCCGATCCATCCGAAGCCATCAATATACTGCGAAAATCCGTATTGTCCTTTGATCAGGTTGCCATCTTCGGCGTCAATGGAGGAAAGGGCATCGTTTACACTAAGCGGGTAGTTGGGCACATAGCCAATCCAGTTCCAGTTGGAGTCTAAGGCAATCGGTGTTGTGGCCGGATCAATGACTAAGCCCATCATTTTCAGGGTATCCGGCCGGTCCGCACGGTATTGGTACATGGTTTTGTTGCCCATACTGTCCAATGAGCCTATCCACATGGCTAAGGGATTCTCATAGGGCGAGAAACTAACCTGATCCTTAATCAGGTCATTATCAGGATATTTCAAAGAGGCGAGGGCTGAATTGATGGCCGGATCGGGGAAAAGCAGGTTGAAGGACAGCCAGTTCCAGCCGTTGTTGAGCGGTATTTCGCGCAAAACCAAGCTGTTGGTGTGCAGCACTTGCGGGGCGATGGGCGTGCCGATCACTTTTTCGGGTTTGAACAGGAATTTTTCCATGACTGTTCCGTAGCGCAGGCAGGCCGAGGCATCCCATATCTGGAAATTGATGGAATCCAAAGTTTCGTTGGATTCACCATAAATCGTCAAATGGGCCAAATACTTGTTCACAGAGGGATAGTACTGAATCCGCGCACGTCCCCTCAGTTCTCCTTTGATAAATGCCGCAACGATATCTTCCTCATCGCTTGATTTTTGTCCCTGAATGTTCAATTCGGCCACCATGTTCATGGTAACGGGGTGTATGCCCGCGTCCAAGTGCCAATCAGGAGGGGCGCAAACAACCCGTACGCCCAAGGGGATTTGCTCATTGCCGCCCATGAAAAACGGGTTTAAGCCGCCCGTATTTTGGAGGGTCAGGGTGTCCCGCCATGTTCCAAAAGCCAGGGTAGAATCCACTTCAAACTGGATGGACTTGATTTCGTTGGGTACCAGGGTGCCTCTGTCCGGCACCACGCGCACCCAGGAAGGGGCACCGGTGATTTTGAACGACATGGGCGATCCGCCACGGTTGTGGATACCCGCTGTTACGGTTTTGATCTCGCCCTCCGTTTTGGTCATGCCAATGCTATCCGTCAGCCAGGCCAATTCATTGCGGTCCACATAGAACTCATATATGAAGTTGACCAATTTGTTGCCCACGAGATCAGGGATATCGTTCAATTGCAAACGCAGGACCTGGTTTTCAATGAATTTGTTGATCACCACCTGCGGATCCAGGAACAGCTCAATTTTGTTTGCGGAGCAATCCAGTTCAAAATCAATCAGCTCACCCGTGGCCGAGTTGTACAGGCCCACATTGCCCGGATCGCCCATTACGGCTTTGATCAGCTTGCTACAGTTGATGTTTTTGTTAAAGGTGACGGAAATCTCGTCGCCGCTGTGCAGCACGCCATCGGAAGGCTCCGGCGCGCCAATCACTAATGGGCCCTTTCGTTCAATGCGGCCTTTGATCACCTGCGAATAGCCCGGGTTATCCTGTG
>CAZIKN010000248.1:0-2548 GCA_964539805.1 uncultured Saprospiraceae bacterium | reverse complement strand
CGACACGTGCTGTCGCAGACTCCTCCGAGTAAGTAAAAAAAAATACGAAAAAAAGTGATATTGGGTTCACAAAAAGTACAAATCAACGTCATTTAAAGCAAAAATATAACCAAGAGCCGCTACAAAATGGCTTAGTGGCGCGGGCAGTAAATAACAGATCGGAACAGCAGACAAAAGCGCGGCCAATTTTTTATAACCGGAATACCCCCTTCCCTGATAACCAAAACCCATTTTTGCAATATTCACCCAAATGACCCAACACAACTATCCCATGCGTATTACCCTCTTTTTAGCCTTTTTTCTTGCCTTTTTGCCCACTTATATAAATGCCCAAAGCTGCTTGCCCAATGGGATATGGCTCACCAACCAGCAAGAGGTGAATGATTTTAAGTTTTTTTACCCGAATTGCAAGGTCATTGAAGGCGACCTCCGAATTTTCGGCGATGACGTCACCGATCTCAGTCCGCTCATAGGGGTCACGGAGGTGAAAGGCACGCTCGATGTGGAGTGTCCTGCGCTCACGAGCCTTAGCGGACTATCCAACATTAAAACCACAGGCGGGCTGTATCTGGCCGGCAACGCTTTGCTCACGAGTTTGGCCCCATTGAGCAAACTAACGGCTGTGAACGGCTGGTTTTTTATTCAGGACAACCCATTGTTGACCAACCTGAATGGCCTGCAAAACCTGAAAACCGTGGGCGGCGACTTTTGGATACATAATTCCCCTGCGCTCACCAATTTGAGCGCGCTCAATGGGCTGACCAACATAGGCGGCGAAATATGGTTCAACTACGCCACAGCGATAACCGACCTTTCGGGCCTCAAAAACCTGACTTCGCTCGGCGGTGGCCTCAATATATGGTGGTGCGAACAATTGAGCAGCCTCTCCGGGCTTGAAAAAACGGGGACGGTGCTGGATAGTCTCGTCATACAAGGTTGCCCAAAACTGATCAGCCTGAACGGCCTGCCCCTGCTGACCGAGATACAAGGAAATGCCCTCTTCATCGCCAATGATACACTCAGTGACTTTTCTGCTTTATCCAATCTGGAGCGCATAGGCAGCGAATTGCGCTTTTGGGGCATGAAAAATTTGACCACGCTTGCCGGTTTTTCCAAATTACAAAGCATAGGCGGCCATTTTGTGCTGAACTCCAACGGTAAATTGAAAGATTTTTCAGGGTTGGAAAATTTGCAAAATATTGACAAACAACTAAATATACAGCATTACAGCGCTTTGGAAAGTCTTAATGGGCTTGACAATTTGCAGACCATCGGCGGAGGATTGAGGCTTTACCTAAACGTAAAATTGGACAATATAGCGGCTTTGGCAAACCTGAAAAACTTAGGCGCTAACCTGTATTCGGAATTGAATTTTGAGTTGAAAAGCCTCGCGGGATTACAAGCTGTGGACGCAATCCATGGCAACTTGATCCTGCGCAACAACCCCAAATTGAGCTCCTTGCAGGGTTTGGAAAACATAAGGTTTATCACTGGCTCTTTGGTACTGGATCGCAACAATGAAATCATTGACCTTAAACCACTTTCAAACCTGACACAGATCGGCGATACCTTGGAGATCAGGAGCAATGATAAACTGAGCACCCTAAGCGGCCTGAACCGATTGCCCTCTTGCGATGCCCTTATCGTCAATGGTAACATCGCTTTGATAAACCTGAACGGCTTGGATTCCATCCAAACCCTAAGCAGCCTGAGCATCACGGCAAATCACGTGCTGGAAGATATGGCGGCGCTTGGCCGTTTGGCCTACATCGGCGGCAATTGTGAATTGATTTCAAACCAAAACCTGAAAGACCTGCACGGCCTTGAACAATTGGAGCGCGTGGAAGGCAGGATGAGCCTGATTGGCAACAGTGCACTAAACAACATAGCGCAGATCAGCCAATCAGACCTCATGGGCAAGCTGGAAATAACGTACAACCAGGCGCTCTCACAATGTGCTATTGAATTGGTTTGCAATAAATTATACAATAATCCCGACAGCATCAAAATAGAAAACAACGGCACGGGTTGCCAAGCCCCGGAAGTCGTAAAAACCAAATGCAACAACACGCCCGTGATCGTGGAAGTGCGTGCAGAAGATGGCGCAAACCCCCAAGGTCGCCTCATCAGCGATTTGCCTGTGCAACTCAGTGGCGCTGGCCAGTTTGGTATAACGCCAACCGATGCTCTCGGCTCGGCACGTTTTGATTACTTCAACAACGGGCCGTTTTGGCTTACACTGCCGCAGTATCCCGGCGCACATTGGGCAGCAGTGCTGGATTCCATACAGATTACGCCCATCAAAACAGGCGACACCATACGCGCCTCGTTTTTACTCAAACCCATCAGCTCATGCGCCCAATTAGCCACAAATATCGGGCTGCCCTCGGCCTTTGAAGATTGCAAACAATCCAACCTGGTACAAATCCAGGTCAGAAACGAGGGCGGGGCCACCGCCGAAGGCACCCAATTGGCCGTGACATTGCCCTCCGCTTTTGAGTTGCTAAATGCCTCGCCTGCACCCGTGGCGCAAGCGAGCGATACCTTG
>CAZIKN010000247.1:0-2569 GCA_964539805.1 uncultured Saprospiraceae bacterium | reverse complement strand
CAAATCAAGGTAGCCCGTGGGTGTTGTCAGGTTATAGAAACCAAAAGAGCCATTTACGCCATTTTTGTAGAAGGTTTCGGCTGTTCCGCTGATCAAGCCTCTTTCTGCCGCTTCGGCGAGCAAAAATTGCAGTTCCGCGTAGGTCATAATAACCCCCTTCGCTATCGCAAGCCCTTGTGTGCTTATTGCATTTTCATAATATAAGGCACCTATGCGGGATTGAAACTGTGGCCCGCCATTGTATTGAAGCGCTTCCACATCATTCAATCCATTTGGCAAGCCAACAAAGAGAGGATTGGCCGAAGTCTCGGTATCCGGTGTACCCCTGAAAAAGATTTTCATACGGGGGTCATTCAAGCGCTGTAGTGTATCCAGGAGTGTTTTGGCCGCACGAAACTCATTGAAGGAGCCTATACGGGACGTATAAAGCGGAAATTGATCCGGTGAAGTACTTCTGAAAGTGTAAACGGCATTGTCCGCAACATTTTCAAAGATAGGATTCGTGGAAGGATTGTCAATAATCGCCCTGAGGTCGGCCCCTACGTTACGCTTGTTTGAAATGCGCAGCAGGTATCGAACACGGAGTGAATTGGCCAATTTTTGCCACTTTTTTGGGTCACCACTGTAGATCAAGTCTTCAGTAGATGCCGTTTTTACACCTGGTGCCAGCAGGTCATTGGCCAATTTGAGGTCATTTAAGATACCATTATAAATCGCTTCCTGGGTATCGTAATTGGTGTAATTAAAGCCTTCACTGCCTTTTAATGCCTCAGAGTAAGGGATGTCACCATAAGCATCGGTAGCCAAAGAAAACATCCAGGCGCGCAAGACCAAGCCGATACCTTTATATGATTTATCATTAAGGGCCTCAGACTGCTTGATGATGTTGTTGACATCGCGGAGGTTGTCATACACCCCATTCCAGATGCCCGTACGATCGCCCCAGATATAGCGATCTTCATTTACAAATTGGTTTTTTGATGTATGCTGAATGACGATGTTGCCAATGCTCCAGGCTTCGCCCAATAAAGTGCCCATGATGTCGCGTTCTACTTGCGGCAACAATAGCGCCGGGGTAACATTTGCAGGGGCGTTTGGATTTTTGTTGATTTCATCAAAGTCTTTGGTGCAGGCAGCCCAAGTCAGGAGCATTATGCACAGGGCAATAAGTTTAAACCAAATATTTTTCATATTGAATAATGTTGATAATGAATAAATTAGAAGCGGCAGTTAAAGTTAATACCCCAACTGCGAGTAGATGGGATCGCAACTGATTCTACTCCTGGAATCACGGTGCCACCAGAGGTAGAAGATGTTTCAGGGTCAATGTGCGGCACATCCGTCCAAAGTGCAAGGTTGCGGCCTACGGCACTGATGCTGACGTCAAAGATGCCCGCTTGGCGAGTGATACGATTAGGTAAGGTGTAGCCAAGGCGTACCTCGCGCAACTTGACAAACGATGCATCATAAATGACGCCTTCCACTAATCGGCGGCCAACTGTATATGAGGTATGCCATTCACGGGCACTTAGCTTAACCGTATTGGGGCTAAATGTGCCATCGGCATTTTTAACTACTCCCTGGCCAATCACGCCATTGCCCGGCTTGGTCAGGTCATAACCATCTGCCCGGCCTTCCAAGGTTTCTACCAATTGACCGCCCTCGCGACCCACTGTTTGTGTGTGCGAATATACCTCTCCGCCCATGCGCATGTCAAACAACACGCTTGCGGTAATGCCTTTGTAGGTGAAGGAGTTGTTGATGCCCGCGAGCCAATCAGGGTTATAGTTACCCAATTTGATTCGGGTAGCAGTTTCAATCGGTTTGCCAGCCGCATTGTAAACGATCTGACCTACATACTGACCGGTTTTGTCGTAATATGGGCTGTTGGGATCGGCACTTACCCTTTCGAAACCAATACCATACATATCACCCATGCGTTCGCCCACACGTGCCTCTACGGTAATATAACGATCTGCCATAACATAGTTCGTTACCTTTTGACCAGTAACCGGATCGGTGTACAATTCTTCAACCTTGCTGCGGTTGGCAGACCAGTTGAGCGCAACATCCCATGAAAAATCTCGAGTTTTGAATGGATTAATGGTCAATGTGGCTTCAAGGCCCTGATTGCGCACAAGACCCGCATTGATAAAACGCCTGCTATATCCTGTAGTGGCACTTAGTGTCAGGGGAAGCAACTGGTTGCGGCTTTCCGTGTTGTAATAAGTGAGATCAAGTCCTATTTTGTTTTTTAGGAAACGCAGTTCTATACCAGTTTCTATTGAAGTACTGATTTCTGGCTTTAAATCAGACAACACAAGGGTGCTTGATTCGCTATACGATGGCTGGCCCTGTACGGGTGTTTGGGCGCTATACAAGGCAATCAACTGGTATGGATCCGTATCATTGCCCACCTGTGCATAACCCAAACGCAGCTTGGCAAAGGACAAGATGTTGCTTTTGATGTCAAATGCATCGGTCAGAACCGCACTGGCATTGGCAGAATAGTACAAATAACTGCGGGAATCCGCTGGCAATGTGCTGGACCAGTCATTTCTTGCGGAAA
>CAZIKN010000246.1:0-2618 GCA_964539805.1 uncultured Saprospiraceae bacterium | reverse complement strand
AGCGCAACGTGTGCTGCGCATCTTTGGCCCATTTCCAGCTCAGGCGGGGCGTGAGGATGTTCCCATGCGCCGAGTTGTAGTCGTAGCGCAGGCCCAGCAGGAGCTGGTTGTGGGCGTTAAGCGTCATTTCATCTTGCAGGAAAACACCGGGTAACCACACTTTCGATGGCAGGTTGCCAGCGCCGTCGGATGTGGCAGTAGCTGGCGTATTGTCGTCGTATTCGGTATAGCGGAGGGCCACGCCAAGCAGTGCCTCATGGCGTTTGCCTAAGGGTAAGTCGGTAGTGATTTGCCCAAACGCCACTTGTTGACGACCGAGATAAGGCGTGTTTCCATACACCGAATTTTGGTCGTGCAAGTTCCAGGAAGCATCGAACATGACGCGCCGGGCCTCCACTGGCAGTTGGTAACGGCCCAATACTTCTACTCGATTGGTATAAATGCTCTCTCCGTAGATGCTGTCCGTGCCGCGCCAGCGGGGTTCCCATTGCAATTCGCCGCCCCAGCGGTTTTCATATACATAGCGGGCCGCCAGCGATGCTGCGTAGTTGTTTTGTCGTTCAAAATTCCACTTATTGAACACCGAGACGCGGTTTTGCAGGGTGATGTCCGTGAAATTATCGTCGTTGATGTCGAGCCGCCGGTTGAAGTTGAAGTAGTTGATGCCCAGCAGGGTACTCGCCTTGCCTAATCTTGCTGTTACAGCCCCGTCGAGGTTGTATTCGCCGATATTAGTACCAAAGGCATCCACGAACAAGCGCGGTGCGGTCAGGGCATTTTTGGTGATGATATTGATCATGCCACCTACCGCCTCCGAGCCATACAGTGTACTGGCCGGACCTTTCACCACTTCGATGCGTTCTACCAAACCGTTGGGAATGCCATTCAGGCCATATACGGTAGAGAGACCGCTGACGATGGGCATACCGTCAATGGCGACCATGGTGTAAGGACCGGGCAGGCCGTTTATTTGAATGTCGCCGGTATTACACACGTTGCAGTTAAGCTGCGGGCGTATGCCGTTCACAATGGTCAAGGCTTCAAAAATGCTCGGTGTGGCGTTTTTTTGGAAAAATTTCGGCGTGTAAACCTCCACCGGAATGGGTGAGGCATCCTTGCTTACTTCTTTCATGGTGGCGGACACCACCACGGTGCCGAGTGTATTCTCTGAAGGTTCGAGCAGGATGACCTGTTCGCGGGAAGGGTCTGCCAGAGTGCCCGCCCAGGCATTATAGCCGATGGCGCGGACATCCAACTTGAGCGGAGCATCGGTCTTTGGGGCCTTGAGGCGGAAAATACCGGAGGTGTCGCTACTGATGCCACCAGGCTGGCCTTCCACCATGATCGAAGCGCCGATGACGGGTTCTCGGGTGAGCGCGTCAAGAACACGACCATGGTAGTGGCCTTGCTTTTGGGCGTATGCTTGCTCGAAAATGGCTTGAGCAAGCAGGAAAAAGAGTATTTTTTTCATATTGTCAGACTTATTGTGATAAAATTGCGTGCATTAAATTTAACCACAAATATAATCTAATTTTATTTTTAGTCTTGGCTAAAAATTATTTTACAGAATTACGACTTATTTCTCCGGCTCCACCGCGTACAGTTGGTACATGAATTTATTGACATCCGTACTGTTCAGTTGAAACACGCTTTGCAGCGTCAGGAATTCGTCGGTTTTATACCGTTTGGGCGATTTTGCGAACGTCAGTCCCGTGATCGTCTCCGGCCCCGCACCACCACAGAAAAAGCAGGATGCATAAGGGTTTTTGCTGAGCGCGTACAATCCTACGTCGAGCGGAATTATGTAGCCTTTGATGCTGACTTTCCGGCCATCGAATGCCTTTGTTTTTTCGCCAAAAACAGGGTAGTCAAAGTATTGGTCATATTCCTTGTTATATCGTTTTTTGTATTTCACATCCCGCAAAACCTCCCAGGTTAGTGGTTTGGGCGTATCCGAACTGTCCATACGAGCCATGCCGGCGGCAAGCCATTCCCGGTTGGGTTCTCCCGGGTAGATTACTTTATGGTACATCATGGTCTCGTCGCTTCCGGCAACATCAACTATGCCTTGGTCGTCGTTGTCGTAATAAGCGATCATATCGGGAGCGGGCAAGGCCGTAGAGGCTGCTACTGCCGAAGCCCGAAATTTCCAATCAATCATCTGGTGCCGGCAAAACTTGGACAGATCACTCCAAGAAAGTACGAGCAGCACTGATGCAAGGATGAGATAATTGCGTAACTTATTCATTGGCTGTATCATACATCTTGCCGGGGATTGCATTGGCGGCAATACCGCCAGTTGAGAAAATGCGCTGTAGCCAGCCCTACGGCAGCAAACAGGGATGCTGTATGCGCTCCTTTTACCCAAGGATTCCTGTTCATCATGTCAATTCGGAAATGGGTCTGAAAAAGCCTCTCCCTCCCGCCACATCTCCACCTCCCAATCCCGCAGGAGACAGCGGTTGAGGTCAGCAAGGATGCGTTCCCTTTCGAGGTCTTGTCCGATGAAAACCAGTTCGTTTTTGCGGTCTCCCCAGATGGGCGACCAGCGTTTTTGCAGGTTCTCGAAATTATCCAGAAAACCCGGCATCTGCTCGCGTTCCTCTGGCGGAATGGCG
>CAZIKN010000245.1:0-2650 GCA_964539805.1 uncultured Saprospiraceae bacterium | reverse complement strand
TACCGAATCAAATGGCTGCACCAATACCCAAACAGTAGAGCTGACTGACCCGCCTAAATTGACCGCAACAGCCTCCGTGTTGAACAATATCAACTGCAAAATTGCCAAAGGCCGATGCGAGGTGGCGGCACAAGGTGGCACACCAACCTACAGTTACGTTTGGTCAAATGGCCAAAATGTACCCGAATCGGAATTTGACAAAGGTGGAAATTATTGGGTCACAATCACAGACTTGAACAAGTGCAGTACAACCGCCACGGTACAAGTCAAGGAAGATAAAACCCCACCCGATGTCGAGCTGAGGTCATTGGGTGACCTTACTTGTGGTGCCAAAGAAACAGAATTGGATGGTACAGGCTCTTCCACCGGGCCTAAATTTGAGTTCACATGGTCAGGCAATGCCTTCTCCTGTTGCGAGAATACCATGTACCCCAAAGTAAACCAAGCTGGAACGTATAACTTGCTGGTAACCAATACAGAAAATGGCTGTACGGCAAGCAAAAGTGTAAAGGTTGAGGAAAATAAGAACTATCCAACCGAGCTCATCTATGGCAATATCCCCCCCAATTGTACCAATACTGAAGCAACTATCCGCATTTTGGATGTCAAAGGGGGGAGCTCGCCCTACTTGTATGCTGTCAATGGCGATGCCCTTTCACAACAAAATACCTATAAGCAACTTCGTGACGGACAGCATGTAGTATTGGTGCAGGACGCTAACGGCTGTGAACTCCGCGACACGGTATTTTTCAAAAAAATAATCAAACCGGAGATTGATCTGCAACCTGAGCTTAATATAGAATATGGCGAAACGGTTTCCATAAGAGCATTGTTAAACCAGCCCTTGTCCCAAATTGACACCATCATTTGGAGTCCAACTGAATTAATTTTACTCCGAAAAAGTATGGACGAAATAGAAGTGCAGCCGTTCAAGACCACCGAGTTTATCGCCATCGTTACCAATGAAGATGGTTGCACTGATAAAGCAACCACCAAAGTTAAAGTTGGCCAACCCCTCATTTGGGCACCCAATGTGTTTAGCCCAATAGATAAAAATGGAATAAATGATTACTTTACATTGGCTTCAAATTCTAGTTCGGTAGAAAAAATTGCCGTTATGCAGGTGTTCAACCGCTGGGGCGAATTAGTGTTCAAAAGAGAAGGCTTTAGCTTGGACAGGGAAGAGATGGGCTGGGATGGAAGCATGAATGGCCGCGCCCTACAGCCCGGAGTGTTTACCTGGTGGGCGGATATCGTTCTAAAAAGTGGTGAGCATATTGAAATGCGTGGAGATGTAGCCATTGCTAAGTAAAAAAGAATAATTTTGAGCTACCTTTGGGGCCTTGTAGGATGTTTTTCCTACAGGGCCCACTTTAATTATGGTTATGAAACAGCTTATAATTACAATTTGGATCATTTTGGGATCGTGCTTGGCATTTAACTGTATTGCGCAAGATACCAAAGAAGCGGCATTGTTGTCAGCCGAACTAAAACGTTTTCAAGCAATGACCCAACGCGACACCCAGGCACTTCGTGATATGTTGGCCGATGACCTGTATTATGTTCACTCCAATGCAATGGTGGAAACCAAGGCACAACACCTTACAGCCATTGCAAAAGGCAGCTTGATATATATAAGTATGCAGCGTGAACAGGTACAGGCCCGTATGTACAAAGGCATAGCGCTTACCAATGGAATTGTATTAGTCAAAGGTGTGCTTAATGGCAACGAGTTCGATGTGAAATTGCGCTACTCCGCCACATATCGCAAACAGAAAGGACATTGGCTATTGGCCAATTGGCAAAGTACCCGAATACCTTAGGCAACAGGCTGGATCAAGTCCCACAGGTTACCGTAGATGTCCTGAAAAACAGCCACTGTTCCATAGGGCTCTTCGGAAGCTGGCCTTATGATAGCAACTGATTTTCGCTCAAGCGCTTGATAGTCGCGCCAGAAGTCATCAGTGTACAGGAATAAAAAGACCCGCCCTCCGGTTTGATTGCCGATTCTGCTTTGTTGCTCCTGATTGGCAGCCCGGGCCAATAATATACTGCATCCTTCTGATCCGGGCGGAGCGACCAAAACCCATCGCTTGGTCTCACTTTGTTTAGTGTCCTCCAGGAGTTCGAAATTAAGTGTCTGTGTGTAATATTCAATGGCCCTGTCATAATCATCAATAACAAGGGCAATATGTGCCAAGTGTTGTTTCATCGGGCAAAGATGATTTTGTTTTGGCAAATTCACGACATCAGCCCCGCTTGAATTTATTGAATTACCTATTAAACAAGTAATTTGCCCATCTTTGTGGCTTCTCATAAATATTCAAATATGAAAAAAAGTATTTTGTTTTTGGGGGTATTAACCCTGTTAACCCTCTCTTTTGGTTTCAATGCATGCAGCAAAAACGACTTGGAGGATGCTAAATTGGCAGAACACAGTTCAGCATTTGCATTCCCTTTGTTTAGTACCAATATACTGCTCAAGGATCTCATGTTCAAGGTTTTAAACGATACCTTGTCAGGTGATACCTTGTTGATCAACTCCGATAATACCATGACCCTTTATTACACGGGTGATGTGGCAGAAAAACCTGCAATTGATATATATAAGGAATATTTTCAACTAATCCCTATTCCATTCGGGAAAGAT
>CAZIKN010000244.1:0-2711 GCA_964539805.1 uncultured Saprospiraceae bacterium | reverse complement strand
GCACGCGAATTGTTGGCAGATTGAAGCAGGATCTCTGCGCGGCGGCGCACAGAATTAAACGAAAGATACCAGGGATAGAAAATGCCGCCTGGATCAATGGCAACCTGTCCCTGCAATTCGGTGTAGTAACGGTTATCCGTTTTATTGAAAAAAACTACCTCACGACCAATAGAACCACTGCACCATGAAGCAGTAAACTGCCCATTGCGCATAGATTCCTGAACGCCTATGGCCAACTGGTCCAACTGGGCATCACTGGCGTCAGTTAATACCGACTCAATGGTGGGGCTGTTAAGTTCTGGCACATCTTCCAATTCAAAAAGACCGCAGGATCCAAATGAAAATGCCGATACAGCGGCAAGGGTAATCAAAAATTTATTTTTCATATTCTAAATAATCAAATTTGAAAGTGATGTTTGGAATGATTAAAATTCAGCCTGCAAGTGGAAAAAGAAACGCTTGGAGGATGGGAATGGTGTCAAGTCAACACCAAAGCCCAAGGCGCGGTTGCCAAAGTTGGAGGCTTCAGGATCATAGGTGATGTCCAGTACGTCCGATATAGTGATCGGGTTGAGAGCAGATACACCAATGCGCAAGCCATCTAAGTTGCCTTTGGTCATGCTGGAAATACCTGGTATGCGATAATACAAGGATACCTCGCGCAAGCGAATATAGCTGGCATCTTGAATAAATGAGGTAGAGCTGTATCCGGGATTGCCGAACAAACGGGAACTTTTGCCATTAACGATATCAGAGCCATCAGCTGCTTTTTCGCCGCTTGGCTGGCTCCAGTCAGCTGTAGTGCCACCTTCATCTTTGAGCTCACGGGTCAGGGTAGAAATGTAATTGCCTTGGCTCAAATGCCAGAACATGTTGAATTCCAGATTTTTAAGCAAAGTCAAAGAGTTGGTCCAGGACATCTGGAAACGTGGTTGGCCATCATGGAACTTGGTGTTTTTGGGCGCAGCCTTGGCTTCTGCTTCTGTATAGGATTTGCCATCGGCGTCAAAAACAACTGGAGAACGGGCATCTTTGTCAATACCCCACCACATACTTGGGGACAGGCCCTCAACAATACGCATACGGCCGAAATTGCCAAAGCCTGACGTGGGCACAAAGGCAGAAGGAACAATCAGGCGATCAACTTTGGTGCGGTTGTTCCAGAATTGGATGCCAGTGTTCCACTTGATGTTGGCAGACTTGACAACATCCATGTTCAAGCCCAATTCTATGCCTTTATTGCTTAGGTCTCCTACTGGGAACAATTGAATATTGGCTACGCCAGTACCGTCAGAGAGGGTATATTGGAACAAAAAGTCAAAGATACGCTTGTCATAATAAGAAGCCTCCAAGGTAACACGATTGTTCAAAACACCTACATCAAGCCCTACCTCAACTTCTTGAGCAGTTTCGGGTTCAAGACCGCCATTACCATTAATAGTAGGCGCAACAGAACCCAACTGGCCACCATAATTCACTTGGCCCAATGTAGTGAAACGAGCACCATAAGCGGATACACCCCCTGTGCGACCGAAGGCAAAACGTGGTTTCAATTGTGAAATAAGGCTGTTATCTGCCAAAAATCCAAATTCAGTCAAGTTGATGGCTACTTGGGCACGTGGGAAAAGGAATGTTTTTTCCACATCTCCGTTCAGGGTAGAACGCTCCAAACGTGCGCCTACGCGACCAATGATTTTGTCGCCCCAATTAAACTCCTGGCTAAAATCAGTAGCCAAATCCTCATATTCACTGCGGAAAGCATCCGCTATGATGATACCCGCTTGGTCTGGATTGCGCTGGCCCGGGAGAAGGCGCTCACCCTGAATCCAGGATTCTTCACTTTTGCGGCTATTGCGTAATTGCCCAATCTGCGATACCAGATCCACGCTGCCAATTTTCCAGTTGTAAGTCAGGAAGGCCTGCAGATAAGTCAGGAACGCCTGATTATTGCCAAAACGGGATGCGCCTTTGTCCGGATTGCCGTCCCAGCGCTGCATATCTTCAGGAGAATAAATTTTGGGCTGGGCCAAGAGATAATCCACGCCACCGCGCAAAGACAATTTTAAGGCGCTTTTTTCACGCTGCAAAAGCCTTAAGTTAACCTCGGTAGAGTTCAAAAAACGGTTGGTGGATTCATTGTTTTCCATGCGGTCGCGTGTTTCGTATGGATTTTGAGCCAAGCCTGCCAGGCGCGGATAGACCAACTTGCCATTCACTTCTGTTGGGCGAAGGTTGACGAAATTGGGCAGGTACGCAATGGTGTAACCAATGGAGATACCGTTGTTGTCATTGCCCAAGAAGCTGCGCTGGCTGGCACTGTTGTAATAGGCAGAACTTGCTTTGATGTCCACCCAGTCATTGAGGCGATGATCCACATTTACACGGGCAGAATAACGCTGAAAACCAGTGTTTTTCATAATACCCTCTTCGTCATTCAAGCCACCACCTATATAAAACTTCGTTTTGTCATTACCGCCCTGAATACTCAGATTGGTGTTGTAAATCATACCCGTTTCGCCAAAAAACTCTTTGTCCCAATCATAAGTTTGACCATTGGATTCTTTCAACAGTTGTTTGGCTGTTGCGGCATCTGACTGATAAGTACCGCCAAATTTATCAATTTTTGCTTCGGTCCAATCTTCTGAAGGCAGTAAGTTGATGGCACGCGCCATACCCACGTCCTGTGACAGGCTGACTTTAGTAGCGCCGGA
>CAZIKN010000243.1:0-2747 GCA_964539805.1 uncultured Saprospiraceae bacterium | reverse complement strand
TGTACTCTTTCTACCCCATGTCAACTGTTCGCGCAAGCCAGAGTGAATGTGGACAGTTTGATCAACGTGTCCGAAAGCTACCCACTGGAGGATACGATACAAGTCAAAAGGTGGATTAGCATAGCGCGGTTGTTGTACGCTTCCAAACCCCAACAAGGCTTGGAAGCAGCAGATAAAGCATTGGTTCTTGCCCAAAAAATACGCCAGCCCGCGCTTGTAGCGGACGCTTATCTTTTGAAAGGGGGGAGCAGCGGCGGTTTGGGGCAATTCCAAAACGCTATAGAAATGTTCAAACAGGCCCTGTCCATCTATCAGGACTTGCAAAACCCCAAACGGATCTGCGATTGCCTCATAAGCTTGGGCGTCTCGTACAGCCGTATGCAGGAAGCGACGCCAGCCATTGAGTATTATGAAAAAGCCAAAGTAGCCTGCCTGAAAGCAAATTTGCCTGCAAGGGCGGGCGACTGCCTCAACGGCATTGCTTCGGCATACTTAAATAGTGGACGGGCCGCGAAATCCATCCCTTACCTTGAGGAAGGTTTGAAAATCGCCACCGAGCAAGGGGATAAAATAAGAATAGCCCGGTATTTGGGAAACCTCGGGATGGCCAATTTATATTTGGACGACTACCCCAAAAGTTTGGATTATTACCAAAAAGCCTTACCTGTTTTTGAGGCAGCCAACGATAAATTAACCCTTGCTAATATATATAACAATTTAAGCATACTCTATCAAAATTTGGGGGACACACAAAAATCGTTGGACTATCAACTGCAATCTTTAGCCATAGAAAAAGAATTAAACAACCAGCGTTTTATCGCGCTCAATTTGGGCAATGTCGCAACCAAATACGCGAATCTGCAAAATCCAAAACAAGCCATCCAGTATTATCAGCAGGCCATCGAAATAGAAGAAACTTTGAAGGACAGTGTTTTATTGGCCATTTCTTTTCAAGGAATTGGGGGTGCGTATGTTGCTTTAGGAGACTATTCCAAGGGCCTTTCTTGTATTAATAAATCGCTAAAAATATTAAATGTAAAACCAAGTGACGTGACGAGTGCCAATGCCTTCACCACCCTTGGCCAAATTTACACATCGGCGCCCGATAGTGTCCTGCGCACGGTGGGCATTGCGCCACAAGAACGTTTCTCCAAATCAGAGGCCGCGTTCCTGCAAGCCATCGAGTATGCAACATTGGCCGCACAAAAACCGGCCTTGTCTAATGCATGGCTTGAACTGAGCAAACTGTACGAAAAAAAAGGCGACTACACCAAAGCCTATCCTGCGTTCAGTAAATACATCGCGCTCAAAGACAGCATTTCGGGCGACAATGTCAAAAAACAAATCACCCGCAAAGAAATCCAATACGAATTCGATAAAAAAGAAACGGAACTTAAATACCAGCAAAAACTCACGGCGGACGAACTGGAAAAACAACGCTTGTTAAGTGTACAACAGGAACAAGCCCTTGCCCTCAACCAACAAAATCTAAGACTTAAAGAGCAAGCCTTAGCCCTGAGCAACAAAGAAAAAGACCTCGCCCACTTAGCCTACCTGAAAGAGCAGGCCGAAAAACAGGAAAAAGAACAGGAACTCATCCTCTCTCAAGAACGCGAAAAAGGAAAAGAACGCGACCTGAGCCTAAAAAATCTGGAACTTTCCACCCAACAAAAACAAAACATTTACCTGATCGCGTTTGCCGCCCTGTTGTTGGCCGGCCTGGGTGCATTATCGTATTTTTATACCGCCTTAAAAAAGCAAAAAAACATCATTGCCCAACAAAACGAGGTCAACGAACATACCATTGCCATCCTCTCGCACGACATCAAAGCGCCATTGATGGGCGTAAAGCTCATGCTCAAGAAACTGAACAAAGACGACCCCTTCATCGCGCAAGCATCGCAGAGCTTAGAAGACCAAATCAATGCTGTCAATGGTATTTTGAACAATCTTTTACGAATGAAAAAAATGGCCCTGACCAAAAGAGATAAAAAACCGACCGCCAACGTCAACACCGTTCTTCAAAATGTGCTGCAAGAATTGCACATTGCCATACAGGGCAAGGGCCTCTCCATACAAAATGAATTAAAAGATGATATGATCTTTCCAATCGAATCCGAAAAACTGCAAATTGTTATCCACAATCTGCTTTCCAATGCCGTAAAATATAGTTTTCCACAACAAACCATCCGCATCTTCCATGAAGGCCGGGGCATCGCTATACAAGATTTTGGCGTGGGCCTTTCCCCCGAATACCGCTCTAAACTCATGCGCGAGGTAACCGCCTCTCAAACGGGCACACAAATGGAACGCGGCAATGGCCTGGGGCTTTTCCTCGTAGGTGCTCTGTTACAAGGCGAAGCCATCCGCGTAGTGTTTGATTCGCCGGATGTAGGCGGAACTATTGTGCGGATATTACAGGGACAATAATGTTGATTTGACTTCTATACCCTTGGTAGTATCGGTAAGGTCAGTGCAATCGGCGTTCCCTACGCCATCCGCCCCCTTGGCCTTGGTCAGGTCCGCCCCCACAAAAGCCCGGGAAACGTGTCACCCAAAGCGCAGCGAAGGGTCTGGGTTAGACTAAGAACAAAACATCTGCTTGGCCGGATATTTCGCTGCGCTCAATATGACACAGCAGCTTGGCATTATCACGGGTCTTTGGCCTAATCAGCCCATCAGGGTCAGACAAGCATCCCACAAAAGCCCAGGAAACGTGTCACCCAGAGCGCAGCGAAGGGTCTGGG
>CAZIKN010000242.1:0-2748 GCA_964539805.1 uncultured Saprospiraceae bacterium | reverse complement strand
TCACGATGATCCGCTCATCACCTTGAGCGTTGTTGAAATAAATGGTATCCGAATATAGCCCCTGGGGCAGGTCTTTGTCAAATTTGAAGGTCATCAGTACCTCCTCTCCGGGCAACAAAGAGCCGACGTTGGGGAACACAGTCATCCACGACGCAACAGGCTCCGGGGTCGGACTGGGCGGAAGGCTTGGCGAACCGCTGAGCCTAAAGGTGGCGATACTGCCGCCTACATTGGTCAGGGTACGCAATTCCACTTTTTCTTCGCCCTCGTACATGGTTACGTTTAGGTTGCCTCCTTCAAGGTCAAGCAGACTGCGATCCACAAAGAAAGTCCATTCTGCATGGTCAAAATAGTTGCCGGCCAAATCGCTGATACTGTCCACTTCCACGCGCAAAAACTTGTTTTCCAGCTGACTGTTGGCTACGCTGGGCACCAAAATGATCTTGTCGCCCGAACAGGTAATGGTTGCATTGATTAAATTGCCTGTGGCTACTTCGTACAAGCCAATATTGTTGTTGCCATCTAAGTCTGCCTGACGGAGAAAGATCGGGTCGCAGCGGATGGGTTCTGTGAAGGTGATACTGATTTCATCTCCCAGTGACAGCACACCGTCAGCAGGCTCGGGAGTCCCGAACACTTCGGGTGGGGTGCGCTCTATACGGCCAGTGATGACCGTTGAAATGCCTTCGTTTGTACTGTTGAAACACTCGGTTTTGGCGCGGATTTCATACACACCATCCTGCAAGCCCGTAGTATTCCAATTGACAAAATGGAACAAAGGGTTGGTCAGTTGCGCTTTGAGTACCTCTGCGATATTGATCCAGATGCCGTCGCCCTGAGCGCGCCGGTATTGCACCAAAATGCGCTTCAGATCGGGGTCGTTGACATCATATTCGTTCAGGGTAATGTTCAAATTCGGGCCATCTACGGGGCGAAGTACCCAGTTTTGCAAGGGAGCACTGATGTCAATGGGGCTGCATGGCTCCACGTACTCCACACTGACCTTGATGCGCTGCGCAAAATTGGGGTCATCGCTGTCCGAACCTTCACAGTCGGCATACAGCACAAATTCCAGGTCTTGATAGGTGTAGGCCACCGGGCCGCGCTCAATGGTTACGATAACATCTTGCGATTCGCCAAATGGAATGGAGAAAGGCACGGATGGGCCTTGACCCTGAATTTTGACAATCGCGCCGTTAGGGTTGCTTGCCGGATCAATGGCGAATACATACTCGCGCTCTTCTTCGGTTTGGCTTATATTACCCAAACTAAAGTTGAACACGGCAGGGGCATTGGCTGATATATTGGTTTTAATAGATTGATCTACAATGACTTGTCCTACGCCATCACGAGGTACGGTATTGGGTTCATAGGGGCAGGATGAGTTGCCGGATACAGTGCGGAACACTGGTGTACCATAGACGCGATCCCGCAGCACATCCACGGTGAAGGCATCCCCGATATCATCATCTGCGAAGGCAAAACCAACGGTTTGGGAGCGGGTGGTGGCATCGCTAAACTCTGTTTCCACGCCTACGGTCAGTTCGAGCGAAACCGTTTTGGTCAGGCCCACGCCATCCACCTCAAGGCCCAGTTCGTCCGCTATAGTTTGGCCGATTTCTACACCAAAGCCCCATGCCAATGAACTTGTGGTTTCAGTGGTAATGGCGTTTTCATACACCACACCTGCGTCAAAGGAGTAGTTTTTGTCAAAAACGGCCTGTTTTGTCAAACTGTCGTTGAGTGCCAGAATTTTTTCCCACTGTTTAATTGAAATGGTATCGTTGAGTAGTTGCAGTTGCGGGATAACTGTGTTGCGAATTTGAAAATCCGTATAGATAAAGGTCGTTTTAAATTTTTCAGGGAAAACAACCAAGCCTGTATCCCGCACAAACATGCAGCTCGTGGTATCAAACTCAAGGTCATCCGTAATGCCAAAAAGCAGGTTTAAGGCACCGCCCATGTACACATCCGCATCTGCACCGATAATGCCATCGCCATCACTGGTAGAAACGACCTCCGTAGTGGTCAGGCATGCTTCCAGAGCAGCAGAGATACTGCTCGAAACCGTAGCGCTTGCGCCGAAAGTGCTGGTATTGGTCACGTTCACCTGAAATGTTTTTTCCACCCCGATACCCGTGGCAATTTCGGTGTCAAAACCAATGGAAATGGCCAATTCTTCACTTGCCGTAGCCCCTGCGGACTGGCCAATGGACCAGCCGTTGCACACGGTTTTCCCTTTTTCAATGGAAGCATTGCTCGCATCTCCGGGCGGGTCACGCAGGATAACAAAAGGAATCTCCGGGGTTGTAGTGGTGAAATTGATGAGCCGTGCGCGTTTGCCTAATACCACGACCTGCAAGCTTTGAGTTGCGCTCAACGAATTCGCATCTGCCTTGATACTCAGGGTTTTAAGATAGGGCGAAGCGATGTTGGGCTGGCCCGCAGTGAAGCGGTAGCGCAGCTTGCCCTTGCGCATGATGGTGTCAAAGGCTGCCACATCGCCGAGGCCGTTGTCAATGGTCAATTCCGCCGAATCCAGGTAACAGCGATCGCCAAAGTAGTCCTGGTACACCCTGATATCCACGCTGTACTTGTCCGACTGATTGAGTGCGGCTTGTTTGGGTAGGCAGGTGGTAGAGTCAAAATCAATGGCGGTGATTTCTATTTGTGGCGGCGTGTAATAAATAAAGTCAATGGTGTCGCTCTTGTCCGTCAGGTCGGTTTGTTCGGCACCTTTATTGGTAA
>CAZIKN010000241.1:0-2781 GCA_964539805.1 uncultured Saprospiraceae bacterium | reverse complement strand
GGATTAGTACAGGAGAGATAAATCTCGTTTTTGTCCCTGTCCCAATTCCAACGGCCATTGTCAATGATTTTTCCTTTATATACAATGGAAAAGCTCTGATCGGGGCGAAATTTGACATAACGATCCTTGTAATGTTCGTGTACCAATTTGTTGGTGGGGGCGAATGCCATATTGAAATGCCAGTATTTGTCGTCATTACAAAGGTATGCCTTATGGCTTGCCGAGGCGGGTGGCAGGGCATCAATGGGCACATCCACCCAATGTGGAGGCTGGTTAACCTGAATGGCTGCGGCGGTGTCAGGGTGCTCCATATTAAAAACATGGGCCGCGCGAAAACCACTGGGCATGGTACCACTATCTTCGGGTTTTGGAGCGGGGGCTTGCGTTGTCTCCGCTGTTTCAGCTGTCTTTTTGAGGTTTTTGCAAGTGGCATAGCCCAACAAAAGAGCAATGATACCAAGTATTATGTTCAATTTCACTTTAAGAAAATTTGCCATTGTTATAGGATTAGCGGCCATGCTGAGCAGGCCAAAATTTAAGGTTGATACGGTCCAGAATTGCTTCAAATGACTGGCTTGCCAAATTGGGTATGACCACATCCGCTTTACTCAGGTTGAATGGGTCACCTATGCCTACCACAGGAAAACCACCTGTAATGGCGGCCATAATACCCAAGGGGGCATCGTCAAAGACCAAACACTCATGCGGCGCGATTCCCAATGCCTCGGCAGCCAACAGGTAACATTCCGGATCGGGTTTTTGTTTGCGGCTTTGCAGCCCGTCAATAATGACCTCAAAGGCTGAGGCAATGCCCGTGGACTCAATCACGGCGCGGGCATTCTGGGATGCAGAAGAAAGTGCTATTATCAGCCCCTTTTCATGCACTTGATGGACGAAATCCAATGCCCCGGGCAGCGTTTGACTGGGCTTCATATTGATGATGAGGGCATTGTACCAGCCACTTTTTTTATCGGCCCACCAAAGTTTTTCTGCTTCGGTCATAAATGGCACTCCTCCCCATTCCAATAACTGTTCCAAACAATCCATACGCCCGCGGCCCCTAAGCGCTTCATTTTGCTCCTCGGTAACATCAAAGCCCAGCTCATTGGCCATTTTGCGCCAGGCCATGAAATGGTACAGGGAGGTATCCACTATTACCCCATCCATATTGAAGATGCAGCCTTTTATTCCAGACATATTAATGCAATGTGCTAATGAGTCAATGTGCTAATGTGTTAATTTGTAACAGATTAGCATGGTTGTGTCAATCCGGATGCTGGCAACAAATCAGGCGTATAAAGGGAAACGCTCCATAAGTTTGTTGACTTCAGCGCGCACCTGACCGATTTTTTCTGTGTTGTCCGGTTGGCTGAGCACCTCGTCTATCCATACCGCTACCTGACGGCATTCAGCCTCCCCGAAACCGCGCGTTGTAACCGCCGCAGTTCCCACCCTGATTCCAGAGCTTGTCATAGGGGGCTGAGGATCAAAGGGTATCATATTTTTATTTACGGTAATATCGGCCTTTACCAGCGCATTTTCAGCAACTTTGCCATTCACGTTTTTGCTGCGCAGGTCAATAAGCATTAGGTGGTTTTCAGTGCCACCGGATACAATTTGATAGCCTCTTTGAACAAATTCATCTGCCATGGCTGCTGCATTGCGGATGACTTGCTGGCCGTAACTTTTAAAACCGGGTTGCAGTGCCTCGCCAAAGGCCACGGCTTTCGCAGCGATCACATGTTCCAATGGCCCGCCTTGCATTCCGGGGAATACGCCGCTGTTCAGTATGGCCGACATCTTGATCGGAGCTCCCTTCTGGGTACTGCGCCCCCAGGGATTGTCAAAGTCATTGCCCATCATGATAATACCGCCTCTTGGCCCACGAAGGGTTTTGTGTGTGGTGCTGGTCACTATGTGGCAATGAGGCAATGGGTCATTGAGCAACCCGGCAGCGATAAGGCCGGCCGGATGTGCGATATCAGCCAAAAGCAGGGCCCCAACGGCGTCAGCAATTTGACGGAAACGGGCATAATCCCAGTCACGGGAATAGGCAGAAGCACCACAAATGATAAGTTTGGGTTTTTCTGCCAGGGCTATGGCTTCTACCTTGTCCATATCAATGCGGCCCGTGTCCTCTTCCACACCATAAAAAACGGGGCGGTACACCTTGCCGGAATAGTTTACAGGGGATCCGTGCGAAAGATGTCCGCCATGAGCCAGGTTAAAACCCAAAATGGTGTCGCCAGGCTGTAGGCAGGCTAAGAAAACAGCGGCATTGGCTTGTGCGCCGGAGTGGGGCTGTACGTTGGCGTAAGCAGCACCGAAAAGTTCGCAAAGGCGGTCAATGGCCAATTGTTCTATTTCATCCACCACTTCGCAACCGCCATAATAACGTTTGCCGGGATAGCCCTCGGCGTATTTATTGGTGAGACAAGTGCCCATTGCGCGGAGTACATCGGCACTTGTAAAGTTCTCAGAGGCAATGAGTTCTACGCCATGACGCTGGCGTGTCAATTCTTTTTCGATTAAGGAGAAAATTAGGTCTGACATGAATAAAAATGCCCTTTAGGTAGGCAAAGCGGATGCAAAAGTAGAAAAGACTCGGGGATTTTGGGTATAGGATTTTGTGGAACCAAAAGATCGTTGAGGGTGGCACCGCTATATATATCAAACGCATTAGCCCTCAATGCCTGTTGACACTGAGGGCTGAATACCATTTCACGTTAAGAGCATGTCTGGGATTTTCTGCTTGAGTCAAAAACGAGAGATTTTTTCAGC
>CAZIKN010000240.1:0-2782 GCA_964539805.1 uncultured Saprospiraceae bacterium | reverse complement strand
CAAAAAATCTGGAGCAGTACTCCAATGGGAACTACTCTTGGTATGGGGAGATCGAAGACATGATTCTCAACGACTCATTTGATTTAACAGGCTATATTCTGCTTACCAGGCATGATGGCAAAATCTCAGGTTCCTTAGAAATTGATACGACTCATCATTATTTTATTGATTTTGGCAGTGGTATCATCGGGATTGTCAAACTTGGAACTGATCCTTCTGATCATTTCGGCTGTATAAACACAGGTACAGGGCCGCTTACTCCCGGAGATGAAAATGCAATCTCCCCTCCTGATAACCACTCAAAAAAAACCATACGGGTACTTAATCTGTACACAGAAGCTGCCTTGGCTGCTAATCCCGCGGTTGCCAGTCAGGCGATTCTTGCTTTTGGACAAACCCATCAGGCTTTTTGCAATAGTAAAATAGAATATCCGGTCACCTTGCAACTTGCGGGTACCGTTGCTTTGACCAATGCTCAATTTACTGAAACTGCCTCATCTGATGGCACTAGCGATTTTGTTGAAATATTACAGGCAAATTCCCCTGTGAGGCAACTCAGAGAAGCCTATTGTGCAGACATCGTTATGGTCATTACTGATAATGTGTATGATTTGTTCTCTGGTGCAGTAGCTGCTTTCGGCGATTTCACAACCTCGGGCGATAGTGCATTTGCTTTGGTAGAAGAAAGCAGTTTCATGGCTCCAGCAAACAATGCCTACACTTATACGCATGAGGTAGGGCATTTGTTCGGCTGTCGGCATCAGTGGAATACAAATTGTGAGACAGCGGATGATAACAGCGGGCTGCCCCATGCACATGCCTATGTTTTTAAAAAAGGGCATTTGGGGTGGAAACGTGAATATAGAACTGTTGTTTCTCCTTGTCTTGATAATTTACAGCGAAAAGTGATTTTACACTATTCAAACCCTGATGTTGAGTACAATAAAAAAAATACCGGAGCTTCTAACGCAAACAATGCAAAGACTATTCGTGATGCTGCTGAAAGGGTTGCCAAAAATAGGACTTGCGGTGACTTTTCCGCTTATCTTGACGGACCTTTAGAAATTTGTGTTGGTGAGCCAGGAACGGTTACTGTAGTTTTAAATTCCGGTGAAATTGAAGGCCCATACACCTATAAGTGGAGGGTCAAGTATGATAATGGCCCTTGGATTAATGTTCCCAATCAGGGAAATGACTGGTTTACTGTTAACCTTTTCCCCGGTGCCTGGGTTTGTGCATTCATTGAAGTGACAATTGAAGACCCTACCGGTGTTTATATTGCCACAGCTGCGCATACAATTTGTAGTTGTGAGGACATGGATGAAGGAGGTGACCGCGAGATAAATGTCCTGGCTGCTGCAAATAACAACAAATTTGTATTTTATCCCAACCCAACCCATTCCGATGGCATACTGCGCTCAACCACTTCACAAAACACCAATATTCAGGTAAGATTGGTAGATATACTTGGCGTAACCCGCCAGGACTATTTAATTAAAGATACGCACTCCGCTAACCAATGGCCGATTGGCTTGAAGGGAATTGAGGCAGGAACATATTTTTTGCACCTGACGGGTGCTGGCATCAACGAAGCCATTAAAATTGTAAAATCAAACTAATCATGAAACAAATAATTGTCAGTTCTCTGCTCTGTGTAGTGTACATTTTTCTATCTAACTGTGAAAAAAGCGCAAACCCATACCCTGATTTACCTGAAAGGTATTGGGGCACTGCGACAGCAATTTTGAATGGAAAGGAATGGAAAGCGGACTGTGTTAGTTATATAGACAAAGAAAATCCCGGGCATTGGTCACTTAGTTTCTCTGTCTTTAAAAACAATTATTATGCCCTTGAAAATTTATCTTTTTATAATTTAACCGCACAAGCTGATAGTAGCGATGTGACAAAAGTCATTACTTTTAAAGAGAAAGAAGGTATTAGAGGATATTACAAGCTATTTGATGCCGACCTTGCATTAGGTGATTACCACATCCTAAACGGCGCAAAGCCCAACTATTTTGCGGTGGATTCTTATGATTCTGTCTCAAGAGAAATCAAAGGCCGTTTTGAAGTAACTTTTTTGGTGAACCGCCGACCAGAAGCAAATGCACCAGACACATTGAGGTTTACCGAAGGAAAATATCATGCGCGACTGGATAAATGACCTTTCCTGACAAAACGACATTCTTAATAGGTATGGGCAAGGGGGGGCGCGTATAGGAATTTCAATTTTTTTGCCACCTAAGCCGTCCATGTCACTAACAACGGATGTACGAAAATAGCCGCTACTCGCGGCTATTTCGTACATCCAACCGTTCTATGCTAGAAAATAAAAATTAGGATGATTAATCAAAAATTAAATTGATAATGAAAGAGTTTAAAATTATTGATAATGTTTCAAAAAGTGTGTCTGAGAAATAAAAAAGGTCTTCATCTTAGTGGTCGCAAAACACTACTAAAAAAGAAGACCCGATGCAGTTAAGCAAGGCACAAATTACGGCATTATTAACGGAAGTTGCAAGCCAGGAAGATGGCTTCAACGAGATTTTACGGATTACGTTTGAAGCAATGATGAAAGCGGTCGTCGGACATCTACTCCAGATGCTCTAATGCGTTCCTAAAACGCTTCGGGTCGTTTTTTTCACGCTTTAATGCGTTTTCAAAACGCTTTCGGTACTTATTTTTATAACCCGGGTCGTTTTTTTAACGCTTTAATGCGTTCTCAAAACGCTTTCGGTCATTATTTTTATAACCCGGGTCGTTTTTTTCACGCTTTAATGCG
>CAZIKN010000239.1:0-2838 GCA_964539805.1 uncultured Saprospiraceae bacterium | reverse complement strand
CTGAAAAAATCTCTCGTTTTTGACTCAAGCAGAAAATCCCAGACATGCTCTTATGGGATATGCAACGCCTAAACCCTGCAAATCCGACAAGTACCCTCATCAACATCCATATCAACCTATAGTCAACACAAATTGGTTTTGAGCCTGCTCGCGTCTGTAAATCTTTAAAAATCAGCTAAGTCAATCCCGGTAATCTTCAAAATCACTTAAATCCTGATATAAGTTATGAAAAATATCATTTTTTGCCTGTTTTTACTCTCTTTTTTTGCCAATACAGCTGCTGCGCAAGATGCACAGTTGTATTGGAAGTATAAAGATTATGATGGTATAAATTTTACGGTAGGACGCACGGTATTTGATATTGCCTCCCTGTTTGCAGAAGAAAAAGAAGAGCGCCGATTGCTCAGCAGAATTAAAAAAGTACGCCTCTTGGTATTTGAAGACCACTGTCCGATCACGGATCGTGATCTGCGCAAATTCGAGCGGCGCGCCAAACGCCGGCACTTGGAGGAGTTAGTTACCGTGCGCGATGGCAAAGACCATGTACGCATTTTGGCTAAAGAACGCCGTGGTGCCCTGCGCAAAGTGGTGGTTTTTGTCAAAACGCCCGAAGAATTTGTCATGGTAGGGCTGAAGGGAACCATCCGCTGGAACGAAATCAGCAAACTTATAGACGAGCATGGCGGAAAAGCCATCAAGAAGAAAGACAAGGATGAAAAAACAAAAGATCCTCTGAAAAAGATACCAGTGGTGAGGATTTAAGGTACGCTTTGAGCGTCCACTAAAAAAAGCGCACGATCTGTTTGATCTGTGCGCTTTTTTTAATGGAGCAGATTTCGAAACCACTTACAGATTCACTTTGATGAAGCCCTCAAAGAAATATGGCTTGATTAGGCTCAGTTAGCAAGCCACAAAAAAAAATGGCCTATTCACAATGAATAAAGTGTAAAAATGGACCTTAGTACTTAATTTTACTTGTCTTTTCACCAAAAAAGCCTTGTGCTGCGGACCGAATTAAGCAACACAGGGCCTAAAGTTACTTGTTTATGAAAAACATTGCCTTCTTGATCCTCTTGTGTGCCTCATTTACTACCCCATGCCTGATGGCCCAGATTACCCTTCAGTATTCCTCAAGTACCCCAATTTCGTCCAGGCTTTTGGTGTCTGGCGCAGGGGAGCGTTATTCGCGCGTTTTTATTGTGGACGACTTATATACCATAGCCTGGAAAGATGGCAATTTTACGGATGTGGGAAGCACAGCCATTGACAATATGCCCGTAAGCCAAAATCCATTTGCGGGCCGATTTACGGCAGACTGGTTGGATCAGGATGAAGATATAGAGTTTGTATTATCGTGGAGGCCGGCAAACTCGTCCACCATTTACGCCATTTTTGATGATAATGGAAAAATGCTTTCCCCTGTTTTCCAGAATATTCCTCTAAATTATAGTGACGGGATAGAAAGAAAAATACAGGTTGCCGACACCGTACTTCGCGTGCCAGACTTAAGTATTGACCATGTTTTTTCCGATGGTATAACGGAGATATTCAGAACCCAGGTGGGCGAGGATAATGCCTTTAGGTATGCCTATGTAAACAAGAACACGAAAATGGTATTGATGACCCCAAATTATGAAGTGGAAAAAACATTTTCGGTTGATCCCCAATTGTTTAACTGCCTTTCCAATATTCAAGTTTTAGGAAGCCATTTGGTGAATAATGATGAAGCCTTTGAATGGTTTGCTGAAAGCCTTTGCAATAATGGCTATAGCTTTAGGGTGTTTTCTGATAGCAAAGAATTGAGCAAGATCTCATTCCCCATTGGTACAGCGGTTTACTCGTTCTATGCCATATTATATCCACGGGATTACGCTGGGTTTACGACGCCAAAAATTGTATTGAAAAAAGGGGAAGACAGCCTGCTGGTACATGACCTGCTGAGCGGAGTGCTGGAATATAGTATAGCGGCTCAGAACTGGGTAAGCAGACGGGGCATCACAAATGAATTAAAATATTCCCCTTTCTTCTTTGATACCCTTGATACGGAGATAAAAATATTTAATCCTGATGGCAAATTGTGGAAAACAATTCCCAAAACAGAAAGCCTTGATTTTTTTGCTGCGGATTTTAGCTCAACTACTTATGACAATGATGCTTCCAATGTAGAAGTTTTTGGGTACTACATTTTGCCCAACAACATGAAAAAATTCCGTGTCATACGAGAGGACGGCAGTATCCTTTTTTCACTTGACAATTTTACCAGCGGCTCTGTAAGTCGCCTGCCTGGTTTGGAAAACAAACTGATATTCAATAGGATAGGGCAGGGCTTATCCACAGAGTCCAGGGTTTATCGCCTGCCTTCGAGTTTCCTGGGTGAAAACGAGCCAATGCAGAAAGCGCCTTTGCCGTTTTCAGTTTCGCCCAATCCGTTTAAGCAACAGATACAGGTTCGTTTTGCCGAGGCTACAGACAAGATAAAAAGTGTACAGCTGTTTAACCTTCTGGGGCAAATGGTGTATCAGCAAATGAGCTTTGATACCCTTTTGGACCTGCCAGAAGAATTGCCATCAGGCACTTATTTTCTCCAGCTTAATACCCAAGATAGAAGCGGTACGGTGAAATTGGTGAAAGAGTAGGGCAAAAGGTAAGGGATATTAAGCATGCATAGCGGCAATTGGATAGTCAATTGCCGCTATGCATGCTTTAGAATCATGATGCAAGTTGGAAATTAAATGGATGATTATCAATGATTAATGGTTTTGATTTTGCGTTTGGTCGTTTGGAGGGTATGTTCAGATTTCTGTGTCAGGCTCATGTGTTAGATTGTATTCGAAAGGT
>CAZIKN010000238.1:0-2851 GCA_964539805.1 uncultured Saprospiraceae bacterium | reverse complement strand
CAATGCCGCAACAAAAGATATAAACAGTACAAAATCAGGCATTTACACCGTTACTGTCAGCGATATGAACGGTTGTACGATGGTAATGAGTGAAACGCTCATTGAGCCGGCGGTTCTTGTAGCCAATCCTGAAAAACAGGATATTGGCTGCATGGGCCAGGAAGCTTTGGCGAAGGTAGTAGTTACGGGCGGCATAGCGCCTTATCGTTACAAATGGTCGGATGGCAGCACTGAAAATGAGATAAAACCATTATTGCCATCTGTTTATACAGTGACTATCACCGATGCCAACGAATGCCTTTTGACACAGACCATCTCCATTGCTGTACTCGGAGAAGCGCCAGTGCTTAGCCTTCACACGGATACCCTCACTTGTGCCCACCCCACGGGCCAGATTGAGGTACTGAGCAACCAAAGCAATACCCAGTTTCAGTGGAGTGGCCCTGATGGATTTGCTTCTACTCTGGCTACGGTACAGGTAGTGCGCAGTGGCAGCTACACGGTAACGGCCACCTCAATGACTGGAGCTTGCACGACCAGCGCTACCTTGGTTGTGGCCGAGGATATACAACCGCCATTAGCCATTATCGCGGAGGATAAATTGCGCATCCCATGTAGCGCAAATAGTTTGACAATCAATGCAACAGGCTCGTCATCAGGCTCGGATTACGCCCTGCAATGGACCAGCAGCAATGGCACTGGTATTCTTACAGGAGCGAACACTAATTCAGTCACTGTCGCCGCTGCAGGTATGTATCAATTGACCGTCAAGCATTTGCGCAATGGCTGCTCCGCCGCTGACCAGGTATTGGTTGAGGCAGCAGAGCCTCCCACAGCCATACAGACCAAGCTTGTTCCAGTGCGTTGTTTTGGTGAAATGAATGGCTCTATTCAGGTATTAGGTGTTCTGGGCGGCACCGCCCCATTTATGTATTCTATTCAAAATCAGCCCTTTACGAGCAGTACTGATTTTAATAATTTGCCCGCAGGCCCATATACCATAATCGTAAAAGATAAGGAAGCTTGTACGTTGCAGGCCAATGTTATCATCAATGAAGCTCCTGACTTTTCTGTATCGCTAAGCGGTGATGCGCTTGTGCCGTACAGTGGTATTGCCCAATTGCAGGCCAATATACAACCCGCAGGCTTTGTCCCAGCAAGTATTAGTTGGACGCCCTCCAACCTGATTGCCAACCCCAACAGCCTCCAACAAGAGCTGAGCCTCACTAAAACCACCCTGTTTGGCATTAAAATAGAAAATGAAAACGGCTGTACGGATACTGCCCAATGGCTCGTTCGCGTGGAAAGGGAGCGACACCTGTATGCACCTAATGTTTTCCGCCCGGGCAGCTCGAACAATGACTTTTTTACCCTCTTTGGCGATGCCGGCGTGCAAGGTATCCGCTTTTTGCGCATCTATGATCGCTGGGGCGAATTGATCTATGAGCGGCATAATTTCCCGCATAGTGACCCCGAACAGGCTTGGGACGGGACTTACAACGGCTCACCGATGTCGCCACAGGTTTTGGTGTGGGTTGCCGAGCTGATATTCAATGACGGCACAACCCTTAGCCTGAGTGGTGATCTGACGATTTTAAAGTGATTTTACACCTGTTTTTTGTCAAACCAATAATGTATCAAAAACAGCCCGGCCCAAGCACTAAAAAATCTACTTCATCCCACAAAATCAAACTATGTTTGCAAGCAGATGTGCAACATGCCAACCACGCACTTTTTAAAATTATGGCCATTTTTAAACTGAATATCAACGGGAAAAAGCATCAGGTGGATGTAGCGCCCGAAACACCTGTGTTGTGGGTGCTTAGAGATCACCTAAACATGCCCGGAACCAAGTACGGTTGCGGCATAGCACAATGCGGAGCCTGTACCATAAACCTTGGCGACACCGCCGCACGATCCTGTGTACTGCCCGTGTCATCAGTGGGCAATCAAAAAATTACCACCATTGAAGGGCTTTCCGCCGCAGGTGACCATCCCCTTCAAAAGGCTTGGATCGAACATGATGTACCGCAGTGCGGTTATTGCCAGGCCGGGCAAATCATGAACGCCAATGCCTTGTTAAAAGCAAACCCCCATCCAACTGATGCCGAGATAGAAGCCGCCATGAGTGGCAATATCTGTCGTTGTGGCACCTACACGCGCATCAAAGCAGCCATAAAAACAGCATCAAACACTAAAAAATAAGCAACATGGCACAGAAAAAAACAACCATAGGCCGTCGCGCTTTTTTGAAAAGCACCGCATTGGCAGGAGGCGGCATGATGCTGGGCTTTATCTGGGCGGCAGAAGCCTGCAAAACACCCGCAAAATCAACCGCTCTTCCCGGTACACCCAAAGACTGGGTAGGCATTAACGGCTATATCAAAATAGCGCCCGATGGCATGGTGACCATCATGTCGCCCAATCCCGAAATAGGACAAAATGTAAAAACCACTATGCCTATGATCGTGGCAGATGAACTTGATGTAGCCTGGGAGCAGGTAGTGGTAGAACAAGCCGACCTGAACACCGAAGTGTTCAAACGCCAATTGGCCGGCGGCAGCCAGTCCATCCGACAAGGCTGGGAACCCCTGCGCAATGCAGGCGCCACAGCGCGCCACATGCTTCGCGAGGCTGCAGCGCAAAGTTGGCAGGTGCCCATTGATGAGATCAGCACTTCTGCGGGCAAACTGTACCATAAACCCAGCGGCCGCTCGGCAGGATACGGCGAAATGGCCACTGCCGCCGCAAAAGTGCCTGTTCCGGAAAAGGTGAAGTGGAAAGCCATCAAAGACTTTAAAATTATAGGCACACCACGCAGAAACGTGGATGCACCAAAGATCGTCACCGG
>CAZIKN010000237.1:0-2912 GCA_964539805.1 uncultured Saprospiraceae bacterium | reverse complement strand
TTGGCATCTGCTTCTGTTTCAGAAACCAATTTATAGGTCATCTCTTTATTTGTTTTGGTGTTTTTTATGGTAACATTAGAGAGAATAGCCACTTTTGAGTCATCTAATTGGCTCTCATCAATGATACGGGCGTTGCCAAGAATCGCTTCCAGCTCGCTGATTTTTAATTCTAAAAGACCTTGGGCATCTTTGGCCGCATCGTACTCCGCGTTTTCTGAAAGGTCGCCTTGTGAGCGCGCCTCCGCGATAGCACGGGCCGCCTCCTGCCGTCCTGTAGATTTCAGTTCGTCTAGTTCGTTTTTGATTCTGTCAAAACCACTCTGCGTCAGGTACGTGTAATTTGCCATTTTTAATTAAATTTTCGGATATAGAAAAAAAACAGAAACGTCTCTGCCAGACGGCAGAAACGTTTCTGTGAAGTTAGGATGCTGCAAAGGTAAGACCTATATTGGAATCCTACAATTTTAACGAAAAAAATCTACGATTTAGAGGTCAATACGTACACCAACGTTATGAATCCCGTTGTAAACTTTGGTTACCCGGTATCCGTAGTCCAATGCAAAGCGGCTGCTGGAACCCCGTTTGAAAGGTACTGAAACGGAGAGGCCTCCTGCGAAGCCATTGTCCAATGATGCTTCGATCTCATTGGTATCAAACTCTGTTTTGTAGGCTGCACGCAATGTAAAATGTTTGCCTACGCCCAACTCCAAACCGCCACCGATCTGGTCACGGCTAAATGCATTGGAACAGAAGTTGAAAATAGTGCCCAAGCGCACCTGTGAACCAAACAAGAAATCATAGCTCGCACCAATATTCAGCTGGGTGGGCAATTCATACGTAGCTGAACGCTCATAGTACGTAATGGGATAGGGTACGCCTTCGTTCTGTGGGTTTGGGCGCGCTTTGGACAAGCCTTCGCCACCAAAACGCATACGAGAACCCACGTTGCGCAATGAGATACCAAACTTGAAATTGTCGTTCTCTCCTGTAACGTACTGTACGCCTGCATCAAGGCCAATAGCCCGGGCACCTACGTCCGCCAAGGATTCATTGACAAATTTGGCTGTTACGCCTACGGAAACCTTGTTGGAAAACAGGTAAGCATACGAAAGCCCCATATTGAAGAATGAAGGGCTAAAGGTGCCGCCAGCCCCTTCGGGTGCATCGGCAGTGGTTAATTGAAAATCACCGAGATCAAAAGCCACCATGCTCAGTCCAAAAACGCCGCCTTTACCCACTTTTTGTGCAAAACCAAGTGCGTTCAGGCTAATATCCGCCCCTTGAAGGTATGAGGTATGACCGATTTGCACCTGCATTTTATTGACACGGGCCAAGCCGGCAACATTGAGATAAAGTGCATCCGTTCCTGTAACGCTGGCAGTATTGGTAGAATGCAATCCCGCAGAACGAGCCCATGGGTTAATCAGCAACTGCCCTGCACCCGCTTCACCCTGGCGATCAGGGTTGCCCGCCCAGGCCGCGGCAAGGCCAAGACAACAGAATGCAGATAAAATGTATTTTTTGTTCATACGAATGTTTTTTTATAATACTGTTGATGATATTGAAGTACTTGAGCGCAGAGGCTGTCATCTTTTGAAGATAAACGGCCTCTGCATCTCAATCGTTCAACATATTACAACCCGGATGGGTCAAATTGTCGGGCAATACCGAACCACTTCAGTGTTCTTTGCCCTAATTCAGGTGAATTGACATGAATCAGGTAAACCCCACTGGCTACCGGGATTCCTTTATTGTTTTTTAAATCCCACTCGATTGCCGGTGTAATTTGATCATATGGTGCATATACCTCATTGCGCTTATACTGTCGGATAAATTTACCATCAAGCGAGTAAATAGTAACCGTACATTCTCCAGCAGGCAAATTAGTGATTTTAACAATATTTGAGAACTGATTCACCTCGTATGGAGAGTATCCGTAGTACGGATTCGGCACCATTTTGATAGAATCCAATGCATTGTTGACCATTTCGCCCTTCAATGGTTGAGACTGTTTGTTCTCAAACTTGAACTGGTATTTTGGATAGCCCGTCTTTTTGCCACCATCAGCTTCATTAAACCAGGGTTGGTAGGCGTTATCCATACGCAGTTTGATCCGAACATCATTAGGAATCAATCCATCTTTCAAGGATTTCATCTTAAAGGTAGAATTGGGCGGCAGGGTCAGCATACCTGCCCAGGCAACGTCGCGAATGTTGGTGGTTGGGAATTGTGTGCCACCAGCAATTTTGGCCACCTCTGCGTTGGACTGCCACTCCGGGGAGAAGCGACGACGCAATTGCTCGCACTCATCATAAGAAGAGTAAGTCACATATACCCAGTGGTATCCTCCCATAGGGAAGGCCCGTGGAATTGTGGTAGCGCCCTGCACAAAATTTTGTGTGGTGGGGTTCCATAACATATCGCGACCTGTGTAGTTCGGGTCAATGCTCTTGTCATAGCAAGAGTTCTCGCCAAAGAAGATATTCAGGCGGCGGCCGGTTTCTACATCAACAGCATATCCCGGGAACCAACCCATACCATAAATAGGCTGACCAGCACGTGTGTTAGGAATCTTTTTACCTTGTGTTACATCAAATATTTCTGCAGGCTCTACAGCACCATCAACATCTGGCAAGCCATCATTGTTGTTGTCGTCTTTTCCTACTGAAAGCGCATAGCGCAGGTCAAAACTTCTGCGAATCCTGTTGGGTGCCGGGCTTTCCGTTCTGAACGCTGCATCCTGCGCACCATTAACATTCGCGAACTCTGTACCATAGAAGAAGTATGGTGCAGTTTCGATCACGATGCAACGGCTCCATTTTGACTTGTCGCTGGTCATTACGATATCCACATTAGGCAGGTTACCAATCAATTGACGGCGATAAGCGTCAACCGTTTTGGCACCATAAACA
>CAZIKN010000236.1:0-3024 GCA_964539805.1 uncultured Saprospiraceae bacterium | reverse complement strand
GGCAGGGATTTTGCCGTTTTTGGTGGCAAGGATGCGGGCCGTCGGGTTCAGTTTGTGCAGCAAAGCGGTGAGTTCCTCCAATTGGGGCTTTGTCACCAAGTCCATTTTGTTCAAAATGAGGATGTCCGCAAACTCAACCTGTTCGGTCAAAAGATTGACAATCGGGCGGGCATCAGAAGCGTCGTTGCCCAATTCCCTGTCGGTCAACCGATCAGCCGAACCAAAGTCCCGGGGGAAATTGAAGGCATCCACGACCGTGACCATGGTATCAATGTAACTCCATTTTGAGAGGTCAATCTGGCCGTCGTCACTGGCAAAATGCCAGGTTTGGGCGACGGGGACAGGTTCGGAAATCCCCGTGCTTTCGATGAGCAGGTAGTCGAAACGCCCCGCTTTGGCGAGTTTTTCGACTTCGAGCATGAGGTCCTCCCGCAGGGTGCAGCAGATGCAGCCGTTGGACATCTCGACCATTTTCTCCTCCGTCCGGGAAAGCGATGCGCCCCGCTCGACGAGTTGGGCATCAATGTTGACCTCACTCATGTCGTTGACGATGACAGCGACCCGTAGGCCCTCCTTGTTTTGCAAAATATGATTGAGCAGGGTGGTTTTACCCGCGCCGAGGAAGCCCGACAGCACGGTGACTGGCAGTTTATGGGTGTGATTCTGCATAAATTTTTATCCTTGTTTTTTTTTAAGCAGGTGCATGACAAACCCCCACACCGTCCGCCTTCTTTTGCAGGCAGCGAAACGGCGCAGGAAAATAGTAATGCACACGAAGTCCCTTAGACATCGAAGCATGATGTAACAATTTGATTTACAATATTTTAAAAAGGGAAACGCGCCAGCACGGAAGCACTCCGGCAGATACAAATGGGCGCGGCAAACCGAACATTGCAGGAAATTACAACATACACGAATAACAGCTCGGCAATGCCGGGCAGCTTACGAAAAATTAAAATGTTCGGTTCAGGAAATCGGCGCAGGCGGCGCGCGCGGTTGGGAAAAGGTGAGAAGTGAAAACGATAAGCAGAGCGTTTCGCCAAAGTTGTTCTTTACCGTTATCAGGTTCGGGAGCGAAAACGCCGGAAATTGCAGGTCGGAGAGTTCTGCGAATGTAAGCGCAATCTGGCAAATGGAACAGTCATCAGCGGTGTACTCTTCTCCGTGGAAGTGTTTTTCGTTTGGAGCATGGTGACAAACCTTTGTTTCGTGCTGGTGCTCCGGGGCGATGAAATGGTGGACGCTGCACAACAACCAAAACAATGCGTAGGTACCCAAGAGTACCCATGCCATTATGCTATGTTTTGGCTGTAGTTTAACTTTCATTGCAGCAAAGGTATATTTTTATTTTGTTTTATTTTTTTAATTGTCCATGATAAGGAGTTATTTGCTGATATTCAATTAATTGCAAAATCTTATGCTTCAAAGATGAAACGGTGTTAAAACCATCCAATTCTTGTTTATCCATAAACACAGAAACAATATTTTTGTCTAGCCTTAAAATAACAGGCAATGTAATATTTTTTAGATCGGGATAGCTAAAAATGAACTCATCCTTATGTAAAAATTCAAAAGGAATAGGCGAATTTTTCACAAAATCATCCCATTCCGGGCGAATTTTAAAGATACCATACGTCAAATCACATAAGCTACATGGGTAGGTTTTGGGTGAAAAAATCTTATGTGCCATGTCCATATAGGCGTTCCATTTGCCACTGTCTGCATTGTAAACAAATATTAATTTTTCCATTTTTTACACCTTTTCAAAACGTGAGGACATCGTTTCGATGTCAAAATAATTTTTAAAAAACTCATCACACCACAAGCAAACGTTTTGTAGTTCCGCATTGCGCGCCTCTGCAAATGCTCTTGAAATACCGACCGACTCGCCCATACCGAGGGGGTCACCTTCATTTATTTTTTGAAAAACGGGTGAGATTGAAACCCGCTTTAAAACATCTGCAACCCGTTCTTTCCGCGCATCGCCCATAGCCTTATAAGTACCAGGGCAACAAGGGTTTATGCGCCATAATTGTATCGAAATCTCTTGTGGAACACCCTCAGCTCCTGTTAAAAAACCAATACCACCGCTGAGTATTTTACAAAAATTATGATTCGGGTCACGTTTCCAAATATCTTTTTCCATCGCCCGGCCTCGCGCCCAATTACCGCCCAGCCACATGTCTTCGGTTGCACCCCAATAGCCCCAACTAAGCGGGTGTTCTTTTACCAAATAAGTCTCTTTGTCCACTAAAGGGTCTTTGTCCTCTCCATTGACGCCTCGTGAATCAAACAGTTCTGCCAATGCCATCAAACGCTCACCCGAATGTTTATGATAACGGTCAATGGAAGCAATATCAAAACGGGTAACACCATGTTCAATGAGCTGGTCGAGGATTTCACCCGTCAAAAGGTCTCCATTCGTTTGGAGCATGACTTGTGTTTTTTTGCCAAATTTCTCTTGAATTTTACTTAAAACAGTCCAAATTAGTTTTTTTTCAGCCAGAGGCTCGCCACCTGACAAAATCAGTCTATCAACTGAGTCAGGCATATTATTGATGATAGCGATACATTCCTCTTCCGAAATCCGCGCACCTTGTGGCCCCGAAAGGTTGTAACAATGGTCGCATTTATCGTTGCACAGTTGGGTAAAAACCCAATAAAGGCTTTCGCAGTGGTTGAATGGATTGTTGTTGTTGGTGGTTGGTGGTGTATCAGGCATTTCTTTTAGTAGATTTTGAGATGGCTGTTAAAATATTTAATATAGAAACAGCATCCGAGTGAATAGATTGGAATTCCGCATCTGATAAATATTCTGTGGCTGCTAACTGTTTAGAAAGCACATATTCTTTCTTCGTTTCGCTCAAATATTTACATAATTTCACTATTCTTATAGCAAAATCAAAGATTTTATCTTTAAGTAAAGTTTTCTCTTCCATGTTTTATATTTCTGTTTATTAAACACAACTTTTAGAGCATGTCTGGGATTTTCTGCTTGAGTCAAAAACGAGAGATTTTTTCAGC
>CAZIKN010000235.1:0-3147 GCA_964539805.1 uncultured Saprospiraceae bacterium | reverse complement strand
GGCCTCTCCGGCGCATGCGCGGACACGAGTTTTGTGATCGCACAGGACATAAAAGCGCCGCAGTTGTCCATAACTGGCGACAAGAGCATCTGCGCTGGCGAGAGCATCAGCCTGAGTTGCGAGGCCCCCGATGGTGTCCTTCTCTTGTGGAGCGATGGCACGCAGGGCAAGCAATTGAATGCCCAGCCCACACAGTCAGGCACTTTCAGCGTGGTAGCCACCGATCCCGTCAATGGCTGCAGCGCGGAGGCGAGCATCAGCGTGGAGGTAAATCCCAAGACCCAGTTGGATCTGGGCGTTGTGGGCACCCTGAACTGCCTGACCAAGAGCGTCACAGTTGCAGGCAAGGAATATGCACAGCCGGGAATTTATGTGATTTCAGAAAGTTGTAGTGACTCCAAATTTCAAATTATACAAAATACGTCCCTGCCCGAAGTGGCCTTAAAGGAGGAATGTGATTCCCAAAAAGGCAGGTATCAGATCCATCTTACCGTACCACAAAACGCCACATACGCTATTGATGGGCGTAAAATCCAGGATGGCAGTTGGAAAAGTGAATGGATGCAGGGTGGGGCGGCATACCGTTTTAACATCAGTGACCTGGTAAATGGATGTTCTGTGGAGCTGATCGGTGAAGTGGCTTGTGAAAAAGTGGAGGGGCACTATTTCGTACCCAATATTTTCAAACCGGGCAGTGCCGGTGAAAACGGATGGTTCACCATTTATGGAAGCACAGAGCACATAAAATCCATTCAGGTTCTGCAAATTTTCGACCGCTGGGGCGACAAAGTATTTGAACGCAAAGATTTTGCTGCTAATACTGCCGAACTTGGATGGGATGGCAAACAAAAAGGTATGGATGCGCCGCCCTCAGTTTTCGTTTTTCGCGCCGCCCTGCTTTTGTCCGATGGCACGACTAAATGGTTGGATGGAAATGTTACTTTAATCCGATAAGCACATAAACTACTGATTCCTAAACACTTGCGGCTCCGGGCGATATGCGCTTCGGGGCCGCAGTTTTTTACCTCTTGTCTTAAGAGGTATCTGCCTCCCTTTTTTTGGATATTTTCGCTATTTGTTGGGTACTAAGCCACTTGCCGTTAGGACTTTAATGTTAGCGGCATGTCTTCATCTCAATTTAATTTGGCGTAATTTTTAAATCTCTAAAATATCCCTCTGTCCCAACTTCTACCCATAAACCTACTTTTCCAGAATTCTCTGCTCCGAGTTTTAAATCATTTACGATTAAAGATGGCTCGTTATTTTCGTTTAAGTAAAGTCGTGCAGTTGTTCCCTTGACAACAATTTTTAACTTTATCCATTCATTCAGTCCCATATCTGCGTAAGATTCATATACCTCCGGCGATTCTTTTCTTAATCTGTCAAATTTAAAGTCGGGATAGGAAAAGTATTGAATAGAATGATTCCGTCGGACTTGTTGTTCTGCTCTCCCGTTAGTTGGGCGAATGTATATTGATTCAAATTTTGAGTTGTCTTCATTAATTCTGAAGGCAATCCCTATAAATCCTCGTGCATACTCTGGTGCGGTAGGTAATAACCTGCTCAATACCTTGACTTCAATAACACCGTCTTTGAAATCTGTTCCTTTAATCTTGACAAAAGTAGGTTCATCTACTGCTTTTATGGACGAATCTTTTACAACTTTTACAACTGGCAGATTCTCTATGTTCACAAAAGAATAAAAGACTTGGTAAGGCTCTAAAATCTCACTTGTCAAAGGCAAGTAAGAAATATTAGGTTTGCCAAGGAAAGGGGAAATGCTTTCCCAGGTCGCTGCAAAATTATCATTATGGCATCCATGACCAGAATTGGGGATAATGCAAATTTGATGATTTGGAATATATCTTGCAGCACTCACAACTCGCTCGACAGGATTTCCTCCGTCCATATCGCCAGCCATTACCAATACCGGGCATTTTATCATACTCAATAAATCCTTACTTACCGTTACGGTATTATAACAATTTGCAACTTGGGTAAACACTTCTTCTAAACGATTTGGTTCGGGCATGAGTTTTAGTTGTTGCTCCCAATACGGGCTGTCCATTTCAATGGCTTCTTTGGACGTAAATTTGAATGCTCTTATACCAGGTCGTAACTCTCCGGCACCGATGACAATCATTTTTTTCACTCTTTCAGGATACATTGCTCCTAATTTGTAGGCAGAGTACCCACCATCACTAAACCCGATAACGATAACACTCTCTTTTGTAACTGCATTGATAACTGTAATGGCATCAGTTGCTCGTTGTTCAAGTGTTAGTGGTTCAGATCCGATTTCAGATTTACCATGCCCACGAGTTGAAATCGCTATTACTTTAAAGTTTGGTTTTAGTTTGTCAATTAAGTCAGAAAATTCAATCGTTGAACCAAATAAACCACCGTGAAGTAAGACTATTGGCTGCCCTTCACCATACACTTCATAGTATATTTTAGCATCTTTTGTCTGTGCATACTTCCCCGCTGATGTATTTGCGCCATAAGGTATATTATTGACAACATTGGATGGCTGAAAGGCTCGTCTTAAATTTCCTTGCCCTTGAACGTTTGAGGCAAGTGTCATAAAGAATGTAAGTAAAATCAACCCTTCTCTTATTTTGACTATCAATCGCTTCATCTTATTTTTAATTTAATATCTTTCCGTTGCCGCATAACGCAGGCTGTTTAAAAAAAACACTACCCCCATTTTCAGGCCCGTAATTCTCCCCCCGCAGGCGGCCATTGCCTCCCTGCCGGAGGCCACGCGGCAACCCAAAAATTCCGGACTACCCAAAAAAGTAGCGCACAAAGGCTTACAACTGCGCAAATATAGCAACATCTGTTGTTTTATCAGATTGGTGGTACACTTTTGGTGATTAGTGACACACTGAAGGAAATGCTTTTGGGCCGCGCGGGGCGGAGCCGCCGCGCGAGCGCATGGTGGGTTAGCCTGGTGTGAGCGTGGGTTTAAGACAGGCATGAAAAAACGCCCCGTGTCATAAAAATAAGAACCGAAAGCGTTTTGAGAGCGCATTAAAGCGTGAAAAAAACGCCCCGTGTCATAAAAATAAGAACCGAAAGCGTTTTGAGAGCGCATTAAAGCGTGAAAAAAACGACCCGGGTTATAAAAATAATGACCGAAAGCGT
>CAZIKN010000234.1:0-3202 GCA_964539805.1 uncultured Saprospiraceae bacterium | reverse complement strand
AGGTGTAAAAAAGACAATAAGTAAAATAGCCAGAAGGCTTTTTAGGGAATGGTTCTGATAAAAATGATTCATACTTTATGCTGAGTGCTTTTTTTTCGTTTTATAGGGGCAAAAATAAGCCTAAATTAATTTCGCTTTTTTCGTAAAAACTATCAATAATTTGGCGAATTTCTGAAACTTAAAATTATCTTCCAACTGGAGATTATTTGAATTTTGTTTAGATTTTTTTTGTTGAGATGTTGTACAAATTACACAAAGCATATTACCTTTGTGCCAACAATGAATTAGAAAACAGTTTACAAGAAATAATTTGGTTTTATTTGGTTAGGGCTGAGGTAGTGCTGTGGTGGCACTGCCTCATTTTTTTTTGCCCAAAACAACAAATAAATGCCTGAAAACAAAAACTTAACAATAACTTTACTTTGGCGTATCCAGACAGCAATTGAATGACGCTACTTTTGCGCCCGAAATATCCAATGTTTCTGGTATTTCTTACTTAATTAAAACATACTTTATGGCTTTAGCCTTTATTGCTGATTTACCAACTGCCACCTCTATCTTATTGATTGTTTGTCTTCTTGCCGTTTGTTTCTTCGAGGCCATTAATGGGTTTCATGATACGGCCAACGCTGTTGCAACGGTCATATATACCAAGACACTAAAGCCCGTTCACGCGGTTATCTGGTCAGGCATCTGGAATTTTCTGGGTGTCTATATGGGTGGCATAGCCGTGGCTGTAGGTATTATGAAACTCATTCCGCTGGATGATTTATTTGCTCAACCGGTTAACGAAAATGCTGCCTTGGTATTAGCCATATTGCTGGCAGCCATTATCTGGAATTTTGGCACATGGTATTTGGGTTTGCCCTCGTCCAGTTCGCACACCCTTATTGGTTCTTTGCTCGGTGCGGGTTTTGCCTTTCACAATGTGCACCAAGGGAGCGGGCCCAATTGGCTCGAGGCTGAAAAAACGGGCCTTTCGCTGTTGATTTCACCACTTTTTGGTTTTAGTATGGCCATTTTGTTGATGTTTATTATGCGCACGGTCATCAAAAACAAGGTTATTTTCAAAGAACCTGATACTAAAAAGTCACCACCCATGTGGATTCGTTTTATCTTAGTAGGCACTTGTACTTTGGTTAGTTTCTTCCATGGAAACAATGACGGGCAAAAGGGGGTTGGCCTACTTTTGGTGGTTATGATGGCATTTTTGCCCCTTAATTATGTTATCAACCATAATATAAGCCCTCAAGAATTCGCCGCTTCTGCCCGCAGTATTGAGCTTGCCCTTAATCAGTCCCAAGATACGGAACACGCTGAAGATCGCCGCCTTATAGCTGCCAAGGCCGCGAAAACAGCGGCACTTGCTGATACGGTGGATACTAAGAATAAAACGGAACTGTACGCGCTGCGCAAGTCCATAAGCAGTTTGAGCAAAGACATCAAAGTGGCCAAAGAAGGCAAAAAGTTGGATAAGGCCACTTATGCCACCATTCAGGCAGACCATAAGAAACTGACAAGCGCATACGAGTTCGCACCCACTTGGGCTATCATCCTGATTGCTTTTTGCTTAGGCACGGGCACCATGATCGGTTGGAAACGAATTGTGGTGACCATTGGAGAAAAAATTGGCAAAAGCCACTTGACCTATGCGCAAGGTGCCTGCGCGGAAATATGTGCCGCCTGCACCATTGGCTTTGCCTCCTTAGTGGGCCGTCCGGTAAGTACCACGCACGTGCTTTCCTCCGGCATAGCGGGTACCATGGTTGCCGACGGAGGGGTAAAAAACCTGCGCAAAAAAACCATCAAAAGTATTGCACTGGCCTGGTTGCTTACCCTGCCTGTTTCATTTATTCTTTCTGCGGTATTTTTCCTTTTGTTGCGTATGGTATTATAAAATGTTGTTCAACACGTTTTTGAGCAATTTCAAGGTATCTTGCAAGGGGCCGTCTCAATTGTTGGGACGGCCTCTTTTGTGTGTTCCATTTGAGCGCCTCATCCAATATTAAGTTATTGTAAAGTTATTGTAAAGTATTGGTCGTGCAGATGATTTATAGCCAATTTTGCGCGGTTTTACGCTAAATTGGTAAAACTTTACTGAAATCTGATTTGTGGTCAGCCTTTGAGGGCTGCCTTTATTACTGTTAATACTAGACCTTTAGGATGAGACTTTTTATTACCTTGTTGCTGCTCGTCAGCATGCAACCTGTTATGGTTATTGCCCAAAAAGCAGATAGCATACCCGTAGAAAAGAAACCCAAAAAGTGGTATGAAACCATTAGCCTGCGCGGCTACAGCCAAATTCGGTACAACCGGCTTTTAGAGACCAACACAAATCTTGGATGCGAACAATGCGACCGTTCCTGGGGAGGAGATGGTGGCTTTTTTATCCGCCGCATGCGCCTGATCTTCTTTGGCAACATCCATGAGCGGATATACCTTTATGCACAGCCCGACTTGGCCACCTCAGTATCTACCACCAGCCTGCATTTTGCCCAAATCAGGGACGCTTACTTTGACGTTGCTTTAGACGCACAAAAAGAATTTCGAATCCGGATCGGGCAAAGCAAGGTGCCGTTTGGTTTTGAGAACATGCAATCCAGTCAAAACCGTTTGCCTCTGGATCGTGCCGATGCGCTCAACAGCGCAGCAGCCAACGAGCGCGAACTGGCTACGTTTTTCTATTGGGCACCCGCTAAAACCCGAAAACTGTTTTCCCATTTGGTGAGTGCGGGGCTTAAAGGATCAGGGGATTATGGTGTTTTGGGCTTTGGGGTGTACAATGGCCAAACAGCCAATCGGCCGGACCAAAACCGGGGTGTGCATACCATTGCGAGGGCATCTTATCCCTTCAAATTAAGAAATGGACAGATCATTGAGCCTGGCCTGCAAGCTTACAGCGGTAAAACCATTGTATCCACCGTGACAAAGGGCGTTCTTGGTATTAATGACAAATTTGAGTATAAGGACCAACGCGTGGCCGCAACCTTTGTGCTGTATCCACAACCCTTTGGTATTCAGGCAGAATACAATATCGGTACTGGCCCCGAGTACAACCCTGCCAACAACTCCATTGAGCAAAAACAACTAAAAGGTGGTTATGCCACCCTGAGTTATTTGACTAATATACGACACCAAACGCTTATACCATTTGTTCGCTACCAGTATTATGAAGGGGGTAAAAAACATGAGTTGGACGCCC
>CAZIKN010000233.1:0-3273 GCA_964539805.1 uncultured Saprospiraceae bacterium | reverse complement strand
ACATTACCCAAATTATCACATTCTCCCAAATTATCACATTATCACATTGTCATAACATGACCCAATTTACCCCCCATCCTTTTGATTGGTTGTCTGATCTGACTCCAGCTTTCGCAGCACAAGCGTCATGGTTGGATGGCAGTTACCATCAGGAAAAATATTGTCATTATTTATTTCGCTCCGAAGGGCCGTTCACTATAGCCTGTGGCGCAGGTCTTTTGGCCGAGCACATACGCAGCTTTCGTTTTTCGCCTTTGGTGATACAGCGTTTGGGACAGGTGACTGATGAGAAGGGCCGTTGCGTTTTTACGGAAAGTTTTTTGAACCACTTGCAGCGCATTAAATTGCGTGTGCAGGTCAATGCAGCCCCGGAAGGCAGCGTTTTGCTCCCCGGTGAACCTTTAATGACCATACAAGGGCCTAAAGCACAAATAGAACTGTTGGAGTCCGCATTTCGGCTATTGGTTTGGGAATCAACGTATTGGGCAACAAATGCTGCACTTTCCAGATGGAAACGCAAACGCCTGAAGGAGCAGGATACGCCTCCTGTGCCCATTTTCCCCAATAACCCTGATGGCTGGAAAATTCGCGCAGCCTATGTTGGCGGTGCCACGGCGGATGAAATATTAAAAAATGTAAAAGCCCGAGTTAGGCAGCAGGAGGCAGGAGAAGGAATCACTTTGAAGCAGGACAGGCCCAAGGAGCCTATTGTACAGATCCGGCGGCTTTTTCGCGGCAATCAACCTCTTGGGGATATTTGGCTGAGTGCTGCTGATGAGGAAAGGGCCAGCGTGAGCCGTAATGTAGCCCGGTATGAAGACGAGAACAGCGCCCAGATTTTGGAAGTAAAAATGACCCGATTCCAAAACCTGTACCAAGCGGTATTGGTAAAAGGGCATCCTGTGATGGCCCCTCCCCGATTGCCCTATCTGCGCCAGCGGGCACTTAAACAATTGGAAGCCTTCACCAAGCATGGGTTTGAAGCGTATCCCAGGGGACACTATGTATAAATGCGCTATTTTTTACAATTGATGATGATAGGCGGGGTCACAATTTCATTGCTGAGGTTCCCGGCTCTATCCTTTATCTGTAGCTTGTAAAAAAAGGTGTCCGTGTTTTGCAACTGCAATGGACTGCTACAGCCCGATGTACCATCACTAAAAATGCAGCACATGCCTTGGTCATTGGTGATGGCAACCGTGATCTCGCCTGAAATGCCGTTGCCGGCCCCTTGTTCTTCTATGTAAGGTATGGCAAATTCTTTTTTAAACCCATCGCGACCATCGTATGCAAAAGCATTTTTTTCGGCATTGTCCCTGGTGCCAAGGTCGCCATCGCCATCCGTGTAGGTAAAAGTAACAAAAAGCGTGTCTATCTTTGTCAGGTTTGGTGAGGTCTGGTCAATAATGTTTCTGGACAGGCTCTTGAAGGCAATTTGCGGCGCATCTCCGTAGTCTGGAGGTTTTATACAATACTGGAACACGAAAAAGGCGCTTATTGCCAGAAACAAAACATAATGAAAAGATATTTTTTGCATAACGATGACTTAGGTTGTTGTTGGAAAGCCGGCTGATGCCCCCAATATGGATTTAAACTACGAACGCGCAAAGCTATTGCATGAATTGGAAAATCTAAAGCCCGAAAATTTTGATGGCTTGGCCCGACGGGTCTTTGATTACCAATTGAAAGCCAATTCCCTGTATGCCCAATTCATTCATTTACTTGGATATGGGCAACCCTTGGGTATGTCCCCGGAGCAGCCCTTCAGGCCTCCGGCCTTGCCCATTCGCTTTTTTAAGTCGCATGACGTAAAATCGGGATACTGGGTTGGCGAAACTACGTTTACGAGCAGCGGCACTACGGGTCAAACGCCTTCATGCCATGCCGTCCGCGACTTGTCACTTTACCTGAACAATGCCCGGAAAGGTTTTTTTCAGGCCTATGGTAATCCTGCCGACTGGTGTATCCTTGCCCTTTTGCCCTCTTATTTGGAGCGTACAGGCTCATCGCTCGTTGTCATGGCAGATGATCTGATCCGGCATTCAAAGCATTCGGAGAGCGGTTTTTTTTTGAATAATTTTGCTGATTTGAGCCAAATCCTACAAAAAAAGAGACAGCAACAATCACCAACCCTACTGCTTGGAGTTAGTTTTGCACTACTTGATTTTGCAGAACAATGCCCGCAAAACCTACAAGGAATAACGATTATGGAGACTGGCGGCATGAAAGGGCGAAGGCGTGAATTGACCCGTTCCGAGTTGCATGAAATATTGTGCAATACCTTTAATGTCAATGAGATACACTCTGAATATGGTATGACCGAGCTCTTTTCACAAGGCTATGCCAAGGGAGGGTCATTGTTTACACCCATACCCTCATTGCGGGCATTTACCACGGAGATCAACGATCCACTTTGTATCACGGCACCCGGCAAATCAGGGCTATTGAACATCATTGACCTTGCCAATGTTGATACCTGTGCATTTATATCAACAGAAGATATAGGCCGTGTTTTCTCCGATGGGCAATTTGAGGTTTTAGGGCGTTTGGATCAGGCCGAAATGCGCGGTTGCAATCTTATGCTGGAGTAAGCATTGCATCATTCAGGGTATTCAATTTTTATTCAACATAATTTTATTCATCATCATGTCACAAAAACTCACCCTCCTTCTACTGCTATCGCACACTATGCTTCTGGGCCAAACGTGGACAGAAAAAGCATCTTTGCCTGACCCTGCCATTGGGCGTCACCATCCCATTACATTTACCCTTAATGGCAAAGGATATGTGATCGGTGGGGTCTCTTTTACGCAAGGTTACCTGAGGGACGCCTATCGCTATGATCCGCAAACGGATACCTGGACAAAACTGCCCGATTTCCCCGGCCCTGATCGCGGCTTTTCTTACGGCGTTGAGTATCAAGGTAAAGCCTATGTTGGCTTTGGCTACGGCAATGGCAGTGCAAGCCTTAGTGACCTGTGGGAATATGATCCGGCACAGGAAAAGTGGACACAGTTGGCTACTTGTCCATGTGATGGAAGGGGCCATCCGACATTTGTGGCAGCCAACAATCACATTTATATAGGTCTTGGCGATAACCAACTGATGAACATGAATGATTTTTGGGCTTATGACATCAGTAAAGATACTTGGACGAAGAAGAAAAACTTTCCCGGCAATCGCCGCCACCACCCCTTTTATTTTAATATTGGTAATGATGTTTATACCGGGCTGGGCCACGGCTCTGTTCAGGTGGAAGGCACCACCATTTAT
>CAZIKN010000232.1:0-3477 GCA_964539805.1 uncultured Saprospiraceae bacterium | reverse complement strand
TAACAATTCACCGGCCATTAAAATGAGCATCCCGCCAGATAAAATTCGCGGTGAACTCAAGCGCACCCAGATACCTTACTATGCTGGCAATAAACCGGAAGTAGAAATGACCTTGCAACAGGTGGTAAAATTCCTCGGAGAAGACCACAAACTGCAGTCACAGGGCGGCATGGAAATAGAAACTTATCTGCCTACGCGGAAAATTGCCATTCCTGTTGACAAACAACAAGTTATTGCCAATAAAGTAGTACCTGACAGTGTGCAGAACATTGTAGATACCATTCATTTTGATTTGGGTCGCAACAAAAATTACCTGATCAAGGACGAATTGGCCATATTGGACATCATTGCCAACAACATCTGGGACCGCCCTATTTACTGGGCCGTTACCTGTCAGGATGACAAAATATTGGGTTTGGAAGATTATACGCAATTGGAGGGCCTTGCCTTGCGCCTCATACCCGTGAAAAGCCGCAGCAATTCCGAGGCTTATGGCGGATTGCTGGGCAGCGGGCGCGTAGCAACCGATATCGCCTTTAAAAACATTATGGAAAATTGGCGCTGGGGCAATTTTGACAAAGAACGTGCTTATGTCAACAATTCCTATCAGCCAAGCCTCCAGTCCATGCGCTTGGCCATGATACGCCTTGGCCGCGACCTTACCGTGGAAAAGAAAAACGAAATGGCCATTGCACTCACAGATCGGTACTTTGAGGCGTTCCCAAGTTTCAACTTCAAGGCTGACCAGTTTGCAGCGCTAATGGTTGATGTATATGCCCGGGCTGGCGCTAAGGACAAGGCGGCTGCCAAAATACGTGATCTGGCCAAAGAAATTGAACAACAATTGCGCTTTTTTGCCTCACAGACCCCTGAAATGCAGAAAAGATTCAAGCAGGACCAAAACTTTACCATGGCCTGTGCCAATTCCCTGATGAATACCGCAGAAATGATGCAGGACGAGGCGCTGTTGAAAGAATTGGAAGCGCAGTTCGGGGCTTATTTGCCAGCGCCGCCACCGCCGGGAATGCCCAATTAACTGAATAAGGTTTTTGAACCACAAAAAATAGGCTTTATTGAACCACAAAAGGCACAAAAGGACACATAAGAGATGCTTTGTGCTCTTTTGTGCCTTATGTGGTTCAAAAAAAATCCTTGTGCCTTTTGTGGTTCAAAAAAGTTCTTTGTGCTCTTTTGTGCCTTATGTGGTTCAAAAAAACTCCTTGTGCCTTATGTGGTGCAAAAAAGTTCTTTGTGCTCTTTTGTGCCTTATGTGGTTCAAAAAAAATCCTTGTGCCTTTTGTGGTGCAAAAAAGTTCTTTGTGCTCTTTTGTGCCTTATGTGGTGCAATAAAAATTCCTTGTGCCTTTTGTGGTTCAAAAAACATTTATAACCCATTTTTCCACCTGTGCTTATGCAACTCGATCAAGTTAAAGAAAAAGCCAAAAAAGTAGCCCGTCGTACCTTGTGGATTGGGCTGGTAGCAGCATTTGTTTTTGCTCTTGGTTATTATTTTTATCGCACCTACACCGTAAGTGATGGCTCGCGTACGGGCACCCTTTTCAAAATTTCGAGAAAAGGGGTAGTCTTTAAAACCTATGAAGGCCAGTTGCATCTTGCCGGCAGTATGCTCATCAATCAGCAGAGCACCTGGGATTTTTCGGTGATCAATGGTGAAGTGTACCAACAACTTCAGCAATTTGAAGGAAAAATGGTTACCTTGCATTACAGGGAAAAAGTAGATGCTTTCCCATGGCAGGGTGATACCAATTATTTGGTGTATAAAGTAGATGCGCCAAAATAAAGCCTATTTCTTTTTTCTCTTTTTATAACTTTCCAATACAAAAGAACCCAAGCCATCCAGCGAGGAGTAGAAGGCTTTGCCGTTATTGGTTTGGGTAAAGGCCTCTATGAAGCGCATCAGGTACTGATCACGTGCAATCATGAAGGTAGTGATGGGAATATCTAATTTTTTGCAGCGCAAGGCAAGGGAAAGGCAGCGTGTCACGATCTTCCTGTCCAATCCAAATGAATTTTTGTAGTAGTTTTTGCCAATTTTAAGACAAGTAGGCTTGCCATCCGTGATCATAAAAATTTGCCGGTTCGGGTTGCGGCGCTTTTTCAAAAGATCCATCGCCAATTCAAGGCCTGCCACGGTATTGGTATGGTAGGGCCCCACCTCTAAGTAGGGTATATCCTTTAATTCTATGGGCCAGGCATCGTCCCCAAACACAATGATGTCCAGCGTATCCTTCGGGAAGCGTGTTTGGATAAATTCTGCCAGGGCAAGCGCCACTTTTTTGGCTGGTGTGATGCGATCCTCGCCATACAGGATCATGGAATGCGAAATATCAATCATCAGTACCGACGACATTTGGGTCTGATAATAGGTTTCATGCACTTCCAGGTCTTCCTGTGTCATGTTAAACTCATCAATGCCGTGGTTGATGTAGGCATTTTTGAGGGAATTGGTCACGGCCAAATGCTCCAGACTATCCCCAAATTCAAAGGGCTTCATATCGGAGGTATGTTCATCGCCTCGCCCAACAAAGCCCGTGTTATGCCGCCCTGATTTGGCTTTTTTCAGGTCGCCAAAAATGTCGTCAAGGCTTTTTTGGCGTAAGCTGATCTCCAATTTGCGCGTGGGGCCTACACCGCCTTCTCTTTCTTCATCGGATGCTATATAGCCTTTTTCCTGTAGATCACGGATAAAATCGCCCATTCCGTACTCATCCGTGGTCAGTTGGTATTCTTTGTCCAATTCGGTGAGCCAGGCCAATGCCTCATAGACGTTGCCGGAGCTGTACAACATCAATTCCTGAAAGATCTTGAACAGCTTGTCAAAAGTGCTCTGATTGGGGTCAGGTTTATAATCCGAAAAGCGAAATCCGATCATGGGCGTGGCTTTGAATGGCGGTTAAATAAAAACCTCCGTTGAAACAAGCTTTGAGCGAAAGGGTTCAAGTACCCACAGGTATGGAAGCGACTCCAATCATCGGTTCAAGGTCAATACCAAATATTCCCAAGGTTTTAAGTTGAGCATCATATCCTTGGTCAATTCCACCGTACTCTCTCCGAATACGTTTTGATAGGCTCCGCCGATCAGGGATTCGGGCAGGTCTAATTTTACGCTTTGAGGATTTTTGCTTAAATTGAGCACCACAATGACGTGATTGGCATCTTTTTCACGGTAAAATGCATAAATTAAGTCATCATGGGTTGTTTTTATTTTTTTGAGCACACCGCCATTTTTTCCGGCATGCAGGGCCGGGTTTTTTTTGAGGGCACACAATTTTTGAAAAAATGCGGAGCGTCCGTAATCCTTCCACTGAATAGGGTCTTTGGCAAAAAAGGCTAAGCGCTGTGAGAGGCCGTCTTCCTGCCCATTATACAGCATAGGGATGCCTTGCCAGCTGAATGCCAACACATTAAAGGCATCAGCAGAAGGTCCATAAAGTTCGGTTTCAGTACCGTTCCAGC
>CAZIKN010000231.1:0-3543 GCA_964539805.1 uncultured Saprospiraceae bacterium | reverse complement strand
AAACATACCCAATAAGCCCAACAGGAAAGGAATCATGTAATACTTGTTGTTTGCCTGATTATTCTTCTGAAAATCAGGCAGTTGCTCCTGGTTTCCAATGCGCGGCTCATCTAATGCCGCAAATCCACTGATCCAATGTCCAGCAGAAGGATCCCAACTGTAATAGCCCTGTTCACCATTCTGGCGGCCACTGAAATTCCACATAAAATAGCGCCAGTACATCCAGCCCAACTGGTAACGGACAAAGAAAGTCAGGTTATCACCAAATGTGATGGCTCCCTTAGGTTTGTCAATCCACTGACGGTACAGGTTGGGACGCCCTTGTGAATAGTCGCCCATACGAGGAAACAGCACTTTAGAACTGGAGCGATAATCATAATCTACTTTTTCGCTCACTACCTCATATTTGTCCCCTACCCTGCCCCAGCGAGGTTCACGGGTTTCATCGGTAAGGTCCTCTGGTATGCGGACATCAAAATTAGGCCCGCGCAACAGGGGGCGTTCGCCATATTGTTCGCGATTCAGGTAAGGGAGCAGGCGCATCGGGTCCGATGGCTCGTTCATATTGATCGGGGGATTGGCATTGGCACGAATGATCACGACGCCATAGGACAGATAAGCAGCCGCCACTACACCAAAGGTGACTACAATACGCTGCAAAAGGCCGTTGCCCGTGCGTTGTGCGTGCCGAAGGCCATACCATATCAGGCCTCCAACTATGGCAAAAAGCGGCACAATTCCACTATAAAATGGCATGCCAAGGCTATTGACCATAAACTTATCCAAAGAGGCCCAGAGGCCCGGCAAACCAGTTATAATGATTTTTTGGATCAACACAATAAATACAACCCCTGCGAAGGCTGCCAATAAAGTGCCAGTGACCGTTGCTTTTTTTGCCTTTTTGAAGTAATAAAACATGGCTAAAGCCGGAAAAGTGAGCAAGCTGAGTAAGTGCACACCTATGGACAATGCCGTGGAGAACACAGCAAACACCAGCCATTTGTCCGCTTCGGGCTTGTCAGGCAAATTGTACCACTTGAGCACGGCCCAAATGGTCATCGCCGTAAAGAAGGTGGACATAGCGTACACTTCGCCTTCCACCGCCGAAAACCATATAGAGGTGGTAAAGGCGGTTACGAGACCCGCTACAACGCCGGAACCGATAACCGCAATAGCATGACCGCCTTCTGGCTCATGGTCACGGCCATCAAGGGCCAAACGAGCCAAAATAGTGGTGCTCCAACATACAAATGTAGCCGCAAAAGCGGTTGAAATGGCGGAAAGCAAGTTGACAGAATAGGCAATTGTTTCCGGATTATCGGAAAGCATAGAGCCTACCCAAGCGAACAAACGACCTACAATAAGGAATACAGGTGCGCCTGGCGGGTGCACCACCTGCAATTTGTAAGCACCTGAAATAAATTCGCCACAATCCCACAGTGAGCCGGTGGGTTCGGCGGCGAGGCCCAAAACTACTGCTGCAATGCCAAAAACGAGCCAGCCGGCGAGGTTGTTAAGTGTCTTAAAGGACATGAATTGATGTGATAATTGGTCAATGTGATAATGCGCTGGCCATAAAAACCGGCACACCAAATAAAATACGCGGCGCAAAACTAAAAGAAATATGAGGAATACAGCACAAGTCCGACGGAAAATGGTTTTTTGTCCCCAAAGTTCGTTCAAACCACGTCGAACAATCCACATCCCCTGTCGAATCCTCTCGCGTCAATAAGCTATTACCCCCATACCTTTGCGCCGCCAATGTAAGCCCCTGCTAAAGGCAGACTATCCTTTGTTTAGGAGCTTATATGGAGCAACCCGCCACATATCCAAACAATTAAATGGACTACAACACCTGATTTATAAGCCCTTAACTTATTATTTTATCGTTACTTACCCATTTTTATAACATGAAAAAATTATTTTTTGCAGCATTTGCGGCTATTGCCGTTTTTTTAAGTGCCACCGACAATTTACAGGCGCAGGATGACGCTAAAAAACAGGACAAATATGTCATCAACATGCGCAAGGCCATGGTCAATTTAGATTCTTCCTGGGCAAGCCCTGCCAAAATGCGGGAAACAGCCAACCAATTTGAACGATTGGCCAATTTCAAAAAAGATGACTGGATACCGCGCTACTACCATGGGCTTTGCCAAGTGTACCTGAGTTGGATGACCGATGCCAAAGAGCGCGAGGCTTTACTGAAAAGCGCACAGGCAAGCGTTAAAAAAGCGGATAGCCTTTCTGCTAACAACTCCGAGATTGTGGCATTGGAGGGCTATATGTATCAAGCGATGATTATGATCAACCCTATGAGCAATGGCCCTGTTTATGGCCCTAAAGGTGCCGAAACCTTGCAGAAAGCCATGGCTTTAGATCCCAATAACCCACGCCCGCATTATTTGTTGGGACAAAATTTGTGGTTTACACCAGCTATGTGGGGCGGTGGCCCTGACAAGGGTCGTCCACACTTGGAAAAGGCAAAGGCTTTGTTTGAGGCCTTCAAACCTGCGTCAGAATTCCATCCCAATTGGGGTGAAATTGGGTGCAATATGATCTTAGAAGGGAAATTAGGCGGTAAAGAATAAGAGCATGTCCAAAAAGCAAGAGCCATCACCGTTTGCACGGGATGGCTCTACTTTTTGTGGTCGCAGTGACATCAGCAACCAAGCATGCGGGCAATGCGCATCATTTATTTTCACATAATCAGGTCAGCACATTGCCACAGTCAACACTATTAGAAGAGTTTTTCAACCTGACCAAGACAACTTTTTGCTCAATCCTTAGAAAAACCCGGTAGCTTAATTTTTGATCACTACCATGCGTTCCGTAGATATGATCCGTTTTTCATCAAACAGGTAAACCTGGTAAACGCCATTGGGCAGTGCAGACACGTTGTAATTGATAACACCCACATTGCCGAACTCGTTCAAGTCAAATTGTTGCTGGATTACCCCCAAGGAATTGACTACCATCAATGTTTTTGCGGTAACGCCATTTTCTTCGGGCAAAGCATAACTGAACAATACCTGACCGGAGGCAGGGTTGGGCATAATGCTGAGGTTGGCAAAGTCAAGGGGGGCTATGGCAGTAATTTTCTTCTCACGGTCACCTTTGTCACCACCTTCCGTGCAACGGGGCAGCGTACCTGATACCTCATATTGATTTCGTCCATTTACAACAAATATGTCAGAGAAATTCAGATCGCCTTTGTATGACAGGTATTGACCGCGTACCTTGTTTTTGCCGATAATGGCCACGATTGTGTTGAATCCGTTCGGGTTGATGTTCTTGACATCACACTTTTGGATATCCGTTTCGTTCAAAAACTCAACTACATAATCATACAATACACCTGCGTCGCCTTGTTGGCGGCTGCATTGAGCAGTAAAGCGGTAGCCACCTTGATCTTCGTCACAGTTCAAATCCGAAATATCCTGGCAGAAGCGCTGTGTGCAGATACGCCCGTTTTGTGGATAGCCGGGAGGCATAAAACAAGCGTCATCATAGCGTATAACAACCTGTAAGCAAATGACATCC
>CAZIKN010000230.1:0-3720 GCA_964539805.1 uncultured Saprospiraceae bacterium | reverse complement strand
AATGATGGATTAACCGATCTTGTTGTGGCCTCTCCGGCAGATAAAAAAATTATGCGATTTGATAACTTGGGAAATTGGTCGTTTAAAGCCCCTGTAACATTGGCAACTACCGCCCCTGAAGAAAATTTTGTTCATTTACAAGATCAAGAAAATGATGGAGATCAGGATATTCTGGCACTGACCAATAATGGCATGCAATATTGGGAAAACATTGGATCAGGTACATTAAGTACACCCGTAAAATGGAGCAACGCGCTTTCTGTATCCGTTGTTTGGGCAGGTGACATCAATGCGGACCATTACATTGATTTTATTTATGTGTCAGATCTCAATGCACAATTGATGTATCTACACCTCAATAATGGTTCTTCTGGCGGATTTACCATCAAAAATTTGCTTGCTACCACGAATGCATTCGCGCTGACGGTAGCAGATTTTGACGGGGATAAAGATTTGGATATCTGTTTTGGAAAAAACGCTCAGCATCAGCTTGTATGGATTGAAAATGATGGACTTATGAATTTTGTTAATCCTAAAGTCATTCATCAAACAGCAGCCAATACATATTACCGAAATGTCTGGCCTGTTGACCTTGACAAAGATGGAGACACAGATTTGCTTACGGCATTTCAAAACACCTCAAAATGCGCCTGGTTTGAAAACGATGGCTCTGGCAAATTTGGGGTAGAAAACATCATTTCCAGCACGGGTACAAGGGCAATTGTTCCCGCAGACATTGACAGGGATGGTGCTTTAGATGTTATGGTTGCACAGGAGGGCCAAATCAAGAATTGGTACCGTCGCGTCGCGTCCAATTTTGAGGCGGTATTCATAGGTAATAGCAGTGCACTAAAATCCGCAAATAGTATCCAAATGGCAGACCTTGATCAGGATGGCCATAATGACATGGTGGCCGCCAGTAATAATCAATTGGTATGGTATAAGGGCAATAGCAAGGCTGAGTTCTATAATTCAAGTGTTTTGGATCAAGGAACATATAATATGAGTACTTTTTCTTGTAAAGATATAGATTCAGATGGTGATACAGATATAATAACCAGTATTTATTCCCTCTCAGAAGGGAGTACCGTTTGGTTTGAAAACCTGGGCAAAGGACAATTTAGCAGCCGAAAAAAGATACACGATAATACAAAGAATATATGGAGTTTTGTCCTTGTAGTTGATTGGGATCAAGACGAAAAAGATGATCTTATCACCAGTGTTGGAGCATCCGGGATTTGGTGGGCCAAAAACAACGGCAACGGTAGTTTTTTACCGCCGCAACAGTTGCTTGGCGCTTCTGACGGGCAAATAACTATGGCTGCAGATGATCTTGACCAAGATGGCTTAGTTGATCTGGCATTGGTAAACCCCATTCAAGAAAAGCTAAGCTGGTATAAAAATCTGGGTAACGGCCTATTGGGGCCAGAAAATGTGTTTAATTTGACAGATGAATCCCCGCGAATGGTACAGGTTCGGGATATTTCCGGTGATGGATTGCCTGATTTAGTTGTCAATTGCAATGCATCGGGCCAAATTCTCTGGTACAAGAACTTAGGCAACGGAAATTTTTTTCAACAACAATTGCTCGCCAAAATGATCGAGTCCAATCACTATTTTATGTTTGATCTTAAAGATATTGATCAGGATGGCGACCAGGATTTGTTTTGCATCAATAATACAACAGGAAACCTTCAGGTACTTAAAAATGATGGTACGGGTAATTATACCCTGTATTTCCAGGCTCCATTCAAGAATCAGGCCGCCAAAACGTGTTTTTTTGCAGATATAAATCGGGATGGCCTCCTTGATCTGCTGAGCGGCAAAGCGCCCCATATCGTATGGCACGAGAATATCACTGATGAATCCCAAATAAGCGGCTGGTTGTTTTGGGACAAAAACGGGAATAAAATTGCAGATGCAAACGAACCCGTGCTTGACCATCTTCCTCTTCGCCTTAGCCCGGGTGCTATTGCTGCTTTTGCAAACAATAGTTCGGGCATTTTCAACTTCTATGTGGCACCAGCTAAGTATAAAATTATACCTGATGTTGGGACATGCTGGGAAATAACCACTGATTCAGCATTGCAAAACATAACTGTTTTACCTGATAATCGTATTGATAGCATACGTATAGGGCTAAGGCTGCTGGAGGGTGCTGATGCCCCGCTGTTGTCACTGGCAACTGCACCCATGCGTTGTAATACCAATGTGCCCGCTTGGTTGTCTTTGCATAATGAAGGCTGCTCTGTGTTGAAGGGCAGACTTGCGTTGTTAGCCTCTTCCCTTGCCAAATTCCAAAGCAGCTCCCAAACGCCGGATTTGGTGCGAGGAGATACCCTTTATTGGTTTTTTGATAACTTAGGGCCTGCTGAAAAACGAACCATACAGCTTCGGTTTGATGTAGCTGATGCTGCTTCTGTTGGCAAAACAGCCCATATCGTTAGCTGGGTGGAAACCACACAGGCAAATGGACAAACATTAGTAAGCGGCAACATCTCTTATGCCTCAACGATCCGTTGCTCATTTGACCCAAATGACAAACAGACCCATCCTAACCGAAGTGTTAGTGCTGGCTTGGATCAGAATTATACCCTCTTTGGAGAATCCATTTTATATACCATTCGTTTTCAAAATACCGGGAATGATACCGCTTTTCAGGTCAGTATTCGCGATCAACTATCGGGCAATCTTGATTGGGGTAGTTTCAAACCCTTGGACTCCAGCCATCCTTTTGAGGCCACTTTAGCGGATGATGGCCAGCTTGTATTTTATTTCAGGAATATTTTTTTACCGGATAGCGCTACAAATCCATCGGCCAGCCAAGGTTTCGTTACCTTTTCTGTCAAACCGCGCCAAGGTTTGGCCAATAACATTGTTGTTGATAACACAGCAACGATTTTCTTTGATTATAACCCTGCAATATGGACTAACACGGTACAGAACAAACTCGTCTCATCTTTGCCCGGTAGCAGTGTGAATGAAATGAACAAAGTCCTGCAGAACATCAGTTTGTTTCCCAATCCAGCCTCGGATTATGTTGATCTTTATCAAAAAAATGCTGACAGTGCAGCGCTTGATATTCACTTGTACAACGTGCTTGGAATAGAAACTACATGCCCAATGGCCCGGTATCCGAATTATACACGGATATTTTTGAACCACCTTCCACAGGGCGCATACCGCATAGTGTTGCGCGCTCCAAATGGTGAATATGCGTCTAAGGTGCTGGAAAAATTTTGACAGATCGTCTATGCACTGTTACGTGCGCATCAATGCTTAACTTTGCCCCTATGAACACGAAGCCCGCACCTGAGGATCAATACCATTTTGAAACCCGCTTGGATATATCCACCAACAAACTGTGGGGCGCGCATTTTTTGGTGCCCGATGCCATTGCCAATACCCTGATAGAAGGCTCCGACCGGCGAATGGTGTGTGTACTCAATGGCGTACTGGAGTACCCATGCGCCCTGATACCCAATGGCTCAGGACGATTTTTGGTCACGGTCAACAAAAAGAACAGGGAAAAACTGCGGCTTCAGGAAGGCTCGCTGTTGCAAGTGCAACTATGGAAAGACCGAAGTGAGTTCGGTTTGCCCATGCCCGAGGAATTGGCAGAAGTGATGGCCCAGGATGAAGCAGGCGCGGCATACCTCCGCGACCTTACACCCGGCAAAATGCGCACCTTCCTGTACTGGATCGGGCAACCCAAAAGCA
>CAZIKN010000229.1:0-3741 GCA_964539805.1 uncultured Saprospiraceae bacterium | reverse complement strand
GGGGCTTTTTTCATTCAAGACAACAGTCCTGCAAACGCTCTTACCTTACAATCGTTACATCACCACGATAAAGCAATACACGGCCATCCTTAAACGTAACCTCTGCTACGTAAATATAGACGCCGGGATTGACGAAATCGCCTCGATAACGACCGTCCCAGCCTTCGCCAAAATCGCCGAAAACAGGCAAAAAGTCTTTGCGCTCATACATAAGTTCACCCCAGCGGTTATACACCTGCATGAAATTGACATTTTGTACACTTGGGCCTACATTCACATTGAAGGCAAAGTTAAGGGCTGAGCTGGTGCCGGGCATAAAGATATTCGGGATATACACATCACGATTGGGATCTACCACAACCGTAACCTCTCCACTGCCCACACAGCCCTTGATGTCTTGAACAACCAATTTGTATCGAATGGTTTGTGTTGGGTCAGCAGTGGTAAATGAAGTATCTGCCCGGGTCAGGCTATCCGTAGGCGTCCAGGTATAGGATTTGATCGGATAGAAATTGTCAATAGCAGGAATCAATTCCGTGGACTCCCCAAGGGATATTGGAATTTCTTTCGGGTCAAATTTAACCGTAAGCTCAGTGGGTTCAGGGATATTGATGGTATCCGAAAACTCACAATTGTTTTTGTCCACATAAGTTATGATATGGTCGCCACCATCAACGGTGACCGGAAAATCGGTGTTTAGCAATGCGCCATTGTCAACGCTAAACTTATAAGGGCCACCATTGCCGCCAATGATTTGGTCAACACGAAGGATAGTCTCATCACCAAAACAATCCAAACTGTCAAAAGGCAGGAACGTACCGATTACCGGAGGTGGTTCAGACAATACCAGTCCGGTAATAGCACCTGTACATCCTTTTGAATCTGTAGCAGTTACATCATATTTGCCCGCAAACACATTTTCCAGCGGATTTTTGCTCCCTCCAATGGGGTCTCCATTTTCATCTTGCCAGGCAAACGTAAAATTGCCTGTATTGCCTCCCGATACCTTTACCTGCAGTTTACTGCCCAGACTATCGCCAAAACACTTGGGCAGCGATGTAAAGGCATTGTCCAGTTGTATGACGATGGGGTCAGGTTGCTCTATTTCACCCGAGAACACCTTTCCGCAACCTCTGCGGTCGGTAATGGTCACGTTTTTAGCCCCTGCCGGCTCTCCGGTGATTTTAGCCTGTGTTTTGAGGGGTGTGGTATTCCACCGATAAGTATATGGCCCGCCATTGCCGCTACCCACTTTAACCTTTACTTCGGCAGTGCCATCCTTATCTAAGTTGCAGGTGGCAGGCGTGGTAATGAAGGTATCTATTTGGATGGAGTCAGGGCCGACCATTGTGATTTCAAGTTCTGCAAAACAGCTTTTGGGATCTGTTACGGTTACCTTATACTTACCAATACAGAGGCCGGTGCGAATAGAATCATTTAAAGTGAGGTTGTCTTCCCACCTAAATATATAGTCCTGTAGTGATCCATCTGACATATTGACTTGTATCGTAAACTTGCCATCGCAGGTGTCAACACAACGTGTAGGCATAAAGTCCGTGAAGCCCACCGACATAGATGCGGGATTCAATATATCAAAGGTGTCCTTCAACTCACAACCTTTGGCATCCTTTACGGTAAGGATGTATTTACCTGCTCCTTGGTTGGTCAGGACGGGGGAGTTTTGAACAGGGGTAGTATTCCAGGAATAAGAATAATTCTTTTGCCCGCCTTCTATGGACACAACTATTCGGCCATCTTTCTCCCCAAAACATTTTGGTTTGGTGATGGTAAAGGTGTCCACAAACAGAGGAATAATGGAGCCTAAGGCTACGGTATCAGTGCTTACACAGTCATTGGCATCTTTGACAATATATATGTATTGCCCACCGTCCAATTGATCCACTTTGGCAGAATTTGCCAGGTTTTGACCAGCCAAATTTGTCCATTGGAACGAAACGCCAGTAGCATTAGTGCGCACCTCAAGGCTGCCATCTTTACCGCATTTCACTGAAGTACTGTCAATAAGCGTGATTTTGGGTGGTAGCGGCAATGTAATAGAAGCGCTTAGGGTAGCGGTGCAATTGTTGGCATCCGTTACGGTCACGGTATAGCTGCCCTCAGCAAGGTTTGTCTTGATAGGACCTGGGGTAAGCGGTGCCGGCCATGTATAAGTGTAAGTATTGCCCGCGGCAGGTGTGCCTCCTGCGGCTTTTACTTCTATACTGCCATCTGTAATGCCTTTGCAGCTTGGATTTTTGGTGCTTACAGTAGCCAGGCTTAATAGTGCGGGGTCTTTTAGCACATAGATTGCCGTATCGGAGCAGCCACTTTGTTCCACCACCTGAACGGCAATGGTACCTGCCTTAAGGTTTTTGTATTTGCATCCGGTAGCCCAGCAACTATCCGCAAATGTACCCATGATTGTGGGTGTAAAGCCCCAAGTTGCGTTGGGGAATGCGGGTGTTGATTTAACTTGCACCGTCAACACGCCATCCGTGCCGCCAAAGCATTTGGGGTTTTGGATCTGAACCAATTCTACGGCAATCTCAAAGGTGTTTTTTACAACGATGGTCGTATCAAACTTACAACCATTGGCATCCGTAATGGTTGTTTTATAGGTACCACCGAGAACATTGGCCAAAACAGATGGGTTCGTTTTACCGGATCCTTTGGGTTCGTTCACGAAAGGCGGCAATCCATTGGGCGAATATTCCCATTTAAAGTCGTATTCGGTGCCCGGGAAAGCAGTGCCACCCTGGGTAATGATGGTAATAGAGCCATCATCCACGCCACTACATGTAGCATCCGTGACTACCACAAAATTGTTGGAGATTTTAGCGGGTTGACTCAAAGAGCCTGAGGCCACCTGTGTACAACCTGTTGACTTTTGCGTCACGGTAACGGTATAATTGCCTGCACCGATATTATTTTGAATTTGCAGTCCTTGGACAAGCGGGCCGGGCGTACCCGCCCACGCATAGGTAAAGCTTGTCGGGTCGGCAGGCACGGCATTAACCTGAACATTAGCAGTGGCTTTTCCCGTCGAATCATTAAAGCACAAGGGGGAGACAAAATCCAGGTTAACCCCAATAGATGGCACATTGACATTGATTGTATCACACAAGGATTGGCCAAGCCCCATGTTGTCGCGTAAGCATACAATCCAGTCCCCATTGGTCAAACCTGGCACGAGCAGGACTTCTCCGCGCTTAGCAATGATGCGGGTCTCTACAGGGCCACCATTAAGTGGGGTATAGGTGATTTCAAAGGGCTCCTGGCCGCCTTCAACGATAACCTTAAGTGATGCGGTCTGATCACACTTGAAGTCCACGATACTGTCCTTAAGTACCAATGGATCATAGGCGATACAAATCTCACCGTTGATGGGCGTTATGGCTGCTGGAACAGTGGAGCCGGGCGCAGCACCTGCTTTGGTGGCATCAATTAGCGCTGGATTATTCAAAATAGTAAAAGGCGTACAATCGCCAACAGAGCCAATTACCTTGAAGCATACTTCGATCAGGGTTTGACCATTGGCAATCGTCATGGGCGAGCCATTGGCGCGAGACAAAGCGAAGCCCAAAGTTCCCGCACCGACAAATAAATCATTCAGGTTGTTGACTGCCGAAAACTGCAGGGCATTGTTTGGCCTTGCAACAGTATCATATTCTAAAATTGTTGGGTCCCAGGCAATAGTGAATGAGTTGGAAATCAGATTGCTGTAGTTATTGACCAAAATAG
>CAZIKN010000228.1:0-3842 GCA_964539805.1 uncultured Saprospiraceae bacterium | reverse complement strand
CCAAACCAGCTTTTTCTGCAATATAAATCAGCCAGTCCGTATAATAACGGGATGCATTTTGCAGCTCACCGCGCAGTAAAGCCGCATGCCCGCTGTATCGGAACAGCGATGAGGGCTTGTCTAAATTGGTGTTCGCTTTTAAAATAGCCGCCCCGGCCTCTCGGGTTTTGCCCCGCAGCAGGAGCTTCCATATCAGATCCTCGTTCATATTGACCATGTCAGCCTGCAAAACGCGCTGGCTTTCAGGATCAAGACGGGCGTACAGGTCAAAGGCCCGATCGCAATACGTACGCACCAATTCGCTGTTGTTGCTTTGTTTGGCCTCGTTCAGGTAATAATCAAAAAAAGAACGGATCAAGGGCAAATCACCCGATTCCGCCAGCATTCTGAAATTATCGCCAAAATCAAGCGCGCTTTCCAGATCATAGGACCTTATCTGCTCGGCACTGAAGGAGACCAACTGGCGGTCGCCACTGATCAACTGCGGGCTAAAACCCTTGGTGTCCATCTGACGCGAAACAAAGGTATTCGTACTGTTGTAATTGTTTCGCGGGCCTGCTATTTGTCGTTCAACATTGATGCCCAGTACCTGCCGAAGCCGCTTGCCGTCATCGTAAAAATACAGGCCCAGCACAGGCATGTCGTCATTGGAAATAGGTGGAATTTTATAGATCACATTCCCGTTGGAAACATCGTATCCTTTAATATCGCCACTTTCAAAACCTACTACTATCGCTTTGTCGTCCGGCGAAAAAGTAATGGCGGTAATATTGCTTTTAACCCTGTAAATGAAGGCCTGCTCCTCGGATAGATCCTTGAGGTTGTAAATCCAGATTTTTTGCTCGTTGGCCAAAGCAACCAACTGAGCATTGGGTGAAAAACTGACCAAACCTTCTTTAAAATCACTAGTTCTCAGCGTTTCGATACTGGCCGAAGGCTGTTCATAACTCCAGAATTTGATACTGCTCCTTTCCGTATTGTACCCGGATGATTCGTGTATAACCATCAATTTTTGGGATTGCGGCACAAAATAAACCGACTGTACACGGCCCTCAAACTCTCGCGACCAGCGCATATTGTTGCCACCTAATTGCTCAATGGTTACCGTGCGGCCTGATGCATGTACGATACGGTTGTGCACGCTGTCAAGGTCCACAATATGGCCTACATATCCAAATGGTACCGGGAAATTGACCTCAAACTGTTTACCGTCACTGAACCGAAAGACCTGCAATGCCTCCTGAGAGGCCCTGTATGCGAGCATGTTATCGGTCAATACCAGTACAGGTGCTTCTTTTTCGGGTTTAAAGGCAAATTGGGGGTTGTGCCAGTCATCGGCATCAAAAACACGAATGGAATCATCCTGCAACACCACAAAACGATGCCCGTCAGGCGTAAACTGCAGACTAAAATCACGGGTTGGGAAAAAGGGCCACGAGGAGTTGTGCAGTTCATTGCCCAAAGAATAGGCCATAAGCATGCCCTCACGAGTAATAGCCGCAAGCCATTGGCCATCCGGCGAAAGAGAGGCTCCGTTCAATTTGAAACCATCATCCTGACGCAATGACGGCGTGCTGTAATACCGTATGTCGCGTGCATTCTCTCTAATATAGACATGGCTTGTCTGTGGGTTATAGGATGCCAGCAGCCTTGACCCCGTGGGATCACTGGCCAAGGGCAGTTCGCCATAACCTACCATTTGCTCTACCTTGGTGCCATCAGGGCTTTTGGCCATCGGCAGCAGGTACATAATGTCCAGGGAGTCATTGGTAAACTGTAGCCGCCGCACTTCAGGCCAAAGCATGACCTGATCGGGCTTCGTATCAGGATAAAGGCTGTACGGCATGGGAAAAGTTTTGCCCACACCGTGATCCATGACCATAACGCGATCATAGTAGGCCATCCACAATGCTCCTTTCCGTACCGAGAACTTAAAAAATCCCGCCCCTGCAATACCGCTGTAAACCGGTTCGGTCTCCTCCTTTAAGGGTGTAGAAGCATAGTTGCCTTTGGATCGTTTAGTGCTGTTTTTAGTGATCCTTGAAAAACTTTTAGGAACGTTTTTAAGGTAAATCTCGCCTCTTTCAGGTAAAAAGTAATAAAATTTTTGGCAATCGTCATCAAAACAATATAGGTCAACATTAGGCACATCAAGCGTCATGTTTTCTCCCGGTCCCCGCCAAAACACAAATTGCCTTTTGGAGAAAAAAACCAAGGTGCGGCCATCAGGCGCAACATCAAAGCCCGTTAGGTCTTTGTCTAAGCGCATAGAGCCGCGGCGTTCCAAGGTTTCCGCATCCCACCAATAAAGCATAGCCGCTTTGTTTGCCTCCTGTTTGCCATTGTTGCCGTCCGTTGTTTCCACAGGACTAAAAGCAAACAAGTGGCTTTTGCCCTGATAGTTGGCATACTTGATCTGGGCATTTGGGCCTAAGTTTTCCACCACCTGAAAACAAAACGGCAGCTGCACGTTGGGATAATTGCTGGTATTGGAATGATAATAAGGGCTGTAGTTCCAGGCATCTAACAAGGCCTGCACGCAATCAGAGTTCTGGTTGTCGTCAGGAGGGGCGATAAAACGATCGGCAAAATCGGCCAATCGGAAGGCAAGGCTGCGGTTGAAGCTGCGCAGCAGTTCCTGTGCATCTTCTGCCCTGTTGCTCGCAATGGCATGGCGCGCAATGCGGGTTGCCTCGCGCTCTTTTTCGATCAGTTCGTTTTTGGCTTTTGTCTGGCTCTCCCCGATGAGGGTGCTCATCTCGGCACGACGCTTTTCATTGGCATCCGTACAGTTTTTGGCGGATCTAAAAAGAGAGGCTGCCAGGTCCCAATCCCTCGCTTTGAGTGCACGAAGCCCTTCGTCACGGGTTATCTCATAGCAGTTAGGCCCGCTAAAGCGCAAAAAAGTATCGCGGAGCTTATAGCGCGAACCTGCTATTTTTTGGGCATCGCCTATCAGGGGCAAGGCAAACAACAGGGCAAAAAAGAGGGAGAGGCGTATCATTTCGAGAGGCTGATTTTAATGCTTTTTTACATGAAATCCACGTCAATGGCATACGGATAGGTCATCAGGTAATGCAGGGCTTTGTCAACCGAATATTGTTCAAAAACCACAGCATACAGCATATCCGTAATGGGCACATGGAGCTTGTATTGGCGTGCCAGATGGTGTGCTATGTGCAAAGTGCGCACCCCTTCAGCTAATTCCGGCATGGTAGCCCTGATCTGGGCCACGGTCTCGCCTTTAGCCAAACGGGTACCAAACGTATAATTGCGGCTGTTGGTACTTGTGGCTGTTGCCACCAGATCACCTATACCCGCCACCCCTATAAATGCATGGCTGGAGGCACCCAATGATTTGCCAAAGTAAACCATCTCTGCCAAACCCCTGGCAATGAGCAGCCCCTGTATGTTGCGGCCCAAACCTAAGCCGCCCAAAACACCGGAGCCCAGGGCAATAATATTTTTTAAGGCACCTGCCAATTCGGCACCCAGCATATCATAAGAGCCAAATACATGGAATTTTTTACTGTTCAAGGCCATTTGGCCCGCCTGAATCACCTCCTTGAAGCGGCTGCCCACCAAGGTAGCCGCAGGCTGCCCCGCTATAATTTCCGCTGCGAGGTTGGGGCCGGAAAGACAGCCCACGCGCACAACAGAACTCTCTTCAAGGATGACCTCGCTCATGGTTCGCACCTGCTGCCGTGTAAGCGAAAGGCCGGGCTTGTCCAATTCTTCTTCCGGGATGCCAGACAAATCAAAACCTTTGGTGCCGTGAATGACGATATGGTGTGGCCTAAGGTGCGGCGCTATGGCGCGTACCATTTCCCTAAAACTATTGG
>CAZIKN010000227.1:0-3872 GCA_964539805.1 uncultured Saprospiraceae bacterium | reverse complement strand
AAATGCTGAAAAAAGAGCCGTTTTGGGCCAAGCGGGAAAATTCCAGACATGCTCTTAGCCCAAATACGGTGACCCATTAGCCCAAATACACGGCGATATAGGCCATTTCTCCCAGTACCGGCCAAAAGAAACCCGTGCTTCCTGAAGGAAAACACGGGTCGCTTTTACATTTTTTATCAGGTCAGCTCTTTTTCCTTAATTGCCTGGCTCTTCTTCCGCATCAAATGCCTCAAAATCAAACAGCAAGGAGAAGCGCAGGGTGTTATCCAAGGGGTTGCGCTGGTTGGTGGTAGGTACCAGGTAAGAGAAGTTTAGGCCAAAAATATTGTACTTGATGCCCAAACCAACGCTGAAATATTTACGGTTGCCTTTGGAATAGTGCTCATAAAAATAACCGGCACGCACCGCAAACTGATCATCATACCAATATTCGGCACCGATACCCGTAGTGATTTCGCGCAGCTCTTCTGCAAGGCCACCAGCGGCGTCACCAAAGGAGCGGAACACAGCGCGCACAGGTGACAATTGACGGTAGTCTGGTATAGCGTCGCCATCCAAGGATTCAGGATCCGGTGTTGGGAGCAGCAATTTGTTGAAATCCGTGGTAAAAGTTAGGGTATTGTACTCGTCCAAGTTCATTTTCCAAGCCAAGCCCAAGCCAAGATTGGTTGGGATGTAATCGCGGTTAATGGAGTTGGTATAAGTGATTTTGGAGCCTAAGTTGCTCATGGCCAAACCAATAGTCATCTCATTTTTGCGTTTGTTGATGCTGATCGGCTTTTTGTAGGTCATGGACAAGTCTGCTGCCCCTGCCACACCTGGCCTGATTTCCGTGCTGGTACCCGGGATAAACTGACCGGAGGCCAGATTGGAATAGATGAACTTGGCCGCGATGCCCGCAGCAAAATATTTTGACAAACGGCGGGAATAGCCAGCCGACACCTCAAACTCATTGGGGCGGCCCTGACCTATAGACTGGCCTTGGTCATTGGTGAACTCAATATTGCCCAATGAAAAATAGCGCAGACCGAGGCCAATGGCCTGATTGTCATCAATTTTTTTGTACCCGCTCAGGTAGGCCAAATAAACATCCTGCAGGCCGAGGTTACGCATCCAGGGCGTATAAGTGGCTGATACAGAGATATTTTTGTCTGCAAAGGCTAACTTTGAAGGGTTATAGTGCATGCTGTTGGCATCCGCAGAGGTGGCAATGCCCACATCGCCCATAGAGCCGCCACGTGCATCTGGAGTGATGCGAAGGAAAGGAACAGCAGAGGTAACCGCGTTGGCGCAACGTTCGCCCGTAGGAATAAGCCTGCCCGTAATAGGGTCAAAAGCCTGGCCTTGTCCATTTACACATTTTACCTGCACTTGTGCAGTAAGCGCTGTGGCCATCAAAGTTATCACCACTGCGCTCAGCAGCGGAAGTACGCGTAGGTTTTTCATGCGATAAAAATTCAATTTTTTTAATTGGCAATACATATTTGGTGCATTGTTGGCAAAAAGGTTGCCCGAAGCAGAAAAATTTTAGTGTTTTAGTATCATGACGTGATAGACCTGAAAATCCAGTGCCTTAGCAGCCCTTCCAAAACCAGCAAGAGCAAAGCTGCCACCACAAACCAATGAAACCAGTCTGTTGTTCGCTGTATGGTTGTCATTTCGATCTTCGTTTTTTCTAAACGGTCTATTTCATCATATATGCCAGCCAAATCAGCCTCGGAAAAAGCCCTGTAAAACTTACCCCCTGTTGCTGTGGCGCATTTTTGTAATAGTTCAATGTCAATGGAGGCTGGCATGGGCCTGTACTCATAAGAGCCGTCGGGGTTGGAATAATAAGGGCATCGCGCATATCCTTCCGTGCCAATACCTACGGAATACACCCTTATACCCATTGTCGCAGCCAGTTCAATGGCTTCATCCGGCAATACAAGTGGCGGCTCATCAGTGTCCTCCTTGCCGTCCGTCAGCAAAATCACGATACGGCTACGGGCCTCGCTGTCCTTGAGCCTGTTGACAGCCGTTGCCAAGCCAAGCCCTATGGCCGTCCCGGGTTTCAGATAGCCTGTCTGCAAATCACGGATAAACTGCTGCACTACTTTCCGATCAGTGGTCAGCGGGCATTGTGTAAATGCCTCTCCCGAAAAGCCTACAAGGCCAATGCGGTCATAAGGGCGCTTTTCCACAAAATCAATGGCCAATCGTTTGGCTACGCTCAAGCGGTCCGGCTCAAAATCCGTGCAAAGCATGCTGGAAGACAGGTCAAGGGACAGCACAATGTCCAGGGCGTCAGCCTTTATTTTTTTTTCTTGCCATTGCCGCTGGGGCCGCGCCAAGGCGATAATCAGCAAACTGACGGCTATGCCCCGCAGCCAAGGCAGATAAGGCACCAAACGGCTCCGCCAGCTGAGTGTTGACAACAGGCCGCTGTTTAAAGGCATCCGCAGCACCGGTGTCGCATGATGCCGTTTGCGAAAACCAAGCGGGATTATGGCCAAAAACAATAAAAACCAAAGTGGACTAGCAAATATCATAATTCTTCACACAAAGGTAAGCCATTATCTGTACCTTCCTAAACAGCCGTATCGTACATTTGCCTTTAAAATACTAAAGGATACCCTTATGCAATACCTCAACAGCATTCAGCGCACTTTTTTCTTTGCCCTCGCCCTGGCTTTGTCTGCTTGTACCACAGGCAAAACAGCATTTGATGGCCCCGGCGGCAACGAAGCGCTCCAAAACGGCCCAATGATCGGACACACTGACATGCGCGAGGCCCTTATCTGGGTACAAACGAAATCGGCAGCTGTTGTCCAGATAGCCTACTGGGAGAAAAGCAATCCGGGCAAAAAATATTTTACCGAAAAAGTGCCCACCCAATGGGCCAGTGCATTCACGGCCAAATGTTATGCGGATGAGGTAGAGCCTGGAAAATCCTATGATTATCAAGTGATCATAAATGGAAAGGCTGCCAGCTTCCCTTATCCAACCACGTTCAAAACCCAAACCCTTTGGCAATGGCGAACAGAACCACCTGCATTTTCCATCGCCACCGGCAGCTGCTACCACCGCAACGAAGCGGCTTATGACCGATCCGGTGCACCTTATGGCGCGGATGAACAAATTTTCACCCACATCACAACCCAAAAACCCGATGTTATGCTGTGGCTCGGTGACAATACTTACTATCGCGAAGCCGATTATTACTCCCGTACCGGTATGGTGAAACGCATGACCTACAGCCGTCAACTGCCCGAGATGCAGGCCCTTTTGGCCTCTACGGCCCATTATGCCATCTGGGACGACCATGACTATGGCCCCAATGACGCTGACGCCTCCTATCCTTTGAAAGAAACAGCATGGGAAATCTTTCGCGATTTTTGGGGCAATCCCAGTTTCGGCGTTGAGGGCCAAAAAGGCTGTACCACCATGTTTCAATACGGCGATGTGGACTTCTTCCTTTTGGATAATCGTTATTTCCGCACACCTAATTATTGTAGAAGCTGCCCCGACCGTACCCTGCTGGGCAAAACACAATTGGAGTGGTTCAAGGCCGCATTGGCCAAAAGCCAGGCACCTTTTAAAATAGTAGCCATTGGAGGCCAGGTGGTCACCTCCAACAACAACCACGAAACCTGTTTTCACTTTTTCCCTGCCGAACGCGATAGCATACTGAACCATATCGCACGGGAAAAAATAAAAGGAGTGGTATTCCTGACCGGCGACCGCCATTTTTCAGAGCTTAGCATCATGAAAAACAAGGCCGGATACAACGTGTATGACCTCACCACCTCCCCGCTCACGTCAGGCCCTTACGAAAATGCCGAAAAAGAGCAAAATGAGCATCGGGTAGAGGGCACCCTTTATACCAAGCG
>CAZIKN010000226.1:0-3878 GCA_964539805.1 uncultured Saprospiraceae bacterium | reverse complement strand
AAATCAACAAATCAACAACAAGTCAAATCAACAGTCTTCGGGGTCAAATCAACAACCCTCGAATCAACATCTCTCGAATCAACAAATCAGCATTCAGGATGCCCTGGGCCGTCAGGTTTGGAGCAAAAAGTTGGACGCAGGTGTGGAGCAGCTGAGCATAGACCTGACATCGGGTCTGTTTGAAAATGGTGTGTATCAGGTGGTATGGATAATAGATAATATTTTGATTACGAAGTCTTTGGTAGTGACAAAAAGGTAATAGATAGCTGTTGGCACACTAGTGTGGCTGTTGGTTTATGCGAAGATATTTGGCCCTCTGGAAACAGGGGGCCATTTTTTTAGGTATAGGTTATGCCGTATGGTTTTGAGCGAGTCAAATCTACAGGTCATTGAAAAGCAGCGACAGGGGTAAGCGGAGGAGATGCAATTTCTTTAATTCTTGTTCTTACTGATAACCTCTTACGAATCAGGGTATCCATTCGATAAAACTATGCAGTCAGGATTGCAAAGGTGCTTCTCTTTTTCCTTGGTCAGCCAAAACCATCATTCGGACAGTGATACCCGTTGTTGGGACAATAGCAAGGGGACCAAGAAGCCATAATGTACACTTTTGGCTTAACAAAACTGCATAGTATTCACTCATTCATCATTTTTCACCATGAGAAATCTATTTCTTTGGGCAGTCGTTCTGGGCTGCCTTGCTTTTGCCTTGCCCACCCACGCTCAAACGGGCACCAAACCTACCCTAAGCGTACAGGGTATCCTGAAAAAAGCCAACGGCGTGGCTGTGGACGACGGCACCTACAGCATGACCTTCCGGCTCTACACCGTAGAAACCGGCGGAACACCCCTTTGGACAGAGAACCAAAGTGACATTGAGGTATCCAGCGGCATTTACAGCGCTACGCTCGGCACGGTTGAAGCACTCAATGTCCCCTTCACCCAACTCTATTACCTCGGCGTCACTATTGGGGCCACGGAAATGAAGCCCCGCGTGTTGCTCACCTCGGCCCCTTATGCGCTCTCGCTTATCGGGCAGAGCAACCGCTTCCCCAGTTCGGGCAAAGTGGTGGCGGACACCATCAGAATAGTCACCAACTTGGAAGTAGGCGGTACTATCAGCCCCAAAGTAGCTTCAACGGGCGGCGTATTGGCCCGCAGCGGCGCGCCCGGTGCCAGCGGTGCCAACAACAACGGCTACGGCTTCAATAGCGATGGCGACACGGGCATGTTCTCCACCAGCGATGGGAGAGTTGCCTTGTTCAGCAACAATACAGAAATCGCACGGGCGGATGCCAGCGGCCTTGTCGTGCAAGGTGTATTGACTACCAACGGAGTCAATATTAGTAATAATAATCTACTTTCCTATAACGGCGTAAGCGACTGGCGCTTAGTGGCGCAGGACTACCAGATGGCCAACTGGGGCCAATCTCCCGGCTGGCAATCTGCTATCAATGCCGGTGTCGGGGCTACAAATGGGGGTGCCGCATTTGTGCCGCCTTTTGTTACACCCAACAATAATGACGCCGTATTGAAAAAATTTATTGACCTCAGCGGTGCGGGTACTTACAATTACATCAAAGTAAAGTTTAAATACTATTTTATTGATTCATGGGATTTTGGCGATGGTGACCGCGCTTGGGCAGCCTTTGCGACCAGCGAGGGTGGCGGCAGGTTGTTTGTGGGCTGGCACAGCCTGAAAAATCAGTTGCACAATTCCGGCGAGCTAAACCCAAACAATACGCTGGTAAACGCTACCCACTTTACGGGCCGAAGCGAATGGCCCGAATCCACTGAAGAAGCTGAAATGACGGCGGTTCGCAACGGAAACGGCTTTTGGCTTTTTTTTGGTGCGGCCTTGGACGGCGATAAAAACGACGAAAGTTTCGGGGTAGGCATGGTGGAGATATGGGTGAAATAAGGGGGAATTTACACTATGGTTTATTTCACACTTAAAATCAACGTCATGCGACAGTATATTTTTCTTATATCCATAATAATGGCCTTGTTCGGCCATTTGCCGCTGTGGGGGCAAAGCACCTGCGGCCCGGCCCAGGCCGTGGATACGGGCGGCTATGCCACCTCGCTGTTTTTCAACTACGGCAGCAAGGCCCGCATCAATACCTCCAAAAACCGTATGGCCATTGCGGTGGGCCAAACCTTTACGGGTTATGTGGAAAACGCGGAGCGCAATACCTCGCTCGGTTTTTATTCCCGTTTTCTCCTGCCCCCCTTCGCCCTTGTGCTCAAGGCTACGCAGGGCGACCTGCTCGACCGTATCCAACTCAGCTGGGAAACGGACGCACTCGGCCCCGATGCCTCCGATGGCTTCAACATCTACCGGGATGGCGTTTTTTTGGCCACCGTAAACAACAACATCCGCACCTATAATGATTTCAATGTCATCGCGGGTGTGGCTTACCGCTACGAGGTGCGCGGCCTCAACCTCTATGGTGAAGGCGCAGCGGGCAGGGCCATTGGCTTCCAGGTACCCAATGGCGTGGTGACGGGCTGGGTCCGCACCCTCAATGACCGCCCCGTGCCGGATGCCTTGATTACATTGACTCCCTTACAGGGTTTTTCCGCCTTATTCGCACCCGGCAACGGCGGACTTGCGCTGGCGGAAGAGGGCACAGACAAAAACTTCCTGCCGACCACCACAAAGGAATGGTCCCTGGCTTTTTGGGTCAGAACCGATGCCAGTACTCCCGATGGCACTATTCTGAGCCTGCAACCCGCCGGATTGACGGTTTTTCACAGCACCAATGCAAACAGCCAAGCAGGCATCCGTTTGGAAATAGCCTCTCCTGTAGGCGGCACTGTTGTTTTGAACGGTTCCTTTGCGGACGGCACCCAAAATGACTGGCACCATGTAGCGTTCACCGCCGATGCCGTCGGGCAGGGCCGCCTGTACTTGGACGGGCAATTGGTTGCCATTGATGCCATTCCCGCATTGGCAGCAGCCGAAATGCTCCAGTTAGGCACCGAGGCCAAGGCGCAGAATACATGGTCGGGCCGTTTGGATGAGTTGCGTATGTATCACCGCCGTTTGGACGAATTGGACCTTGGCGAAGCCATGATGGGCACTGCCTCCTCCCAAACACTGGGTTTGAAGTATTATTGGAAAATGGATGAGGAACTCGGTACCAATTCTTTTGATGTGCTTCGCCGACATAAATTGTACCTCTGCGGTGCCAAATTTGACAAAGATCGCCCGCCTGTGCGCACCATGGGCAAAACAGACGAAAACGGCTTTTACCGCATCGAATCAGCCAGTTATGGCACGGGCACCACCTTTTTGGCGAAGCCAAACAAGGACTTTTACCGCCACCGCGCCTTAAAATTGGTGCGCAGCGAGGGCGACTACGCCACTCTGCCCAATTTTGCGCTGCCCCCCAAAGCCACCCTCGAACTTTGGGCCAACAGCGCCGGCCCTGACGGGGAACAATGCCTGCTCTCTAAAAAATGGGGCAGCAATGAAATGCGCCTCCTGCTGTCACCCAACGGTACTGATAACGATGTCAAAATGTGGTTCAATGGAACCGAGCACAGCTTCGGCTTACTGGGCATGCGCTACCAACACTTAGCCTTTGCGATAGATAGCAGCGGCGACAATCGTATTGTGAGCGCATACAAAAACGGCCAGCCTTTTGGCCAGCCCTTTACGTTCAGCGGAATATCCGGCAATGGCTCAGACTCCACCCAGCAATGGATACTGGGCGCAAGGTTGGACGGCACTGTGCCCGGCGACTTTTTTGGCGGCTTGTTGGATGAAATCGCCGTTTATGACACCATTTTGTCTCAAACGGCCATTGCAGCGCACGTACAGCAATCGCGTGATCCGCGTGAACGCGGGTTAAAAATCTATTTCGCTTTGG
>CAZIKN010000225.1:0-3897 GCA_964539805.1 uncultured Saprospiraceae bacterium | reverse complement strand
AGTCATCAGTGGCAAAGAGAAAAAGATACAGGAGCGTATTATCAAGGAAATTGAAAATTCTGGCTGGGAAAAATTCATTTTTAATGTAGTGGTACCCACAGAAAAGGTGTACAAAATACGCAATGGCAAGAAGGTGATGCTTGAACGCAACCTTCTCCCAGGTTATATTCTTGTAGAAGCACTCGGCTCAAAACTCAATGGTGAAGTAGCTAAACAAATTGCGGATATCACCAATGTGATTCATTTCCTCGGCAAAGAGCAGCCATCTCCGATGACCCAGTTTGAAGCCAACCGGCTTTTGGGTATTGTGGATGACAGTAGCGAAGCGGGTGAAACATTGATGGAGCCATACCTTATTGGCGAGACCGTCAAAATTATTGATGGGCCGTTCGCTGAGTTTGTAGGTGATATTCAAGAAGTGAACGAAGAGAAAAAGAAACTCAAAGTAATTGTAAAAATATTCGGTCGTGGCACCGAAGTAGAGCTCAATTTCCTTCAAGTTGAAAAGATAAGTTGAGAAACCTGACTTTCTGATGCCTGTTCTCCCAGGCTCGCTTCTACAAAAGTCGTTTTCCCCGCTATTTTTTATATATGGTTTAACAACCTAATTTATTCTGCATCAATGGCAAAAGAGATAGAAGTATACATCAAACTCCAGGTAAAAGGTGGCGCTGCCAACCCTGCTCCACCAATTGGCCCTGCATTGGGTTCAAAAGGTGTAAATATCATGGAGTTTTGCAAGCGTTTCAATGCGCAAACCGGCGATCAGGCCGGAAAGGTGCTTCCCGTGATTATCTCGGTGTACAAGGACAAAACATTTGACTTTGTCATCAAGACTCCTCCAGCATCTATCCAGTTGTTTGAAGCCGCGAAATTGGCGCCTGGAAAAGGTTCGCCAGAGCCCAACCGTAAAAAAGTAGGCTCGGTGACCTGGGATCAGGTGCGTGCTATCGCTGAGATCAAAATGCCAGACCTTAACTGCTTCACTATCGAATCTGCCATGAGCATGGTAGCCGGTACTGCTCGCAGCATGGGTTTGACCATCACTGGCGACAAGCCGTTCTAAACTGCACAAACACTGATCACTTGCCTTTTAGGTAAAGATCAACAAGGGAGTCCCGCCCATCGGGACGTTACACCTTAAACATAAACTTTAACATGGCAAAATTGTCAAAAAAGCGCAAAGCTGTTGAAGGTAAAGTTGATCCTGATAAGCTCTATTCGCTCTCAGAAGCGATGGGTCTGGTCAAGGAAATCAATACCACTACCTTCAATGCTTCGGTGGACATTCACGTTCGCCTTGGGGTTGATCCCCGTAAAGCCGATCAGGCGCTTCGCGGTACCGTATCTCTGCCTCATGGAACTGGTAAAACCAAGCGAGTATTGGTTTTCTGCACTCCTGATAAAGCAGAAGAGGCGAAGGCTGCCGGGGCAGACCACGTTGGTCTTGATGACTATATCCAAAAAGTTACAGAAGGCTGGATGGATGTTGACGTGATTATCGCAACGCCTAATGTTATGGCCCAACTGGGTAAAGTGGCTCGTATTCTCGGCCCACGTGGCTTGATGCCAAACCCTAAAACAGGTACCGTTACGGCGGATATCGCATCTGCGGTATCAGAAGTTAAAAAAGGTAAGATTGCTTTCCGTGTGGACAAATTTGGTATCGTTCACAGTTCTGTTGGACGCGTATCATTTACCCCACAGCAACTGGTGGAAAATGCATATGAATTGGTTTCTACCTTGAACAAGATGAAGCCGTCAAGTGCAAAGGGGGTTTACATGAAAACCATTTCAGTAGCCAGCACCATGAGCCCAGGTATCGCAGTTGATCCCAAATCTATCAAGGTTTAATTGGGTTGAACCATATTAGTGGGAACACCAAGGTGATTATTTCCCGTTTTAGCCTGTTCAACTTTTTATTTAACACACTCACATTTCAACATAAATAAGAAATGACAAGGGAAGAAAAAGGCGCAGCAATTGATGTGTTGTCAGAGGACTTGGGTAATTCCCAGTTTTTCTACCTGACGGATTCATCAACCTTGTCTGTTGCTAAAATCAACAAACTCCGCCGGATGTGCTTTGAAAAGGGCATCACGATGAAAGTGGCCAAAAACACTTTGATCCGCAAGGCCCTTGAGAGAGAACCGGAGTCAAAAGGATTCAGCGCATTGTGGGAAAGCCTTCACGGCCCAACTACCATCCTGATTTCTGAAAACCCCAAAGCACCGGCTCTTTTATTAGAAGAATTCCGTAAAACGGAAGAGCGCCCGTTGCTCAAAGCCGCATATATTGACTCTTCAGTGTATGTAGGTGACGATCAACTCGCGGTATTGGTCAAGATGAAAAGCAAAGAAGAGATGGTCGGCGAGATCATCGGATTGCTTCAGTCTCCTGGCCGTCGCCTCGCCAGCCAGATCAAGGCTACCGGCTCCAAAATTGCCGGTATTGTCAAGACGCTGGAAGAACGCGAGGGGTAATTTGATGGTGAATAAAGTTCTGCTTAACAGCAAACGGCATTCGCGATCAAACATAAAATTGGCTTCCAAGCTCAATCATACGACCCTAAAAAAATCCAATTTGAAAAACACCCCTCCAAACCTATCATTATCACACATTACGCAACAATTTTTAAAATTCTACTACAATGGCAGATTTGAAATCACTGGCTGAATCACTCGTGAACCTCACGATCAAAGAAGCTAACGAACTGGCCAATATCCTCAAAGATGATTACGGAATCGAACCAGCTGCATCTGCAGTAGCCGTAGCAGCCGCACCCGCAGCTGCCGGTGCTGAAGCTGTTGTTGAAAAAACTGAGTTTGACGTAATTCTGAAAGACGCTGGCGCCAATAAGCTCAACGTTGTTAAAGAGGTTAAGAACATCACTGGTCTGGGCCTGAAAGAGGCTAAAGACCTCGTTGATGGTGCTCCAAGCCCGCTCAAAACCGGCATCAACAAAGTTGAGGCTGAGTCTATCAAGGCAACCCTTGAGGGCGTAGGAGCCGTTGTTGAATTGAAGTAAGATCAGCCGTTGTCCCGCCTCGGCGAAAACTTTCGCCTTTGACAACTGTTCTTACTACATTCAACTCATGCAAGCAAATTATATCTGTTTATAATCAACGATTAGGCTTAACGCAGCCCCCGCCCTGAGCTGGGATGTGTTAAGCCTATCGTTGTCTGTAACGGGTGCTTTCCCCAAAGCCTCGAAAATTTATTTTTAAAGGTTAGCAATTCAAGCATACTTTGCACAATGACCAATATTGGCATCTCTAACGGAGCAAACCACAAGACCGGCGTTCAAGAGCGGGTTAACTTTGGTAAAATCCGTCTCGCTGGTCACTACCCTGACCTCCTCGAAATTCAGCTGAAATCGTTTCAGGAATATTTCCAATTGGAAACTACTCCTGATAACAGGATCAACGAAGGGCTCTATAAAGTATTTAAAGAGAACTTCCCGATCACCGATGCTCGCAACATCTTCAATCTTGAGTTTCTGGATTATTTCATTGATCCACCCCGCTACACCATTGATGAGTGTATGCAGCGTGGTCTGACCTATTCCGTACCGCTCAAAGCAAAATTGAAATTATCCTGTAATGACCCCGAACACATTGACTTTCAAACGATAGTTCAAGATGTGTTTTTGGGCAACATTCCGTACATGACACCCAAAGGCACTTTTGTTATCAATGGTGCTGAGCGGGTAATTGTGTCACAGTTGCACCGCTCTCCAGGCGTGTTCTTCGGGCAAAGTTATCACCCCAACGGCACTAAAATTTACAGTGCCCGTGTGATCCCTTTCAAAGGCGCGTGGATGGAATTTGCAACGGACATCAATTTGGTCATGTATGCATATATTGACCGTAAGAAAAAATTTCCGGTCACCACACT
>CAZIKN010000224.1:0-4003 GCA_964539805.1 uncultured Saprospiraceae bacterium | reverse complement strand
TCGCTATCGCCCACGGCCTCATCGGCGATCTGCTCTCCGTTATCGGTGATTTTGACCCAGCCATTGAGCATTTGGAGAAAAACCTCGCCCTCAGCCGCGAACTCAACTACAAAAAAGGCATCGCCAAAGCGCTGAACACCCTCGGCGACACCTGGTACTATCGCGGTGACCACGAACGAAGCATCCGCTACTACAACGAAGCCATAGAGCACGCCCGCGAAATGGGCAACAAACTCGTACTCGGCTACTCCCTCATCGAAAAAGGTTTGGTGCACCTCACCCACGGCGAAATCAGCTCCGCCCGCCAACTCCTCGAAGAAGGCCGCGACATCGCCCTCGCCTTGGGCAATGCCGACCTCACCTTCGGCGCCAATATCCTGCGCGCCCAGATCATCATCAAAGAAGGCAACCGCCCCGAAGCCCAACGTCAACTCATGCAGCTCTTAGCCCTGGCCCGCACCGAACGCGAAGAGGCCGCTGTCCACTTTGAACTGCGCCATGTGGCCGACAACCCCACCCCACACCACAACCGCGCCAAAATGCTCTACCAAAGCATGTATGCCCGCACCCCGCAACACATCTATAAGGTGAGGATGGAAGAGTTGGAGCAGTGAGGACGGTATATTTGCCAAATATAATTGTTATTTACCCGTCACCGTATTAACTTTGAGCCTTAAAATGCGATAATAACATGCTTGTCTCCCGATCATATCATGAAGTAATTGATTTTATTTCTTCAGGTCCCAAGCCAGAAGAAATCCTCAATTTTAAGCCATCTGAAAAATTAGTTGAGCGGGTTGAGTATCTGTTGGCCCAAAAAAGGAACGATTGCCTGACGCTGGCAGAAAAAGAAGAATTGGATTACTACCTGATTATCGAGCATATCATGCGAATGGCTAAGGCAAGAGCCAAAGAAAAAGTAACGCTTGCCGCATGAGTATCTCGGCTGCCATGCGAAAAAAAGTCGCAGAAAGGGCTCAGTTCCAATGCGAATATTGCCGCATCCAACAGGATCAATCTTTTTTCCCATTCCAAATTGATCACATCATTAGTGAAAAGCACAATGGCCCCTCTTCATTGAATAATTTGGCTTTGTCATGTTTCCCTTGTAACAATAACAAAGGCAGTGATATCACGACTATTCTTTATCCAGAAGCTAATATTGTAAGATTGTTCCACCCAAGAACTGATGTTTGGGATGAGCATTTTTTGCAAGATGACGGTGAAATCATTCCATTGACCGATATTGGAAGAGCCACAATCAAATTGTTGAAAATGAACGATATAGATAGAATTTTAGAACGAAGAATTATGGCACAACAATAGCACCACAACCGCGATAAAATGCTCAGTGGTGCATACCTGAATGCAACGTAAATTGAACCACAAAAGTCACAAAAGGACACAAATGGTACACGTTACAGTTCTTTGTGTCCTTTTGTGACTTTTGTGGTTCAATTATATGCTTATTTTTTTGACAGGATTTTTGCGGCGGAGCCGCTAATTTTCACCCTGTTTATCCTGTGCCTCTTGTCGAAAAACAACAGGACTTGTCAACCCACTATCAACCCTCATCAACAACCCGTGTCCAACCTGACTTTCCATATCCCGCCCGCCCCGCCCTTCACCATCGCCTTCAAAGCGGGCCTTACAGCGATAAAGCGGGATAAATTGGGCAATGCTGAGGTATTGGTACTGCTAAAAGGTGTAAAACCCTAACGGACACCCAAAAAAAATCCCGCAGTCCGCACATAGCAGGCATTTTGTAAGAGCGTGTATAGATTTTCATGATTGAGCGAAAGCGAGCCAATTAATGAAATGCTATACATGCTCTAATAGCCCCAATGTGCCGACTGCGGGAAAAATGAAAAAGACTAAGTTTCGAAAAGAAAGGCGTTTAACCCATGAATTAAGGTCAAAGCGTTGACGCAATCTTCATACCTCATCCTTCATACCTCATCCTTCCAATCATTGCTGCAACTTACTGTGGTGCCTGCTGTAAGCAAAATAGATCAGCAGGCCCGCGATCATCCACCCAAAAGCGGCTTTCAGTGTAAAAGGATCAATGGCCACGATCATGCCTGTGCAGATCAGCGCACCCAAAATAGGCACCAAAGGCACCAAAGGCGTGCGGAAAGGCCTGTGCTGGCCAGGATCGGCGCGGCGCAATACCCATACCCCTATGCTCACCAGAACAAAGGCTAAGAGTGTGCCGAAGGAGGTAAGATCACCCGCCATGCTGCCCGGAATAAAGGCGGCAAACAAACCCACAAACACAAAAAGAATCCAGTTGGACTTGTACGGCGTGCGGAACTTGGGGTGCAGTTCGGAGAAGACCTTGGGTATAAGCCCGTCGTTGGCCATGGAGTAGAACACGCGGCTCTGGCCCAACAGCATCACCAAAATAACGGAGGAGAAACCCGCCAGGATGGCTATTGTAACTAAGGTACCCAACCATTCATAACCCTTCATGTAGGTCTGTATCGCATAGGCCACAGAGGCTTCCTTGCCAGCGGTTTTAAATTCGGTCCAGTTGGCTACGCCCGTGAGCACGTGGGAAAACAAGATATACAAAACGGTGCAAATGGCCAATGAACCGAGGATACCAATCGGCATGTCCCTTTTGGGGTTTTTGGCTTCCTGCGCCGCAGTAGATACGGCATCAAAGCCGATAAAGGCGAAAAAGACAATGGCTGCTCCACCTAAAACACCACCATAACCATGCTTGAAGAAGCCTTCATGCCCTTCCGTACCAGCAGGAATCATGTACGGCACGTGGTTATCGGGATTGATATAGCCCCAACCTACCACAATGAATATCAATACAATGGATACCTTAATAGCAACAATGATGGCATTTAGCAGCGCCGATTCCTGCGTGCCTTTGATCAGCACCAGTGTCAGGAGCAGCAGAATGATCAGGGCCGGCGCGTTAAAAATACCCCGTACGCCCTCTGGCGACATTTCCATGGGCGAGTGGCACCATTCATAAGGTATAGCCCCGCCCAATAGTTTGTTCAGGTATTCGCTCCAGGCTATGGACACTGTGGCCGCGCCCAGCGCATACTCCATAATCAGCGCCCAGCCGATGATCCAGGCCACCAATTCGCCCATAGTGGCGTAAGAGTAAGTGTAGGCACTACCTGCAATGGGAATCATGGCAGCAAATTCGGCATAACACAAGCCAGCAAAGGCACAGCCAATAGCCGCAACAATGAAGGAAAGCGTTACTGAGGGGCCAGCGGCCTCGGCGGCAGCGGCGGCGGTGCGAACAAACAAACCGGCTCCAATAATGGCTCCAATACCGAGCGCCACCAAGTTGTAGGCACCCAAGGTGCGTTTAAGGCCTTTTTCGCCATCGGAGGCCTGCGCCAACAACTGCGACAAAGGTTTTTTTACCCAAAGATTAGACATGTAAAAAGTGGTTTCAGAATGTGAAAAGTTTAGTGAACATTTTGAGCAGGCAAGGTAAAATGCTTTTTTGTTTTGTGGGCCTTACAATAAAAAAAACGTTGTTTTTACAGCTAAAATGGATAGCCTACGGCAATATTTGGCGTAAAACTGCTGAGTTTGATGTGTTCAAAACGCTTGGGATACCAATGCCAGGGCTCTCCCTCCGTTTGGTAAGGCCGTCGAAGGGGCAAACCCGCATCAAAACGCAGCACAAAATAATCAAAATCAAAACGAAAACCAAAACCAGCCCCCAAAGCAATATCCTTGTACGAGTCCCAGCCCAGTTGACCACCCTCCCGGCCATCATCCCGCAGCGTCCAGATATTGCCACCGTCCAAAAAAATGGCCCCTTTGAGCCACCAAAAAATGGGAAAACGCAGTTCCCCATTAAACTCAAAACGAAAATCCGCAGCCTGAAAATAAGGGCGAATGTTGGCATTAGCCGGATCATAATACCCGCCAGGGCCGATCTCTCGAATACGCCAGGCCCGCAGGCTGCCCGGCCCTCCCACAAAAAACTGCTTCACATAAGGCGCAACACGGGTGTCGC
>CAZIKN010000223.1:0-4049 GCA_964539805.1 uncultured Saprospiraceae bacterium | reverse complement strand
GGCATCATTGAGAAATTGTTTTTCTCGGATAAACGCTACAACCTGGGCGAAGTAGGTCGCTTCAAAATCAACCGCAAATTGCAGATGGATACATCTGACGACACTTTGGTTTTGACCAAAGAAGATATTATCGCCATTGTGCGCTATATTGTGTCGCTCATTAACAATCGCGCTGAGATTGATGACATTGACCACCTTTCCAACCGCCGTGTTCGTACGGTAGGGGAACAGTTGTATGCCCAGTTCGGGGTTGGTTTGGCGCGTATGGCGCGTACCATCCGCGAGCGGATGAATGTGCGCGACAATGAGGTGTTTACGCCAATTGATCTGATCAACGCACGTACCCTTTCATCCGTAATCAACTCGTTTTTTGGTACCAGCCAGTTGTCTCAGTTCCTGGATCAAACCAATCCGCTTTCTGAAATCACGCACAAGCGCCGTATTTCAGCACTCGGTCCCGGTGGTCTGAGCCGTGAGCGCGCTGGTTTTGAGGTTCGTGACGTACACTATTCTCACTACGGCCGCCTTTGCACCATCGAAACACCGGAAGGCCCGAATATCGGTCTTATCTCCACGCTTTGCACCCACGCGAAAATTAACAAAATGGGCTTTTTGGAAACGCCTTATCGCCGCGTATCCTCTGGCCGTGTTATCATGGAGGGTGATGTGGAGTACCTGTCAGCAGAAGCAGAGGACAAAATGAAAATCGCACAGGCTAATACGCCTGTTGACGAAAAAGGTGCCTTCCAAAACGACCGTATCAAAGCCCGCGAAAGTGGTGACTTCCCGATCCTGGCACCTGAAGATCTTGAATACATTGACGTGGCACCTAATCAGATCGTAGGGGTTTCGGCCTCCTTGATTCCATTTTTGGAAAACGATGACGCCAACCGTGCGCTCATGGGCTCTAACATGCAACGTCAGGCCGTTCCGCTTATCCGCCCTCACTCACCCATTGTGGGTACGGGTATTGAAGGGAAAGTAGCCCGTGACTCCCGTATGTTGATCAATGCCGAAGGTAGCGGCGTGGTGGAATATGTGGATGCCAACGAGATCATTATCAAATACGACCGTACAGAAGAAGATCAGTTAGTCTCTTTTGAAGATGCACGCAAGACCTACACGCTGACCAAATTCATGCGTACCAACCAAGGAACTTGTATCAACCTCAAACCAATCGTTCGCCGCGGGCAGCGTGTGGAAGAAGGGGATATCCTTTGTGAGGGTTATGCTACCGAAAATGGTGAATTGGCCCTCGGCCAAAACCTAAAAGTGGCCTTTATGCCATGGAAAGGTTATAATTTCGAGGATGCCATCGTGCTTTCCGAGCGCGTGGTACAACAAGATATTTTCTCTTCCATCCACATTGAGCACTTCGAGTTGGATGTGCGCGACACAAAGTTGGGTGAAGAGGAATTGACTGCTGATATCCCTAACGTAAGTGAGGAGGCAACAAAAGACCTTGACGAAAACGGTATCATTCGTGTGGGCGCGTGGGCGAAAGAAGGAGATATCCTGATCGGTAAAATCACGCCCAAAGGCGAAACCGATCCTACTCCCGAAGAAAAACTACTCCGTGCAATCTTCGGCGACAAAGCCGGCGATGTTAAAGATGCCTCCTTGAAAGTACCACCAAGTATCAATGGTGTAGTAATTGACAAACAATTGTTTGCCCGCGCCAAAAAGGATAAACAGATCAAAGAATCTGAAAAGGCGTTGCTGGACAAATTGGATGATGAACATGCGGTAGCCTTAAATAAGCTGAAAACCGTGTTGATTGACAAACTGCAGACTTTGGTGAAAGACAAAGTAGCCAAAACTGGAATCAAGTCAATTTATGGCGAAGAAATGGTACCCAAAGGCACCAAGTTCAGTGTGCAACTGTTGAAAGATCAGATCAATTACGCCGAAGTAGATGCAACCAACTGGACGGATGATAAAAGTGCCAACGTGTTGATCTCCCGCTTGTTGCACAATTACAGCCTCAAGGTAAATGAGGAAGTAGGCCGTTACAAGCGTGAAAAATTCAATATCAGTATTGGTGATGAATTGCCAGCTGGTGTATTGAAACTGGCAAAAGTGTACTTGGCTAAAAAGCGCAAATTGCGCGTGGGCGATAAACTTGCCGGTCGCCACGGCAACAAAGGTATCGTAAGCCGTATCGTTCGTATGGAGGATATGCCTTTCCTGGAAGATGGAAGCCCCGTGGATATCGTATTGAATCCGCTTGGTGTACCTTCCCGTATGAACCTGGGCCAGATATTTGAAACCGTTTTGGGCTGGGCTGGTGAGCGCCTCGGACTCAAATTTGCAACCCCGATCTTTGACGGGGCCAAAACCGACGAGATCGAGCACTGGATTCAAAAGGCCGACCTGCCATCATTGGGCCAAACCTATCTGCACGACGGTGAAACGGGCGACCGTTTCCACCAAAAAGCAACGGTTGGGGTGATTTACATGCTCAAATTGAGCCACATGGTGGATGATAAGATGCACGCACGTTCTATCGGGCCATACTCACTCATCACGCAGCAACCACTCGGCGGTAAAGCCCAGTTCGGTGGTCAGCGCTTTGGTGAGATGGAGGTTTGGGCACTCGAGGCATACGGTGCTTCCAATATCCTACAGGAATTGCTCACGGTTAAATCAGACGATATTCAGGGCCGTGCAAAAGCTTATGAAGCCATCGTTAAGGGCGACAACTTGCCAGAGCCGAATATTCCTGAATCCTTCAATGTTTTGGTACACGAACTCAGAGGATTGGCATTGGATGTCAAATTTGAGTAATTACTCATTATAGATCAATATACGACCAATCTCCACTAACAACAGCATCAAATTTCTACAATATGCCTTTCAAAAAGAAAAGCAATAAAACAGATCAGGGCTTTGACACGATAACCATCGCGTTGGCCAGTCCTGACGAAATCTTGGAGCGCAGCTACGGCGAGGTGCTCAAACCCGAGACGATCAACTATCGTTCGTACAAGCCCGAGCGTGACGGCCTGTTCTGCGAACGCATTTTTGGTCCGGTGAAAGATTATGAATGCTATTGCGGCAAGTACAAGCGTATCCGCTACAAAGGCATCGTCTGCGATCGCTGCGGTGTAGAGGTGACGGAGAAAAAAGTACGCCGTGAGCGCATGGGCCACATCCGTTTGGTGGTGCCTGTGGTGCATATCTGGTTTTTCAAAAGTTTACCGAACAAAATTGGTTATATTCTTGGTCTTTCTTCCAAGAAATTGGAATCCATCATCTACTATGAACGCTATGTTGTTATCAATGCAGGCATTAAGGCAGAAGATGGTGTGGACCGTATGCAATTGCTGACGGAGGAAGAATACCTCGAGATTGTAGAGGCTCTGCCCAAGGACAACCAACTGTTGGATGACACACATCCGGACAAATTTGTGGCAAAAATGGGCGCTGATGCGGTATACTCCCTGTTGAGCACGCTCAATATGGACGATCTTTCTGCCCAATTGCGCCATGAATCCCACAATGAGTCCAGCCAGGCCAAGAAAACAGAAGCCAACAAGCGCTTGCGCGTGGTGGAGGCTTTCCGCGAAGGTCTGGAAGATGCTGGCCAGCGCCCGGAATGGAGCATTATTCAATACCTCCCCGTGGTACCGCCCGAATTGCGCCCGCTCGTTCCTTTGGATGGCGGACGTTTTGCATCCTCTGATTTGAATGACTTGTATCGTCGTGTCATTATTCGCAACAATCGCCTAAAGCGCCTTTTGGAAATCAAAGCGCCAGAGGTAATCTTGCGTAATGAGAAACGTATGTTGCAAGAAGCGGTGGATTCACTGTTTGACAACTCGCGCAAATCCAATGCGGTGAAAGCAGAGGGCGGTCGCGCCTTGAAATCACTGTCCGATATCCTGAAAGGCAAACAAGGCCGTTTCCGTCAGAACCTGCTCGGTAAACGTGTGGACTACTCTGGTCGTTCGGTGATTGTGGTAGGTCCAACCCTCAAACTGCATGAGTGCGGTATTCCCAAAGCCATGGCTGCGGAGTTATTCAAGCCATTCATTATCAGGAAATTG
>CAZIKN010000222.1:0-4091 GCA_964539805.1 uncultured Saprospiraceae bacterium | reverse complement strand
CAGCCGCGAAAAAGTGGAGTACAAAAGCAAGTCACGCGCACTGGCTTCATCACCGCAGAAACGCGGTGTTTGCACCCGTGTGTACACAACAACACCTAAAAAGCCAAACTCGGCCCTCCGCAAAGTGGCCAAAGTTCGTTTGGTCAATGGTATTGAGGTGATTTGTTACATCCCGGGTGAAGGCCACAACCTGCAAGAGCACTCCATCGTGCTGGTGCGCGGTGGTCGTGTAAAAGACCTGCCCGGTGTACGTTACACTATCGTTCGCGGTGCATTGGATACAGCCGGTGTGCAAAAGCGCAACAAGAGCCGCTCCAAATACGGTACCAAGCGTCCGAAGAAATAATTTTTTGTTGATCTGATTTTTGTTGATTCGTTGATGCGAACCAGCAATATCAGAACAAATCAACAAATCAACAATCAAACAAATCAACATTTAAAAATGCGTAAGCACAAACCGAAACCTCGAGTATTGGCCGCCGATCCGCGTTATAACGACCAGCAGGTTACCCGCTTCGTTAATAACCTGATGTGGGACGGCAAGAAGAGTGTTGCCTTTGGCATTTTTTACGATGCATTGGACATCGTAAAAGCCCGCACCAACGAGGACGAGTTGCAAGTCTGGAAAAAAGCGTTGAACAACGTAATGCCACAAGTGGAAGTGCGCAGCCGCCGTATCGGTGGTGCCACCTTCCAAATCCCGACCGAACTGCCGGCCAACCGGAAAGTTTCTATCGGTATGAAGTGGATGATCCGATATGCACGCGCCCGTAGCGGTAAAGGCATGGCAGAGAAACTCGCTGCCGAAATCATGGCTGCCGCCAAAGGCGAAGGCAGCGCAGTTAAAAAACGCGAAGATACCCACAAGATGGCAGAAGCTAACCGTGCTTTTGCTCACTTCAGGGCCTAATCGCACCGCGCTGACCCACAGTTAACTCCTACCGTCGAAATTGCCCTCGCCCTGTTCACAAACTGATAAGGCGAGGCTAATTTCCGACGGTATTGGCTTTTAAAGTGGTTTGAAATCATAAAAGCAATTTTTATCTTTCAAAACTTTTAAAAGGCAAAACGCACATTTGCAAAATTATCCCTTAGCCATAGGATATTTTTTGCCCAATGAGCGAAACTTTCTTTGGGTGCTTCTGTCAAAAGCGGCTTCATAACATCGGGGCCTTCTGGATAACAGAAACATCTATCAACCATTTTCTTCACTATTTCTTAATTAAAAAAAAACAACGTCATGGCAAACGACCTCCGGTTTACCCGTAACATCGGAATTGCCGCTCACATTGATGCGGGCAAGACGACGACGACCGAACGTATTCTTTACTACACCGGCGTAAACCACAAAATTGGTGAAGTGCACGAAGGCGCTGCTACCATGGACTGGATGGAGCAGGAGCAGGAGCGTGGTATCACCATCACTTCTGCGGCTACTAAATGCCAATGGAAAGTAGCCGATCAGGTTTTCGACTTCAATATCATTGACACGCCCGGCCACGTGGACTTTACCGTGGAGGTAAACCGTTCTCTCCGCGTATTGGATGGGCTCGTGTTCCTTTTCTCGGCAGTAGATGGTGTTGAGCCACAGTCCGAAACCAACTGGCGTTTGGCTGACAACTATAAAGTGCCGCGTATCGGCTTCGTGAACAAAATGGACCGCGCCGGCTCCGATTTCTTCATGGTCGTAAATGACATGAAAGCCAAATTGGGTGCCAATGCCATTCCGCTTCAGGTACCTATCGGTTCTGAGCATAACTTCAAGGGCGTGGTTGACCTCGTGTCCGGCAAGGCTATCGTTTGGAACGAAAGCGACCAGGGCATGACCTACACGGAAATCGCCATCCCTGATGATATCAAGGATACTGTGCAGGAGTACCGCCAAAAACTGATCGAAGAAGTAGCCGCTTATGATGATAACCTGCTCGAAAAGTTCTTTACAGATCCGGACAGCATTACCATCGAAGAAATGCGCGCCGCCATCCGTGCAGCCGTTATTGACATGAAGATGACGCCTGTTATGTGCGGCTCTGCCTTCAAAAACAAAGGCGTACAGGCTTGCTTGGATGCTGTGTGCTATTTCCTGCCTTCTCCATTGGACAAAGATGTGATCAAAGGCACCGATCCAAAAACAGACAACGAAGTGGTGCGCAAACCAACGGTGAAAGACCCGTTCACCGCACTCGCCTTCAAAATTGCTACTGACCCATTTGTGGGCCGCTTGTGCTTCATTCGGGTGTATTCCGGCCAATTGGATGCCGGTTCATACGTACTGAACACCCGCACGGGCGAAAAAGAACGCATCAGCCGCCTTTACCAGATGCACGCCAACAAGCAAAACCCGATTGACAAGGTAGAAGCGGGCGACATCTGCGCGGCAGTAGGCTTCAAGGATATCCGCACCGGTGATACCCTCTGCGCGGTGGAAGCCCCAATCGTACTGGAATCTATGGTGTTCCCCGAGCCTGTAATCGGCTTGGCGGTAGAACCAAAGACCCAGAAAGATTTGGACAAATTGGGCATGGCCCTCAACAAACTCGCCGAGGAAGATCCAACCTTCCGCGTGCGCTATGACGAGGAAACCAACCAAACCGTTATCAGCGGTATGGGTGAGTTGCACTTAGAGATCATCGTGGATCGCTTGCGCCGCGAGTTCAAGGTAGAGTGCAACCAGGGTGCGCCACAGGTAAACTACAAAGAGGCTTTGACCAAAACAACAACACACCGCGAACGTTTGAAAAAGCAGTCCGGTGGTTCGGGTCTCTTCGCCGATATGGAATTTGAACTTGGCCCGGCCGATGAGGAATTCCTCAACAGCGACGATTTCAAGAGCGGCAAGAAAAAATTGCAGTTCGAGTGGGGTATCGTGGGCGGTGCCATTGATAAAAACTATCAGAAGCCTATCGCTGACGGTTTCACCCAAATGATGAGCAATGGTATCCTCGCCGGATACAACATTGACTCCATGAAAGTAAGGGTGATAGACGGTGGCATGCACTCTGTGGACTCCAAGCCTATCGCCTTCGAACTTTGTGCGAAGGAAGGCTTCCGCGCTGCAGCCCCTGCCTGTAAGCCACAGTTGATGGAGCCGATCATGAAACTCGAGGTGATTACCCCGGAGGAGTATGTAGGTTCTGTTATCGGTGACCTCAACCGTCGCCGTGGTTTGCCGAAAGGACAGGAAACCCGCATGGGCGGCGCTGTGGCCATTCAGGCTGAGGTACCGCTTTCCCAGATGTTTGGCTACGTGACCGAGTTGCGTACCCTGACCTCCGGTCGCGCGTCCTCTACCATGGAGTTCAGCCACTACCACGCCGCACCCGATGGCATTGCCAAGGCGATCATCGAGAAGGCTAAAGGCGGTAAATAAGCACAATACTCATTCCGTGGTTCGGCTGTTCAGCCGCTTCCAGGGGGTAACAATATGGCCCGACAATGCGTTATGCGTTGTCGGGCTTTTTTTTGGTGCGCCCATTTTCAGGACACATTTTCAGATATTTTCCACGCACAAAAGATTGGGAACATGAGAAAATCAACATTATTTTTTTTCCTATTTTCGTTTGATCTATGCTTGGCACAGGAAATAAAGTATGTGCCGCCAGCTTGCAGTGATTCGATAAAGGTTGAAGAGTTAAATGCCTCTTGGGATCGTGCATCATATCACTTTTTTGGAGGAGAGGACCAACTGCTTCGGTTTTTGAAAATAAACCTTTACAAACAGATTGAAAACGGTGAAATGCCTTCCGGCGAAATGCGGCTCTCCATTAGTATAGATACATTGGGCAACTGTACGGGCGTGGAAATTGTTAAGCAGCATAATTCCTGTACCACCTGCGCGGAGAAACTCCGGAACACCGTGAGCCGCATACACCGCTGGAAACCAGATTGTTATTATTCGATTTTGGACAATAAGGTTAAATGCGAAAACAAGGCGTTTTTTTTAAACATCAAGATTGACAATAAAATGATATTCATCGTTCCGACAAATTGACCATAAGCCGGAAAATCTACCTGTCTCAGATATGCTCTAATAATATTTTCAATAAATCTGAACCATGAAATTTAATATAATACCTTATTGTCTTATATTT
>CAZIKN010000221.1:0-4247 GCA_964539805.1 uncultured Saprospiraceae bacterium | reverse complement strand
TTGGGGTGTTTAATCTTGAGATCATGTTGATTTTCGTTATTTACAGCAGCTAATATATGGTCATTTTTCATGTCACCAAATCATCCAGCGGACTTTTTATTTTATACAAACTTTTTTCAAGCCCCACACGGTATCGGACAAGTTATACGTGTAAATCTCAGTTGTTTTACCATAGTCAACGCAAAGTGACTTTGAGTCTGCTCTCGTCTGTATATCTTTGAAAATCAGGAAAATCAATCCTGAAAATCTCCAAAATCACTTAAATCCTGGTATATTTTAATGGCCCGGCAGATCCTGAATATTAATTTTCACCCCCGTGATACTTTCGTGATAATTGCGTGGCATCTTTGCAGGTCTTTAGATACCTGAAAATCCACAGCTGAGGTTTTTTCGTAAATAGACTTGTTGCGGTGGGAGACCATCCGGCCAGAAATTGATCTTCTTGGGCTGCTTTTCGGCTATTTTCCCGTCCGTAGCGCTGCTACGAACGAGAAAATGAGCCTCAATCAGCCCAAAATCTCTAATTTCATGGCTCGGCCGCTCCCACAGCAACAAGTCTGACATATCCTTCAGAACCGCAACTACTTTTGTTATGAAAAAAGTCGTCATCATCGGCAATGGCATAGCCGGCACCAATGCCGCCCGATACATCCGCAAAATGTCGGACAATGAGATCATTATGGTCTCCGACGAAACCTTGCAGCCGTTTTCGCGCACGGCCCTGATGTATGTGTACATGGGCCACCTCAAACAGGAAAATACCCAATTGTACGAAGACTGGTTTTGGGACAAAAACCGCATCCAGCGCGTGCAGGCACGGGTAGAGCGCGTGGATACGGCCCAAAAAACGCTGCACCTGAGCAATGGCCAAAGCCTGACCTATGATGTGCTGGTGCTGGCCACCGGCTCCAAATCAAATAAATTCGGTTGGCCGGGCCAGGATTTGCAAGGCGTACAGGGCTTGTATCACTTGCAGGACCTGGAAGGCATGGAGCGCTATACGCCCGGTCTGAAACGGGCCGTGATTGTGGGCGGCGGCCTTATCGGTATCGAAATGGCCGAGATGTTCCATTCCCGCCACATTCCCGTGACTTTTTTAGTGCGCGAGCATAGTTTTTGGAACCCGGTACTGCCTGCCGAAGAAAGCGACATGATCAATCGCCACATCCGCGAGCACCATATTGACCTGCGCCTGAACACGGAATTGAAATCCATAGAAGACGATGGCTCCGGCAAGGCCGGGGCCGTGATAACCAGCACAGGTGAGCGCATCGAGTGCGGATTTGTAGGCCTGACGGTAGGCGTAAGCCCCAATATCGGCTTTTTGCAGGGCAGCGGCATCGAAACGGAACGCGGTATCCTTGCAGATGAGCAGTTGCAAACCTCCGTACCGGATGTGTATGCCATTGGCGATTGCGCACAGTTGCGCCGCCCCGCGCCCGGCAGGCGCCCCATAGAAGCCGTATGGTACACGGGCCGTATGATGGGGCAGGCCGTCGCGCATACGATCTGTGGCAAACCCAAGCGCTATGACCCGGGCATCTGGTTCAATTCTGCAAAATTCCTCGACATCGAATACCAGGTTTACGGCGACATACCCGCCCGCACACCCGAGGGCATCCGCTCTTTGTATTGGGAACACCCGAAAGGCAAAAAATCCATCCGCATCAATTACGACACGGCAACTCAGGCGGTCAAAGGATTCAACCTCATGGGTATCCGCTACCGCCACGAGGTTTGCGAAAAATGGATTGCCGAGCAAACGCCCATTCAAACGGTGTTGAAAAACCTGTCCACGGCCAATTTCGACCCCGAATTTTTTGAACAATATGAAAAACACCTTACAACGATATAACGTATGAACCATTCCGATACTTCATTGGCGTTGTTGCAGACGACGCGCCTGAACACGGCCCAAAAAATATACGCCTTCCTTGGTGCTGCGGGCCTTACCATCATGCTGTTTTGTTGGGCGGCGCAACGGGCGGCCATGCCCCATTTGCTGTTGCCCTTGTCGTTGCTGCTGATTGCGGTCGGCACATTGGGCTATGCGCATGCCTCCTACAAAGATCTCCCGGAAGGCATTAAAAACAACGGGGTCATGTTCAGGAGCCTGAGCAATCGCGGGCTTTGGGCCTATATCACGGGTGTGCTGCTCACCGGTTTTTACGTTTGCCTGTATTGGTACGCCGAGTACCTGACGGGCTTGATCCAACTTTTTGAGCCGCTCAGTCAATGGGTGCGTCACCGCCCTGCCGATCAGTGGTTTGTCTATGGTTCGCTTTACACCTTGGGCGTGTTGCTTCTGGGGGCAAAGTTCATGTACAAATACCGCCACAACCGTTACCAGATCATTCGCACGGCCTCGGTCATGTTCTTTCAACTGATGTTTGCCTGGCTTATTCCGGCCTGGATGCTGATGATGAACCAGCCCGAGTTTTATTTCAGCTATTTCTGGCCGCTGAAATACGATTACCTGTTCCCTTCTACCGTCAATTGGCTGAAAGACAGCACCCATCTCGGTGTTTTTTTGGTGTTTTGGGGCGCAGCCATGACCTTTATTGCCACGCCCGTGCTGACCTATTTTTTTGGCAAACGCTGGTATTGCTCCTGGGTCTGCGGCTGCGGTGCCCTGGCTGAAACCACGGGCGACAGTTTCCGTACCCTGAGCGACAAATCGCTGCGGGCCTGGCGCATTGAGCGCATCACCATTTATAGTGTATTGTCCATCATAACGGTCGTTACGGTGCTGCTGTGGATCAATTCCTGGCAACAGGGCGCCCTGCTTGGCGATTATTCACAAAGTATATCCAAGACCTATTCCTTTGTCATCGGTTCCATGTTTGCCGGCGTGGTGGGCACGGGTTTTTACCCTATTTTGGGCAATCGGGTGTGGTGCCGTTTTGGCTGTCCGCAGGCGGCCATTTTGGGTATTTTTCAGAAATATTTTTCCCGTTTCCGCATTACTACCAACGGCGGGCAGTGCATCAGTTGCGGCAATTGCTCCACCTATTGCGAAATGGGGATTGATGTAAAAGCCTACGCCCAAAAAGGCCAGGACATAGTGCGCGCTTCCTGTGTGGGCTGCGGGATATGTTCGGCGGTATGCCCAAGGGGTGTCCTGAAATTGGAAAACAGCAGTATTGACATTTTAGAAAGGGCAATGGCCAAGCGCAATGACTCGTATGAGGGAAGTGCTGTGGGAAAAAACTAGTTTTTAATGCCTGTAACTACTTACCACGGCACCTAAATGTAAGGTAAATTGAACCACAAAAGTCACAAAAGGACACAAAAGGTACACGCTACGGTTTTTTGTGTCCTTTTGTGACTTTTGTGGTTCAATTATATGCTTAATTAACCTGTTACTATTTTTTTCGCAATAGCGGCATCATGCTGAATCCCCCAAACGCACAAAACTCATGAAATTATCGCGGTTTATGCATTGGAAGCTTGCATCGGGATAATTTTCGATCCAGGCTTTCGGCGCAGAAGATGCTTTTTGGCCCCATTTAAACTCAAAACCATGCAGCTGCCCGCCACGTTCCTCTACCAAATCGAGTTCCGAGCCGGTTTGTGTGCGCCAAAAAAAGCGATTGGCGAAATGGAAATGGTAGTGCGCGGTTTTCAGCCGTTCGGAAATCAGAAAGTTTTCCCAAAGCGGGCCGGTATCTTGACGAGTGGCAAGACTGTTGAAATTTTCGATCAAAGCATTGCGTACCCCAAGATCATAGAAGTAAATCTTGTCCATCTTGGTCATTTCCTTGCGCAGGTTGCGGCTAAAGCCGCTGAGCCTGAAAATGACAAATGATTTTTCCAGCAGATCCAAATAATGGTTAACCGCATCGCGATTAATTTGAAGGGTATTAGCCAACTCATTGACTGATACAAGGCTGCCTACCTGCCAGGCCAAAAGTTTGAGCAGTTGCCGCAGTTTTTCGGGATAGCGCACATTGGCAAGTGTCAAGATGTCCTTGTAAAGATATGATTGGGTCAATTCCTGTAAATAACGCTCTTTTCTTCCATAGTTCTCGATGCCAAGAACTTCTGGGTAAAGTCCGTAAATCAAACATTCATCCAGTTTTAATCCCATCTCAAAATCGTTTGCTCCTTTATATTTTGCCCATTCTTCCACAGAAATGGGGTACAAGTGAAAGGTCCATGTGCGCCCGGTTAGCGGTTCCTTAACCCGATTGGCAAGATCAAGGGAGGAAGAGCCGGTGGCGATGATTCTTAAGTTGGGGATCTGG
>CAZIKN010000220.1:0-4454 GCA_964539805.1 uncultured Saprospiraceae bacterium | reverse complement strand
GATCCGTGACGATTGATGGCAAAACCTACAACCAGCCCGGCATAGTTACAGAAACGCGCACGGGAAAAGGTGACGCCTGCGACACCATCGTAACCTACACCCTGAATGTATTGCCCTTGGAAACACGCTCGGAGAACATCTCTTTCTGTCAGGGCAGATCCGTGACCATTGATGGCAAAACCTACAACCAGCCCGGCATAGTTACAGAAACGCGCACGGGAAAAGGTGACGCCTGCGACACCATCGTAACCTACACCCTGAGCGTATTGCCCACGGAAATCCGTACTGAAAACATTGTATTCTGTCCGGGCGAAACCATAAAGATTGCAGGCCAAAACTATACTCAACCCGGCACGGTGACGGAGATCCGCACGGGCAAAAATGGCGCATGTGATACACTGGTGACCTACCTGTTAAAGTATGCCACACCAGCGGCTTCAAAAGTGACGATAAAGTGCCCTGCGACCTTCAGTTTGGCCGTAGAGCCGGGCGGTCTGGGCATTGCGAACTATCCGGTGCCTACGGCCAGCACCGACTGCGTATGCCCCGGCGTAAATCTGACCCTGACCAAGGGCGCAGCACCGGGCAGTGCCTTCCCACCGGGCAATACCGAAATATGCTATCAGGCCAAGGATAGTTGTGGCAATACAAACTCCTGCTGTTTTACTGTATTCGTACGTGAAGCATCTGCCTGCGATATCAAGGATATTGGTTGTATGCGCTATGAATTGCTGAGCATCACAGCGGACTCTGCCCAAAACTATACCTATAATATAAGGGTGACCAACAAATGTCCTGAAAAATTGATCTATACCGCCATACAATTGCCTAATGGCATGGTGGCCATGAATCCCAAGGAACTTGGTATCTTCACAACAGATGGCGGTCGCAAATACGAGGTTAGAAACCCTAATTATACGCCGTTCTACTCTATACGTTTTAAATCCACAACGGACAGCATAGCCAATGGCAAATCGGACATACTGCGCTACACTTTGCCTGCCCAGGCTGTCCCCAAGTATATTCATATCAGCTCACGCCTGAGTGTGCAAACGTTTTACGAAGCGCACCTGAATACATTTTATTGCCCCATTGGTGTTACTCCTAAAGGCCAACGGCCTGGCGACAGATCTGTTGAAACAGGGAAGGAAGAAGGCCCGATCCTGTTTCCCAACCCCAACACAGGCGAATTTTTTGCTGATCTTTCGCCTTGGGCCGAACAGAAGGTGGTACTCCGAGTATTCAATAGCCAAGGCCAATTGCTGCACAGCGCACACACCGTAGCGGATGGGTCGCCCTACCTGATCACGCTGCCTGAAAGTGTGGCCAACGGTTTGTACACCTTGGCATTGAGCAATGAAAAAGCCGGGCTTAAAGTGTTGCGTTTTACGGTAATGAGGTGATTTGGTGCCATCCACCGGCGAGGCATGCCCCACGAATATAGGCTTTGATTACTATTGTGATACATTTGTGACGAACAGGCTTCAAATTTGCCGCCTATACAACAACTGCACAAATGAATATACTTGTTATTGAAGATGACCCCCGGATTGCTGATTTGTTGGCTATCCACCTGCGCGATATGCCTGCTAAAGTGACCATACAGGACAATGGCTGGCAAGGCTTGGATGAGGCCCTGAGCGGAAAATATGATTTTTTGGTGCTGGACCTAATGCTGCCAGGCCTTAACGGTGTGGAGATATGCCGAAACCTGCGCCAACGCAGGCAATATCTCCCCATACTTATGCTGACCGCACGCTCCGAGGAACAGGACAAAATAACAGGGCTTGAAACCGGCGCTGATGATTATTTGACCAAACCCTTCAGCCCTGCGGAACTTATAGCAAGGGTGCGCAGCATACTTCGGCGCACCCAACGCGAAAGCATACGCCTTGAGCAAGACCTGAAAAGGCTTGAGCGTGGCGAACTAACCATGGATCTTGAGTTCAGGACCGTAAGCCAGGGTGTAAAACAGATAGAACTGACCGCCAAAGAATTTGACCTGTTGCAGTTTTTTATGCAAAACCCGGGAAGGGCCTATTCAAGGGCACAAATACTGGAGGAAGTATGGGGTGAGCACTTTGATGGCCTGGAACATACCGTCAATTCGCACATTAACCGCCTGCGGGCCAAAATAGAGCCTGATCTCGCCAACCCCAAATATATCCTGACGGCATGGGGAACAGGCTACAAATTCAATGATTTGCTGCCATGATCCAAGCCCTCTCCGATCTGGAGTTTTCCACAAGGTCGCGCCTGAGAAAGGTGATGATTACCGTATTGCTGGCCTTCCTGATCTTCATGACCTATTTCCTCACTTTCGGCTACTTGCATTCTTTGGCCGAGGCCGAAAAAGCCAGCCTCATGCGGCTCAATGGCATCGTTTATACCCTTGCCATGCAAATAGATGGCGATGCACACGAAAGGCTCATGGCCCGGCACCAGGCTATGGATGCCCTGCAAAACAATACAGATGACCCGGATTATCATGCGCTGCACCTTGTTCTGCGCCAAAATGCTATGGCCAACATGCTCAATACACCTATATACACCATCATCCCCAATGGAGACAAAGGCTTTTGTTTTGGCGTGAGCTCGGCGGAAAAACCTTATTTTAGGCATCCCTACCACTCGGCCCCTGCCCTCCTTCTGGAAAAGTATGCTGAAGGTGGCATGATACCGCGTTACAAAGATGAGTTCGGTACTTGGCTCTCCGCTTTTGCCGCTGTGCGCAACAAACAGGGCCGTATGGTGGCCTTGGTGCAGGCTGATCAAAAATTTGACGAGTTTTTGATGCAAGCGCGTGCCGAACTTTGGCGCAACTTAGCCATAGGCCTTACTGTGGGCATCATTTTTTTGTTTATACTGGTACAAGTACTGAGGCCGATTCTAAAAAAAGAAGAAAAAACACAGGAGGCCTTGGCCCATGCCTATCAAAATAACCAGCGCATGAATGAACGGCTACAACAAAACCTGGAACAATTGAGCAACTTAGACTCGTTCAGGCGCGAAATGGTGGCCAACCTCTCACATGACCTGCGCACGCCCCTTTCTGCGGTTCTGGGTTATTTGGAAACCATACTGGAGAAAAAAGATGAACTCTCGCCAGAGGAGCAAAAGCGTTTTTTGCATATTGCATTGGCCGAAGCCAAGCGCCTCAACCGATTGATCGCCGACCTTTTTGACCTCTCCAACCTGGAATCAGGGCAAATAAAGATTAACCCCGAACCTTTTAACATTGCTGAACTTGCCCAGGATACCCTGCACAAATACCAATTGCAGGCAGAAACCAAACAAATCAAATTTTTGACCAATTTTGCCGAAAACCTGCCTCTTGTGTGTGCCGACCTGCGATGGACCGATCGTGTGCTGCAAAACCTGATGGACAACGCCCTACGCTATGCCCCGGAAGGCGGCTTTGTGATGTTCACCATTTTTGAGGAAGCCAATTCCATGCACTTCAAAGTATGCAACAGCGGCGATCCTATTCCGCAAGCACATCTTGATCAGGTCTTTGAGCGCTACTTCAAATCAACAAACCGAAAAAAAGACAGTACCGGCCTCGGCCTCACCATCGTAAAGAAAATAGTGGAACTGCACGGCCAGCGTGTCTGGGCCGAATCAAACGAAAACCTGACTACCTTCCGATTTACCCTCCCTGTTTTGGCCCGGTGATACTTTTGTGATAATTGACTTCCATTTTTGTGGAGAATTTGATTTTTCACCAAAACAAAAGTTGATTTATTATGAAACGCAACATTATGCTTTTCGCCTTTTTTGCACTCGCCCTGTCTTTTTTCACTACAGCCTGTGAAAAAGAAAAAGAGGTGATTGTAGATCCTACAAAACCCCAAGGTACATTTTCAGTGGCCAAAAGCGGTAATTTTACAGAACAAAACGCCACCGGCTCCAAGGGCGGGGCCCAGCTCGGAAAAGATGAGGACGGCATACAGTTCCTCAAATTCGATTCTAATTTTGCCACCAATTTTGCCACGGGCACTGTCACTGTGTACCTGAGCACTTCCATGACCTTTACTCCCGACCCCGCCAATGGCAACCCAAGCTTGCGACTGGTCGGTCCGGTGACAAAGGCGGGTGAAAATTATTTCCGCCTCGATCCAGCCGCTGATGCCAAATTCACCCACGTCATCCTTTGGTGCGCCTCCGCCAATGTACCCTTTGGTTTTGCCCGCTTACAGTAAAAAACGACCTAATGGCGTGTTTGGCAAGGTCAGTGCTCGCGCCTTTTTAGATTGTTCAAAGTTCCTTTAAAACATGAAAAATATTTTGTTCCTTGCGCTTGTCGCCTTTCCGTTTTGGGCCAATGCCCAAAGTGGCTGGACCCGCAACCCGCACCAATGGTTTCTTAAACTGGATGTTTCGCACCTGAGTTCCGATAACTATTACAACCCCAATGGCAATTTGCTGAACACCAGCACATTTCAACAAACATC
>CAZIKN010000219.1:0-4636 GCA_964539805.1 uncultured Saprospiraceae bacterium | reverse complement strand
GTGTGTGGATAAAACAATTAAAGAATTATGTGAACTCCGACTTTGCTGTGTGGGCAGCATTGATAGAGGCTAGTAATGAATTGAGCAAATTTTCAAAATCAATGCCCAAAGAAGAACAAAAAAGAATCATCAATGCAGCTATGGATAATTTGGTTTTTGCTAAGCAGTACAATAAGCCCGATGCCCAAAAGTCAATAAAGTCTGTAAGTGGCGTAATTTGGTACTGTATGAAAGAAATGTTTGGACATGACCAAGATTTAATGGAAGAAGATGCTTTTTTTAATCAAATCAAAGCAAGGTTAATAAGCACAAACTAGCATTTTTCTATGAAACACCTTAATATTTGTTGTACCCTCCTGTTTTTGTGCGTTGCTATACAAGCCTTCGCCACCATCTCCATCACCGGCCTCAAGTACGCCTCCGCGAACAGCACCTGTGATGGCGAAATAGAGGTGACGGTGACGGGCAATGCCGGGTGGGCTATGTTACAATCGTATCTGAAATTTGCCAATCACTAATAAAAGATGCTGATCCAAACGATGAGTATCTTTTGAAGGGTATTCAATTAGGCTTAAACATTAATGAGAAACAAATTAGTAGTTCAAATGAATTAGTGGTAAAGGGAGGGGAAATCTTATTGATACCATTAGAGAACGATAGAGAATGCCGCGCTTGTGTTGACCCTACAGTAAGATATGCCGCTGGATCGTTAGACAACGCTACTATCCATGAAATGGGACATCAGTTAGGGCTAGGGCATGAAGAAAATACTTTTATTTGCGCTGAGTTAAATAAATATATCGATAATATTGTCGGGTACCAGAAAAATTTATTAAGATGCAGAAAAAAATCCCCTGGGAAACAATGATTCTTAAAATTCTTGTTTGCTTATTGCAAATTCTAATTTTTCATAATGCAAATGCTTTTCAACTCAAACTTGAAGCGAAAATTATCATTGAAGATAGCGTATGGATCGGAGGCCCGATACCTGTTGAGGTTAGTTTGATAAATAAATCTAAAAGGTCGAAACAAATTTGCCTTCCGGATGAAAACGATCAAACTTATTACTATATAAGAAATATAACTGACTCGGTGTGGATACGGATAGGATATAGTGGTATAATAGAGGAAATAGCTAGAGCACACCCCCCTAAATTAAAAGGAAAAGAGATTTATAAATTTAATAATTATTTAACAATCACATCTGAAAAATCGAGTAAATCAATGGATGTTCTGATTCCTGACCAAGAATATATTCTAAGAATAACTTATTTTAACAAAACAAAGAAATGGAAGAATTGCTCTAATCATCCAAAGTGGTCAATCCATGAGCCAAATAAATTCGGAGCATTATATAAAGATGTTAAATTTCATACAAATAGGTTAGATACAACAGAATTAAAGGCATATCAGTGGATAAAAGAAAAAGATATAGGGCAAGCATTTGTTGATCGCTATTTATATTATTCTTGGAGTGCTAAAGATAAAGAATACGTCAAGCAATTTATTTCCCTTTTCCCTCATACAAGATTTGCTCCATGGGCAGCAGAATTAATAGTTAATAGTAATATCAGTATATATGTTTCTACCGAAAGGGATGTCAAACGATTAAGGGAAAACAAAAGTGAGCTGGGATTGGTGCAAACCTGTATTGATATTTTATTGCGTTCTAAGAATATGTATTTTAGGGAGACTGGAGAAAGATTTTCCAAAATATTGGAAATGTACAAATAATAAACTCCATGAAAAAAATGAATAAAAAACACTGTATCTCACTGCTGACTTTGTTGTGCTGCTTGCTGCTTAGCATACCAGCCTTCGCCACCGTCTCCATCACCGGCCTCAAGTACGCCTCCGCGAACAGCACCTGTGATGGCGAAATAGAGGTGACGGTGACGGGCAATTCCGGGCCATTTCAGTTGCAGTTGTTGCCACGCAACCAGAACACAGTGCTGCAGCAATCGGGCCTTGTCAATGGCAAGCATACTTTTAAGGGCCTGTGCAAGGGAGACTATGATATCAAGGTATTCAATGCTCTGCAATGTATCCGCACGCTACAGGCTACCATGGATGTATGTAACCCCAACTGGGATATAGAAGGAACTGTGACGCGGGCCTGCTATGAAAATAATGATGGCTCCATAGATGCCACGATCACAGGCAATGGTTTTACACCACCATTGGAGTACTGGTGGAGCGATGGTCAGCGCACTTTCATCATCTTGCTCACAGTAGGGTCGGTATGCCCATTCTCGTAGTTGGCAATTGTGCGTTCCGTGCTCTTCACCATATCGGCGAGTTGCGATCTGGAAATGTCCCTGAACTCCCGTAATTTGCGCAAGTTTAGACCAAGCTGTTTTAAAGTGATTTTTTCCATTCTCGTACAAATATACAGATTTATTGTCAACGCAAAGCGATTTTGTATCTACTGGTGAGTAAATAATATTTTGTCGCCAAAATTTGGCCAGGTATAGATAAAATAGACGACAAGTTAATGTTTACTCACCACTACTTGTGTCTGTAAATCTTTAAAAATCAGGTAAATCAATACTGGTACTCTTCAAAATCACTTAAATACTGGTATAATTCAGCCAAGAGCAGTTTACTTTGCTGCCAAAATTGTCCTTATGCGTAATGTCACTGTTGTTTTGCTCTTGTTTTCATCGCTTGTTTCAGCCCAAACGGCTGCTGATTCTTTATCTTTTCCGGCCTCCTGGGCGGGTAACTGGGCGGGTACCTTGGATATTTTCACCCCCAAAGGAAAGGCGCAGACCATACCGATGTTTTTGGAAATTCACAAAATAGACAGTTCTCAAACAGGAAGATATACCTGGGGCATGGTGTATGTGAGCAAAGAAAAGGATTGGCGACCTTATGAACTGCTCCCCGTAAATCCGAGTGCAGGACTTTGGAAGATTGATGAAAAAAATAGCATCATGATGGAAAGTTACCTGTTCCAGAATAAATTTCTGTGCTGGTTTGTGGTGCAGGGCAGCCGCATTCTTTGCACCTATGAAAAAACAGATGCCCATACTATGGTGTTTGAGGTGATGGCAGGGGGCGAAACTCCGGTTAGCACAAGCGGGAATACAAAACAGGGAGAAGAAGATATACCAGAAGTCAAGACCTATCCGTTTCAGGGTTTTCAACGAGGGATTTTGAAAAGACAATAGCTTTTCTTTGTTTCCCGTGACCGCCTTCATCCAACTATCCGTCAGGCTGGCGCGTCATAGTACCTTAGCATTGTTGATCCATGTTTACACGCCTACTATTCTTGTTTTTTTGCGCCTTGTTGGCTGCCTGTTCTTATACCATAAAGGTGAAAGATGGCCGTACCGCCTATGAACGTAAACAATATGCTTCGGCTGTGCCCATGCTGGAAAAAGAATTTGCAAAGAGCAAGGTGCGCAGCGAAAAGGGCAAGTTGGCCTTTATGATCGGTGATTCCTGGCGCCATCAGGGCAAGGATGACAAGTCATTGGAATGGTTCAAAATGGCATACGACAACAATTTCGGCCCGGAAGCACTAAAAGGCTACGCCTATGCGCTAAAAAAACTCGAACGCTATGCCGAGGCGCGGGAATCCTTTAAAAACTTGGGCATCGAAATCGGAAGCCCTTATGAGTACAGGCGGGAAATTACCGCCTGCAACGTGGCCGAGTCCTGGCTCAAGGAACAAAAAGACAATGGCTACGCCATTACCACTACCGCCTTTAACAGCCCGCAAAATGACTTTTCACCCATTTTTGCACCCGATGGGCGCTTGATTTTCAGTAGTGACCGGGCTATGGCCAAGGGCGAAGACAAATACCGCTGGACGGACAATAAGTTTATGGACCTGTTTATTGTGGAGCCGGACGGCGCAAGCCCGCAAACATTTGACTTGCAATTAAATACCCCTGGAAATGAGGGCACCGTGGCTATTAATGCCAAAGGCAATCTGTTGTTTTTTTCCCATTCGGCGGGTGCTTACAAGGGTGATGACGCATTTTGCAAAATCTACTTTTCTCAAAAGATAGATGATGGCGCCTGGGGGGATCCGGTGCCGCTGCCCTTTCAAAAAGAGAAGATCAACTATGTGCACCCGGCACTGAGTCCCGATGGCAAAACCCTCTATTATGCCTGTAATGACCCGGAAGGGTGGGGCGGCTATGACTTGTATGCCGTGCAAATGAACCTGAACAATGAAACGGGCTGGGATGAACCAAAAATCCTTAGCCGCAGTGTGAATACACCTTATAATGAGCTGTTCCCCGTTTTTTCAGCAGATACGCTCTACTTTGCTTCAGATGGACATACCGGCATGGGCGGCTTGGATGTGTATGCTACTTACCGAACCGAGCGAAATGCCTGGGCTCCTCCCCAAAACCTGAAAGCCCCGATTAATAGTGGCGCTGATGATTTTGGCCTTATTGTACAGCCCTTAAAAAATGTTTATCCACCCAAACAGCCCGGAGACCTTATCCGTGCCGGTTTTTTTACCTCCAATCGCGCAGGAGGTCGCGGTGCCGATGATATTTATCGCTTTGAGCAGAAAGTACCGCCACCCAAACCTGTAAAAAAGGACACTACACCCGCCAAGCCCCTCGTGCATAAAATTGTTCTGGAAGGCTATGTGCTGGAAAAAATATTTGCC
>CAZIKN010000218.1:0-4726 GCA_964539805.1 uncultured Saprospiraceae bacterium | reverse complement strand
AGCCCGTCACAAATGCCCGGACGACGTGTCATTCAGAGCGCAGCGAAGAATCTGCTCAAGTAAATGATTGTCCGTTGCCCAATCCGGATGCTTCGCTACGCTCTGCATGACACATTAGTTTGGCATTGCAAACAGGTTTTGGCCAAGCTCGTCACAAATGCCCGGACGACGTGTCATTCAGAGCGCAGCGAAGAATCCGATGCAAAACAATGATTGTCAGGCACTTATCACAGATGCTTCGCTTCGCTCTGCATGACACAACAGCTCGGGTTTGGTGGTTGTTTTGGCCCTGCTTTTTCACAACAGCTTGGCATTGCAAACAGGCTGTGGCTAAATACACCACAAAAACCAAGAGCAACGTGTCATTCAGCGCGCAGCGAAGAATCCGGTGCAAAACAATGATTGTCAGGCACTTATCACAGATGCTTCGCTTCGCTCTGCATGACACAACAGCTTGGTATTAGTAATTGTCTTGGCCATACTTTTTCACAACAGCGTGGCTGCAAGACATGTACTTTTCATCATAATCCACAAAATCAATTTCTCATCATGGAGCGTTTTGCGCTTTTTTTACCTTTCTTTTTGTGCCTTGCCATGCCTTTGTACGCCCAAAAAGGCCATGCCGCCCCGCATTTTCAATGCGGGCACGACGCGCACCTGCACGCCCTTCGCCAGAGCGATCCAGAATATGCCCGACAGGAGGCGCTGATAGAGGCGGCCTACCGTAGTGCCATGACTACGCGGAGCAGGGGCGGCGCGGCAGGCGCGGTGATCACCCTGCCCGTGGTGGTCCATATCATCCACGACAATGGCCCGGAAAACATACCGGATGCCCAGGTGCTAAAAGGCCTGGAACAGCTGAACGATGCCTTTCGCAACCGGAATTATTACAATCCTGCCACGGGAGTAGATACAGAGATTGAGTTTTGTTTGGCCCGTCGTGACACGGCGGGCAAGGCCAGTACGGGCATTGTCAGGTACCAAAACCCCATGACCGATATGTCGCTTGGGCTTGGCTCGCCCTCCCAATTGGCCACCTGGGACAAGGAATCCTATATCAACATTATCTTGGTCAAAAAAGCCTGCAACGGCAGCGGCTGCAATGTGGCGGGCTATGCCACGGACAAAGGGATTTTGATGGAGGCCCGCTATTTTGGTGCCGACCCGGTCAGTTCCACGGTCATTGTGCACGAAATGGGCCACCACCTCGGTCTGTTGCACACCTTTTTCGGGGGCTGCAAAAACGACAACTGCCTGAACGACGGGGACAAGGTTTGCGATACGCCGCCGGACAACTCGGCTGGGCCTGTGCCCTGTGCGGGGACCATGAACTCCTGCCAGACCGATGGCAGTGATGCTTCCGCAAAGAATCCCTTTCGCGCCACGGCGCTTGGCGGACTTGGGGATCAGAACGACCAGCACCAAAACTATATGGACTATTCCATACCGAACTGTTATGACCGCTTTACAGAGGGGCAAAAACAGCGCATGTTGTTCTGGATCAAGGAGATAAGAAGTGGGCTGTTGCGTTCCCGGGCCTGTTTTTCTCCCTGCCCCTCGCCCGTGCTGGCCCAGTTTGGGGGCTGGAAGGACTCCGTGGAAGCTGGCAGCGTATTGAAACTACTCAATCAGAGCCAGTCGGCTTCCACCTACCGATGGTACTTGGACGGGATTTTGGTCAGCACCGATACCTCTCCCGGCATTGTGATGGGCCAGCCGGGCCAGCACATCCTGCGTTTGGAAGCCGAGAGCCTTTTGCCCGAATGCGAAACGGGGCTGCTGGAAAAAACCATCACCGTGTATTGCCCGGTCAAGGCGGACTGGAACTATGTCAAAAACGGGAACACCCTGAGCCTGCAGAACCAATCCCAAAAAGCAGACAGCATAGCCTGGATACTGTACGACGCCAAGGGCAAAGTGCTGTTGCAGTCCGAAAAGCCCTCCCTTGTTTTTGATGCCACGGGCATAAGCTACCTTCAGGTTTGCCTGATGGCTAAAAATGCCCACTGCGAGAGCCAGCAATGCCGTTATATCAAGTTGATTGCCGACAGCATAGAGATATGCGACAACAGCTTAGACGATGACAAGGACGGCCTGACGGATGATTTTGACCCCGATTGCCCTTGTGATACGGCGCATTATCAGGCCTATTGTGCCGTGGACTGTGAGTATGTGCCGGATTCTTTTCCTGGGATTTCGCTTAACTTAAAATGGAAATCAGAGGTGTTGTTGGACTCTTATTTTGGGTCATTGCCTACTAACATAGTTTATGGCGATATCAATAATGATGGTATAAAAGAAATTTTGACAATTAAAAGCCTTGGTTATTGGGTACAAAATAATGTAAAAAATATGGTCGCCATATTAGATGGTCAAACGGGTGCTAGATTATCAGAGTTTATCTTTTCTCCCCTTACAGATTACAACGCTACAAACGAAATGATGGCTGCTGATGTAAACAATGATGACAATGTTGAAATAATTTTACCTGTTCGTAATCAATTATTTTGTTATAATTCAGATGGCTCTTTAAAGTGGAAATCTGATCTATTGAAAGATCAATCAAGGCAAATAATTAATGCTGTGGACTTCAACAGTGATGGCATTTCGGAAATATATGAAGGCACTCAAGTCATTAATGCTTTAACCGGGAAACTGCTGGCTGGGGGTAATGCAGGCGAAGGTTGTAATCAAATGGCTTCACTAGTTCCAAGTTGCATGTTTAAGCATACCATTGCTGCTGACTTACTGCCAACCCCTGGATTGGAATTGGCGGCGGGTAACACGGTTTATCAAGTCAACTTAAACAACCTGAATGGTACGGCGGGAAATAGTATGGTACCCGTCACCGCCTTGGGTGGCGTTACTGATGGCTTTACTTCCGTGGGAGACATCAACGGGGATGGGCAGTTGGATGTGGTGGTGGTCCGCGACAAAAACTATCCGGATGGCGGCGGGGTATGGGTCTGGGACCCAAGAACCCGTGCAATCATTGCTTCGGCACCGGCTGGAAATTCAGGGGGCATAGCTTTTATAGGTGATGTCTGGGGTGATTGTAGGCCCGAGATCGGGATGACTTTTCAAAATGAACTTAGGCTTTATACCTATGATGGCAGCCTACAACTCAAATTGCTTTACAACTTGCCAACAACCGATCAATCTGGATTTACGGGCATCACCATGTTTGATTTTAACCAGGATGGCCGGCAGGAATTGGTCTATCGCGATGAGACGGATTTGCGCATCTTTGAGGGGGGCACGGGTAAAACACTGGCTTCTTACCCCTTAAAAAGTGGTACGGCCTGGGAATACCCTGTGATAGTGGATGTGGATAATGACGGCCAAGCCGAAATCATCATCAATGGTCACCAATCCACAAACCCTTATGACTACCGCGTCTATTGCTTCGAGTCCGGTGGCGCGCCCTGGGCACCCGCCCGTGCGGTGTGGAACCAACATGGCTATCATGTCACCAATATCAATGACGACCTTACGGTGCCGCGCCAGCCCCAAAACCAGGCTCAGGCCCTGCCGGGCCACGAGGACTGCAAGCGGCCCACATGCCCCTCGCCCTACAATGCCTTTCTGGCGCAGGCCACCTACCGCACCCAGCAGGGCTGTGTGCAGTTTCCTGCCGTGGACCTCAGCGTGGAAGTGCTGGGGCACGAGTGCGGCACGGACAGCCTTGTTTTTTACCTGATCGTGCGCAACCACTCCTCAAAGGCCGTGGGACAAAACTGCGTCTATCTCTCCTGCTACACGGATGACCCGAACAACTTCCTGCCCTGGACACCCGATCTGGCCCTCACGACCCGCTGCCTGCCCCTTAGCCTGTCCGGCAAGGACAGCGACACCCTGCGCTTAGCCTTGCCCCGCCTCGTTGACCTGAAAAAAATGTACTTCGTAATCAATGATGACGGCAATGGCCCCAGCGGCTACAACCACGCCGTCACGGGTATCGTAGAGTGTGATTACAAAAACAACAGGGCCTCCACCCCGCTCGACTACACCCTGCGCACGCTCGATCTCGGCCCCGACCAAAAAAGATGCCGCCACCAGCCCCTCGTGCTCCACGCGGGCAGCGGCTTTGTCTCCTATCTTTGGAGCGATGGCACCCAGGACTCAGTCTATACCGCAGACCGGCCGGGCCTTCACTTCGTAGAGGCCACCGATGGCTGCCACCGCATCTATCGCGATACCGTGCTGCTGGGCATTGATACGACCTATGATGTGCATCTCGGCCCCGATCGGGCCCTTTGCCAGGGCCAGCCACTGCAAATGACGGTTTCACCGGACTATGACTATCTTTCCTGGTTCCCGGCGGATCGGGTCAGCTGCAGCGCTTGCCCCAGCCCGAGTATAAAATCGGACAGCAGTTTTGCGCTGATCTTGCTGGCAGGCAAGGGCGGCTGCTTTAGTTTAGATACGGTAAATATTCATGTTGGGCCATCTTATCTGCTTGAAAAACAGGTGTTTACCTGCAAAGCCACAGAGGTCGGAAGCGACACCCTGCGCCTACAAACGGCCTTTGGCTGCGACAGCCTTGTTGTGACGAAAACGGCCCTTTTGCCTTCTTATTTGTTTGAAAAGCAGGCCTTAACCTGTAAAATCAGCGAAGTCGGCACGGATACTTTGCGCCTACAAACGGCCTTTGGCTGTGACAGTTTGGTGGTGACGAAAACGGCCCTTTTGCCTTCTTATTTGTTTGAAAAGCAGGCCTTAACCT
>CAZIKN010000217.1:0-4801 GCA_964539805.1 uncultured Saprospiraceae bacterium | reverse complement strand
GGTTTCAGCTTTGTCCCTCAAGGTACCCCGACCAACAATACGGAGAAAGATGGCTCCGGCTACACCAAAAACGAAGACCTGATGCCGCTTGGCTATTATGATGGTGCCCCAACTGATCTGCCTGCTGATGCAGACGGCAGTACTTTTGCACAATTGCTCGGCATCGGTACGGATATCATTCGCGAGGCTCCGAACGCCAATATGCGCGAGTTGGCAGAGGCGCGACAAATGAACACGGCGCTTTATCCGGCCACTTTGGGTTATTACTTTGAGCGGCATTTTTCTCCAACGGTTACCGAAGCAGGAGCCTTGCAAACGAGGCAGTTCTTTTTGGATCACGTAAGCGCGCGCGGCCCCCTGCCCGCCATGCGTGTGGGCGATCAACCTTACGGCGTGTTACTGACCAGTCGTTTTGATGCCCATTGGAAAAATGCACAAAATCGGGAGGATACAGCATTTTTGGACGCTATGTGCCGGGTTTTGCATGCATTACAGGGCATTTGGAACCAATTTTTGTCCTCTGATCAATTGGACCATGTAGGCAAACCCAGCAGCAATCCTGCTGATGTGTTGGTCAAAGTAATGGGCTTACAGGCTGGTTCGGTGAGTTATACCCAGCGTTTGGCAGCCAACCATGACGTATTGCTGGCTTCTGACCTCAGCCCGGCAAACAGGGCAAAGTATGATGCGGCCATTGAACAAAAAGAAAATGAAGTACGCGCCTGGCTGGCTTCTTTGGGCGTTAACCTGCCTGCTGACGACAGCCAAAACCCGCCCGCTACAAGTATTTATATCTATGAAAATTTTGCCCGCCTTTTTGACAAAAACTTTGTGAGCAGCAAGGCCGGGGCCGCCTTGAAGGAAAACTATATTCGTGCATTGGCAGTGGTGGAAACATTAGAAGAATTGGAGCGGCCCAACGGCCCAAACAAATCGCCTAATCAGATACTTTTCTTGCTCCTGCGCCATGCCATGCTCCTGGAAGTTTTGGATCAGGCTGTCAATATTTATGAAAAAGCAGGCCTAAAGGCCAAAACCGTTAAGGCCAACAAGGGACTGTTCAATGTGGCTCCTGAAACGGAAAACAAGGATGTCATGCAAATGGAAATGCTGAAGGTTAACCCTAAAATAGTGGATAACCAGAAGTTTGCACAATTTGAATCGGCATCATTGGGCAATGTTTTGTTAAAAAAAGACAATAACATGCTGCCTGAGTCCGCAGCCGTCAAAACCTTGCGCGAAAGCCTTTTGGCCCTTGAAATACTGCCCGTTGATAAATTGGAACGTTATTTAGCCAACCACATTGACCTGTGTTTTTATCGCCTGGATGCCTGGCAAATGGGCGTTTTTTATCATAAAATAAAAGAAAACCGCAAAACAAAGCCTAATGGCCTTTACATAGGGGCCTACGGCTGGGTAACGGACCTGAAAGCCGAGCTGAAAAAAGTGAGCAGTGTTGAATTGCCCCCAACCGTGCGCCCCAAAGATGGCTCACCGGTATATGAAGTGCCTGATAATGCGGGTTTTGTGCATAGCCCCTCACTCAATCATGCCGCAGCCACGGGCCTGCTGCTTTCAGGCTATTACAACCACAAAAAGAACTATGGCTCGGCAGCAAGTGGCCAGGCACAACCCTTTGCCGTTAACCTCTCCTCTGAACGGATGCGGCGCGCCCGTTTTATCTTTGAAGGCGTACAAAACGGCCAGCCCTTGGATGCCTTGTTGGGCTACCAATTTGAACGCGGCCTGCATGACACTACCACAAAAAGTGGCGGCAGCCTCAATTTGAACCAGTTTATTTATACCCTTCGGGAAAAATATCCCATTAAGCGTGATAATATCCCTCAGCAAGGCTCCCTAAAAGTGGAAGAAACCGTATCCGCTTATCCCGTAGTGAACGGACTGTCCTTAGCCGAAGATAATGACCTGATTTTGACTGGTCTCGGCGCTTCGGCAAAAGAACTCGAAGCCTTGAAAGCCGAGAAAAAACGCCTTGCTGATACCCTCGATGCCGCCAATGACCTGCTAATGGCTGAAACCGCCTATCAAGTGGTCCAAGGCAATACCGACCGCGCCTCCGCCGTCCTGAATGCCTTGAAAAATGCCGATGTACCTTCCTCATTAGAAGTGTTGAAAACACCGCGCACCACCCAATTGGGCTTCACCAATCGCGCTGTTTTGCATTTTAGAACAGATATGAGTGGCCAGGCAGGAAATACCTGGACCACCAAGACCAGCCCGCGCTCCCGTATGGAATCTGGCCTGAACCGCTGGCTCGGCCAGTGCCTTGGCAAACCGGAAACCATCGTATGCGAAGCATCTTTCACACATGATGGAATCAAAGAGCAAAAACCCAAAATCATCACTTTGGACGAGCTGCAAATACAACCCATTGATTTTGTGATGATTGTTGGCGGTGAACACAAGGATAGCGCAACGGAGCTGGAAGGGCGAATTGCACAGGCATACCGCAAAAAGACAGTATCCGAGCCTGATGATGCCACCATCGTCATCCAACTCACGAAAGGAGCAGATGATGATTTTGCAAAGCGAACCTTTGCTCAGGTTATTCCGCTTGCACGCGCTTTGCGAACACTCATCACCACAGCTCGCCCCGCCACTGCCCGTGATTATGAAGGCCAGCGCCGTGCGCAGACCCTCAACCCGGCTGCCCTCTATGGCTATGATGTAGCCGATATGGAAAGCCGTATTGTTGCGGCATTGGATGATCTGCGCAATAAGGCATTTTTTATTGAGGGCAAACAGCCCAATGAAAATGATCCTGCCGCACCCGCTAACTACAAGCTCGTATTTGAAAGTTTTTATGATGATGGCAAAAACCCGGCTCATTTTGACAATATCACCCTTTCGGAAAATGGCCTGAACCACATCAGTATTTTTCTACGCGATGCTTCCCTGTTTGGGGTAGGCATGGCTTACCCTGATGATGTGAGCGGCACCCCCACGCCTGATATGCTGGCCCGCGCCGCTTCTGTTTGGCAACAAATGCTGGAAAAAGTGCGCACCGCGGAGAAACAAGTGGCTGATGCTGCCCTCGCTGCCGATGATTATGCCAAAACCGATCTGCTCCGAAAAGCCGGTAAAACCATTCTGGGGGAGGATTTTCCCGTATTGCCGCGTTTCCGTTACAGTAATGGCGACGATATGAAAAAGTCACTCAATGACCAGCAACAACTGCTGAAACATATTTGCGCCGTGGATAAAACCACGGATGAATTGGCCCTCGAGAACTGGCTTCAATCCGTGGTGCACGTGCGCCCTGAATTGGAAAAAATGGAGCGCGTGCGCATGCTCGTGGAGGCTGTGGGCGGCAAACCTATTAACATTGATGCTGCACAAACGCCCTACCGACCCAAAGACAGCTGGTTGGCCGTGGAATTGCCCGAAAAATACGAAGGTGACGGATTGCCTTTTAACATCCAGGAAGATACGTTTGCGCTCACCCTTTTTGGGGAGTCATATAACCAAACCAACGACCTGCAATCAGCCTTTGTATTGGATGAATGGACGGAAAGCATCCCAACAGATCGCGAAATAACGGGCATCGCTTACCACTACAACCAGCCCAATGCCGTGCCGCCCCAATCCCTGCTGCTGGCCATTGCTCCTGACAACAGCCCTAACTGGAGTTGGGAAAACCTTCTGGGGGTATTGGAGGACACGCTGCACCGTGCCAAAACCCGCGCCGTTGAACCGCGCCATATCCTCGCTCATCCACTGCTTAAACACTTGCTGCCTATGACGGTGGCAGAGTTTGATGCCCAGGAAGCTAATGTATCCCTTGATTTTGCAGCGGCAAGCGATGATTTTTTGAGCAGTCCGGCGAGCAATGCACCGCTTTATGAGCAGTTTAAATAGGTTTTTGAGCGTTTATGGGGAATACTATTGGTTTTTAAATAGTGCCAGCACGAACCTGATTTTGAGCGACGGATAATTCTGACCATCTGGCTTTGTCGCTAAATAATTTAACAAAACATAAAAGAAAAATATATCATGGCAAAAATAGCCTTGCACGCCATCAAGTCCGTGGAATTCACGGCAAAAGATCTCGTTCGTTTCAACGCTCCGGTTATCAGCAACCGCAACCGCTTGGAAGGAGTGCCGCGTACCGAGGACTTTGACCGTAGTTTGCGTGCCGAAATTCAGGACCCGCTCTGGATGCTGAGTCGCCAATGGCAGTTTGGTGAATTTCAAGGCGAGGATACCGGTACGGCTTTTCAGGTGCAAATTTTTGCCCAACATCTTGTTCCACAGCATGTTACGATTGGAGAAAATGGGCAGCCCATAGCGTACAATGCCGCCGAAAAACCTTTGGAGGCCGTGGTGGAACGTGAAACGGTCAGGCCCAACCTTTACCGTAGCGTAGAGATAGCGCGCTACCTGCACCGCGTGATGACTAAGCTCACTCAGGATCACAATCGGCCATTTTTGCTCACGGCTTATCCGATCCGTACGACAAACGATCCCAAGAAGCCACTTACACCCGGGGAGTTTTTGGTAGAGGATGAAGACCGCGAAGCAGTGTACCTGAAAATAGCCGTGGTAGGTCGTATGCCTGATGGTGCCGCCATGTTGAAGGACATGCGTGAGGGCAAGTTTATTTCCAAAATAAGTGTACTTTCAGGCTTCAATGCTGCCGACAAAACCAAAATGGAAGCCGCAGAAAAAGAAGTCATTGCCTGGGCATCAAAATTTTATGAAGAACCAGTGGCAAACCAAGCGGCTTGGCAGCCTTCCAATTTGGAATATAATTTTTCAGTAAATCTTCCTCCCGCTGATG
>CAZIKN010000216.1:0-4888 GCA_964539805.1 uncultured Saprospiraceae bacterium | reverse complement strand
CTGCCACATTCCTGCAACAAGACCAATAACAATCAACCCTCATCAACCCTATCAAACTTTACTTTACCACAAAGCGCAACCGCTCCGGTGGCGTGGCTTCGCTCCCGTTTTTGATGATTTCCAGTACATAAAGGCCGGGTGTAGCATCCTGGAGGCTTATGTTTTGGATATATGAGCCATTGGAGGCCGATTGGTACACCAATTTTCCTAAAGCATCATATACCTTAAATTGCACGTTTTCAGGCAGATGCGCGCCTTTGTAAGCGATGTTCACCAAGCCTGTGCTGGGGTTGGGGAAAAGCTGCCACTTATTGACTTCTGCTGCTTTTGGGCTTATATTTGATCTATCCAGGACTTTTGTTTTTAGGATATTCGTATCGTCAAAAAAGGCTGTGGCAGGCTTGCTTGCGCCAGGCTTATTTTTGTCCGTCAGTTCAAAAGTGGCTGTGGTGGTGCAGCCATTGGTTGGGTTAGTGACGGTGACCGTGTAGGTGCCGAAGCCATAAACCAATGGATTTTGGAAGGTATTGGAAAAGAGATTTGGCCCTTCCCAGTTGAAGCGAGCATTGTTGATGTTGACCTTGGTAATAAGCCGGCCTTTGATGGCACCAATGCTGCCCAAGGGGCTTTTCGTAATGCTCAGCACTTGTGGCTTTACCGTATCCACGGGCACCAACACTTTTGCCGTATTGGTGCAGCCATTGATGTCCACCACGGTTACGTTGTATTCGCCTGCTGTACTTGATTTTAGGATTGGGCCATTGAAGTTGTTGAGGCCCGTACCAGACCAGATATAGCTGAGGGCTGGCGGATTGGAAGAGACACCAAATTCCGCTTCTTTGTTCAAACAACTGATGCTTTTGATCACATTGGTTTGCAGCACAGGTGGTTGGCTGGCCGTGCCAACGATAATATTGGCCTCGTCGCTTGCCTCACAGGTTAATCCGCCCAATGATACTTTGGAAAGAAGGGTGTAAATGCCGGGCTGAGTGATGAAAAGGGAATCGCCTGTGCCAAGGGCCACGCCATTGCGCAGCCAGGTTTTGGTGGTGCCAGCCATGGACGGTGCCGAATAAAGGGTTTTGTTGTTTGCGTTGCCTGAGCAGGCCAGGCCGCTCTTGTTCAGGATTTTGGCCACTGGATCCAGCACCGTGAGTTTGCCTGTAATGATACTGTCGCAACTGTTTGGTTTGCTGCAATTCACCGTAAACGGTCCATTCTGATTGATTTTGCTGCTGCAAATGCTAAGCGCATCTCCTTTACAGACAAATTTCTCTCCCAAATCAAATGTAATGGTAGAGGAATTAAGGGAGGTGACCGTTACCTGCACAACGCTGTCACATCCTTTGTAAGAGCTTAAGGTAGTCTTGTATGTGGCCGTGCCCAATGTGCTCGCGGTATCGCCCCACGGCAGAATGTATGGGAACTCTTCCTTGCAAACCAGCACAGGAGGCAATGTGGTCGTCAGTAAATTTTGAACCGATATGGTTTTGCATTGGCTGGGGCCATTGAAACAGGAATTGTTGGCAGTAACACAAAACTCAAGATTGCCTGTCAAACCGCTGGGTAAAACAACTTCTACCTGCTGTGGTTTTTTTCCTGACGCCACATTCAAACTTACCGGAGAAAGTGAGCCATTGATAAAAGCTCCCGCCGGGCCGCTCCACGTATAGCTGCCCGCATTAGCAACAGCGGGGACTTCCAAGGTGAACTGGCCACCTGCGCAGATTTGATCGGGGCCAATGATGGGGCTCATATTGCCAAGTGGCTGCGCCTTGACCGCATTTGGCGGATTGACCGTGATTTCAATGTCACATTCGTCACCGGATAGGCCATCAATCATCAGAAAATAGTTGGTGCCAGGCACCATAGATATGGTCATTACCGTAGGGGTGTTACCTTGTCCGACTCCACCTCCATTACAGGCCAAAGGTGGCTTGTCGCAGCTTTCATACAAAGCGACCTGTATCCCATCGCCATTGGCGCAATTGCTTGGGGTTATCGAAAAAGTAGCAGATTTTGCCCCGGCAGTGAAACCTATCCATTGGTCATTTTGAATAAAAGAACAAAATCCTCCCTGTGGATTTCCATTAGGAGCATAGCCAGCGGTTGTGCCAAAATAGTAATTGAAATCACAGTAGATGCAGGCATCAAGGCAGCTTTCAGCAGGAGGAACCTGATTGGGGGAGCCTCCACAGGGAGTCTGGGCAAATACCGTACGGACAAAACAAGATAGTAGCAGGATAAGCCAAATTTTTTGCTTACGTTTCATGGAATAAAAATTGATTTAAGGTGTGACAGAAAGGAAACAATAAAGTTTCTGGCCCAAAGGTGAGAGCGCATTAAAGATTGGGCCAATGTCAATTTTTGGAGTTTGTCGAGTTGAAATATAAATTTTATTTTTGTAAATATTTTATTATCAGTATGTTGTAATTTTTTTTGTGCTAAATATTTTGCCAAAAATAATTGTAAAAACGGGGTCAGTTTACCACACAGGCTAATGAAGCATAATCTTGAACCACAAAAGGCACAAAAGAGCACAAAAACCGTAGCGTGTACATTTTGTGCTCTTTTGTGCCTTTTGTGGTTCAATTAATATCATAGTTCTCTATCAACCCTACTTCACTACAAAACGCAGCCGCTCCGGCACGGTGGCTTCATCGCCCGTTTGAGTAATTTCCAGTACATAAAGGCCGGGAGTAGCATTCTGGAGGCTGATATTTTGGATAAATGAGCCATTGGAGGCCGATTGGTACACCAATTTTCCTAAGGAATCATATGCCTTAAATTGCACGTTTTCAGGCAGATGTGCGCCTTTGTAAGCGATGTTCACCAAGCCTGTGCCGGGGTTGGGGAACAAGTGCCATTCATGGATTTGTGCTGCCGATTTGACCGCGGCTTCTTTCTCTGTTGGCTCATTTATGCCTGGTTTATTCTTGTCTGTAAATTCAAAAGTGGCCGTGGTGGTACAGCCATTGGCCGGGTTGGTGACCGTGACGGTGTAGGTGCCGAAGCCATAGACCAGTGGATTTTGGAAGGTATTGGTGAAGAGGTTGGGGCCTTCCCAGCTGAATTTGGCATTCGGAATATTCACTTTTGTGATCAGCCTGCCCTTGATGGCGCCAATGCCACCCAAGGGGCTTTTGGTGATACTCAGCACCTGAGGCTTTACGGTGTCCGCCGGGACGTTGATTTTAGCCGTATTGGTGCATCCGTTGATGTCCACCACGGTTACGCTGTACTCGCCAAATTCCGTGGTCTTGATGGTCGGCCCGGTGGCGTTTGTTAACCCCGGACCCGACCAGCTGTAACTGAGGGCTGGCGGATTGGAGCTAACCCCTAATTCTGCTTCTTTATTGATACAAGAGATGCTTTTGATCACCGTGGTTTGCAACACTGGTGGCTGGCCAGATGTGCCGAGGATGACGTTGCTTGTATCAGTAGCCGTACAGCTCTTACCTGCAAGCGTAATTTTTGCCACCAATACGTAAACACCGGGCTGCGTAACCTTGATGGAATCACCAGTGCCTACCACTACGCCATTGCGCGACCAGGATTTGAGTGTGCCAGGCATGGAAGGGGCTGACTTGAGGGTTACAGTGTCCTTGATGCCCGAACAGGCTATGCCACCGCCTTTGGCAATTATTTTTGCAGTAGGGTCTAAAACGGTCAATAAGCCATTGATCAGACTATCGCAGCCTTGAAAAGATTGGCATACCACCTGAAAAAGTCCGTTTTCAGAGAAGGTTTCGCCACAAACGTTGATGGAGCCACCTTTGCAAACGTATTTGAAACCTAAATTGCTTACTTTGGGTGACAGCACGGTCACTTTTTGCATAATAACACTATCACAACCCAAATAAGAAGTCAGGGTCGTTTGGTAGGTTTGGGTACCAACCGTCTTTACCACATCTCCCCAGGGCAGTTCGTAGGGTATATCCTCATAACAAAGAGTGATTGCTGGATAAATGGTCGGGGGCAAGGCGCTTACCTGCACATTTTTGCACACCACCGGGCCTTGTTCGCAGTTGTTTTTGGCTTGGACGCAGATTTGTTGCACGCCATTAGATGCTGCAAATGTCACCAATACAGTGCGCCCGGCAGGGGCATCAAATTCCGCCGGGGACGACTCGCCATTGAACAATACGCCTGAAGGGCCAGTCCATTTATATTTGGCGGCGTTGGTAACTGCGGGTACCTGCATTTGGACGGTAGCGCCCGGGCAGGTATTGCTGACACCTTGGATGGGGAGCGTGGCACCTAATTTTTGAGCGTTGCCTTGGGGTGGATTGACGTTAATGTTAAAGTTGCAGGCATCTCCGTTGTATCCATCTATCATCAAAAAATAGACATTGCCGGGAGTCATGTTGGCTGTGATGACACATGGCGTAGTGCCTTGCCCGGCCCCCCCGGGGTTACAGGCTATAAGCGACCCGCCGCAATCGTCATAAAGGGCAACCTGAACCCCATTGCCGTTGGCGCAGTTGGAGGGTGTTACGGTAAAAGTGGCCGTGCCAGTGGCAGCATAAAAGGCCAACCATTGGTCATTTTCAAGATCAAAACAGGCTGATGCCCCGCTGGCATCATAATTGGCTGTGCTGCCATTGTAGCCGTTGAAACTACAGTAAATGCAGGCTTCTGCACAGCTTTCAGCAGGCGGTACTTGTTCGGGCGGATTACCGCAGGGTTGTTGCGCCAGCAAGCATGCGAATGAAGCGTAGAGGAACAACACAGTGAGGGTAGAAATTTTTAGCATAGAATAATGATTATGTGTGTAAAAAGTAGAATTGGGTGTTAAAAACGGGGTTGATGAAGGTTGACGAAGGTTTATTGCTGAATAATGAAACGAAACCGTTGTGGCGGTGATACCGAAATGCCGATTTCATTT
>CAZIKN010000215.1:0-5002 GCA_964539805.1 uncultured Saprospiraceae bacterium | reverse complement strand
CCAAGCCGTTTCCGACACGGATTTTGCCCTCAAAAGTAAAGGGCAGGGTGACGATACCCACGGTCAGGATGCCCAATTCCTGCGCCGCCTTGGCGATGATGGGTGCAGCTCCTGTGCCGGTGCCGCCGCCCATACCAGCCGTGATGAACACCATTTTGGTGCCGCTTTCGAGAAAACGTTTGATTTCATCAAGGCTTTCGATACATGCTTGCTTGCCCACGCTGGGTTTGCTGCCCGCGCCGCGGCCTTCGGTGAGTATTTTGCCCAATGAGATTTTGTTTGGAACAGGGCTGAGTTCCATGGACTGTGCGTCCGTATTGCAAATGGCGTAGTCCACGCCTATGATGCCTTGTTTATACATGTGCGTCACGGCATTGGAACCGCCGCCGCCTACGCCGATGATTTTGATGATGCTCGGCTCATCTTTTGGCAAATCAAATAACATGGTTATAGATTTTTAAAAAAATTCAAAAATTTAGATAACAACATACCCATAGAGTAAAGAAACCAAGAGCAACGATATTTCGCGTTCGGATTCCTCACTACGCTCGGAATGACACAGCTGCTTGGCATTTGTGGCTATGGGTATCATCGCCTTTACTTCAAAAAGGAACGAGAAGCCTCTTATTTCTTATTGAAGTCTAAGTCCGGCTCTGCCTCAAACCATTCTTTGGTTTTGCGGAACACGGTATCAAACCAGCTTGGGCCTTTTTCTTCCGAAACGTTGGAAGGTTCTTCATGGCGTTGTTCCGGCTCTGGCTCCACCAAAGGAGCCTTGCTTGGGTCCACATCCTGCAAGCCGCGCAACAGCAGGCCAATGGCCGTGCTGAAAATTGGGCTGCTCACAGTTTGGTGGTAGCCGTGTGCGAGTTGCTCCACAGGGATGCCGATACGGCAGGCCATACCGGTATGCAGCTCGGCCAACTTGTCCGTGTTGGCCAATAAGGCACCGCCACCGGTCAGCACGATGCCGCCGATCAGTTTGCGCTCATAGCCGCTGCGGCGGACCTCCCAGAGTACATAATCAAGGACTTCTTCCATGCGGGCCTGAATGATACGCGCAAGGTTTTTTTCGCTGATCTCCTTGTGATCACGGCCTTTGAGGCCAGGTATGGTGATAATTCGGTTGTCAAACACCTCGGTTGCGAGGGCTGAACCAAATTTTACCTTTAGTTTTTCAGCCTGCGGCTGCATGACGGTGCATCCTTCCTTGATGTCGGCAGTGATAACATTGCCACCGAAGGGTATTACTGCCGTGTGGCGGATTAACCCCTCGTGGAACACGGTAATATCAGTGGTGCCACCGCCAATATCCACCAAGGCCACACCTGCCTGCTTTTCCTCTTCGCTGAGGGTAGCATCGGCACTGGCGATGGGTTCAAGGGTCAGGTCAGCCACTTTCAGTCCCGCCTTTTCGATGCAGCGGAAAATGTTGTTGATTGCCGTGATCTGGCCCGTGATGATGTGGAAATTGGCTTCCAAGCGTACGCCGCACATGCCTACAGGATCAGTGATGCCCTGCTCGGAGTCCACGGTGAATTCCTGTGGGAACACATGGATAATTTTGTCGCCGGGCGGCAACACGAGTTTGTACATGTCATTGACCAAGCGATCAATGTCGCGGGGTGCAATTTCGGTGTGGTCGCTTTCGCGGGTAAGAATACCGCGATGTTGTAGGCTCTTGATGTGTTGTCCTGCTATGCCGACATACACGGATCGAAATTTCATACCGGCTTGGCGTTCAGCAATTTCGATGGCTTCCCGGATGGCTCCGACTGTTTTTTCGATGTTGCTGACCACGCCGCGAAGCACACCAATGCTTTCGACTTTTCCTACGCCGATAATTTCCAATTTGCCGTGGGCGTTATGGCGCCCTGCTAAGCAGCACACTTTTGTGGTGCCGATGTCAAGTGCTACGACAACATCATGGGGTTGTGGGATAAACTCCGTCATAATGTTTTGATTTTGAAAGGATAATGGGTTTGGGTTGCTAAAGGTTGATGAGGGTTGATAAAGGTGGATAAGGGTTTATCGGTGTTTATCAGTGCTATCCTTTTACAAACTTTTGCTCAAATTCCATTTCCTAACGGTTAAAATATGCTGTCTCTTCGTTTCTGATCCTTACGGAGCGAGCGAGACAATTTTCCCGCGCCAAAGGTATGTTTTTAAAATTAATTATGTCAAATTTTTTATTTAAAAAACAGAATAAATTAACTTTTAATGTTAAAAATTTTGTTTAAAAAATAAGTTAGTGAGGCATGTCAAGCCCATCAAAATACACATTAAGGTTGAGGCAACTGACATGCCCAGCAATGCTTTTCCCCAGGCTGTTGGGTCTTTTAAATCTGTTAATTTCCTGTAATAATAAGCACCGAAAGGCAGTATAACGAAAGCCAAAACAATTGCCATCCAAGGGACTAATAAATAACCCATACCAGTTTTTTTCATTAGCCAAGCCATGAGCCAATGAACCGCCATAGGCCAAAAAAATAGCATCTTAAGTTGTTTCGTCATCTTTTTTTATTTTAGATGCTCCATTTTTTTACCGCTTACAAACAATTTGCCCATTGTACTTCAAACTTATGGTCTCATATTTTCGCCAGCCAGTGTATGGCATACCTTTTTGATAAAATATCTTGAGCCTATCCAATTTGTCCTCCAAGCGCCGTGCAGAACCCAAAATGATTTTTTGGTCTCCAATCAGCGGCACCAGCCAAAAATCACCATTTTCGGCTATATGAATTTGCTGGATAAAATCTCGCATAAAATCGTCGCGCAATAGTGTTTCTGTGATCAAAAACAGGTCTTTTAATGTGTTGCGACGCTTTTTTTTAAACTCCGGTGTGTATGGCGCAACATTGCCTGTTGCCACCATTACCCGAGCAGCAAAATTTTTAGAGGGTGGCATCTTTCTGCCATCCGCATCCAAGTAATAATTGCCGCCTTTGTTATCAAGCACCCGCACAATGGGTTCCCGCTGGGCTATGCTCACATGCAATCTGCTGTTTTGGTCTATATATGCTTCGGCATCCTGCACAAAAGGATCAGCTTCCAGCACACGCTCCATGCGCTCCACCTCAAGATTAACCATTTCTGTACCTTCCAGGGTATTTCCAAAAGCCTGAAGCAACATTTGCCTTACATCGCGCTCACTGATAAGCTTATCTCCTCCCGGCAATGGTTCCACAACAACTATAACATCTTCCACAAAAGTCTCCGCCTTGCGCCCACGTGCAATGAGCCATATCATCAATACGATGAACAGGAACATTATCCAGATAAGGCGATCATAACGAAGTTTAGGCAATTTCATAAATATTTTGATTGTATTACCCTGATAATCAGGCTTTTGTAATCATTAACTATTTAAATTTAAATATCATTTATTATAATAAAAAACCAAAACAATTAGTATAGATTTTTCGTTCCAAAAACATAGCCACAAATATAGAAACTTTATAAAAACATTTTACAAATAAATGAATAAATATTTAGAATAATTTTCTATGCAATTTTGTCGGATGATCCGTATGATAAAACGAGCTTTTTTATAGGCTCAATCATTAGATCAATATCACCTGCACCCATAGTCAGTACTACTTCCAATTTTCGTTTTTCCAGTTCGGGCAATAAAATATTTTTATCTACTAATTGCTTGTTTTTCAGAGTTATAAGTTCCAACAACATTTGACTGTCCACTCCTGCAATGGGTAATTCCCGGGCAGGATAAATGGGCAATAATATACATTCATCTAATAAACTCAGTGCTTGTGCAAAAGCATTCGCAAAATCACGTGTCCTTGAATAGAGGTGTGGTTGGAAAATTCCTGTAATTTTTCTATCAGGATATAGCATACGCGCTGCACTTATGGTGGCCGTAAGTTCTGCCGGGTGATGGGCATAGTCATCTATATACACTGTTCTATCTGTTTTTGCTATTGTTTCAAAACGGCGTTTAACTCCGCTGAACAAGGCCAATGCTGCAGGTATTTTTGTCGCATCGCCCCCTGCCAACAAGGTTGATGCTATAGCCGCTATTGCATTTTTTACATTGTGCAACCCGGGATATGGCAGTTTTAAAGCGAGATATGAAGAGGGAAGAGGGGTGAGGGATGAGGGATGAAAGATGTGAAGGTCAAAAACGGTGAATCCATCTTCAATACGAATATTTTGTGCGGCAAAATGCCCCCCGTCAACTCCAAAAGTCAATGCATCAATATTTTGAAAATCAATATTTTGCTCCAATAAAAGAGTGCCTCCCTGTTTTATCTGCCCTGCAAATTTTTCATAACTGCGAACTACTTCTTCTTCAGAGCCATAAATGTCCAAATGATCGGCATCCACAGAATTGATTACAGCAATTTCCGGGTGCAGTTGCAGGAAGGAGCGGTCATACTCATCTGCCTCGACCACGACCCAATCGCTTTTCCCTTCCACAAAATTGGATCCCAAATTGCCGGAAATTCCTCCAACAAATGCCGTGGCATCCACTCCGCAGGCGCGCAACAAGTGGGCTGTCATAGTGGAGGTGGTTGTTTTGCCATGTGTACCGGCAATAGCAATGCAACGTTTTGCCTTGCTAATGATGCCCAATACCTCGGCGCGCTTCTTTACGGGATAGTTGTGTTCCAAAAACCAGTTTAGTTCGTTGTGTTCTTTAGGCACTGCTGGCGTAAACACCACTAAATCAATACCTTGTGGTATATATTTCACATCATCTTCATAATGCACGTGCATGCCTTCTGCCTCCAGGGCACGGGTGAGATTGGTAGCGGTTTTGTCATACCCATGTACCTCCGCGCCATGCAGGTGGAAATACCGCGCCAGGGCAGACATCCCTATGCCGCCTATACCGATAAAATAGATTTTTTTAATGTTTTCGAACTGCATAATATCGTTTTATATTGGAGGTTCAAAATCTTTATAAACCTCATAAACCCTTCATCCCTTAGAGCATGTCTGGGATTTTCTGCTTGAGTCAAAAACGAGAGATTTTTTCAGC
>CAZIKN010000214.1:0-5068 GCA_964539805.1 uncultured Saprospiraceae bacterium | reverse complement strand
GCTGAAAAAAGAGCCGTTTTGGGCCAAGCGGGAAAATCCCAGACATGCTCTTACTGGCGCGAAGTCATAGACAAAGGTTATCAACTAACCAAGGCTTTTTGAACGACATGCCGAAAGACGAGCGTTTTTGGCAACAAACCATGCTGGCATTCGCCGTGCTTTCATTCCGCCATGGATAAAACAATGGAGATTTATATATTTGCCTCGATGAAAGCAAAAACAAGCGTTTATGCTTTAGTCAACATAAAGCGGTTAAGATTTACTCTTTAAAATCACTTAAACCCTGGCATACCATAAAATATAGTATATGTTAGATTTTTCGACATCCATAACAAGAGGAACCACTACAATAATATTATTCGCTATGTTTTTTTCTTTTTGTGCAAAAGAAAAGGTCATACCTCCCACCAATAAGTGGCAAAATACGCTTACGCCCAGATTGGAGAACAACAATCAGAGGGATACCGTATTTGATGACGAAGATATCACCTTTAGCACCAGCGATATCTCAGCGGACAGGTATATTTGGTCTTGGGGCGATGGCAGTAAAAACGACACTACGCAAACAATTTATGCTATCCATCAATTTAAACGTATAGGTATGAATATAGTTAAGTTGAGGGTTGAACGAGACAATACTTACGGTGAAAAAACAACTAGCATTTGGGTAAAACATCGAACGATAATACCTTGTGGTTTCCGTATAGATTGTAGTGATTCTCTGTATGTGCAAAATACTTCACACTTTGTAGCCAACATCAACACCCCTAATTGTCAAAGCAACTGCAATTTTGAATATTACTGGGATTTTGGTGATAACAGTACTGGGATAGGATATCACACTACCCATAACTATAAACTTGGCGGGGTTTATTTGGTCACACTACGTGTTACCAGGTGCAGTGGATCAGATATTACCATTCAAAAGCCAGTTGTAGTAAGCGGCATCTCAGATATTGTTGGCTATAAATGCCAGTGCAAGGACATTGCAGGAACTAATACGTTTGGAGATACGATAAACACTCAAAACATACCCTTTAATCCCATAAAAGTGGATGGAAGGGTTCTGCAAAGGAACGGCAATTCAAACCGTTATACAGGAGAATACGACTGTGATCCGAACGGTTGTGACACATATATTTTAGAGGTATTCAATAATATGGATAGCATTGATTATCTGGTAATATTACCACCTTTTGTGCAATACAGATGCTCCGGGCGACGCATTTAGTGCTTTGCATATTCTACCAAACAAAAGTAGCTGCTGTGCCGGCATTTAAGGAACTGACCATCCAGCGCCCACCAGCGTTGATGTTGAATGATTTAAGGCCTGCGCTTTCGTTTAGCACAAGGAGCACGATTTTCCCCTCAGGGGTGCGGAAAGCCACATTGGGCAATTCACTCAGCGTATTGCTGCCCAAGCGGACCGAGCCAGGCGGAATACATTTGGATACCTGTGCAATGATGTAATAACTGACATTTCTGCTCACTTTAGAACCATCAATAGTTAAGGCACCCTTGCATTGGTTGCAGCCCCCGGGTGTATGCGGGCGATAAGTGGGGTCATTAGCCAAATTCCATTCAAGTGCAACTCGGCTCCAGTTTCGCATGGAGCCAATAATCACGTTTTTGAGGTGCCATTTCAGGTCGCCCTCAAAGGATCCGCTTGCTCCAGTCCATTGCTCAGTGAAATACAAGGACTTATCCGGGTGTTTTTCGTGTACCTGTGAAAGAGCACTAATATCTCCTGCATACAAGTGAAATGCCGATCCATCCACATAAACCCTGGCGGCGGGGTCATCCAGGATGGCCAAGGGAAAGGCGGGATTGTCACAATTGTGGTCCCATACTATTATTTTAGTAGCCAGTCCTGCGTTCTTAAGTGCCGGGCCAAGATGATTTTTGACAAAATCCGCTTGTTGCAAAAAGGACATCACCATACTTGGGTTGTTGCCGCCATGCTGCGGTTCGTTTTGTAGGGTAACTGCATCTATCAGAACGCCCCTGCTTTTCATCGCTTGCAGGTACATGACAAAATATTGGGCATAAGAGCTGTAATAGGAAGGAAGCAGGTTGCCACCTACGGTACTGCCGTTGCTTTTCATCCACACGGGAGGGCTCCACGGCGTTCCCATAATTTTCACATTGGGATTAATCGCCAATATTTCCTTTAAAACTGGAAGCAGGTATAATGTGTCCCTTGACAGGTTAAAAAACTTCAAATCAGGGTCTGTTTGACCAATGGGCAGATCATCATAACTAAATACCGTTTCATCCAAATCAGAGGCCCCCATACTGATGCGAAGGTAGCTCACACCAATGGCCTGACCAGCCTTGCCAAACAGCTCTTGTAAAATAGCACCTCGTTCGGCATTACCCATCTGATGAAGCAACTGCGCACTCCCACCTGTAAGCGTGTATCCAAAGCCATCAATGGTTTGAAATTTTTGTGCCGTATCTATTTGAATGACCGAAAACCGATAATCTTTTCCTGTTGCAAAGTCTGTTGTTTTTGCGTGCAACAAATTGGCTCCATCTGCCGAAGTGATATACATTTGCACGGGCCAAATGGCGGCTTTTGCCCTGTTTTTTTCCCAACTATGGCAGCTGCAAACGCAGGTTGCGATGCAAAACAGCACAAATTTGATCCATGTTGCAGGCATAATGATCTGTTATTGAAACTATTGGCGTGTTTATGGGCGAAGTGACAGCTCAACAAAAACGGGTAAATGATCGGACGGATACCTAAGGTTTTGGGAATCACTCAAAACCGCATATTTCTTGATCCTTATTTTTGTATCCCGAGAGATAAAAATATAATCAATCAGGCGTGTTACCGGTGCATCAAACTTAAAGCCGTTAAATGTGCCCGATGGCCCAAAAGCCGGCATTTCCGAATGTTCACGACAGTCCAGCATTTCTTTTTTTAATTTTGACACAACAACGGAAGCGGGTTCGGCATTAAGGTCACCCATGAAAAAGACCGGAAGTTTTGACTTGTTGTAATACGTCATTTTCAGCAGAATAAGGTCAACAGCATTCTGGCGTGCCGTTTCGCCTACATGATCCAGATGGGTGTTGAATACCCAAAATTGTTTTTTTGATTTTTTCTCTTTCAACAAAACCGCCGTACAAACACGCAAACAAGCCGCATCCCAGCCCATGGAAACGGTATCAGGAGTAGTTGAAAGCCAAAAAGTATGGTTTTCTTTCAACGTGAATCTGTTGCGATCATAAAAAATATGGGTTGATTCGCCTTTGCCAGCGCCCTCACGGCCTATACCAACGCTGGCGTATGTTGTACATTTTTGTTGTAAATACTCCACCTGGTGCGGCAGCCCTTCCTGAATACCAAAAATATCGGGGGAATAAAACAGGATTTGGTCCGACAAAAAATCACGGCGATGCGTCCAGGCATTTTCACCGTCAGAAGCCACATCAAGTCGGATGTTATAGGTCATCAACTTGAGGGATTGTGCGTGGCCAGCAGCGGCCATTAATAGCAACAAGCCTGCGAAAAAGAAATTATTGATATACAAAGTCATGATAGGTATGATTTGCAAAGATACTGCACTAAACAACTCGGCATGTAGCTTTATTCAGGCACCTTTCCTTTTCTACACCCTGTTCTTTTTTTATACTATAAGTTAGCGGGCACTACCTTACGGCTGCGCCCGCCTTTTTTAAATCAAACTTTTTATCTTTGACTGCTCACTTGTTTATACCAGGATTTGAGTGATTTTAAAGATTTTCAGGATTGATTTTCCCGATTGGCCAAAACGGTTCTTTTTATGCCATTTTAGCCCTTTTTCAGTCATGTAGCACTAAGGGATAGTAGTTTTGTAACCACATACCCGTAGTACAGCACAGTTCAAGTCAAAGTGACCCAAACAGTATATATTTTTCCTGTAAAGCAGATTGGTTGCGACTAAAGCAACTATCGGAGGGATGGAGGAGCACGCGGCTGGGCAAAGACCGTTCTGTTGTTACTAAACGACCGATCCGCTGCCTGAGGCTGTTTTGCCCATTGCTGAATGATGGAGAAAAAAGGAAGTTCCAGGATTGGCAGTTCAGTGGGTGCCATCAGGAATTGGCAAAGATCACAACCTTCTTCAGCGTATTCTTCTGTATGGAAATGTTCATCATTGGATGTATGATGGCAAACTTTTAGCGCATGATGATGCTCAGGGGAGAGAACATGGTGCAGATGCAACAAAACCCAAAAGATAAGGTAGATGCCGGTCAGCAGCATGGCCCAAACACTTCTATATTTGTTGTTTGCTATTTTCATCTCTAAAAATCCGAGCAAATGTAATCTTTTCCCCGTAAATTCAAGGATTTATTATGCGATTTCCCGGAAAACGCTAATTTTTTTACTTTTGCAACACAAATCCATCCGCTATGAATCAACCCAACTATCACTTTGAATTATTGATTTCCGGCTTTGGCACCGTGTTGGCCATGGTCATCGGAGCTTTTGCATTTTGGGGATCCGTTTGGTTCCCCTGGGATTTGCTCAAAGGTGAAAGCAACAGCATATTAGTAGCCCTTTTTTTCCTGCCGCTGATCTATACTACGGGCATTGTCACGGATCGGTTCACGGACATACTCTTGGGCAAGTGGTGGATCAAGGATATCAACCTCAAATACTTTGGGAATGAACCCATGGCCTACATGCGCGCGCGCACCATCGTGTATGCGCGAAGCGAAAGCATCAAAACGGTTTTTGAATATTCGCGCATACGGATCAGGATTTTGCGTTGCTGGATGTTCAACAGTTTCATCATTGGCGTGGCTTCACTACTCTTTATTTGGGTTTCGCCTAAAGCCATACCAGGTTCACCAGAAGAGCCTTTTTGTAATTTTGTATGCCAACAACAGCTTTCCCTTAGCCTTACCGTAATTTTAATGACGATTTTTTCTGTTGTGGTATCCTTTATTTCCTGGCGCGCCATGACCGAGGGCGAATGCCGCAATTTGAAATTTCAAAGCAAGTTGTTGGAAGAGATGGAGATAAAGAGGTAATGTGATAATGTGATAATGTGATAATGTGATAATGTGATAATGT
>CAZIKN010000213.1:0-5116 GCA_964539805.1 uncultured Saprospiraceae bacterium | reverse complement strand
TGCTGAAAAAAGAGCCGTTTTGGGCCAAGCGGGAAAATCCCAGACATGCTCTAATAATCCGCAGCCTATTCACAGAAAAACCTCCCAAAAACGTATCATTTTATCTCGATATGGCATTGGACTTTTGGCCCTGAAAGCCGTTCGCGGCACATTTTTTCACCAAAAAAATTTATGTCATTATGCGCAATACAGCAGCTCAATTTATTCGCTTCAGCGCCTTCTCCTTATCCCTTTTGATCTGTTTATCATGGGCAAATCACAGCTTCGCCCAAGTCACCTGGGCCGTTGATGGCTCAGCCAGTTACAAGAGCACCGGCCGTGCCACGGTAAGCGACAACACAGGCAATCAATATGTTACAGGCCACTTCAATAACTCCCTTAGTTATAACAACACCATGGGAGCCCCTATTACCGTGACCTCTGCCGGGGGACGGGATATTTTTGTGGCCAAATTCAACAATCTTGGGCAATGCCTTTGGCTGATCCGCGCCGGGGGCACCGGTGATGATATGGCCGAGACCATAGAAGTGTCATCAGGCATCGTGTACATTGGCGGCTTTTTCTCGGGCACTGCCGTATTTGGCAGCACCAGTTTGACCAGTAGCGGCGGTACGGATGGCTTCCTGTCGCGTATTTCGGCTACCACCAGTAATTTCCTAACTACCCGTGTCATTAACGGCACAGGAAATGATGCCGTACGAAGCCTTACTTTTTACAATGGCAAAATATGGGCAACAGGTTATTTCACAGGGGCAGCCAACTTCCCTAACAATGGTTCATTGACCAATGTAGATGGCCCAAGCCGCCGTACACTTTGGGTAGCAGGTTTTAGCGCTTCTTCCATAAACTGTACATCAAAATGGCACGCCAACAGCAACCACGATGCTGAAGGGTCACGTATTGCTACCCGCACAGCCGTGGGCGGTAGCGTGTATGTAACAGGCTATTTTCACCAAACTTGCAAATTTTCCACCAGCTCAACCTACTGGCTGACTGCCAATGAATGGGCGGATGCTTTTTTGCTGAGTATTAATCCTACCACTACTACTACTAACTGGGCCCTGCAAATGGGCGGTGATGGCAAAAATCCCGGACATCCTTATGTGCCTTATGAATATGGTGTGGGACTGGCAGTTAATGCTTCTAACGAACCATTTGTAGCATTTTATGCAGAAAGCTCCTATTCTGGCTATATTAATATCAAACAAATTGGAGGGCCGACGGTCACCATCAATACACAATTGTCTGAAAACAGGCATTCTATTCTCTGCCGATTCCAATCCACAGGATTGTTGTCCTGGCACAGGGTAATCACCCGTGGTGGCGAGATGCGCGGCCTTACCCTCAGCTCCGATGAAGCCAATGTTTACATTGGTGGAAAAATATGGCGCACTACAGGCAGCACCACAACTACCCGCTTTTACTATACCTCTAGTGGCACAACATATTATGCCCCAATAGCAAGCGCTAACGGCAATGCTTTGGTTATTGGAAAATACAATGCTGCTACGGGCAATTTCTTGGATACTGATTTTTTGACCTCTACGTTGTTCAACAGCAGCAGTGAGTACCTCTATGATATCGCTACGTATTCCACTGGTTTATTATCTTTTACGGGTGATTATTGGCAAAATATATTTTTCCCGGGAATGCTCAGCAACCTTACTTGTACCACATCAACCTCTTTGGTGGGTGTTTGTGATCCTGCTCTTTTATTGCAAGGTGGCTCGGAAGATCGCCAGCATACCCTGTTCGATATTCCTGCAAACGCATCATGGGATATTTCTCCTAACCCTGCAAGCGATTATTGTAACCTGAATGTTGATTTGCCTGTACAGTCAGATCTGCATTATGAAATTTACGATGCACAGGGAAGGGTAATAGCATCAGTGCAGCCTCAGGTATTTGACGCCGGGCAACACAGCATTCAACTTCCTTTGGAGAATGTAGCAAAAGGCGTTTATTATTGTCGTATTGCAGTTGGCCAAATGCAAAAAACGCATAAAATATTGATTATAAGATAATTAAGAAGCATATTTTTCATTCAGACAAAGGATATAATTATTCTGTTCGTATGAAAAACATGTCCGCATGATTCGAAAGATAAAATTTAGCCTGCGGTTTCAAGTCGGAAAAGCAGGCTAAATTTTACTCCCAAAGCATACTTTACCATTCAAACACAACTTCCTCTTTCAGCCCTTCCGAAAGACTAAAATGCACCGGGCAGGTACGAGCAGCCGCCTCCAATATTTTCTTTTGCACATCGGTAAAATCATGCTTGGGCATTTTGATCAATATCTGGATGCCACTGATCCTGCGCGGATCAGCTGCCATAATTTTAATTACCTCAGCATGAGCACCCTCGATATCCAAGGCGTGATTCCTGGCGCTGATGCCCATAATGGTGAGCATACAGCAGGCCAAAGAGGTGGCACAAAGGTCAGTCGGCGAAAAAGCTTCGCCTTTACCCTGGTTATCGGGTGGGGCATCTGTTATGATGGTATTGCCGGAGAGTATGTGCTTGGCCTCTGTGCGCAATCCGCCAAGGTAGGTCACGGTTGATGTCATAATGAATCTATATGTTAGAAAAGATGAATTACAGGGTGCCCCTCAATTCCTGTTCGCGCTCAATAGCTTCAAACAAAGCCTTAAAATTGCCTTTGCCGAATGATTTGGCGCCCATGCGCTGAATGATCTCAAAGAATACCGTTGGCCTGTCTTGAATCGGCTTGGTGAAAATTTGAAGCAGGTAACCGTCTTCATCGCGATCCACCAAAATATTCATTTTTTTCAAGGCTTCGATATCTTCATGAATAGTACCTACGCGATCCAGCACATCATCATAGTAGGTTTCCGGCACATAGAGGAAGTCAATACCTCGGCTGCGCATTTCTGAAACCGTTTTTAGAATATCATCTGTAGCCACTGCAATGTGTTGCACCCCGGCACTGCGATAAAAATCAAGGTATTCTTCTATCTGGCTTTTCTTTTTGCCCTGTGCTGGCTCATTGATGGGGAATTTGATATAGCCATTGCCATTGCTTACCACTTTTGACATCAGCGCCGTGTAATCCGTAGAAATATCCTTGTCATCAAAAGTGATCAGCAGTTTGAAGCCCATCACATCCTCATAAAACTTGACCCATTTGTTCATGGTGCCAAGTTCAACATTACCCACGCAGTGATCTACATATTTCAAGCCAACAGGCCTTACGGGATAAACACTTTTACGCGCTTCATAACCGGGCAAAAAGGCTCCCTTGTATGCGCTTCTCGTAACAAAAGTATGAATGGTTTCGCCATAAGTACATATTGCCGACATGACCACTTCACCATGCTCATCGCTCAGGGTTTTGGGGGCAAAGGCCGATACAGCCCCCCGTTCAATGGCAGTATGATAGGCCTGTTCGGCATCATCTACCCACAGGGCCAATACTTTTACGCCATCGCCGTGCCTGGCCACATGTTGTGCGATTTCGTGTTCCGGAGACAAAGCAGCCGTTAGTACAATACGGATTTTGTTTTGCTGCAGCACATAGCTGACCCGATCGCGAACGCCCGTTTCGGGGCCCATGTAGGCTACCCATTCAAAGCCGAGTGCGGCCTGGTAGTACATAGCACTTTGTTTGGCATTTCCGACATAAAACTCGATATGATCGGTGCCATTGATGGGGAAATCATCTTGCTGCGCGGCAATGGTGTGGGGTGCAGGTGCGGTTAGGGTATCCATAAATTTGAGTAAAAGCGTATGTAAAAGATGAGTAAGGCCGCAAAGGTCGGAAGAATTGTAAAAATTTGGGTGTGCAAAATTTTCACCAAAACCAATCTCACAGCGTCGCCCGCATCTTCAAATTCAACCTCGTTTGGGTTTCAACCTGAGTGGTACCACGCAAATAAATCACCACATCAAGGCTATACCGTGTTTTGGAAAAAAAAGCTTTTGAATTGGCCAAAGTAGGGATCAGGTCAAGCCTTGAGCCCGGATCAGTGGGCACAGGTTCACGATAGGCTATTTCCACCCAGTCATCGGGCTTGCCCTCCTCAAACACCCGGAGGGAAACTTGATTGATCAGGGCATAGTCCGCATCGGAAAAAACGCCGTTCAAAGAAGCCTCGGCCGTTAGTATGGATGTAATATCAGCATCCGTCTTGCCCTGCTGGCTCAAAATGGCCTGATAGCGAGTAGAAATATCCCGTATATAAAAATGGTGTACCTGAAAATTGCCAATGCCCGCGGGTATCGTAAACTCTTCTACATAATCCATATCAAAACCCGGCCCCAGTTCGCGCTCTTTGAGGCATGACATCTGGAACAAGAGTGAGAGCAAAACAAAAGCAAAAGAAATCTTATATGATATAGTGTCTCTAAGCATGGATAAATTCTGTTGTATTTTTGTGTGTATCTGACGAAAAAAAACAGACATGGGTTGTACTGGCAAACTAATTCAATCACCTAAATCAACAATCAATACCTTTGTGCCGTGAATCTGCCCTTGTTATTTGCCAGGCGTTACCTCTTTGCCAAGCGAAGTACTAACGCTATTAACATCATTACCACCATCTCTGTGATCGGGGTGGCCATAGGTACGGCCGCGCTTGTGCTGGTACTCTCTGTGTTCAATGGCTTTGAATCTCTGCTCACAGGCTTGTTCGGCCATTTCAACCCCAATATCAAAATCACCCCCGCCAAAGGCAAAACCTTTGTGCCGGACAGCGTGCAATTAGCGCGCTTGCGCGCACTGCCGGGCATTGCTTTTGTGAGTGAAACGCTGGAAGAGATCGCTTTTTTTGAATATGAGGGTTCCCAGGATTTTGGGGTACTTAAAGGCGTGGACGAGCTGTTCTCTAAGGTAAACGGCATTGACTCCACCATTCGCGAAGGCCGATACCAATTACAACATGAAGAACAAAATTTGGCTATCCTCGGCGCTGGCGTACGCAACAAACTCACCGTAAATGTGAACAACCCTTTGGCCACACTTACCGTGTTTATGCCCACAGAACAACGGGGCGGCGTGTTGGACAAGCCATTCAAAAGTCGCTTGTTGTTTCCTTCCGGCACCTTTGCCATCCAACAAGACTTTGATAATCAATACGTACTGACCAACCTGGCTTT
>CAZIKN010000212.1:0-5208 GCA_964539805.1 uncultured Saprospiraceae bacterium | reverse complement strand
TGCTGAAAAAAGAGCCGTTTTGGGCCAAGCGGGAAAATCCCAGACATGCTCTTAGACCAGCCCCTCCAGATAATGCTTCCGAATACCAAAGCCCTGCTTGATGGCCTCAATTTTTTGCAGGATTTCCGCACGGCGGGCAGGAGCAAGTGGTTTTATCAATCGGGTGGCCGTAATCATGACATTTTTGGCGGTATGCTCCGTGGATATAAATTCAAAAACCTGCGTTTTGTAGCCTTGGGCTTCCAGGATCATAGCCCTGATGCCATCAGTTAGGATTTCAGCCTGGCGTTCCTCCAGAATGCCATGCCGAAGTATGGGGGCCAGTTCGTTTTGGGTGGCCATGTCGCGGCGAATTTGTTTGTGACAGCAGGGAGCCACCACAATAATATTTGCCCCTTCGCGCAGGCCTGCCGCGATGGCGAGGTCGGTAGCAATATCACAGGCATGCAGGGCGATGAGCATATCCAATTGCGCAGGGTGATATTGGCTGATATCCTGTGCTATAAATTCAAGTTCATGAAAACCATTTTTTTGTGCCAGATCATTACAAAAGGTCACCAGATTGGGGCGCAATTCTATGCCCGTAATCCTAACGGGGATACCTGTATGATGCCGCAGAAAATCATACAGCGCAAAGGTCAGATAACCTTTGCCAGAACCCATGTCAGCAATATGGGCGGCAGCCTTGAGGGGCTGTTGTTGGATCAGGTTTTGTATAATTTCCAGGTATTTGTTGATCTGTTTCCATTTATCCTGTGCCGAGGCCAACACTTCACCCTTGCCATTGGTAATGCCTAAGGCGTGGAGCCAGGGAGCGCCGGGGTCAAGCAGACGATGCTTTTCACGGTTGTGCGCGGTATCCGATATGGCCTTGGGAGCGGTATTTTTTTTACTGACGCTTATTACCCCGTTTTTATCCCTGCTAAAATGAAATTCAGCATCGGCGGTAAATACATCCGCATGCTGAAAAGAATGCTCAAACAGTTTTTTCAATTCCTGTTCGGCTTCCAAAAGACTGTAATTTTTAACCTCATCCCGAGTTTGGTAGCGGTAGTTAAAGGCCACTTTCAGGCCATTCTTTAACTGAACGGGGCGCAAATAAACGTTTTTTAAGCCTTCCGGTACCTGTTTTGTAGCTTTGCTCAGGGTGCATTTGAGCAAGTTGGCCTGGCTAAATGCGCTGGAAAAAACCTGTACCAAATCTATAGAGGCCATATCGGGGGGGATGATTATTGGTTGTTGGTTGTTGGTTGTTGGTTGTTGGGGTATGAGATAGATAAATATAAATTAATTTTAATGGATTATTGATTTAGGAACGATGCCGCAATATTTTGTGATTTCACTTTTTCCACTTTCTCGATGGGCAGTTCTACAAAAAAATCAGTTCCGTCATTGTCGCGGGTTTCAAAGTAGATCTCTCCGTCATGGCTTTCCACAATTTTCCGGCAGATGGCCAATCCCAGGCCGGAACCAGATGTTTTGGTGGTGAAATTAGGCTCAAAAACGCGCTCACGAATTTCGGGAGGAATACCGCCTGCGTTATCATTGATGCGAACCACGGCCAAGTTGTCCTTTCTTCCCAAACTAACGATAATATGCCCTTTTCTATCACTTGGAACTGCCTGTATAGCATTGATAACCAAGTTGTTGAACACGCGTATCAAGTGGTTTTTATCGCCATTGATGATGAACAGTTCATCGGGCATTTTTAATTCAAGGCTAACGTTCTGTTGCTCGCTAAAGAGGTCATAAACACTTTCTACCACATTGTTGAGTTCCATCGGCGGCTTTTCGCGAATATCCAAGTTGGCAAACATGGAAAATTCAGAGGCAATTTGGGCCAGGGAATCTATCTGTTCTATGAGGCGCGTGATGGCTTTTCGCAGGTAGGCGGCAGCCTGTTCCGGGTTGCCGGAGAGGCGGTCGAGCTGTTGCATAGAGAGTTTCATAGTGGTCAGGGGGTTTTTGATGTCGTGTGCTACCTGACGGGCCATTTCACGCCAGGCACTTTCACGTTCCAACTTGACCAATTTTACTTTGGAATCCTCTAATTTTTCTACCATATCATTGTACTGCAGGATGAGGGCGCTCACTTCATCCTGTGCATCTCCGGCATACTCTAAGGGTTCGTTTTTGTTGTCCAGGCGCAAGCGGCGTATTTTTTCCGAAATAAGGCTCAGCGGCTTGGTGATGGACTGTGACAGCAGGAATGATACGGCAAAGGCGGTGATCAGCAGGAATACGAACAAGCTGGCCAGAAGTCCGAGAAAATCAGAAGCCGCGCTATTGGTGGTTTGACCCGAAAGATCATAAGGGATGCCCAAATAACCCAATTGCCGGTTTTCGCCATCGCGAAGGGTAAAATATTTGGTGGAAAACGGGATACCGCCCAAGTATTCTTTTTCGGTAAGGGATGGGGTCAGTTTGTCTTTGAGGGCGATCAAGGCCGTCATGCTCATTTTGCCGGAAATTACCCCTGCTTGACGCAAATCAGGCTGCGTGCTGAAGAGCAGGTCGCCATCAGGGCTGTACAAATTAGCATCCATGCCAAAACTTCCGGCTAGCGTATTGAGCTGCGCGGGCAGGTTGCGGCGCAGGCTGTCCGTGCTCAGGGAGGATCCTAATGTTTGGGCGCGGAGCATAGCCAGCATGGCTTCGCTCCGCGAATCCACGTTAATTTGTTCGTTTTCAATGGCATTCCGGCTGAACTGCAAATAGGCCATCAGACTGATGAGGGCAAACGCACCTGCGATCAGGGTGATATTGCTGGAGTGAATACGTTGTGCCAATGAGCCATTTGCCTTAAAAAACAATTCGTACGGTATAGGCAAAAAGTGAAGCCAGCGGTTCAGGAAGCCGATAAATATCACAAAAAATGCTGCCAATGAAAACAATACCGCAAACAGATAAAGCGGCTTGTACCAATCGCCACCACTGCGGCCCACTACGGCGGCCGTTTTGCCATCGGCACTGCGGCTAACGGCATCCAAACGCCCCTGTTCGCTGCGTTCCACATCAATGGTTTGGCCGTTACCGGCTTCGTTAGCCAAGGCCAAGAGGCCATTTTGACCGCGCTCTGCCACCAATTTCCCATTCCGCTGTATGGCAAAGTCATAGCGGTTCAGCCCTTCCAATCCTTTGTAGGGTTTTTGATAAAAAAGTCGTGCATACACGCGGGTGGCTTTTGCAAACTCCTGATTTAAGAAACAGTATAGGTCAGCGGGTTGGCTTTGGTCGCCCATTCGGTGTACGGGCAGGCGCACCATATAGTGGAATTTGCCTTCGGCATCAAAGCCATAACGCAATTGATCCTGATTGGCCAAGGGCTTTCCATTGGCCCAGTCGTTTTGCACGGCTTGTTGGTGGGTTTGAATCTGGTCTTTCAGCAAGGGCTGACCAGATGGATCAAAAGCCAGAACATACAAGCGGTAGTTTTGAAACAGGTAAGCGTAAGGGAAATATTTTTGGTTGAGCCAGGTCTGCACCGCTTCCGCATCCGCCTTGAAAGGGAAGGGTTTGAGTAGTTCACCCAAACGAACGGAATCAGCGCTGAGGGATTTGTACCATTCCAATAGCCCTTGCTCGGCCATATCTTCATCCCGATCAGTGGCCAGGGTTTGGGCATAGGCCATGCGGCGTGTGCGGTCCTCCTGAAAATTGAGCCGATACAAGAGCAGCCCGCTAAAAAGCGAGAGCAGAAGCAGCCACGCAACGGCCCAACCGTTACCCGCCTTATTGTCATGGACAAAATAATCAAACGCAATGGCGTACAATAGGCCAAAACCGGCAAGATAAAATGCATTCAGTGGCACGGCCAGTACAAAAGCAAGACCCAATGTTATGGCAAACGAGCCTCCAATGGCCACCCCACGGTGGCGAAATGGCAGCTCACAAGCGCGAACCAAACGGGCAAGCCGATGCCCTAATAAAAAAGCACCGAGCCACCAGACCAATATACCTGCAACGGCCAGCAATGCCAAGCCATTGAGATTGAGCAAATTATCAAAATCAAAATTGATGTCAGAATTAAAAACCAAGTGACTGAGCAAGGCCGCGCCTGCCAATGACGTGAACATGATGCCCGAATATGCCCCAAGCGCAATACCCAAGCGAACATTTTGCCCTTTTTCACTTAATTGTTGGAACCGAAAATACCGAAAGAAAAACTGTGCGGCCCACGCAAACAATCCAATACCAATAAGCCAATCACCCAGCGTATTCCCCAGCAAGGATGGGGTAGTAAAATATTCGGAAAAGGCAGGCAGTGCGCCCAATAACCCAGTGGTTGCGCCTGTAAATTTGTTAATGATCACCAGCAACATTGCAGCCAACGCTACCGCCACGGCACCTGCTGGCGGGGAATACCGTTGTGACAGCCAATTGGCACCCTTGGAAAACAAGGCTAAAAGTACCACAACAAAAAGGCCCAAAAACACCAATTTGAACCAGGATAGCCAGGTTGCAAAAAGGGCTGTTTCTGTACGGATAAATCCAATGTTCTTTCCACCCACCTGTATGGGATAGTCTGTTGGTGTTGATCCTACAACTATTTTTCCGGGAATGCCCCCGCCTGAGGAAAAGGCTCGGTTTATGCCATAGCCAATTGGAGCGATAAGGCACCAATCATGGTGATTCCAAAGATTGTAAAAAACAAAGTCTCCATAGGGCAATTTTAACAGCGAAACAGTTTTTGCGGTTGTAAGGCCTGAAAGCTGTGCTATGTCCGGCAAGGCCTTGGTATTGGTCCAAAAATCAATCCCATCACCGCGCAGGTGAATAAGGGTATAATCCTTTTCAGCTTGTTCTGCTATGGATGTTTGTGCTTTCGTATCTGAAGAGGCATTCTTTAATACACTCAAAGGATTGACATTCAGCCAGTTTTGGGCATCGCCAATCTGCTTTTCTATATCTGCTGATAGGTTAAGCGCATGCTCTTGCAGCAGTGCGTGGTCTTCGTCCCACTGGTCGGCGCTAACCGCTACAGCCAAAAGTAGGGCTGCTGCCACCAGATAGAGAAGCAAACGTTTGATCATTGTATGATTTGTGCTGGTACTGTAGTTTATTATATATTTGAAAAGTCAACTACGGTGCCAAAAAATAATAATTCGTGCACAAAAGTATAAACAAAGTTCTGTTTGCTTCTTTTTTGTTGTAAAATTGTGCCTAACCTGACGTAGTTTTGCAGCCTTATCTCCAATTATAAAAAAA
>CAZIKN010000211.1:0-5496 GCA_964539805.1 uncultured Saprospiraceae bacterium | reverse complement strand
ATGTGCGGCGTTGTGGCAACAGGGCTTTCCCAGCATCTGTTCAACGTAGAGGAGTATCTGTTCCCCCTGGTGGACTACCTGTTCAAATCAGTGGACTATTTGTTCAGGTGGGTAGCAAAAAAATTACAACTTGTTTTATATCAATTGGTTAAATATTTTTCTCCCGAAAAGCGGAAGGCGTCATCCCATATTCCTCAGCGAACACCCGACTGAAAAATTTGGGGTCATTAAAGCCTGACTCATAGGCGATCTCGGACACAGAATGGGTGGTGGAGCGAAGCAGTTGTTGCGCGTGTTGCAGCCTGATCAAGCGTATATATACATTCAGGGAACGACCCGTGAGCGCTGACAACTTTCGGTAAACCACCGGATAACTCATGCCCAAATGACGGCAGAGGGCTTCTCCCGAAAAGCTGGAATCAGCCAAATGTTCCTCAACGGCTGCGCGGATACGTGCCAAAAAGGCATCTTCCATTTGTAGGCCGGCATCCTGTGTGGGGGGCAGTTCCGCCTGTGCTGTTGCATAACGCAGCTGTAGTTTCTGCCGCATGCGGATCAGGCTGCTCAGGGTGGCCATCAGTTCATTTCTGTTGAAGGGTTTTGCCATGTAGGCGTCGGCCCCCCGAATAAGGCCCGCTACCCGATCTTCCACCGTAGCCTTGGCCGTCAGCAATACCAAGGGGATGTGGCTGGTGCGTTCATCGTTTTTAAGGCAGTCGCACACTTCAAAACCATCCTTTTGTGGCATCATTACATCACTAATGATGATATCCGGTATCATGTCAAAGGCTTTGTCAATACCTGCCTGACCATTGTAGGCAAATTCCAGCCGATAATCCGTCTCAAGGCACATGATGAGGTATTCCACCACATCGGGATTGTCTTCAATGATCAACAAAGAGGGCAGGCTGGGATCGGATTCAAGTGGCTGCGGTGACGACGCATGTTCCACAAACGACAGGGATTTCCGCTCTTTTTCCAGTACCAACACGCCCTGGGCTGGTGCTGCATGCTGGTGAATGGGCAATATTACCACAAAAGTGGCACCTTTGCCCTCCTCACTTTCTACATGAATACTTCCCTTCATGGCCTTGACCAACTCTTTGGTGAAGGATAAGCCAATGCCGGTACCTCCGTACTTGGCAAACGCCTGGTTGCTGGCCTGAAAAAAGCGATCAAAAAGAAAGGGCTTTTCTTCTTCGCGGATACCCGGCCCGGTATCACTCACCGCAATACGAAGTACATGCCTGCCGGATTCCAGGGCGTCCTGCTCAATGCTGGCACGCAAGGATACGCGTCCCCCGGAGGGCGTAAACTTAATGGCGTTGGATAGCAGGTTTTGTACCATTTGGGATATGCGGTCGGGATCATAATCCATCACCATGATGGAAGGGTGGCATTCTGAGCGCAAGAGGATGTTTTGTACATTGGCCAACGATTGGAAACTTTCGGTCAAATAATGGAGATAAGGCGCTATATCTCCGTTTACATAATTGATTTTCAGGGAATTGCTTTCCAATTTTGCCAAATCGAGAATTTGGTTGACCAAGCGGAGCAGGTTCTCGGCATTGCGATGAATCAATTTTAAATTTTTCCCCAGATCACTTTTTGACATAGCCTCTATGCCTTCGGCCAAACGCGAGGTAGTGCCCAAAACCACAGTCAAAGGTGTGCGAAATTCATGCGAAATATTGGTAAAAAAGCGGGATTTAAACCCATCCAATTCGCGCAACATACGTGTTTCGGCTTGTTCCGTGCGGCGCTTGTGCTGCAATTGATACAAGACCCGCGCTGCAAAGCCCAGTACAATCGCATATAAGAGGTAAGCCCACCAACTGCGCCACCAGGGCGGTAAAATGACTATTTCGAGCACGGCAGGCTGTGGGTTCCAGACGCCATCAGCATTGGCGGCCATTACCTTAAAATAGTATCGCCCCGGCGAGAGGTTGAGATAGGTCGCGCTGTTTTGCTCCGTTTCGGGATGCCAACTGTTTTCAGCACCGTCCAATATCCATCGGAAGCGGTTTTTGGACGGTACGGAAAACTCAAGGGCGGCAAACTCAAGGGTCAGGTTGCGCTCATCAAATTGGAGCTTGATGCGTTTGGTAAACTCTGGAGCCAATTCCAGAATACCTGTTGAATCAGCTGGCTTTATTTCTATGTTGTTGACTTTCAGGCTTGTAATATAAACAGAAGGAGCATTTGGATTATCAGAGAAGTCGTCGGGTGAAAAAACATTTAACCCGTTGATGCCCCCAAACATCAATCGCCCGTCCGGCAGCGCGGCGTATGCCCAGGTATTGAACTCATCGGATTGCAGGCCATTGGCTTCTGTAAAACTGCGGATTTCTCCTGTTTTGGGATTGAAGCGAATGATACCTTTGTTGGAACTTGCCCACAGATGGCACAGCTTTGAGGTATCAGCGGAGTGGCTGACGCCGTTGCTCCAGAGCAGGCCATAGATCACGTCATCCGGCAGCCCGTTGCGTGATTGGTAATGGGTAAATTGTCCGGTTCGGGTATCCAAACGGCTGATACCGCCCCCCTTTGTACCGATCCAGAGCACATTAAAGTCATAAGGATCAGGTATGAGCGTGGCTACACTGTTGTGCCGCAGCGAATGGGGATTGCCGGGTTCATTTTGATATTTTTTAAATATAATACCACCTTTCCCGTCTGTTTTTGCTTCAAACAGACCCTGGCTGGTACCCAGCCAAACCCGGCCATCTGACATAGGCTGGACAACATAAACTTCCGCTTCAAAAGAAATAACATCTGCAAATGAAAACTGTTGCCACGATTCTTTGGCCGGGTCAAAACGCAACAGGATACCCGACCAAGCCAGCCATAGCACCCGTTGGAAAGGATCAAACGCAATGTTTCCTTGTTTTTGACCTACCTCAGCGGCTTCAATTTTATATGATGTTGTGCGCCCATCGGGGTTCAATTTGAACAGAAAAGGTCGGCTGGGCTTCATGGATGCAAAAAGCCATCTTGTACCATCGGGGCTATTGGCTATCCGCCAAAGCCCGGGTATGTTGGCATCTGGTCGCCGGGCGATACTCAGGATTGGCCCTTGGCCATTTTCCGGAAAAACACGTAAGCCTGCCGGGCCAAGGTAAGCGATACTGCCATCGGACTCCGAAAAAATAGTTCCATAAACGGATGTACCCGCAAAAAGGTGTTGAAGCCTTCGAATGCCCGTACCACCTATTTTGAAGATGCCCAGTCCGTCAGACCCCATCCATCGTATTCCGCTTGCCCCGTAGTATTGTCCGATTGGCCGTGCAGGAATAGGTAAGGAGTTTTTAATAAGGTGAGGACTGAGGCGGCCATTTGATTGTACAGCATCTATTGGCACAAATAACAACTGGTTTTCATACCAAAACATCAAATCTCTATCTGCCGTTATGCCCCAGAAAGCAGAGACCTTAAATTCCATTTGATATTGGGCAAACCTTTGCCCGTCAAAGTGTTGTAGTGTATTGCCCCAGATGAACCAAATGCCCCCCTGTGAATCCATACGAATATTGGAGCGGAAGCGATTGGGCACATGCGGGTAACCGTCTGCCTCGGGATAGGGTGTTTTTTGGCCGCTCTGAATATCCAATGAAAAAAAACCATCGTGGGCATCCATAAAAAGGGTTTTCTTATCCTTGGTACAGGCTACTGAAAACACGTAGGATTCATGTACTTCTTTGAAAAAGAGTGTTTTGAGTATTTCGGACTGCTGCGGCAAATGATCCCAGAAATGCTCACTGCAGGTGGCATAATATAGTCTTCTATGCGTGTCACTGCCCGCGAGCAAGAATAACTTGTTTGCCGGGCCTAAAAAAATTTCCTGCACATAAGGCGCTTTCCCAACCCCAGCGCTTTCAAGCGGCAAATGCAAAACCTGTTGCGTTTTGCGGTTGAAAAAATCCAGTACCCCACTGCCATTGCCAACCAATAAAAAATCCCCAATCTCGCAGAGTGCCCAAATTTGACTTGAAGACAAAGAATTGGGATTGTCCGGATCATTTTTGAACACCTTGAAGTTCCGCCCATCATAGCGGTTTAGGCCATTTTTTGTACCCGCCCACAGGAAGCCTTCCCGGTCTTGCAATATACAAGGCACAAACACCTGCGACAAGCCTTGCCGCTTGCTGATTTGTTCTATTGGGAGTTTGGTCTGGGCTGTTGCCATTATCCCCAAACAACACAAAACGATTAAAAGGATACCGGGCATTCTCATTTGGCTGCAAAGTAAGGAAAGGGTTTCAAATCCAAAAAATTCGGCCCTCTGGCAACAGAGGGCCGAATATGTTTAACTTAATGCTACGGGCCGAAATGTTATTTGCCAATAATAACCAATGATTTGGTTATCAAAACATTATCTGCCCACCAAGACACTTGGTACACGCCTGTTTGCAATCTTTGTTCCACCAGATCAATTGTTATTTGCTCCACATCCGGAGCCAACGTCTTGCGCCATACCTCGCGGCCAAGGGCGTCATAGAGGAGCAATTGTTGATTTGACGTGATGTTGATTTGTTGATTTGAACCCGAGGGTTGTTGATTTGAACTACTGTTGATTTGTTGATTTGAACCCGAGGGTTGTTGATTTGAACTGCTGTTGATTTGTTGATTTGACAGCGTGATGACCACGATGTCGCTGGCAGGATTTGGCGATAATGATAAATGATGAGGGATGAGCGATGAGGGATGAGGGATGAGGGAATGAAGAGACGTGCGCGCTTCATCCTTCCTACTTCCTACTTCATCCCTCGCACTAGCGCCGCAGTTCACCGTCACCGTGTAGGCACAGGTTTTCTGGTTGTTCGCTGCGTCCTTGGCCGTCCAGGTGATGGTGGTTGGGCCAGCGGGCAGGGTGGTGGGCGCATTGCTCGTCAGGCTCGTCACCGCACAGTTGTCAGAGGCCGTGGCGGGGCTGAGCTGGCTGGCCGGGAAGCCGCAGGGGCTTCCGCTGCCAGCTACCGTGGCCGATGGGGGACAGGTCACCACGGGCAGTTCGTTGTCCGTCACCGTGATGGTGAAGGCGCAGTCGGCACTGTTGGCCGAATTGTCAAAAGCGCGCCAGATGACTGTGCTGACACCCGTTGGGAACACCGATCCGCTGGCCAGACCGCTGAACAGGCTGATGCTTCCGCCCGTACAATTGTCTGAATACGTGGGTGTTGTGTAGTTTACCACCCGGTTGCACTGGCCCGGGGCCGTGGTTGTGTTGATGCTTGTCGGGCAGTTGATGATGCCGGGTAATTGCGCATCGTTGACCGTGACCGTGAAGGAGCACAGCGTGCTGTTACCCGCCAGGTCCGTGGCCCGCCAGATGACCGTGCTGCTTCCCCGTGGGAAGGCCGATCCGCTGGCCAATCCACTCACCCGCGATACGCTCACCGAGCTGCAGTTGTCCGCACCCGTGACCGAATAGTTGGTCACCGATGTGCACAGGTTGTTGTCCGTGTTTTTCACGATATTGGACGGGCAAGTGATGGT
>CAZIKN010000210.1:0-5509 GCA_964539805.1 uncultured Saprospiraceae bacterium | reverse complement strand
GCTGAAAAAAGAGCCGTTTTGGGCCAAGCGGGAAAATCCCAGACATGCTCTAAACCTCCATAAACCCTTATCAATCCCCTTTTATGATCAAAATGGTTGTTTTTGACATGGCTGGCACCACCATAGACGAACAAAATGTGGTGTACAAAACAGTGCTGCGCGCCATTCAACGTGCAGGTTTCAGCGCCACTTTAGATGCTGTGCTTTTTTATGCCGCAGGTAAAGAAAAATTTCAGGCTATATATGACGTCCTGGAATACCTCAAAGGCGAGCCTCCCGAAAACGAATTGGCCCGCGATATTTTTGAGGATTTTGAAGTCTTATTGCAATCTGCCTATAGTCATCTGACTCCATACCCCATGCCGGGATCTACAATGGTTTTTAATGAACTGCGTACCAAAGGAATAAAAATAGTGCTCAATACTGGCTATAATAGAACTGTAGCAGAAGAATTGTTGGAAAAATTAAACTGGAAACAGGGGCTGCAATACGATCTTTTGGTAACGGCATCCGATGTGGAACGCGGCAGGCCACATCCAGACATGATTTTACAAGCCATGCAGCATTTGGGTATCACAGATCCAAAACAAGTGGCCAAAATAGGCGACTCAATAGTGGACATTCAAGAAGGTATAAATGCCGGATGTGGCATATCAGCAGGTATCACCACAGGCGCTCAGTCGAGAGAACAACTGTATTTGGCTAATCCCACCCATGTTTTCGATCATTTAGACGAGATACTATCCATATGTTAAACAATACGCTCAGCAAGCGTATCCAAAATAGCCCTGCCGCCTTTGTCCTTGTGGCAGGAGTGGCGGCCTTCACCGCATATGCCTGCGTGTACGCCTTTCGCAAACCCTTTACAGCCGCCTCTTTTGAAGGGATGCAATTGTTTGGAATTCAATATAAAATCGTATTGGTCATAGCACAGGTGGCTGGTTACGCCTTGTCCAAATTTTGGGGTATTGGCGTCATATCGGCATTGGGGCCTCAGCAACGGGCAAAGTCAATGATTCTGCTTATTGGCGTTGCACTCTTTTCCTTGCTGGGTTTTGCACTGACGCCAATGTGGATGGGGCCTTTTTGGTTCTTTATCAATGGGCTGCCGTTGGGCATGGCCTGGGGCGTTGTTTTCGGCTATTTAGAGGGCCGAAGAACGACAGAGATGCTGGCCGCCATGCTCTGTATCAATTTTGTCATATCGTCTGGATTTGTCAAGACGGTGGGTAAATGGCTGTTACAACACCATGGGATATCCGAGTTTTGGATGCCTTTAGTGGCTGGCGTGATATTTCTTCCTGTTTTTGCTGTGTGTATATGGCTTTTGGAGTGCCTTCCAGCACCCACAAAAACAGATGTTGAGGCGCGTAGTGAACGGGTAAGCATGGATCAGCATGCGCGCAAAGTTTTGTTCAAGCGCTATGCCCCCGGCCTGACTTTGCTGGTATGCACTTATTTGACTTTGACAATTATCAGGGATGTAAGGGACAATTTTGCGGTGGAGATTTGGGCTGAATTAGGATTTGGCCAGGATGCTTCCATTTTGACCACCGCTGAATTGCCTATTGCCTTTTGGGTTTTGCTTGTTGTGGCAGCTTTGGGTATGATAAAGAACAATTTTAGGGCATTATGGGTATATCATGCGGTGTTTATCCTTGGGGCATTACTCACCATTGTATCCACTGTATTGTACCAACAAAATCATATCTCGCCTTTGCTATGGATGATATTGTCCGGCTCTGGTGCTATTTTACCTTACATCCTTTTCAACGGCGTTATTTTTGATCGCTTGCTTGCGGCTTTCCGCGAGCAAGGCAATGTCGGGTTCCTGATGTACATCGCTGACGCCATTGGTTACCTCGGAAGTGTGTTGGTGATGCTTTGGCGCAATTTCGGGCAATCACATGTGAGCTGGGTAACATTTTTTGTCCGTTTGTGTCTCGTCGGATCACTACTGGTCATACTGCTGTCTCTGCTATCTTGGATCTATTTCGCCCGTATTGGGCGGAAATCTAAACTTATTTAAGGCTATTTGCCTGAATTGCTGCCTTGTTGTCTTCGTTTTTCACAACAGCAGGCACGACCTCCTTTGTTTGAAACATAGTACCTATTGCTTCCGCAACAGTTGCGCGTGCGGTGAACTGATGGCCCATAAAATTGGCAATAGTTTGCGCAATTTGTTTTTGATAGAGTTTCGGGGTTTGTTTCATTTCTCCATTAGCGGGTGTATCAGGGCCAATAACGCCTATCCAGATGGCATCGGAACCTTTTATTATCCGATTATGATCTTTCCAGTATTTACCTGTGCCACGTCCATGATCTGTTGTAATCAATATGGTTGTTTTGTTGGCGTACATACTATCTTGCTGAACGAAAGCCCAAAGTTCGGACAGCCAATAATCAAAGCGGTGAGCTGCGTCCAAATACAAGTCATAGTGTCCTTCGTGCGCTCGAGAATCCGTATCGTCCAAGCCAATAAAAGCGAGGTGGGGGCGCTTGGTTTTAACAGCCTCCATTGCTGCAGTCCAAGTGTGATAATCGGGAGGGATTTGACTTGCACCAAAAGATTGCAATGCAGGTTGACTGTTTGAGGAGCAGCATTCCTTGCCGCATTGCACTGGAAACCCGGCACTAGTTCTTCTAAAAATAGCAGAAAAAGCATCCCAGGTAGCGAATGCCGCCACCTTGCCATTCAATTTGGGCAAACGATGCAACTGCTCAAAAACAGTCTCGTTTGGATTGGTCCATTTGGCATTGCTGAAAATATGAAGGTCATCGGGCCTTCCGGTGAACATTTCATTATAGCCCGGATAGCTGAACCACATTTTATTGGCTGTATTGACCTCGCAACCCTGCATTCGGTTACCATAGATTTGCCCGTTTTTCACAAAAGTGCTCCATAGAAAAGGGAAAAGTGTTTCGCGTCTTTTTGATTCTGATTTGTCCCAATATTTTGCGCTATAAGCCGATGTATCCTTAACATAAGCGCTGTTGAACAGCAAAGTGCTGTCAGCACCCTGAAAAAGTTCTTGCCAGCGAAGGCCGTCAGTAGTAATGACAAAGAGATATTGGGTTTTGGCAACGGTATAAGTGGGCGGGGTATGTACTGTGTTTTGCTCCTGATACCGCAAGCCGACAGTAGCAAAAGTGTATGGATAAGATTCAGTACGATGATGTCTGTTTAAGATGATCATCGAGACAATAATGATAAATAGTAGTTGTTCTTTCATATTGGGCACAAATTTTTTATATAATAATTCTATATTTTAGAAACTAAATATTAATTTAAGATGAAGATATTATGTACTTTATATAGAAACAATAGCAAAACAATTTCTTTAAACACATTTAATATAGAAAAAGTAAGCACAATAAACGTGCAATATACCTTTGCCCAAAATATCCTCAAATTTATCCCAAACCAATATATTCATGCCATATTCCTGACTCTGTCAGTAGCCTTATAATTTTTATCATCATTATTCTATAAACATTCTATCATGAAGGAATTGAATTACACCTTCAGGAGCATTTCTATGCTCCTAGTATTCTTATGCTTGTTGGGGAATCTTCAGGCACAACGGATTTCAGGAAAAATTAAAGACGCCGAAACAGGTGAAGGCCTGATTGGTGCTTCTATCGCGGTAAAAAACACCTCCCGAGGTGCTACTTCGGATGCCAATGGCCAATTTGTGTTGGAGGCCCGCAACGGCGATCCATTGGTGATCTCTTATGTGGGTTACAATACCCTTGAAATCAATGCCACAGAGGGCGCTCCAATGGAAATAAGCTTGTCTCAGGGCAGCGTATTAAAAGAGGTAACGGTGACAGCCTTAGGCATCAGCCGCGAAAAAAAATCGCTCGGATATGCTGTGCAAGAGGTTAGCGGTGCCAATCTTGATAAAGCACGTGAAACCAATGTGGTCAACGCTTTGTCCGGCAAAGTAGCTGGCCTGACCATTGTGGGCAACCCATCAGGCATTGGCTCCTCTGCCCGTGTGACCATTCGTGGCGAGCGCTCCCTGAACATCAACCGCAACCAACCGCTTTTTGTGGTGGATGGCGTACCGATCAGCAATGAATTTCGTGGTTCGTCGGGCAGTAATTTTCAAGAAGCAGATTACGGAAATGGCGCTGGTTTCGTCAATCCTGATGATATTGAGACCATCACGGTACTGAAAGGAGCCAGCTCAACTGCCCTCTATGGCTCACGTGCCAACAATGGGGTTATCTTGATTACGACAAAATCGGGCAAAAGCACTAAAGGTATTGGTGTGGCGATCAATTCAACCTTGACCTTTGAAAATGTACTGCGCCTTCCTGAGTACCAAAACGTTTATGGCCAGGGCTTGGGCGGTATTTTTGATTTCAAAGACGGTAATGGTGGCGGAAAGGCTGATGGTGTGGATGAAAACTGGGGCCCTAAAATGGAGGGCCAACTGTTGAACCAGTTCGACTCTCCCACGGCAAATGGTTTTCGGGGTGGAGATGTTGGCAACCTGTTTACATCCATCAGCCCTGTCAACCTCAATGCACAACTTGCAGCACGAGGTGATATAAAGCCAACGCCATTTTCGGCCCAGCCAAACAACATTCGCGATTTTTTCCAAACTGGCGTGACACAGACACACAATGTCGCATTATCGGGAAGTAATGATAACGGTGATTTCAGAATGTCATATACCTGGTTAGATCAGACAGGCATTGTGCCGAATACAGATCTAAATCGCAACACCATTGCATTTGCTGGTGGGTATAAGCTCTCGCCAAAACTCAAAGTTCGTACAGCGATCAACTATGTGAACAACAAGAGCGCCAATCGCCCGAACTTGAGCTATGGCACTGAAAACATCATGTACCTCTTTAATTGCTGGTTTGCTCGCAATGCCAATATGGCTTCTTTGGAGGATTACTGGCAGGCTGGTCGTGAAGGATTGAACCAGTTCAACTTCAATTACAATTACCACGACAATCCATATTTTAATGTTTACGAAAATACCAACAGCCAATTTTTGGATCGTATTTATGGCAACGTGGCATTGACCTATGATTTTACCAATGAAATCAGCCTGATGGTGCGCAGTGGCACGGATGCCAGCAATGAGTTTCGTGGTCGCCGCCGCGCTTATAGCACACAGCGCTTCCAGCGCGGCTCTTACCGCGAAGAACGTATTGGCTTTAATGAGACGAATACCGACTTTTTGTTGAGTTATAAGAAGGATTTTAACGACGATCTTAACTTCGGGCTGAGCGTGGGCGGCAATGCCATGCGCCAGATTGGTCGTTCTACAGATGTTATCGCACCTGAATTGGCCGTCCCCGGTGTATATGCCCTGAGCAATTCGCGCGTGGCCCTTCAAAATGTATCCTCTTTGCCTTATTTTGAAAAAAGGATCAACAGTCTTTACGCTACCGCGCAGTTGGGTTTCAAAAATGCCTACTATCTTGATCTTTCCGCAAGAAATGACTGGTCCAGCACATTGCCAGCGGATTCCCGCAGTTATTT
>CAZIKN010000209.1:770-5583 GCA_964539805.1 uncultured Saprospiraceae bacterium | reverse complement strand
AAAGGCAATGCCCGGTATAAAGGATGTATTTACCATTAAAGTTTACAACCCCGGTCAGTCCAAAAGTGCCTTTGACAACACCGCTTTTAATGAATTGGCGGTAGTAGTAGGCGAATCCACCTGGCAGGTAATGCAAGCCAAAAAGGCATTGCGCCTCACATGGGAGCCTGCCCCTGAACGCCAGGAAGAAATGGATCTTTTTGGCCGAAAATCAAAAGTAAAAGTCCCTGCCGGTTTGGAAAGTACCCAAGCGCATGCAAGTGCAATGGCTGCAAAATCTATGGAAGCAGGCAAAACTGTTAGAAAAGATGGTGATCCCGAAGCCGCATTCAAACGGGCTGCACAAGTGATTGAACGTACTTATACGGCTCCCCATCTGGCCCACAACTGCATGGAGCCAATGAACTTTTTTGCTCATGTCACCAATGACAAAGTAGAACTCGTCGGGGCCATCCAGACACCGGAGTATTTGCAAAAATCAGTGGCAGAGCGGCTCGGCATGCCCCTTGAAAAAGTAAGCGTCCAGATGACCCGTATGGGTGGCGGCTTTGGGCGGCGACTTTATGGTCACTATGTGGTGGAAGCGGCGGTCATTTCACAAAAAATACAAGCCCCCATCAAACTCATTTACAGCCGCGAAGACGACATGACAATGGGTATTTACCGCCCCTCCTACCGCGTTACCTACCGCGCTGCGCTGGATGCAGATAAAAACCTGATCGGTTTTCACGTCAAATCGGGAGGTGTGCCGGAAAGTCCGCTTTCCGCCAATCGCTACCCCGCAGGTGCCGTAGAAAATTATTGGGCAGAAGATTGGACCATTGAATCAAATATCACCGTTGGGGCATTCAGGGCACCCAGGTCCAATTTTATCGCTGCGGCAGAGCAGTCCTTCCTTGATGAAGTAGCCGAAGCCATGGGCCAGGACCCGATAGCGCTGCGCTTATCGCTGTTCCAACGGGCAAAGACTAACCCGGTGGGCAAAGACAATGACTACGATGCGGCCCGTTATGCCGGAGTTCTGGAATTGGTGAAAGAAAAATCAGGCTGGGACAAGCCCGCCCGCCCGGGCATACACCGCGGTGTGGCTGCCTATTATTGCCACAACACTTATGTGGCACAGGTGGTAGAGCTCTCTTTGAAAGATGGCCAACCTGTAATAGAGCGGGTTTGTTGCGCCGTGGATTGCGGCATTGTGGTCAACCCGTTGGCTGCAACCAACCTTACAGAAGGTGGTGCCATAGACGGCATCGGCCACGCCATGTACAGCGCCATTACCTTTAAGGAAGGCAGTCCGGAGCAAAAGAACTTTGATGATTATCGCCTGATACGGCACAACGAAGCGCCTAAAGTGGTGGAAGTGCATTTTGTTAAAAATGAGATTGACCCAACCGGACTGGGTGAGCCACCCTATCCGCCCGTGATGGCGGCATTGGCCAATGCGCTCTACAAAGCTACCGGAAAGCGGTTTTACCATCAACCATTTTGGGTGTAGTTAACGGTTTTGCTGTTCGGACAAAAGGTTTAGGGGTGACACCCTGTAAAAACCCCTGACGAGGTGGAAAGCCTCGTCAGGGGTTTTTACAGGGTGAAGTATTCACAGCACAAATCCATTCGATCAAATCAATAATTATAATTAGACACCCAAACATTGCCGTTGGAATACATAGTTTCCTGTTGGATGGGGTAACCATCGGCATCCATGTTGTAAATGATATCCGCTGACCAACTGACATTGCCACTAGAATTGATGCTGACCATCCTTTCCGGTAAATTTTTATTGAGCAGACCCGTAAAATTGTTGGCCACATAAAAACGGGAGCTGAAGTGTTTGTTTTTATCCGGTAAGTTGCCATATTTATACACTAAGGAGTAATATGGCGCATTGTTCATAGTCACATCCATACGCACCATGTTGCCATTGTCATACGTATAGCTGCTTACAAATACTTGTTGGCCACCATTGACATCGGCTGTGCGCTGTACAAGATACCCATCCGCATTATACACAAGGCTATGCTTTTCTATTCTGGGTGCCAAACCTGCAACGCGGGTATTGATGGCATCACCGCTTACCAACCTTCCCTTTTTATCCAATTGTCCGGTAAATACCCAGGCTATGCGCTTGTCAACAGTGTTTGAATCCTTTATGGTCACCGTAGAGCCTTTTTTGATGATCGTAATCAAGGCATCCTCGTGTTCCTCCTGAATGACTTCATTGGCACTATTATAGGTGTAACGAATGAGATCGTTGTTGGCATAATTGATGACCTCTCTTAACAGCTTAACAGTAGGCGTATTGCTGCCCATAACTATTTCTGGTGTTTCGTTGGCTTCCGTCAGTGAGTCCTTTTGGCAAGAACTGATAAAACTGGCAATAATAATCAGGGCAAAAATTTGAAAGCTTTTCATCGCTTAAATAAAAATATCGTTTAAAGGTTAAAAAATTGATGTTCAATCATTTGAACGACACAAAAGTGTGGGCGGGCCAATAGCCAAATCAAATTTTTACCCTTGAACCCTGTCAAATTTCCAATGAGGTGTAGCAAATCGGCACTTCAAACAGGTTCTTGTACTGGATTTTTTTTTCATCAAATGCAACCCTTACCGTGGTGGCACGACCTAAGGTAGTAATTGACCATCAAAATATGCACGAACCCGACATCCAGGCCTGCTTACGCGGCGATCGCATGGCGCAAAAAGCGTTTTTTGAGCGCTTCAAAGGGAAAATGTTTGCCCTTTGTCTGCGCTATGCCAGCTCGCGCGAGGATGCTGAGGATGTCTTGCAGGAAGGTTTTGTTCGGGTTTTTCGCGATTTACAGCAGTATTCCGGTGTAGGAAATCTGGAAGGCTGGGTGCGCAAAATTTTTGTAAACACCGCTTTGCAGCACATAGAAAAGAAGCGCCGCGGACCGATGATGGTAGAATTGGATGAATCAAATCCTTTGGTAGCGGATGATGTGCCATACGAACCCGATATGCTGCCCGCCAAACACCTGACCAAGCTGTTACAGCAGCTTTCCCCGGGGTTTCGCGCTGTTTTTAACCTGTATATACTGGAAGGCTATACGCACCCTGAAATCGCCGAGATTTTGGGCATCTCTGTGGGTACCTCCAAATCACAACTGCTTAGGGCAAAAGCACAGTTTCGTGCACTGTTTGAAGCCAGTTTGACCACTTAATCACGATGCAATGGAAGAAAATCCTATACACGACAATATGGACGGTTACGTAAAAAAATCGTTCGAAGATTATGAGGAGAATCCCTCCGATGATATGTGGCTTCGCATTGCGCAGGAGCTGCCCGAAGCAGCAGAAAAACGCCGCCCCATAGTGCTTTTCTGGCGCAATGGCGGTTTTTTGCGCTGGGCGGCAGCTGCAGTATTTGTGCTATTGCTGGGCCGCTGGGGCTATCTTGAGTTCGGGCAGAAAAACCATACGCCTTCCGCAACAGAATTGGTCGCAAGGCCTGAAGCCACTCAGGTACCAATGAATAATTCCGCCAGCGCTGATCCAAAGGAGCCTGCCATTGAGCAACCCGCAGCTGTAAATGGACAAACAAACGAGCCCGTACAAAAAACGGGAAGTCCTGAAAAAATTAATGCCTACACCGAACAACGCACACAGCCAAACCCCATCAACTTAAACCCCAAAAAAGGAGAGGGAACACACAAGAGCCATTCGCAGGAGGCTGAACGCTTAGGCAACCCGACAACACCATCAGGCGATCCGCTCCAACCGACTAAAGGCCACGATCCAGCACAGAACAATGCCACGGACATTGCACAGCATACAAGTTCCAATAACAATATTGAAAAATTACAAATAATTGATATTCAGAAAATTGAACAAAGAAAAATTAATATTTCCCACCAGTCGAAACACCAATTTTTACATGCTGATCCAACATTCCAATCTGTCAAATCTGGCCCTGACTGGTATATGGGTTTGGCGATAGGCCCTCAATTTTCCTTAGGAGAAAGGGTACAAACGGTACAACAAAAAAACGGGCGCTACCGCTTCTCCAACCAGGCCGAGCGGACAACCGTGACGCATCAGGCAGGTGTACAAATTGGGCATTCATTTGGCCGTCATTTTGCCCTTGAGTCCGGCCTCAACTATCAAAATACCAAGCGCTATGCCATACACCGCCCTCAAATAGAATATCGGGAAAGTCGCTTGGTACCCGGAAGCGGCGGCACCGAGTCACGCAGTTTTGATTATGACCTGAACACCTATGGCGGCTCAGCGGCGGTAAGCTTAAATATGGAAGTACGCGGCAACCAAATTCCCGCCGCCACCGAACGCGTTAAAATGAGCATACAAACACGTGAACAGCTGAAGCTGTTGCAAATGCCCCTGCTGGCCGTGTTCCGCGCTGGGCAAGCTCGCTTACAAGTCACCCTGAAGGCTGGGCTTTGTGCAAGTTATTTGCTTGACAACCAATTGGATATTGAATCATTCGGCTTGGAAAACCCCCGCCTTCGTCCCAGGACAAATGGCCGTGCCTTTACCGTAACGTATGATCGTCCCAGCGATTTTGTTTTTGGGTACATAGCGGCGGCGGGCATAGAATACAGCCTGAATGATCGCCTTAGACTACAGTTTTTACCCATGTTCCAAGGTGAATTTGCGCGCAAGGATGCCAACGGCGGCACATTGCCCACACAAAACAGTTTGGGCCTGACTGCGGGGGTAAATTGGTGGTTTTGAAAAATAATACTTGTACCACAATAGACACAAAAGGACACAAAGCCTCTCTTTTGTTTTCTTTGTGCCTTTTGTGGTGAAAAATAATACTTGAACCACAATA
>CAZIKN010000209.1:0-670 GCA_964539805.1 uncultured Saprospiraceae bacterium | reverse complement strand
AAAAGGACACAAAGACCCTCTTTTGTTTTCTTTGTGCCTTTTGTGGTGAAAAATAATACTTGAACCACAATAGACACAAAAGGACACAAAGACCCTCTTTTGTTTTCTTTGTGCCTTTTGTGGTGAAAAATATTATTCCCTAAAACGCAAAACCTACTTTCAGGTCGGCCACAAGATTCAGTTCATTGGTTCTTTTAATTTTTGTCAATGGTTGGTTCTCACCATTATAAAGGTAATCGTTGCCCCCAAATGTGCTGCCAGCCCCTATTTTGAACTGTATAAACCCGCGATCAAGCACACGCTGCTGCACGCCCCACACTAAGTTACCTGTCCAATAGTCGCCCTTTATATTACTAACCACTGTAAGATTAGAATTATCAGATTTAAAGACTATAGCATCTTTGATCAAATTATTGCAGTTGAGGTTCAGGCCAATAAATGTACCAGAAAGGTTGTTTCCTGAGCGACCATTTAAAATACGTTTTCTCATACTGTAGTACCAGCGCAATTCGCCCATCGCATTCCAAGTTGCAGTTCTAAAATTATAAGAGACATCCTTTTGGGTCGTGTACGAATAAAGTTTGTACTTGAAATTTTGGTGCGTTGCGCTCAGGTCAAGTTCAATGGAAAATGGAGAACGACCTATTTTGTGCTCAAAAGCCACATTTGG
>CAZIKN010000208.1:0-5713 GCA_964539805.1 uncultured Saprospiraceae bacterium | reverse complement strand
GAGCGGATCAATGGAATTTTCCTGTATCAGTTCTTTCAATATTTCAAAATCACCGATAACGGAGAGCAGATCGCCGATGAGGCCGTGGGCGATAGCGATGCCCTGCTTGTCGCCGAGTTCTTCGCAGAGTTGGAGATCGCGGTTGAAATTGTCCATGGCGCGGTGGTAATCGCCCTTTTTTTCCCACACGGAGCCGATGGATCCGATACAGATGGTCATAAAGAGTTTATTGCCCAATTCCTCGGAGAGGGCAAGCCCTTTTTCAAGGCAAAGCAGGGCGGAGTCCAAGGCACCTTTTTCCAAATATATGATGCCCAAATTGGTATAGAGCATCGTAAGTCCTTGTTTATCAGCTGTTTGTTCGGCGATGTCCAATTGTTCTTCCATCCATCGCACCCCTTCGTCATAATGGCCCTGGTTCATGAATATAAGGCCGAGGTTGGCCACGATGGGTGAGTTTTCGGCATCGCGGTGCAGGTTGCGGTTGATTTCAATGGCTTTGGCGAACCAGCTTTTGGCGGCATCGTAGCTGCCCTGCCGGAAGAAGAAAGTGCCCAGATTGCCATAAGTTTTGGCGGTGCCCACCTGATCGGAAGCCAGTTCAAAGCAGGTGATGGCCACATCGAGGTGCTTTTTGGCCTCCGGGTATTTGCCGCGCAGCAGGTATAATTGGCCTAAGCGTCTGTTGCCCCTGCCTATGAGATACCAGTCATTGAGCGCGCGCGAGCGCGAGAGGCCGTCCTGATAGTTTTTTTCTGCTTCATCCCATTGGCCAACGAGCTCGTTGATAGTGCCGCGCCGCATGATGAATTTGATGACTTTTTTATTCTTTTTGGCCTTTTTGTCATCATGCAGGAGGTTTTCTATGAGCTTGTCATAAAACTTAAGGGCCTGCCGGTTTTGGAAATTGCGCTGTGCATAGCGTGCGGCTTTTTCTAAATATTTATTGGTGCGTTGTTCATCCTCTGCTTGTTCATAGTGGAAGGCGAGGTCAACGTAGCGTTCTTCCGATTTTGGGTATAGTTGTTCGATCGCTTCCGCGATGGAGTGGTGCAACTCGCGCAGGCGGCTGCTGAGCTGCATATCATAAGCGGCTTCGCGCAGGAGCGAGTGACGGAAAATATAGCGCAGCTCGTTCATGGCGTGCCATATCTGCCATTTTTCGGCGGTCTGAATTTGTTCGCGCAGCACTACCTCAAGATCGCCGTTTTTGCGGACAAATTCCTCCTGTTTGGCCATTACGGCACTCAGCACGGGCAGTTCAAACTCGCGCCCGATGACGGCGGCAGCTTTTACGGTTTCTTTTACCAAGCCACTGAGGCGGTCAATACGGGCCATCATGATCTGTTTGACGGAGTCTGCTACCTGGAATTCCTCGGTATTGTTCAGTTGGAGCAGGCCAGCCTCATTGATTTTCAATAAATTGGCTTCGTGGAAATAATCCGCCATTTGTTCCACATAGAAAGGATTACCCTGTGTCATGCGCTGCAAAAGTTCGAGCAGGTCCGGGTGGAGCCGACCGCCCAAACGCACTTCGGCAAAAGCCTTAAGGTCATCAGGGGAGAGGAAATTCAGGTCAATTTCGAGGTGTTTGACGCGGATTTCGTCCAATACTTTGTGTTTGAACACATAAGCACGGCTGCCGTCATCCTCATAACGGCTGGTGCTGACAAACAGGATGGGATGGCCTGGGGCGCGCCTGATGAACTGGGCCAAAAATTCGCGGCTCATTTCATCATACCAGTGACTGTCCTCCAGTTCGATGACCACAGCCTGGAGTAGGCTTTCCGCTACGAAGAGGTTGGCCATGGCGGCCAAGGCATTTTGGTAACGGCCGCGAGCATCCAATTGGTCCCACAGGGAGCCGTGGTAATGGATGCCGATAAGGGCTGCCAGCACGCTTTGGGTACGGTTGATCTCTCGGCGCACGGCATCAGCCTCCGCGTGGCGGCTCTCTGTCAGCTCGTACTGGAGCTCCAAAAAATTTTGCTCAAACAGTTCACGATTGCGCTCCGGTGTATTTTCGGGGCTTTGGTCAAAGTAGTTCTTTAAAAAATAGATAAAAGGGTTAAAGGGTTTGCGCAGGATCTGGTCACTTTGGCAGGTAAACCAGCTGACGGACATTCCCTCGCGCAATCGCCGACGGAATTCATAGCTCAGGCGGCTTTTGCCTATGCCCGCTTCCCCAAATACAAACATCACCCCTGAAAACTGATTGGCCCGCAGGGGGGCCGCAAAATCTATGATTTGCTGGAGCTCATTACTCCGGCCAAAATAATCACCCGTAAAGTTGGTGCGGCCAGCCAGGTTGCGGCCGGTGAGTGCAAAGGTGGGGATGAGGTTTTCAAAACCTTTAAAATGGCCATCGCCTTTGTAGGTAAATTTAAAATTGCGGTTGCGCTGTACATTTTCATCTGCGATGACTTCGCCCCATTCGGCCTTCATCATCAGGCGGGCACCCAGGTTGACCCTCGCGCCCACAGCGGCATACTGGCAGCGCTCGTCACTGCCGATAACGCCCGTAAAGGCCAGGCCGGAGGCTATGCCGATGCGGTATTTTGCACCCGTGAGGGATTCCATGTCGCGAAGTTCCGTTTGCAAGGCTGCTATGTATTCCAGGGCACGTTCCACATTGTTTTCATACGAAACAGGCGCTCCAAAAATGGAAAACATGACCCCGCCCTTATCCCCAAAATCAATTTCCTTCAGGTAGCCCCCAAAATTGGCGCACTGCTCTATAATTACGGAGGCGAAATGATCCAAGGCCTGATGGCTGTCAATGCCTGCGAAAGACAGGAAAACGCTGACTACATTACGGAACTCGCCCATACTGCTTCCTGAATACACTTCTTCGGGGAGGAAAAAGTGCGTGACAGAGGAGTCTGGTTCTGGTAAAAGAACGTGGCTTGCGTCATGGTGCTCAGGCTTGATGTGAGAGGGATCAGGCGCTATCAGAAAGAAGCCTTCCTCCAGATCTTTTACAGGGAACAGTTCGGGATTTAGATACCGGGCAAAATTGTCGTCCACCACAGCCTGCAAGCCTCCTGCCTTGGATTGGGCCAGGGCACAGCGGTCAATAGGTTCACCCCTGAAATAATAAGCTTTTTTGCGGTCACCCACTATTCCCCAATCAATATTTCCAAAAGAGATGCCTATTTTGATGCCGATATTATGTTCGGCCAGCAAAGATTCCTTGTCACTTTTGTCCCTGCTAAAACGGTGCATGGCCGTGCAGGCTGTTTCCATTACCCGCAGGGCAGCGTTGCTGATTTCTGCATGGCTTTCAGCTGGAAAAATGGCCGTAAAACTATCTCCTGCAAAATAGGGTATGAAGCCTCCTTGCTGATAGACCAAGCGCACCATGGGTTGGAAAATCTGGTTGAGTGCGACGGATAACTCTTCCGCGCCAACGGCACCTTTTTGCATTAGGGTATCTGTCATGCGTGTGAAACCACTAAGGTCAACAAACATGGTACAGGCTTGCAAGCGGCCTTCTGCGATGCCGCTGCGGTAGTTTTCCTGAATAAAATGTGGCAGGAAATGTTTCAAAATGACACGTTGCTTTTAGGCGTGTCCGGAATTTCAGGGCCGGGTGAAGGCATGAAATTCCAGGCACTTACTTATGAGGCGGCTAAGTTACGACAATGCAACATTGCAACGTATGCAAAAAGCAGAAATTATAGTCAACGCAAAGTAATTTTGAAGAACATCCGCTTTTAAATCCTTGAAAATCAAGCATAGAGCCTTCAAAATCACTTCAATTCGCGCATCATATATTTTAGCCTATCTCATCCTGTCGGCATCTGCTGCCTTGCGGTGTCCAAACCATCCGAAACGGACGCTCAGGCCATATACTGGAGCACTCAGATCCTGCTGGCCCAAGCCAGGGGTGCCGCGAAAACCATCTACATAACGATAGCCGATGGTGCCGGCCACGCGCATCCAGTGAAACAGGTTGAGTTCAACACCTACTTCGGGCAGGGCCACAAAGACCGCTTCGTCAAATTCTTCAAACTCAAGCCGATCGGGGTCGTTCCACCATTTGCTTTGCTCGCTGATGGCCACGCCGCCACCGCCTATTTTAGCGGATGCATAAAGGTGGATAGCACTGCGTGTAGGGAATGCATAACCTACCCAAAGGCCGCCGTGGCCCAGCGCGAGGGTGTAATCGGAGGCATTAACACGCTGAATATCAAATAACTCGCCCGATCCATAAGCACCGAGAAACAAATTGTCAAACACCACACCACCGCCGCCACCTGCGCCATAACCCTCGTGGCCTTTTACCTTGCTGTAACTGAACGTGGGGCCTCCAAAGCCGCCGCGTACACGTGATTTTTTAAAAATGGTTTGTTCGGACTGCGCTTGCAACAGACAGAGGTTAAAACCCAACAAAACAAAGATCAATACTGATTTCATAGCGTAAATTTTTTAAACAATTTACCCTGTGACACCGAACCTGTAGCTTACCCTGATGCACCTTTCGCATTTTTTTAAAAACTATAATTAAATCACCTGAAAACCGTGTACATAAGGGTCTTCATCATCAAAAATAATGTGATTGAAGCCATGAATAATAGCCCAGCCTTCAATGCTGGGGATAATGGCCTTGCTTCCAGCCAGTTCAGTTTCGGTTTCTATACGGCCTATGAATTTGGAGCCGATAATGCTTTCATGTACAAAGCTTTGACCGGGCTTGAGGAGTCCCTTGGCATGCCACTGCGCCATGCGGGCGGATGTGCCCGTGCCACAGGGTGAGCGGTCAATAGCCTTATCGCCATAAAATACCGCATTTCGGGCCGTAGAAGTAGGGTCAAGAGTTTTACCTGTCCATTGTACATGGCTCATGCCGTGTATGGTTGGGTTTTCGGGATGTTCAAATGTATAGTGGGCATTCACTTTCTGCCGGATTTCACGGCTCCAGGCAATCAATTGATCCGCAGAAAAATGCTCCATGCCCGGGAAATTTTCCTGTGGGTCAATGATACCATAAAAGTTGCCGCCGTAAGCCACATCCAAACGAATTTTGCCCAATCCGCTGCATTCCACTTCGATGTTTTCGCGGTACAAAAACGAAGCGATATTGGTTATTTTTACGGATTTTACCTTGTTGCCGATCAGTTGGTATTCTGCTTTGACCAATCCGGCAGGCACTTCCAAGCGCAAAATTCCCGGTGTTTTGGGCACAACCAGGCCCTGCTCAATGGCTACTGTGACGGTGCCAATGGTGCCGTGGCCACACATGGGAAGGCAGCCGCTGGTTTCGATGAACAGGATACCTGTGTCATTGGCCGGATCAGAAGCCGGATACAGGATGCTGCCTGACATCATATCGTGCCCGCGCGGCTCATACATCAGGCCGCGCCGGATCCAGTCATATTCCCGCAGGAAATGTTGCCTTTTTTCACTCATATTGGCTCCCGAAAGCACGGGGCCGCCGCCGGCTACTACACGCACGGGATTGCCACAGGTGTGGGCATCAATACAAAAGAAGGATTTTGTCATGTGTGATATTCGTTTTGATTCACTTCGTTGGGCGATGTGTCGCTAATTAACAAGCGGCAAAGTAATATCATGAAAATGGTTACAGGAACAAAAAATTAGGGTAGTTTGTCAGCAGCGTGGACAAAGTGCATTATGGTCAACGCAAAGTGGTTCTGAATCACTCGCGTCTGTAAATCTTTAAAAATCAGGTAAATCAATCCTGTAAATC
>CAZIKN010000207.1:0-5732 GCA_964539805.1 uncultured Saprospiraceae bacterium | reverse complement strand
AGGGTCGGAGCGGAAGATGTTTGATCGGAAGGTGACGAATGAAAAGTGAGCAAGCTGCGCTAATCCGCTGTTTTGTTCCGCTACAACACGGGCGCTGCTCAAAGACCGTCATGTCTTTGAGCAGCGCGGCAAGATACAGGCAAAATACAAGGGCGAATTGGAGATGTATTTTTTGGTGGATTAGCGCAGGCGTTCGCGTTGGCCAAAAGCAAAAACACTTTTGGTGCCGTTAACCGGAATTTCCACCTCTACACGCTGCAACAGTGGGTCATTGCTGCGCACCTTGATGATCCCCTGAAGAGATTCACCGGGCAGCAGGGTATGGCTTCGGAGCAGATTGTCCGGTCTGCGAGGGGAAGGCCCTCCGTCATTGATGATGATCGGGGGAGATGACATGGCCATCCAGAACCAAAAATCATTGTTCCAATTGTTGTTGTTGCGGTTAAAGTCGCTGTTCGGGCGAGGACCGGTGGCATCATTTATGGCCACGGCTGTAGCCACGGTAGCGACCACGGCTACAGTAGCCAAAATTGCGGTATGGGTGTTTTTTCTGCGGATATATTCTTTGGCGGTAAAAACGCGCAGCGGTACTTTTTTCCCATCAGCATTATAGCCCCAGGCGCGTACGTCTTCCGGGTAAAAAGTGACGGAGTGCGCGGCGTTGTTGACCAACCCGACCGTAAGTGAATAATCCCGTTGCCCGTTGGAGGTCAGGTCACCAAAAAGGTCAATGCTGTCCACTTGTTTGTACAGGGTAGGGATACCGTGGGTGTACATTTTGGAGGCTGCCGGATCAGAATGCGCCGATAGCGGCTTGTACACATACCGATAATTGCAGGCCGTAAAGAAAACACCAAAAAAAATCAGACTAAAAAAGGAATATCGCATAATAGAATTGGGTTAAGCCACACGAATCAGCCTGTTTTCAGAATGCTGTTTCGTATAAGTATTAAAATTTAGGACAAAATTGGGTGCTAATCTGCAATATAACAAGATGCAAATGAAGTCTTAAATTTTATTTAACCAATTGGCTACAGCTGGTCACTTTATTGTCGGATTACGCATCAGGCGTTGTACTGAGGCTATATTATAAGTAGTCTGCCTTGTATTTGTCTTTGGTACTTATGCTATAGCTTCAGTAGTAAATGGGAATTACAATTTAAGGAACGGCTCTGAAGCTAATATCCCGTCTTCATTCCGAAGAATGAGGTAATACAGGCCATTGGGCAGGGAGGAAATGTCCACTTGTTGGTATTCCAGCATAAAACCTTGTTCCAGGAGTTGCCGCCCTGTGGCATCCGTAATTTGAAGGCGGGTATTGGGCAAAATAAGCCCCCCGTAGCGCAGCTGTAGCCAATCATGGGCCGGGTTGGGGGACAAGGCCAACTGTACCAACTCCGGACTGCGCCCCAAGCCTGGAGCATCCAAATTGGGCAAGGCCGTTAGCAGTTTCTCAGGAGCATAAGCTGAGCAATTGGCTTTTACCCGCCAATAATAACTAATGCCCGGAGTCATACCATTGAGGGTTACCTGGGTGCTGCCTACGGTGCCAAGCGTAATATAGGTGCTTGAATTGGAGGTTCTTATCTGTAAGGTGTAATTTACTGCGCCAGCGGGAGCCGTCCAGCGAATAACGGCCCAGGTATTGCCCACGGATACATTGGTCAGATTGCTCGGAGCCGTGCAGGTTGACCCGCCCCCGCTGCCGGGCGTGGTAAATTGGGTGGTGACTGAGTATGCTGAGCAATTGGCTTTTACCCGCCATTGATAGTTGGTGTTAGGCGCAAGGTTCGTCAAGTTATAGGACAGTGCAGTGGTGCTGCCAGCCGTATTCCAAAAAGAGGCCGCTGTGGTTTTAAACTGAACAGTATAGGAGCTGGCACCGCTCACTGCGCCCCAGTTAAGCCTTGCGCTGCTGCTGCTCAGGTTAGTGGTGCTTAGGGCTGAGGGAGCATTGCAATTGGTGGGGTTACTGTTGTTGTTAGTCGTGAAATTAAGCCCTGAGGCATACCCCGAGCAGTTGGCTTTTACCTGCCAATTATAGGTAGTGGCAGCACTCAAGCCACTTAGGGCAATGCTGGTGCCGGTCACAGTGCCAGTAGTAATCCAGGTACTGCTGTTTGCTGTTTTGTGCTGAACGGTATATTGGCTTGCTCCGCTCACCGCCGTCCAATTCAAGTTTGCGGAAGTGCTGGTCAGGTTGCTGATGTTGTGTCCTGAGGGCGCATTACAATTGCCAGAGCCTCCACCCGCAGCTGTTGTAAAATTGGCCGTGGTAGAAAAGTTGGAGCAATCGGTCTTTACCTGCCAGTTGTAGGCAGTGTTAGGCAATAAGCCATTCAGGTTCAAAGTGCTTGAGCTGCTGCTTCCACCGTTCACCCAGGTAGTGGAAGCAGCCGTTTTATAGTTCACCGTGTAGTTTGTGGCCCCGGGTACGGCGCCCCAGTTCAGCGTTGCGGAACTACCTGTTACATTCGTGGTGCTCAGGCCCAAAGGCGCATTCCCGGTTTGGGGCAGACATGAAGCGGCCAATACCCGATCCCTGATGCGCTGTCCGGGTTTTGGCCCGAACCCGTGGTTAAAATTAATGCCCGCATTTGTCAGGTGACAATAGCTCATAATGGTTCCTCCATTTACAGGGGGTGGCCCGGCGGCACAATTGCCTTCCTGTTGCACACAATTGTCAATTGGCCCACCCGTCCAGTTGCAGCTTTGGGTATGCCAAGACCCCAGATTGTGCCCCAGTTCATGGGTCAATACTTCCACGGACCAAGAGTAAGTCGGCACATTTTGATACGTATTGGAAATGCCGCTTACCCCAAAAGCATAAGATTTGGCACATATAACATCCACATAGGCTACGCCACCGCCTAAGTTGCGTGTAGATAGGAAGTGAGCCAGATGCCCGTTAAAATTGGTGCCTCTTGCACTGCGAAAACTGTTCAAAACGCCGGAAGTGCTGCTTTGCCCTCTGTGGGGATCCGGGGCCGTCCACACATAAATCTCCGAAATAGCCACACCAATGTTGTCGTTGGCATACAAAGTGGCTACCTGATTAAAAAGCCCGGTGACATAGTTGACTACATTTTGTGTGTTGCTCCCGCGGTCGAGGTACATTTGATAATCACACTCAAAGTAAATTTGCACGGTTTTGCAGCCAACGCCCCGATCAGAAACGCTGCCCAAATCACCACCGTTCACGCCTTCCTGTTCCAGCAGATCAGTAAAGCATTGGTGGGTTTCGGGGCGTTCAATATCACGGGAGTCATACAGCAGGTGCCGGCCGGATCCGTCACTAAGTTTGCCCAAAGTGTATGTACCTTGTGCGTTGCAAATCATGCCCATGACCTCATCCGGAAAAATGCTGATGGCGACCAATGATTGGGGATTGCCCTTAATGATCCCGCGATAGTGAAGGCCTGTTGCAATAGGTAAATTTTGTTTGGGGGCATCTCCAAGTGTACCAACGGAAAAGCCTGGCGCAAGCGGCTCCGATTGTGCCAATTCCAGGACGAGATCGGGCTGATCCGGGCGTGGAATGGACAATAGAATGTTCAAAGGCTTGTTTTTTTGAATTTTTTGGGCTGCGGTATGGCTCATGTTCAGGTAAAATGCCTGCTCAATGGGCCTGTTTTGTTCGTCGGTTTCCGGGACAGGAACGAACAATTCAATTGGTTCAAAATCCGCTGCGCCGCGATAGCTGTTTAACCAGTCGGCTACGCCTTGAGGGGCGTTTTGGGCCTGAACAAAAATCGGGAGCCAAATAAGGCTCAACCATGGAAAAAGGGATGACACCGAAGTGCTTTTGATTAAAGATGTACGCATTGTTTAAAGATTAAAAAAATTATTGTATGATCGCAGATTATCAACGCGCCGCCTTTTACGGCGATACGCTTTTTGAAACCCTGCGGGTTTTTGGGGGCAAATTGATTTTTATGCCTCAACATTGGGCCAGACTTGTCAAAGGACTTTCAGTGATGGATTATGCGCTGCCGGATCACTGGTCAGCGGCATTTTTTGAACACGAGATCATGCAGCATCTACAGCAACAACCGAGCAAGCCACAAAATGCCCGGGTGCGCCTGAGCGTGTGGCGCAGCCCAGGCGGTCTTTACCTGCCAACGGACAATGCCCCACTATTTTCCCTCAGCAGCCAGGCGATGGAGGCTACCCATTTTCAATGGCCCGATAAAGGGCTGGATATTGGATTTGCCAACTCCGTTAACCTGCCAATAGATGGCCTTTCAGGACTTAAAGCACCCAATGCGCCGCGTTATGTGGCGGCGGCCATTGAGGCACAACGCCAAGGCTGGCAGGATGCCCTTTTGCTCAACAGTGAAGGGCGTATCTGTGAGGCCACAAGCAGTAATGTCTTTTGGATCAAAGATGGTCGGGTATTCACCCCCCCGCTTTCCGATGGGCCAGTAACGGGGATTCTTCGTGCATTGTTTCTTAACTTAACATTTGAGGGAATGCCCAAAATAGAGGAAAAACCAACCAATAAAGCGGATATTTTTTCCGCTGATGAGCTGTTTTTGACCAATGCCATTAGGGGCGTCATACCGATAGCCAGTTGTGAGGGAAAGGCATACCATTCAAAGATGACGGCGCGATATTTTCAGGCACTGGTGGAGCATGTAGAGGGGCTTTGGCATCTGCAATAACTAAAAATACAAGTATCAAAAAAGAATGGAACATAGTGTTTTTTTATAGAAAAATTTAACATTTGTGGCACGTTAAAATTTTAGCATGGTTACACAGCTCGTCATTTTTATTGCAGCGTTGGCATTGCTGCTTTTCGCAGCGCGAATTTTTACAAGGTCGGCAGAGTCCATTGGGGCGTTTTTCAATATGCCCGCTTTTGTTATTGGGGTATTTATCGTAGGGGTAGGCACCTCCTTGCCTGAATTGATCTCATCTATCATGGCGGTGCGGCAAGGCGTATCCGAAATTGTCCCCGGCAATGTGATGGGCGCCAACATTTCCAATCTGTTGCTCATAACCGGCGTGGTTGCTTTTTTGCACAGGCGCGTTATTGTGCTTAGCAAATCTTATATTTTTATTGATCTTCATTACCTGATTGGTGCCATGATCATTTTTGCCACCATTGCGTATGACGGCATTATTAGGTGGCCGGAGGCAACTATCGGCATCGCCGCATTTATTGCCTATAGTTTTTATTTGCTACAGGATACGGACACATTGGACGATAAAGCTGCTGTTGAACGGCCCAATGTTTTCCCACTTAAAGCCTTGATTTTTTTGTTGTTCGCTACTGTTGGCATTTATTTTGGAGCCGACTATACCGTATCCTCTGTTTCCAATTTGGCAGCAGCATTGGGCATACCTGCGTCCATTATTGCCCTCACCGTGTTGTCCATCGGTACAACGCTGCCGGAATTAGCCGTAAACATTGCAGCCATAAAACAAGGCAAGGCTGAATTGGCCATTGGGAATGTGCTGGGTTCTTGTATATTCAATGCTATGGTGGTTCCGGGCGGGGCATCCTTTTTTGGCGATATTCAAGTACCTGCCGTATTATTGGGCTTCTCACTGCCTTTTATGTTGGGTTGTGGGGTGTTCTTTTATCTGCTTACTCAGGACAAAAAACTTTCCTACTGGGAGGGGCTTTTGTTCATCCTGATTTATACCCTGTTTATTATGAAAGTAGCAGGGCTTTAAGAGCATGTCTGGGATTTTCTGCTTGAGTCAAAAACGAGAGATTTTTTCAG
>CAZIKN010000206.1:0-6012 GCA_964539805.1 uncultured Saprospiraceae bacterium | reverse complement strand
TGAGGCCATTGGAAAAGAAGGCATTTCGCTCTGAATAGGCGCGGGTTTCCGTATCGTAGTCAAAAGTATTCTTATCGGAAGCGAAAATGCTGTTGTTGGCAGCATAGCTGTATTCCAAAAAGCGGTTTCGCTTTCGCATAGGCTGGGTATAGGACAGTTTCAGGCCGTATTGCCAATTGGCATCCTCCTGCGTGGAGCGCTGAAGCAGGGTATCTTGTGCAAACTGTTGGTTATTGGTCAGTACATCACCAGGCTGCCAATTGGCCGACAAGGTGGCAGAAAAAGTTTTGCCGGGTCGGCGGTAGGCGTGTTTCCAGAGTACCGAGGCAGCACCTCTTCCCCGCTGAATGTCGCTATTGAGGTCATTTTCACCGCTGAGATAAGGTGACTTATTGGGCAACGAAAAGCCAAAAGCACGCAAGTTTTCCGATTCGCGGTCGGTATAGGAGCCGTTGGTTTTGATCTTGAGGGTATTGAAGCTATCCAAGCGCCAATCTGCCTCTAAACGCAAGCGCGGGTTGATGCGCTGGTCGCGATTGCTGGAACTTTGGCGGTAGTTGACGGTGCTATCTACAAAGAAATTCTGCCGAAACAACTGTTGTTCCAATCGCGTATCCGAGCCATTTAGCATCAGGTTGCCATCTAAGGCAAAATGGCTGCTGAAATCACGCCAGTAGTTCAAGCCTGTGGAAAAACTGCGTGCAATACCATTGTTTTGGCCGCCGGAGCTCATGCCCCCCCCCCTCGAAGCATCATGCCGCCGCTGCTCTCTGCGTCGCCTTCGGCTATACCGCCGCCGCTGCCCATGCTTACCATGCCCGTCTGTAGCATTTCTTCAAAGCTAAAGCCCTGGTCATTCACATTATTGGCGGTACCCAATACGGAAATCTGCTCTTTGGGCGCAAAATGATTGTACATGGCTGAGCCGACAAAGCGTTCTTCCGTGCCGTAACCGCCTGTGAAGCGGCCAAAACGGCCCCTTCGGCGGTCGGCTTTCAGGCGTATATCCACAACTTTTTCCCCCGATCCGTCGTCAAAACCTGAAAAATTGGATTGGTCGGAGCGCTTGTCGTACACCTTTATATTGTCAATGGCATCAGCGGGCAGGTTTTTGGTAGCCGCCTTGGGGTCGTCGCCAAAAAAAGGCTTGCCATCCACGAGTACCTGGCGTACGTTTTCGCCCATAGCCTTGATATTGCCCTGGCGATCTACCTCTATACCGGGCAGTTTTTTCAGCAGGTCTTCCGCTACGGCGTTTTCCTTCACCTTATAGGCCCCTGCATTGTATTGAATGGTGTCCCCAACCATCATCACAGGTATTATTTCTTCCGTTACGGACACTCCGGGCAATATATTATCTGCAGGTATCATGTTGATATGGAATGCTTTGTCAGCATCGGCGGGCATATTGACTTGTATATCCAAACGTTTATAGCCCACCAATGCGCTGCGCAGGCGATAAGTACCTGCATCAAGCCCATTAAAGGCAAATGCGCCCTTTTCATCCGATGTGGTTTGTTGCACCAATGCCGAGTCGGGCAGACGAAACAGCCCCAGGGACACATAACCCAGGCCGTGCTGGCTTGCGCTATCGCGCACGGTACCGCTTATTTTTTTTTGGGCATAAATATTTGAAAAACAAGCAAGCAGGAACAGTGTACAAAAAACAAAAAAAGATTTCATAGCTTAATAATATGTTGTTTGAAGAGTGGGCGTTCAAATCAATCTTGACGGCTCCTACTAATTTCTACGGATCATGCGCATACCGCCGGGCATGGCTTTTTGGGCAAATTCGCGGCGTTTGGCCTTCATTTCATCCGGTGTAAGGGTCACGGCGTCAGCGGGGACAGTGGTTGGTGCGGGCACGTTGACCTTCAGCGTAACGGTTTTGGCCATGTATGACAGGTCATCACTTTCAAAAGCCAAAACAACACCTTTGCTCGGCGGGAAAAGGTCTGATTTAGGGCTGAAGGAGCCATCCAATTCCGTGGTCACCCAAACGGTATATTCCAGGTCTTCCAGTGTGCACGTATGTTTTTTACATTCGTAGCCCGCTATTTTTTTTGTTTTTTTGCCTTCTTTCCAATCTTTTGGCGTGGAAAAATCTTTGATCGTGCAATAGGTTTTCTTTTCGGGGTCATGCTCGGAGCTCATCACCTGAGCCAATTGGCGTTTTCCAAAATCCATGTTAAATGATTCTTGTACGGGTTTTACGATAATGCGCTCCATATCGGCGCCTTCGGAGCCACTTCCGGCCCACTTGGGCATAGGCATCGCAGGCTCACTGAGTACAGCGCCTTTTGCGGATATGCCCACGGTTTGGCTCATGTTTACCGTGGAAGGCATCTGTACCTCGGGTTCCTGACCGCCGCCGCCAGCTCCGCCGTCGGTTACGACAACCATCCTGATGTTTTGGCCATCTATCCGCCGAAGGATGTCATATTCAATACGGGTGCCTTCTACGCTGTCCACTGCCACAGTCTTGGCCGGTGCGTTGGGCGTGGTTTGCGCAAATGCAAAAAATGGTGCGAAAAGCAGAGAAACGAGTAATTTTTTCATGTTATTTAAATTGATAAGAGAACCACAAAGGTCTGGCGCCCATTTCAATTGCTGTGTTAAGCAGTCCTATCTAGTGTTATTTAGTGTTAAGTGCCGAAAAGGCCATGCAAAATGCTTGTACTTTTGGGCATTATTTGACCATAGCGTATAGTTTTGAAAAAAAATCGCAGCACTTTACATGGGTTATTGGTTGGCATTTGCCTTGTCGGCATCAATGCCTTTCAGGGCTATTGGCTGCACCGGCAGTTCAAGCAGCAGCAAAGTGATTTTAACGTGGCGATACAGGGAGCACTGGCCCATGCGAGCCAGCAATACCGCCTGCAAGGGATAAAAAAGATCATGCCCTTGTTGGATTCCATGAAAATAGAGGTGCGTGTGGGAGAGCCAAACCATAAACGCTCCATGGTCAACCACATCAACCAATCCTTTGAAACCAAAATACAATCTGGAGATACCATGGTACTGGTTCGCTCCAATAGTATCAGATCACTTTTGGAGGACAAACAAGAAACACAAGCCGCTCTTCCAACCATTGATTCCTTGTTTCGGATAGAATTGGCACAACGCGGCATCACGGAGCATTTCAGTTTGGATACCTTTACTCAAAATAATGGCACAGGAGCAGGCATTGTGCGGCATATCATTCGCGACAGCACCGAAACCATAAATATCCGCGCAGAAGACCAGGTATTTGTTTTTTTTGAAAAAAACCAGGCGCATGATAACAATAGCCCTTATTTGGAAGCCGTAGTGCCTTTTAATATTGCTTGCAAAAGTTATGTCCGCGCCAGGTTTGATCCTTACAACAAGTTCATTATCAGTCGAATGTGGGGCATGATAGCGGCATCACTACTCTTGTCACTGCTCACTGCAGGCGCATTTATCTATTTGCTGTACGTCATCAGGCAGCAGCGAAAAGTGGCTGAACTCAAGAGTGATTTCATCAATGCCGTCACACATGAGTTGCAAACACCCATTGCCACGGCATCCGCAGCGGTGGAGGCCATGCAGCGATTCAATGCGCTGGAAAACCCTGCCCGCACACAGGAATACCTCGGCATCGCGCAACACCAACTGCTCCAACTTTCAGGCATGGTGGACGAAACCTTGCGTTTGGCTGCGGAAGAACGATCCCATTTTAACCTCAAAACAGAAGATGTTGATATACCCGATATTGTAGTGCCTGTAATGAATCATTTTCTTCTTCAATATGGCAACAATGCGACCATTTCTTTTGAAAACCACTTGGCGTATCCGATATATGTGGATCGAGAACATTTTAGCTGGGCCATCAAAAACTTGGTGGACAATGCCTTGAAGTACGGGCCTGCCGAGCACAAGGAAGTTCAGATCAAAGCTTGGGGAGAAGCCGCACAATGGCACCTTTCCGTGCGGGACAACGGGCGCGGCATTCCCCCGGAATACCAGCGTAAGTTGTTTGAGCGGTTTTATCGCGTGCCCTCGGACACCAATGTGAAAGGCTTTGGATTAGGGCTGTACATCGTGCGCCGTATCGTGGAGGGCCACGGGGGCAATATTCACCTGAAAAGCGAGCCTGGCTCGGGCAGTGAATTCAGGATTAGCATGAACAATTGATTGTGTACCTTTGCGCATGCGCATTTTACTCCAACGCGTTTCGCAGGCCTCTGTCACCATCGAGGGGCAAATAAAATCAAGTATTGGGCCGGGGCTGCTCATTCTGTTGGGCATTGAGCATGAAGATGCACCCGAAGATGCCGATTGGCTGTGTAAAAAAATTGCAGGGCTGCGCATTTTTTCTGATGCAGCCGGCCTGATGAACCTCTCAGTACAGGAAATTGATGGCAACTGTTTGGTTGTCAGTCAGTTTACCTTGCATGCCAGCACAAAAAAGGGAAATCGTCCTTCCTTCATTCGCGCCGCACGCCCCGAAACGGCCATTCCCTTGTACGAGTATTTTGTAAAAACACTGGAAAAGGAAACCAATCGCCCGGTGCAAACGGGAGCGTTCGGTGCCGATATGAAAGTCGCCCTCATCAATGATGGCCCTGTTACCATCTGGATGGATTCCAGGGCTAAAGATTGACATGAGCACCCCAAAAGATACCATTTATTCCCGGCCATTTATATTGTTGTGCCTCTCGCATGCTCTTTTTGCCGCAAGTTTTAACATGATGATCCCTGAACTGCCCAATTACTTGGCCGGCATGGGCGGAAGTGCCTACAAAGGCTGGATCATAGCCCTTTTTACCCTTACAGCCGGCCTTTCCAGGCCATTTAGCGGCAAGTTGGCGGACACGGTCGGGCGCTTGCCAGTGATGTACGTGGGCACGTTTGCCTGTGTGGTGTGCAGTTTGGCCTATCCGCAATTGGCTTTTATGTCCGGCTTTTTGGCCCTGCGGTTTATGCATGGCTTTTCCACGGGTTTTAAGCCTACCGGCACGGCTGCGTATGTGGCGGACATCGTACCAGACACCAGAAGGGGTGAGGCCATGGGCATGTTGGGCATTTTTCTGAATGTGGGTGCCAGTGCTGCACCTATTTTGGGGAGTTGGTTGGTCATAGCATATAAGAACTATAATCCAATGTTCTATGTTTCAGCACTATTGGCCGTGCTCTCCATGCTAATTTTGACGAGTTTGCCTGAAACCCTGCCTAAAAAACAGGCTTTTCACCCCCGATTATTGAAAATTACGAAGGACGACATTTTTGACCCCTTGGCCATGCCTGCGGCCATTACCATGATTTTTTGTTATGTCTCTTACGGAGTGATCCTGACCACGGTGCCTGACCTTAGCGACCATTTGCAGGTGCCCAACAGAGGCATATTTTTTATGTTATTCACCTTGTCCAGCATTTCCACCCGTATGGTGGCGGCACGGGTGTCGGACCGCCTCGGGCGGGTGCCGGTGTTAAAAGTATCGGCATGGCTGATAGCGGGTGCCATGATTTTATTTGCACAGGCACGCTCAGCAGAGATGCTCTATGCAGCCTCCATTTTGTTTGGCTTGGGCAATGGTGTGTTTTCGCCAGCCATCAATGCCTGGACGGTTGATCTTGGGCACGCCCAGCGCAAAGGACGGGCTTTGGCCACCATGTATATAGCCCTTGAAATAGCCATCGGTAGCGGAGCGGTGTTGTCCGGCTGGTATTTTGCGGACCGCATTGAGCATTTGCCCCTGATCTTCTATTGGGCGGCCGCCATGAGCCTTTTCGGTTGGGTGTATTTATGGTATTATGAAAAAAAACGTACCAAGGTTTAAGTAACGATAAAATAATAACTTCACATTTATACTACTTCATTTGGTGCCAGACTTCCCATCTTTTTCGTCACATAGCGCTGCTATGCTCCTCAAAAGATAGTCGTCTGGCACCAAATGAACTCACCCTAAATCGTGAACTTATTATTTTATCGTTACTAAGTGATTTTGAGGGGCCAATTATCACAGTATCATATTCTCCACATTATCACAT
>CAZIKN010000205.1:0-6068 GCA_964539805.1 uncultured Saprospiraceae bacterium | reverse complement strand
GCAGCATCACGGAAAGCCAGAGCAACTCCGGCGACGGCCTGCTCAGCGGCCACAATGACGCGGAAACGGTGACCCTGACGGCCAATGATGGCAATGGCAATACGGAGACTTGTCAGTTTACCGTGACCTTGAAGGACGTGACGAAACCTACGATCACCTGCCCGGCCAATACCACTATAGCCGCCAGCAGCACCTGCACAGGCAGTGTTGGTGCTTATGTATTGGCTTCAAAATCAGATAATTGCACCGCAAGTGGCAGCATCACGGAAAGCCAGAGCAACTCCGGCGACGGCCTGCTCAGCGGCCACAACGACGCGGAAACGGTGACCCTGACGGCCAATGACGGCAATGGGAATACCGAAACCTGCCAGTTTACGGTAACGCTGAAAGATGTAACTCCCCCCTCTATTGTCTGCCCCCTTGACCGCACGGTTAGCGCTGAAGCAGACCTCTGCAGCAGTGTGCAGACCTACACCGTAATCGCCTCGGACAACTGCACTTATACCCTCACACGCACCAATGGATTTGCCAGTGGCACAGCCTTCCCGCTGGGCTATAACGTAGTGAACTGGCAGGTGACGGATGCCGGAGGCTTTTCCACGATCTGTTCCTTCAGCATCACGGTTGTGGATAATCAGACGCCGACGATAAGCTGCCCTGGCAGTAGTACCGCTGCCGCTACGCCCGGTCTCTGCGCCGCTGTGGTCAATTACAGTGTCAGTGGCTCCGATAATTGCTCCGGCTGGTCTTTGGCTCGAACCAGCGGCCTGCAAAGCGGGGCGCAATTTCCTGTGGGCACTACAACGGTGGTGTGGAAAAACACCGACACGGGTGGCAACAGTACCAGCTGTTCTTTCTCGGTGACGGTTACAGATGGCCAGTTGCCCGGCATCACTTGCCCTGCCAACATCACGGCCAATGCCGCCACGGGGCTATGTTCGGCCACGGTCAATTACACAACACCCACGGTGTCAGACAATTGCCCGGGTGCGAGCGCGATGCATGTCAGCGGCGGCACCAGCGGTTCCTCGTTTAATAAAGGTGTAAATACCGTGCAATGGAAGGCCACGGACGCTGCCAACAACACCCGAACCTGCTCCTTTACCATCACGGTGAACGACACCCAGGCCCCCACGATCACTTGCCCGGTCAACATCACAGCCAACACAGGCGCGAATACCTGCGCGGCCACCGTAAACTTCAACAATGCCACGGCGACGGACAACTGCACGCCAGCGCCTACGGTGGCCCAAACGGGTGGCCAGGCCAGCGGCTCCTCCTTCCCCAAAGGAATGCACACGATCACTTTCCGTGCCACAGATGAAGTAGGACTGACCAAGACCTGCAGCTTACGCATCACAGTGGTGGACAATGTGCTACCCACCATCACATGCCCAGGCAATATCGTGAAAAATACGGATAATAATTTGTGCAGCGCCGTTACGAGCTACACCGTGACGGGCGCGGACAACTGTACATCGGTGAGCGTATCGCGGACGAGCGGCCTTGCAAGTGGCTCAGCCTTCCCAAGAGGAAGCAGTACAGTGATCTGGCGGGCCACGGACCTGGCGGGCAACAGCACCTTGTGCTCCTTCACGGTGACGGTAAACGATGCACAGTTGCCCAACATCACTTGCCCCACAAGCATCAGCACAAACACCACCACGGGGCAGTGCGGCAGGATGGTGAACTACACAACACCCACCTTCACAGACAACTGTGCAGGTGGCAGCATCGGCCTGTTCAGCGGTCTGGCCAGCGGTTCAGTGTTCCCAACGGGTACCAGCACGGTAACCTGGCGCGCCATTGACAATGCATCCAATAGTGTAAGTTGCTCCTTCGCGGTAACGGTCACGGACAACGAACTACCCGTGATCACTTGCCCACCTGCGGCATCAGTATCGGGCAGTGGCAGCCCCTGCGGCTTCCCGTCAGCCCAGTTAAGCACGCCATCAGCCACGGACAACTGTGCGGTGATGAGCCTGACGAGCGATGCGCCCGCAACGCTCCCCGCTGGCCCCACGCTCATTACCTGGACGGCCAAGGACGCAGCGAACAACCAGAAAACCTGTGCCTACACGGTGACGGTGAACTGCGGCGCAAGCGCAGGTGCGAAGGATGAAGATAGGGATGAAGTAGGAGGTATGAAGGATAAAGAGAGGTATGAAGTAAGAGGTATGAAGGATGATGCCGAGCGCGAGTCAACTCATAACTCATCGCTCATCACTCATCATTTATCATTATCGCCAAATCCCGCCAGCGACATCGTGGTTGTCACGCTGTCAAATCAACAAATCAACAACAAGTCAAATCAACAGTCTTCGGGGTCAAATCAACAAATCAACAACACGTCAAATCAACAATTGCTCATCCACGATGCCCAGGGCCGTGTGGTATGGCGAAGAGCTTTGGCCTTGGATGTGGAGCAGTTGACCATAGACCTGAAGGATCGGACATTTGAAAGCGGGGTGTACCAAGTGAGCTGGCATACGGGAGCAGAAATATTGACGAAAAAATTGATCGTGCATAAGCAGTAACCGCATTTTGCAGAAACTTAAACCGTAAAAGGGCTGCCTCAAGTAATTGGGGCGGCCCTTTTACGGTTTAAAGGCTGCGGGTGAAACGCGGCTTGCCACAAGCCGCGACAGGTCGTTTGTCGGTGTTTGTAAACCTAAAAATTTTTGCGCCCAATATGAAAAAGAAACGATATTGCACCGCACCACGGTTGGTCGCTCCATCGCGGATCATTTTTTTACGAAATTTCCGCATTTCCATTTACCTTTTTATTTAATGTGACATAATGGTATTTAGTTTTGTACTACCTCGGAAAAAAGAGGCGCAAAGGTTTCTGGAGGACAACAAAGCGTTTTACGATGCACTGGGCAGGGCAGAGCCTGGGGCGATCCGGGTGCTGGCTGGAAAAATTGCGGGCAACGTCAGGCAGGCGGCCCTTCGAGCAGCCCTCAGCACCGAAGATGCCGAAGAATTGGTCCATGATGCGGTGGTGGTCACCATTGCCAATATTCAAAATCAGACGTTTTTGTTTTCCGATTTCAGTCCCGTTGCGTATGCGAACGGAGTGGTCAGAAAACTGATCGCCAACCGTGTGCGCGCCAGGAAACCGGCACAGGAAGCCTTGGAAGACAATGAGATGTTCTCTGATTACGACCCGGAAATATATTTGAACAACAAGGAACTGGAACACCTCATCGGAAAACTGCTGGGAAAATTGGGCGAAAACTGCCAGCAATTGCTCCGCTTGAAATACTTTGACAACCTGCGGGACCAGGAGATTGTGGATCAACAATTGACCCCCTACCACTCCACTAACTCGCTGAAAAGCAAACGCAACCAATGTATGGGCAAGCTCATCGAGCTCGCCAAGGCATCGGGACTATTGGATGAAATTTGACACGTATTATCAATCATGGAAAAATTTGACATTGAAGCATATTTGGACGGCCATTTGAGCGGTGCAGCATTAGAGGATTTCCGGCGTGAACTGCGTGAAAACCCTGCTTTTGCCAAACAGGTGGAGCAGCAGCGAAAAATCGGCCAGCACCTGCGCACCCACTTGCTCCGCGAGCACGTTGCCGCATCGCTATCGGAGCAGCCCCGCGCCAGCGTGTTCCGAAGGCTGTTGTTGCTCTTGGGAGGTATTCTGCTGATGTTGTCAGTGGCATACCTTTTTGTGTTTTTGAGGACACCGACAACCGTGCCACCTGCCCAGGACGTGAAACAGGAGCTGCAACCCGCCCCGCAGCAGGAGCAAGCCCCCGTCAATCCCGTTTTGGAACAGCCTATTGCGGACAACCGATCCGCGCGTTTGCGCCCGCCTGATTACCCTGCGCCCAACATACGCGGCCAACAGGACGGGAACACTGCTTGGAAAAAAACGCTTGACCAACTGTGGCACACCCAGTTTCCGCCACAAAATACCCGCTTCGAGGGCAGTTTTTCGGCACCGGCCCGCTTGCTGGCCGCCCGCGATTTCCCCGCCGCTTTTGTGGCCTTGGAAACTTTGGAACTGCAACAACCCAATAACGACACCCTCCGCTTGTTAAAAGCCTATTGCCTCCTCGAAATGGGCGAAGGACGAGAAGCCCTTCGCTATTTCGACCAATTGAAAGGCCCTCAGCCCGGGTGGGATGCTTACGTGGAATGGCACCGAACCCTCGGCCTGTTGCTGTCGGGCGAGCGGGAAAAAGCCCTGCCGAAGCTGCGGAAGATGGCCGACAAGCCCGGCCATGCCTTCCGACAACAAAGTTTGAGGGCCTTGAAAATATTGAAATAAACACAATTGTCATGCTAAAAAAAATTCTTCTTGCGTGCTGCTGCATGGGTGCCTTAGGCTTGGCCGCCCAAGCCCCCGACTCCACCGCGATCAAACAGGTGGACAGCATGGTACGGGTTTGCCGCAATCTGATCGTCCAACAAAAAAACTACGACAAGGCCCTCGAATCCATAGAAAGTGCCGAAAAATTGGCCCTCGAAAAATTGGGGCGGTCTTCGGCGGGGTATGCTACCTGTTGTTTTTATCGCGGCAGGGCCAATTTCCACAAAAGAAACTACCCCGAAGCAGAAAAGTGGCTGCTGGAAGCCAGGGGCATCAGGGCGCATATCGGGGATACGACCAGTTTGGATTATGCCGAAACCCTGAATTATTTGGCCATCACCTATCGAGGCATGACCCTTTACACAAAGACCGAACCGCTCTTGTACGAGGCCAAAGCCATAGTGGAAAAAAAGGTGGGCAAACAACATCCGGAATATGCCACCTGCCTCAATTACCTCGCGGTTTTGTACCGCGCTATGGGCAACTATGAAAAAGCGGAGCCGCTTTGGCTGGAAGCCAAAGACATCCGCGAAAAGACCCAGGGAAAAATAAACTTGGACTATGCCTCTATGGTAAACAACCTGGCGGTTTTGTACAAGGACATGGGACAATACGAAAAGGCGGAACGGTTCTTTCTCGAAGTCAAGGACATTCGGGAAAAAACCGTTGGCAAAAACCGCCCCGAGTACCTCAATATCCTGAACAACGTGGCGGCGCTTTATTGTATGATGGGCGATTTTGAAAAAGCCGAATGGTTGTTCCCCGAAATCAATGCCATAAACGAAAAAATAGGCAAAAAGGAAGAAAGTTTATACTGGGACACGCAAATGATCCAGGCCAATGCCTATGCCGAAATGGGCAATTTTGACAAAGCAGAACCCATTTTCCTGGCAGTAATGGAAGCCAGGGGGCGTGTCCTCGGCAAATGGCATCCCGAATACGCATCTGCCCTGAAGAACCTGTCAAGTTTATACACAGACGTGGGGCGTTATGAAAAAGCGGAGCCGCTCCTGCTCGAAATCAAGGCCATTTTGGAAAAAGTGTCCGGGAAAGCGCACTTGGATTATGCAGCATGTTTGAACAGTATGGCTTCTCTGTATCTTGAAACGGGCCAATACGAAAGCGCCGAGGCCCTGTTGACAGAGGCGAGCGCCATCATAGAAAACAAAGTTGGGAAAGCGCATCCGGATTATGCAAAATGCCAATCAGACTTGGCCAATTTGTACCTGCTCACGGGGGCATACGAAAAAAGCGAACCGCGATGGCTCGAAGCCCTGGCCATTCAGGAGAAGGTGCTGGGCAAAAACCAGGCGAGCTATGCTAACAGCCTCCTCGGCCTGATCACTTTATATGAAAAACAAAAACGGTTTTCCGCTTCGGAGCCGCTGCTGACCGCTTATGCCGGCCTGGAACAGGTGCAATTGTCAAAGGCCGTCACTTTTCTTTCCGAACGGGAACTCGCCAAATACACTAACAGGTTCCAGCAGTACGCCCATAGCTTGGACGCTTTTTTGTACGCCAGGCAACGCAACGGGCAGCCATTGGGCAGCCTGCCCGCCCTCGCCTTTGATCAATCCCTTTTTTACAAAGGATTTTTATTGGATGCCTCGGCCAGGCTGCGCAAGCTCGCTGACGGCAGCCCCCAAACAAGCGAAATCAACGACCGCCTTAAAGGCTACCGCCGCAGCTTGGCCGCCGAATATGCCAAACCCGTCGCCGAGCGAAAAGAAAT
>CAZIKN010000204.1:0-6089 GCA_964539805.1 uncultured Saprospiraceae bacterium | reverse complement strand
GTCTGATCACATAGGCCCCTTAAAAGATGTAAAGATTACGGCCAAGGTCAATGCAGAAGAAAACCTCACAATTTTAGGCATTCAACTCCCCCGCTTTTCATACGACAGCAATTATGTGGAAAATGTGGACATATTATGGAGCGGACTGGGCGACAGGGCCGAATTTAGCCTGAATATTCCAAAATCTTCTGTTTCCAAAAGGATATTGCCCAGCTTTGAAATGTCCGGCTCCATTCTGGATAATGAATTGAAATTCAATCTTTTCACACAAAAAACAGATACAAGCAAGAATGCAATTGTAGGAGGGCTGAACCTGACCGGGATTTTGGGCATCGCAGAGGACTCCCTTTGGCAACTCCGCTTTGAAACCTCTCGAATTCTCATTTTCAACCAATATTGGGGCATCAGCGAGGACAACTATGTACGATTCAACGGGCGGCGTTTTTATGCCAACAATTTTGAATTGTCCAATCAAAATCAGCGTATAGGATTGCGGGAGTTGAATGACAACCAAGGTGTGTTCATTTCTTTTACCAACTTTGACCTTTCCACCTTCAATCCCTACCTGCGTCCAAAGCAGTTGAAATTGGAGGGCGTTTTTGATTTTGATGTAACCGTGCAACAAATTTATAGCCTGAAGAACATAGACATCTTCCTCAACTCAGGCACACTGAAAATCAATAACCTCGTTTATGGCGATCTGTTTGGCAATATTGTAGCCAAGGACATCAAATCGCCCTTTTGGTGGCGTTTCTTTATCAACAATGACGAAACCAAAAGCCAGCTGAGGTTTGCCGGAATATGGTCCAATGGCCTGGATTCTGCCAGTTATTATGTGCCTGAATTGGACACCCGCATATCAAAGGATGAGGATATCCGAAATACCACCACCGCCAGCAATTTCCCCTTGGCTGTTGTAGAGACTTTTATTCCCGGCATATCCAAAACATCGGGCACTTTTAACGCCGATATTGCTGTGCAAGGCAAGTTCAGTGCCCTTAAAATGGATGGCTCAGCAACCATAATTTCAGGCCAGACCCAATTGGATTACCTCAAGGCCATGTTCCACATCCGGAACCAAAAAATAACATTGACCGAAAAGCAGATATGGGCCGACGGCGCTGAGGTATGGGACGCCGAGGTCACTAAAAACAAAGCCGTTGTAAAAGGTGGCCTACACCACCAGTTTTTCAAAAAATGGCGCATAGCCTGCTCTATTGAATCCCAGAACAACCGTTTCATGGTGCTCAATACAGGCCCCAAGGACAATGAACTGTTTTATGGCCAGGGTATTGGCAAATTCAAGGCAACTTTCGGGGGCACCTTTTCCAGCACTGACATGTACATCAAAGCTACTACTGGCCCCAATACCCGCTTGTATATCCCTTTGTCAGGTGCTGCAGACATCAAGGATTCTACTTTTTTTGTTCAATTTAAACAAAAAAACAAGCAGGTTTTGCCTAAAACGGTTGCAAACAATAAACAGAGTCTGAATGGCGAAATAAAAGGCCTGAATTTTGAAATGGACCTAACGATAACCCCCGAAGCGGAGACCCAACTGATCTTTGACGAACAGGCAGGTGATATTATCCGCGGGCAAGGTGTGGGTGATTTGCGTATGGCCATCAACCCGCGCGGCGAATTTACCATGTACGGCACCTACACTATTAAGGCGGGCGAATACATGTTTACGCTACTCAATTTTGTCAACAAGCCTTTTGTCGTTTCTGAAGGAGGAACTATTGCATGGTCCGGTGATCCTTACGCCGCCAAGATCAATATAGATGCGACATACCGCGAGAACACTTCCGTGTACAATCTGGTTCGTGACGAACTGCTTTTGCTGGAATCCTCACAACCTGAACTCATCAAAGATGCCTTCAGAAGTACCAGAACCGTCGTAACCATGCACCTGAAAGATGACCTGATGAAACCAACCATTTCCTTTGATCTGGCCTTCCCGGACATCAGCAGTCAATTAAAAACCATTATTGACAACAAACTGCGCCTGCTATCACAAGACCCGAACGAACTGACCCGACAAGTGTTTGGCCTTATTGTTATTGGCTCTTTTTTGCCTGAGAACTCGGGTTTTATTCAAAATGGCGACTATCTTGCGTCTGGTATCAACACTTTGACCCAGATGCTGAGCAATCAACTGTCCAATTATTTGACCGGAATAGCCAGCTCATGGTTTGGCAATAATGTTTCCAATCTTGATTTTCGTGTGGCCTACAACGACTACCAAAACCAGTTGTCCAACAACCAGGGCAATCAGGCTTCACGTGAATTGCAGGTACAGCTCACGGGTGGTTTTATCAATGATCGGGTAACGGTAAGGATAGGTTCCCAATTTGGTTTCGCTGAGCCCAATACAAATGTTCAAGATGGCTTTTTAGGACAGGACATTACCATAGAAATACAGCCTACACAAAACAGACAATGGAAATTAAAGGTATATCAACGCACAGAACCTGATCTGGGTGGCGGACAGCGCCGCGCCCGCTATGGAGCGGGTGTTACCTTTCGCCAAGAATATCACAGCTTTAACACCATGATGGCTGACTTGGGTGATTGGATGCGGCGACGGAGAAAAACAATGTGATAATGTGATAATGTGATAATGTGATAATGTGATAATTTAGGAAATGTGATAATGTTGTCCTTGACAGGATTTTTTATTTTTTTTAGACAGGATTTCAGGATTAACAGGATTAAAATTAGCGGCTCCGCCGCTCCCACCGCAACAAGTCCTTTAAATCCTGAAATCGGGTCCAATTTCAAAAACGCTTTTCACATTTTTGGCGATCTGTTCCTGTACTTCCGCAATGTCTTTGCCCAATATTTCTGCTGCGCGGGCATATATGCTTTCTATAGGAATGCCGGAAATATCATTTTCCAAAAAATAACGGTCAGCAGGCGTGTTTAGGAGGGCATCAGGAGCATGGCTGTTTTCACGCACCAAACCCGAACCAAAGGACAAATAGCAACCCGCTTTCAGGGCCATATTTGCAGTTTCCGGATTTTTTCCGAAGCCGTGCAAGATCCAGATCTGAGTGGCTTTGCTTGTTTTCTTTAGCTCAATAATTTCTTGGTAGGCCCTCACACAATGAATAATCAAAGGTTTTTGGTATGCTTCCGAAACTTGGATACAGTGCTGAAAAGCAAGCAATTGTGTTTCCCAGTCCACCTCAACCAGCTTGTCCAAACCTGCTTCACCTATGGCAAGCGTTTGTTTTTGTCCCGCCATCTTATGGAGCCATTGGCAGGCATCCTCAAGGTCAATTTTACCAACATGCCAAGGGTGAAGCCCCACTGAAATCCAGGCCGACGTTGGTGCCGCCGCTTGCTGGAAGTACAAACTATCAATAGCCAGCACATCCTGCTGCTCCTTAGGTGAATGGGTATGAATATTGAAATAGTGAATCGCCACTTATCTTTTTGTATCTTGATTTTACAACAATTCAGCCATTTCCTTTTGCATCTTCTCTGCTTCTGCACGAGCCAATTCAGCAAAATCAGGGCCTTTGGAAGCATACAAAATACTGCGTGAGGCGTTAATCAACAAACCGCAATCAGGCGTAAGACCATATCGGCACACCGATTTGAGGTCGCCACCTTGGGCACCTACGCCCGGTACCAGCAAAAAATGTTTAGGCGCGAGCGCTCTTACCCTGGCAAAAGCTTCCGGGTGAGTAGCCCCTACCACAAACATCAGGTTGCCTTCATGGCCCCATTGCTGGCAGCGCTGCAATACTTGTTCCCATAAGGTGTATCCGTTATTATCCGTCATAAATTGTTGAAAATCAGCGTTTCCCGCATTGGAAGTCAGGGCAAGTACAATGGCCCATTTATCCTGAAAGCTCAAAAAGGGCGCTACGCTGTCCTCGCCCATGTAGGGAGCAATGGTAATAGCATCAAAGCCCATTTGTTTGTAAAAAGCCTCGGCATACATGCGGCTGGTATTGCCTATATCTCCGCGTTTGGCATCGGCGATGGTCAAATGCTGATGCCCGATATAATCCACTGTTTTTTGGAGGGTGAGCCATCCTTGAGGGCCAAGTGCCTCGTAAAAAGCCAGATTGGGCTTATAGGCTACACATAGGTCACGGGTGGCATCAATAATGGCCTTGTTAAAAGCCAAAATGGGATCGGGTTCATGAAGTATATGAGCGGGTATTTTGCTCATTTCTGGATCTAAACCCACGCATAGAAATGATTTTTTGGCAAAAATGGCTGAAACAAGTGCATCGCGGTTCATGGCTCAAAGGTATTGATAATTTTCTCTACCGGGCATTGTAAATGCGCAAGCCAGTCTAATTCGCGATCTTTGGAGCGAATATTGTCCGATGGCTCATCATAGCGGGCCGCCCAATCCAAAAATTTTTCAAAAACAATATGCAGATCACCGCCCGGTGCAATGCGCTCAGGCCCATAGCGTGCCGTTTCGCGTGCGCGGATGCGATTGAGGCGTACTTCTACCGGCGCCGTCAGGTAATACACTTTTTGGAAGCGAGGCACAAATACATCGCCCCAGCCGCAAAGGGAGCCGGAGAGCACCCAGCGCTCTGTTTGATCAAGGGCGGTACTCAGTTCGCGTCTTCTGTGATCGGGGTTTCGTTTGCGTTTGTAGGGCAAATCATCCTGTGTAAACCAGTAAAAATCATCCGTATCAAGGTGCGCATAGCCCAGTTTGTTTGCCAATTGTAGGCCAAAAGTGCTCACACCGGCACCCGGAGCGCCCATGATGTGGATGCGCCATGGCTCGCTTTTTTGTATGCTTGCATATTCTGAATGGTTCATGCCCTCAAAGATAGCAAATTATTCTGCATGTTATTAAACCTTTTCTGCATAGCCCAGTCCAAGGGCTACTTTTTGATTTTCTTTTTTTGTTTTCCCCAAAACGCCTTATTTATCACCAATAAACTGCTAAGATTATGGCATCACTCCAACCACTGCAGGGCAAGTTGGGCCATCGCAAAGCTGCGCATCTGCTCCGCCGCACCAGTTACAGGTTCACCAAAGCAAAAGTGGACCAAATGGCCGAGCAAACCGCAGCACAGGCCCTTGACTCATTGCTCCAGCTTTATCCCCTTACCTTAGAACAGCCCATCTACACCCCGGATGCCAACACCCCTGCGGTGACCTGGTGCCTGCCAGTAGGCGCAGCACTGCCCGCTGAGGATTTTGTTTTGCGCCGTTGGGTCATGACCTGGTGGACTTATGAGGCTTTGCAAGATCCGGGCATTGGCCACAAAATGGCGTTTTTTTGGCACCAGTACATGATCGTGACCGCCACCTCGTTTGGCAACACGCATTTCTTTGATTACCTCAGTCTTATGCGTTGGGGAGCCTTGGGAAATTTCAAAAAAATGGCTGCCAAATTGGTATTGGACAACTGTATGTTGCGCTACCTCAACAACAACGAAAACACCAAAAACAACCCGCAAGAAAATTTTGCCCGCGAGTTTTTTGAATTGTTCACCATTGGCAAGGGTCCGCAAATAGCCGCTGGCGACTATTCCAATTACACAGAAGAGGATATTGTAGCCGCTGCGCGCCTGCTTACGGGCATGCGGGCCAGTGCACAACGCACGAATTTGGATCCTGAGACCAATATTCCCCGCGGCGTGTTCAATGTAGCGCTCCACGATACGTCAGCAAAAACATTTTCAAAGCATTTTCAAAACAAAACCATTGCGGGCGGCAATACCGTGCAAGGCATGCAGCAGGAGCTGACAACCTTTGTGGACATGATCTTTGCTCAGAGCGAAACGGCTAAAAATTTGTGCCGTCGCTTGTATCGTTATTTTGTTAGCCCAACCATTGATGAAGAAATTGAAAAAGATGTCATTACTCCTTTGGCCAACTTATTGATTACCAATAATTATGAGGTAAAACCGGTATTGTCCCAACTGTTGCAAAGCCAGCATTTTTTTGATACTGATGACAGTAATGCCAATGACGAGGTGTATGGTAGCCTGATCAAGTCACCGCTTGAACTGAGCTATCAGCCCATTTCCTTCTTCAATATTCCTATTCCAGATCCTAAAACAAAACCCATGGACTGGTACAACCTCTATAACCGC
>CAZIKN010000203.1:0-6247 GCA_964539805.1 uncultured Saprospiraceae bacterium | reverse complement strand
TCAAGCTAACCATATCACAGGCAGTGGCAGCCCCGCCGAAAGTGGGGGGAGAGAGGAAAAACACGCGCCCGCTTAGCACTTCCAAGGTGCTTCGGGTTGAACATTCCGGCGCAACAGGTGCGTCGGAGCCGGGACAGGCTTTTTCGATCAGGATGCCGTTGCAGTTGTTGTCAATCCCGTCGCAGTTTTCTTCCGCTCCCGGGTTGATCGCCGGGTTGTTGTCATCACAATCCAGGCCGAGTGGTGCGTAGCCCGCAAGCGGGGTACAGGAGGCTACGGACGTATTTGAATTTCCATAGCCGTCGCCGTCTGCATCCAAATAATAAAGGAAGCTGCGCGCCACATTAAAAATGGTGTGAGATACCGTGCCCGTACAGCCGTTGGCATCCGTAGCGGTCACCACGTAAGTACCTGCCTTGGTAAAAGTGGCACTTGCGCCCGTCGTGCCGCCCGTCCAGCTGTAAAGTGTGCCACCAGAGGCCGTCAGCGTTACATGATCACAGCCATCAGCCGGGCCGGCAATAGCAGGACTGGCTTTGTTGACCGTAACGGTTTGGCTGGCCGTAGCGGTACAGCCATTGGCCGCTGTGATGGTAACGGTGTATGTTCCGCTTTTGGTAAACGCCGCATTGGCCGTGTTTGATCCATCTGACCAGGCGTAGTTGCTCATTCCCGATGGGTTGGCCGTCAAGCTAACCATATCACAGGCAGTGGCAGCCCCGCCGAAAGTGGGGGGAGAGAGTACCGGCAAAATATTCACCGTTGCACTTGCTGTAAGCGTACCGCCACCGGAAAGCGTAGCCGTGACCGTATATGTGCCACTGGCGCTAATGGTTGTGCTTTCGGTGTTTGAGCCTGTGCTCCAGGCATAGCTCGTTCCACCAATAGCGCTCAGGGTAGTGGAACCACAGGCCTCGGTTGGCCCGGAAATTCCAATTGTTGGCGGCAGAGGGCATGTGTTGCCCGTTGTCACAGCTCCTGTCGCTATCCAGTTGGAACTGCCGCCGGAAAGTGCAAAATTGACCAATGTAGCGTTGTTTGCGCTATTGGTAGCATCCGTGAGCGTCGTGCCGGAGGATTGGTTGAATTTGTAGTATCCCACCAGCCCGTTTTCGAAACCCGTCAATTCGCAGTCTTTACTCGCCGTTATTTGCGCTGCGGTACGAACACTGCTCCATATACGCAATTCATCCATATCGCCCCGGAAATGCTCTACGTTCGGAACCCTGTTGCCGATTCGCCATGCATTGGTGCTGGGGGAAAAATTCCAGACTCGGGTACCTTGAGAGCTTCCGTTGATAAACAGTTCCACACTGGTACCACTCTCTACCACCGCAATATGTACCCATTGATTTTGTGCAAAATTGTAAGCCCATTCTGCCGTTTTCGTTCCACTATTGATAAAAAACTTTTGGCGGGAATCACCCATAAACATGTTGATAATACCGCCGTGAATCAATGCCACATTGTATCCGAAAGAAGAATAGGTCGGCCTGACCCACATTTCTATGGTGCCATCGGTCAGGTTGAGCGCAGAACTATACGGCAGGTTTGCATAATCGTTTGTGCCGTCAAAATTAAGTGCAGCCTGCGCCTGCGATTGGGCCATCCAACAGAAGAGCCACCCCGTGACGAGCAGGAGTTTTTTTATATTATTCATTAAAATTGAATCTTTTTTGATGAAAAAAATCGAGTTCCCCTGAATTGTGTTTATCCCTTTTGACATCATACCCGGGGTTTTGACAAAAGCCAAAATCACAGGTTATGAAAAGCAAAGGCACAACTCACTATTCAGAAATCAGTTGGACAATCTGTCTTCCAAAGCCCGCAGGCGGGCATCGAATTTTTCAGCAGAGGTTTTCAATTCCCTGTTTTCCGTTTTCATCGAGCCCAGCTCGGAGCGGAGCGCAGCATTCTCCTTTTTCAGTTCTTCTACCTGGCGGGCGAGTTCCTGGGTGGCGGAGACGTTGAGCGTGAAAATACGGTCGTAGTCCACCGTGTGGAAATCAGCGACTTTTTTGCCAAAAACAAACACCTTTTTTGCGGCAGCCTCGCCCGTCCAGTCCACAACAAACGTTTTTTCATTGGCGACAGCCACGACGTTCGCACGTTTTTCGGAGCCATCTTGCAACATCAATTTCACTTCATCGCCAGCAGCAAATTCGTGGTTTTTGTCCAAAGAAATGGTCAGGCTGTTTGCTGTAAGTTTGGTTTCAACAGACAAGGCATAAACATTCGGGACAAAATCGGGCGCAACATTTACCGCCTCCGGGAAAGTTGCTTTCACTTCCTGCGCGATGAAGCCTTTTGTCATTTCCGGCCCTTTGGTAACTACATCAATATGTCGGTAGTCGGTCACGCGGAGTTTGCGCAAGGTGTTCAGGTCGGCGAGGTTTTCGGACAAGTGAAAATCCTTTTTGATTCGACGGTCAGAGAAGGTACCAAAACCGGCCGAGTAAACGTAACTGTTTGCTCTCATTGAAATTGAACGTGAATTATTGCCCCACCAGAAAAAACCACTCGTAGGGGTAAAACCCCATGGGTCGCCACTAATCATTTTGCCTCCATTAATTTCCAAATGCCCTTCCATAAAAGAATTGCCTGTTACTTTGAAAGCATTGTTGGCATCCACGTTGCTCTGCCCGACGGCGAGTTTGGTCGTAACTGCCAAGTTAGCAGGGCTGAAATTGGTCGCTGTGAGGGTCACTGCGCTTACGGTTGTAGCGGCCAGGGTGCCGGCGACGGTCGCGCCGTCGTTGTTCACGGTCAGTTTGGTCGAGCCGTTGTATTGCAGGGCCGTGTTGTTGGAGCCGGGATTGACAACAAAATCGTTGTTCGCCGTGCTGAACCCGACCGCACCCACCGTGCTGCCTTTTTTGAAATCAATTTGCGCGGCATCGCTGCCCTCAACGAGTAGTTTGCCCGCACCCGCACCATTTTTGAGGTGCATCTGATAACCTGAAGTTGGCGAAATCGTGCCCGCACCAATCGCCCCGGAAGAAGGGAACAGGTTGGCTGTGCCCAACAGGGCCAAGGCATAGGGAGAGGAAGTCAGGCGCGCACGCGGGATGAGTTCTGCCCCCCCGTCCACGGTTACACCGAGGTAGTAGGTTTGGTCAAAAGCAGCTGTCAATGGTGTGCTGCCATTACCCAATTCAGCAGAGTAGATACCGCCGGCAACACTAATGGTTTGTGTTTCTGTATGTACAGGCGCACCACCTGATGCCATGGTGTACAGTTTAAAGGTCAAATCGTATTTGCCATCATCAACTGCAGCACCATTGGATTTTTGGATGATGCCCTGGATGCTGAGCGTGGCCTGGGCAAGCGCAGCATTAGCCATAGAGAGAATAGCCAGTAAAATTAAAATGTAAAATTTAATTTTTTTCATGTGAAACCGAGAAAATTAATGTGTTCGATATAAAAATATTGCACTAAAACGGGTACAGTAAACCGACCCGAAGCAGAGCGTCTGGTGAATTTAAAAACAAGTAAATGATCGGTTGGGAACAAAGCCTTGGGGCGGCATCTAACGCACATCTAAACCACTGGCCTGTTGAAGAAAATAAGAACGCAAAGAAAGGGCTGCAATCAAATGGTACACAAATTTCATACTCGGACAAACACTCGGACAGAAGAAATTTATGGCAAAAATGTCCTTAAGCTGGCAAAAAACCACCTTAGTTTTGCCGCGAATCCATTCTATTTATTTTTTATGAATCATCATCAAAACAGCCCTTTAATTGGTTGGGCAGCCTTGGTTCTTTTTTTATTGTGTGCATTAGGCAGCTGCCAGAGCAATGTTGACGAACCTTTGCCCGATATCTATAAGCAATCCGGTGCTTTTATCAAGTCACTTCCGTATTACAACCCCGACTCTTGTGTGCTGCTGATTCGCCGCGACGTGCCGCCACGCTGGCAGGGTGCTGCTTACGAAAACCTTTTCCTCGATGGGCCTGAGGACAGCCCGATCCAACTTGGCTTCAAACATCTGAACTATTACGAAAAAAATTTCCCCGCCGATACTGCACGGGAGTTCGCCTTGCTTTGGCGCGGGCGGCTTCACACGCACCTTCGGCAGTTTGATTCTGCCCAGACTTATCTGCAAGCATCTTATGAGAGTTGCATTCGGCACAAAAGGTATTTGAGGGCAGGCGACGCGCAAGAAGCCTTAGCAAGCATATATTATAAACAAGGCAATACGGCGCAGGCCATTCGCGCCTTTCTGGCGATGTATGATGCGGTCAAAAATCTCGATACCACTCAGATCGAGCGCAAAATCACCGCCATTGGCAATATTACATCTGCCTACAGCCAAAGTGACGATCAGCAGGAGGCGCTCCGTTGGGCAAAACGCCGAATTCCGCTGACTGCCGACGAGACAAGACCAGAAATGCGGGCACACAAAGTAAATACCTACAAACAACTCGCTGTTATTTATGAAAGATTGAACCTGCCCGATTCTGCTATCCTGATGGCACAAAAGGCGCTTGAAATACAGGAAAAATATAAGACCATCAATGACCGACAGGCATTGCTGCGAATCCTAGGCACTGGCTACCTGGCAAAAGGTGCCTGCCCAACCGCATTACAATATATACAACAAGGCGCTAATACCAAACTTAGGGACAATCCAACACAGTATTGGATTTACATAGGTGCTTTAGCCGACACTTACCGCTGCCTTGGCCGCTTGGACTCCGCCGAAATACTCTATAAAACGCTGACTCAGTCCCCCAATCCGCTTGGGCAATCCCAGGCATTTGCCAAAATCAGCGATATCTATGCCGGCAAAGGCCAATACAAAGCCGCGTATGAGGCCATGCAAAGCAGCCTCAAAATACGACAGAAAATGTTTGACGACAAGCAAATACAGGCCATGGCTGTTGCAAAATCAGAATTGCAACTTGAACGAACTCAGCACCAACTCGCTCAATCAGAACAACAACAACAAAAGGAGCGGCTGCAAAAACTTGTCGTAGCGCTTATGCTCTCACTCGCGCTGAGTGCAGCATTGGCTTTGTTCTTCCGCCAGCGCAACCGCCGCCGCATCCTGGAACAGGAAAACCAACTGCTGGAACAAGACAAAAAACTGCTTGCTCAGGAAAAAGAACTATCGCAGGCCCGTGCACTGCTTTCCGAGAAGGCACTCCAGGAATCGCTGGTCGTCCTCAAAACCACGAAGGACGAGTTGGACACAACAGCCCGATTGCTTGCCCTTAAAAACCAACTGATTGAAGAATTGGAGTTGCGCTTTACGCAGGAACACCTCGCGCCCAACGAAGGTATGCCCCCCGGAGCAGCAGAAAACAACAAACTGGCACACATAAAAATCCTGAACGAAAAAGACTGGATGCGGTTTCGCGAGCGGTTCGAGCAGCACATACCGGGTCTTTATCAACATTTGAAAGACCGCTACCCATCCCTTACTTCCGCTGAAATCAGGCTATTCATGCTGATTAAACTCAACTTCGATACCCTCGAAATCTCCGAAGCACTGGGTATCTCCAAAGAAAGTGTGTGGCGCAGCCGCCATAGATTGTCTCAAAAATTGGGATTGGCTGAGACAAAGGATTTGGATGGGTTTGTGGAAAGTTTTTCGATACAATAACGTGAGTTCTGCGGGCCTGTCCGACCCTAAGGGGGCCGCCCACTCAATAGAGGTCGGACAAGCCCGCTCCCTTAGGGTCGGACAAGCCCGCTCGCTCAAAAGGGATCGGACAGGCCCGCAACTATGCTGTATCTCAACAAACTAAAAAAACGGCGCTACGATTACCGCTGCGCCGTTCTATCATAAGCCTATTTATAAGTGTTTGTTTTTCATTTGCTGAAATATAGCCCCCCGCATTCGGGGAGCATATATTTCCTTTTATTCGCCCACTGGTTTTGAATGGGCGCTCTCGTTTTATCGTCAACGCAACGTGATGTTGACCGTTGCGCTTGTGTCAATCTTCTTCATCCCTTGAATCCCCGTCTATCTCTTCGCCACCACCAATGACTTGGTGATGACACCTTCTTCCGTCACCCAACTGATCTGATATACACCATCCTCAAACTGTTCCGCTGCAAGGTCTATTTTGATCTGCTCAACACCCGCCTCCAATTTTCTCGCCCAAACCTGACGGCCAAGGGCGTCATGTATGAGCAGCTGTTGATTTGATGCGCTGTTGATTTGTTGATTTGACCCTGAATGCTGTTGATTTGATGCGCTGTTGATTTGTTGATTTGACCCTGAATGCTGTTGATT
>CAZIKN010000202.1:0-6474 GCA_964539805.1 uncultured Saprospiraceae bacterium | reverse complement strand
ACCTGGACCGTCACAGATGCAGGCGGTGGTTCATCAAACTCAACCAGCTGCGTTCAAACCATTAATATCAAAGATGAGACTGCGCCAACAGGCACGGCTCCTGCGGGTACCACGGACATCAATGCCTGTTATATTGATGGCAGCACGCCACCCGTAGGCGCACCAGCATTTAATGCTACAACAGCGGCAGCTGGCTATACCGATAATTGCGGTGGCCCTGTTACAGCGACTTTGAACTCCACCTCAGTAACTGGAGACAACTGTGCATGGACGCTGACCTATATCTTTACCGTTACGGATGGCTGCAACAATGCCTTGACTAATCAGATGATCGTGCATAAAGGTGGTGATAAAACAGCACCTACTGGCACTGCTCCACTGAATGTTTCAGAAATTAATGGCTGCAAACCTACCCAAACCGAGGCGAATAATGCATTCAATGCCACAATGGCCGCAAGCGGCTACTCGGATGGCTGTGTTGGCAATACTGTGATAGCCAGTTTGGTGAGTGCTGATATTACAGGTACAAATTGTTCCTGGACGGTGACTTACACCTTTAATGTTACGGACAATTGTGGCAATACCTTGACCAATCAGACCTATACGCGCAGCGGTTTTGACCAGACAAAGCCCGTGTTCCCCGCCTTGACAGATATTACCATAACTACGGAAGATGGTGCCTCCTGCCCCGGCACTGCAGAAATATCTTTGGTAGAAGATCGCGTAAACCCTTATGTAACAGGTGGCCAAGCTACTACATACACGGTGCATGGTACTCCTCAAACGGTACCTACAACATACAGCGATGCTTGTACGCCATTAGAAAACATGAAATTGTATGTTTGGAACCTTAATACCAACGTGGGCAATGCTGCTGACGGCTGCCAACGCGTCATGCGCATTACCTGGCGTGCAGAGGATGAATGCGGCAACACACGCCAACAAGTACAGGATATTATTATTCAGGATAAAACCGCACCGGTATTGATAGATGAAGCACCTGTGGGAACATCAGAAATCAATGCCTGCTTCATTGACGCAAACACGCCTCCAGTTGGTACCCCCTCTTTTGATGCAGAGGCCCTTGCTGCGTATTATAAAGACGAGTGTGGCAATACTCTAGAGGTACACCAAACACATTTTATTGTTGAAGGTGATAATTGCAGTTGGACGGCTACTTACACCTATGATGTGATTGATGCCTGTGGAAATTCATTAGAAGGACAAACCATTTCGCACTCAGGCGGCGACAAAACTCCGCCAACCGGCACCCCACCTGCTGACATAACAACTGCAGAGGGCTGTATGCCTACCCAGATGCAAGCCAATGAAGATTTCGATGCTGAAATGGCGGCCGACGATTATACCGACAACTGTGGCGGAACTGTTACTGCCGAGTTTGTCTCTGCGGTAATTACCCCTGAATCAAGCAATTGCAACTGGGCTGTTACCTATACCTTTAAGGTAAAAGATGCTTGTGGCAATTTCATGGCCACTGATCAAACTTACACGGTAAGTGGCAGCGACAATACGCCGCCGGTGCTGATGGAAGGCAAGTATTGTGATGATCTTGATATGGCAGATGTCAATGAGTGCCTAAGCGCTGCTGAGGCATTTGACCCTGTATCTTTGGAAGATGAAGTGGCTGCTTTGTATGAAGACGCCTGCGGCGGCACGGTAACGGCCACTTATGACGATGGCGAAACACTGAAGGCAAATTTAACAGAAGATGCTCCCAATTCAGACTGCGCCTGGTCTTTCACCTATAGCTTTATCGTTGAAGATGCTTGTGGCAACTCTACACTTTGCTCTGTTACACGCAGTGGTGGTGATACGGAAGACCCTGTATTGGTCGGAACCACTACCTGCTATGATCTTACACCGGGCTTCCAAAACCTGTGCAATGGTGCTTATGACCCAACTGGTTTGTACGCTGCAGTAGAAGGTCTTTACAATGATAACTGTGATATAGATCTCGAAGTGTCACATACCAATTTAAGCACTGCAGAACAGAGTGATTGTGCATGGTCCTATACCTATGAGTTTAAAGTAACTGATAACTGTGACAACTCGGCTACTTGCCAGATCACGGTAAGCGGCGGCGATCAAAGTGATCCTGAGTTGGTGAATGCAAACACCACTTGCGCAAGCTTAAACCTAAGCGATCAGAACTTCTGTGATGGCGGTTTTGACGCTGAATCATTGATCTCCGAAGTACAGGCATTGTATCAGGATAACTGTGATGAGGATTTGAATGTCACCTTGTCCAATACATTTGACAGCCCAAACAATACAGATTGCTCTTGGACATACACCTATGAATATACCATCGAAGATGGTTGTGACAACAGCACGACCTGCACCGTAACGGTGAGTGGTGGCGATGATGAAGAACCAGAGTTGGCAGGCAAGGACGACTGCGCCACTTTGGACATGTTGAATGTTAATGCATGTGATGGTGGATTCTCTCCTGGCACATTGTTGGATGATGTAAAACTACTTTATCAAGACAATTGTACAGATGCCGAAGATCTTGTAGTGGCATTGGCCGATACGGACTCCGGTGAAAACACCAACTGCTCCTGGTCCTATACCTATACTTTTACGGTAACGGATAATTGCCAAAACAGCACCAGTTGCACCGTGAACATCAGCGGCGGTGATGATACGCCTCCAAGCCTGACAGGCAGCCCATACCCTGGCCAAACCGGTGTCAATGCCTGCGTAAGCAATGCCGTGGAGAAGGCACCATTTAATGCTGAAAATGCTGTAATTGGCTTTACGGACAACTGCGGTGGCACAGTAACTGCCATCAATCCAGTGGCAAGTTCTGTGTCAGAAATCGGCAACGGCTGGTCCTTTACCTGGTCTTATCAGGTAACAGATGCATGCGGTAACAGTTCCAGCGTCACTGCTTCTTACACAGTAAGCGGCCAGGGCGGTAGCCCAACCATCACTTGTCCTGCCAACCAGACCGTAAATGCTGCAACAGGAACTTGCTCATCTGTAGCCACTTATGACACCCCAACGGCAACTGATGCTTGTGGTGGAGCCATACCATCTGGTAACATTGAACGCATTGGTGGCCTGGCCAGTGGCTCTACCTTCACAAAGGCCAATAACCCCAATGTGGTAACCTATATGGCTACGGATGAATTTGGCAACACACATACCTGTTCGTTTACCATAACGGTCAACGATAATCAGCTACCGGTCATTACTTGCCCGGCAGACAGAACAGTGAACGCGCCAACGGGTTCTTGCAGCGCTAATGTCAGCTATACCATTCTGGCATCGGACAACTGCTCACCACCGCCCACGCTCACGCGCCTTAGCGGCCTGAACAGTGGCTCCGCTTTCCCACGTGGTACTACCGTGGTCACCTGGCGTGCCTCAGATGGCGCTGGCAACTCCTCAACCTGTTCCTTCAGGGTAACGGTACGGGATGCCCAGCCACCAAGCATCAGCTGCCCGGCCAACAGAACCGTGAATATGGATCTAAACCTGTGTACTTCGGTCCAGACCTTTGCCACTCCAAGCGCAAGCGACAACTGTGCGGGTGCCACCGTAGCGCGTACAACAGGCCTGGCAAGTGGCTCTGCCTTCCCCAAGGGCACGCCTTCAGCTACCAACGTGATCACCTTTAGGGCCACTGATGCAGGCGGCAACACTGCATCTTGCTCCTTTAGTATAACGGTAGTGGACAACCAGTTGCCTTCCATATCCTGTCCTTCAAATATTCAGAAGAACAATGACCCGAACAGCTGTGGTGCCGTAGTGAATTATACCACGCCTGTCGGCTCGGACAATTGCACCGGTGTAACCGTGACAAAAGTTTCAGGCCCGGCAAGTGGTGCTTTCTTTACCGCAGGAACGACTACGGTGGTATGGCGTGCTACGGATGCATCAGGTAATAGTACCAATTCACGCACTTGTTCCTTCACGGTTCAGGTGAATGACACGCAAGCGCCCAACATCAGCTGCCCAGCCAATACAACGGTAACGGGTATTGGCTCGCCCAACTGTAGCATTGCAACCAGCAGTTTGCCTGCACCCACGGCTTCTGACAACTGCGCGGTGACACAACTAACCTCTGTGGCTCCTCCAACGCTCTCTGGACCGGGTGGTCCATACACCATTACCTGGACGGCCAGAGATGCTGCAGCCAATACCAATACTTGTTCTTACAGCGTAGTGGTGCTTTGCGGTGGAGGCCTCAACGAAGACCTTAATGACCGTACGGCTCCAGGCAAAACCAACACTGGCACGGTGGATTTGTATCCAAATCCAACTAATGGCTTGTTTAATTTGGTGTTGCAGGGTTTTGACAGCCAGGCACTTGTGCAGATATTTGATGCCACTGGCCGCAATGTGTGGCAGATGAAAGTGGATGCTAAGGAGAGCACTGTGTTGGTTGACCTGAGCAGTGCAAACTTCAGTTCCGGTCTTTACATGGTCACCGTGACCAATGATGGTACGGTTGTAACCAAGCGTTTGACTTTGAATAAGTAAATGTAGGTGCTGGGCTGACGCTTAAGATTGGCCCTTCACTATATCGTACACATCCCCGCTCGGTATTCCGGGCGGGGATTTTTTTGTGCCCCGCAGAAAAATCCTATAATCCCCAAATCCCCCCAAATCCCCGTCCAGACAATTGTTTGGCCATGCTTTTTCACAGCAGTTTAGCGTTGTAATTAGGCTTTGGTCAAAGCGAATGGGCATATTTTAAAACTACCAACACCCCAAAAATCCTATAATCCCAAATCCCCCCAAATCCCCGTCCAGACAATTGTTTGGCCATGCTTTTTCACAGCAGTTTAGCGTTGTAATTAGGCTTTGGTCAAAGCGAATGGGCATATTTTAAAACTACCAACATCCCAAAAATCCTATAATCCCAAAATCCCCCCAAATCCCCGTCCAGACAATTACCCCTCTGCTTTTGATACCCAACATTTTCAGTCAAGGTGAAAACTCATCTGTCAAATGTTAAACTTTTTTCACAATCATTTGATTGTTAGTATATTATATTTTTTTTTAAATTCAATCTCTGTTAATACCATTTTTTGGGTATAATTATTGTAGTTTATTTGCTCTTCGATTACGCATTGCCTATTTGTTTTTTAATCCCATCTTATCGTTCGCCCGCATGTTGTCTGCAATAAAGTACATTATTTATGTATGTGTACTGAATTGGACAACATTGTTTTATAAACAATATTCACGTTTTAACACAAAACATTCCACCCATGATTTTCGATTACATGTGTCAAGGCACTGCCCTTGTGCGCAGGCTATTTGTTTTAAGCCTAAAAAATTCCAACCCATTCATTGTTGCCTTCAACATTGTTGGATTTAGTTTAATGGGCCTGAGCAATTTGATTGCTCAAAACCAAACCTTTAACACCGTTGGTACCAACACCTTTACCGTGCCTGCTGGCGTTACCAGCATTAAGGTAAGGGCCTGGGGCGGTGGTGGTGGTGCAGCCACCAATATCAACTCCCGCGGCGGCGGCGGCGGCGGCGCTTACATAGAAGGCACACTTGCAGTTTCGCCTGGTGATATCATCAACTTGACCGTAGGGGCTGGTGGCGCTGCTGGCTCTGGTGCTGGTGGTGCTGCAGTAAACGGAGCATCTTCTACTGCGTCCTTTTCCGGGTCATCCATTACTGCGGGTGGTGGTGCACGCGGTACGGCTACTGGCGGCTTGGGTGGCACGCCCAGTTCAACAGGTACTGGGTTTACGGGCATTGTACAATTTGATGGAGGAGCCGGAGGCACGCGTCTAAACAACCAAGGCGGCGGCGGCGGTGGCCAGGCTGGCTGTGCTGCGGGCGCGGGTACCGCCGGCTTGAATGGCGACAATGTTGGCTTTGATGGTGGCCTTGGCGGTGGTCAGACAGGCAATGCGGGCGTTTGCTTAAGTTCTGGTGCAGGTGGCAACGGCGGCGGTGATGCCGATGATAGCGAGAACACAGATGGCCAAAATGGCACAGCCCCGGGCGGCGGTGGCGGTGGCTGTGGTGACGCGGCTGGCGCGACCGCTGTTGGCGTATCCGGTGCGGGGGCCAATGGACAAATTGTCATAGAATGGGCTTGTAATCCAACCATAAGCTTGAGTTCGCCAATGGGTACTGATGCGCAGACGATTTGTAGTGGCTCAAGCATTGCTGATATAAGCTATACCATCGGCGGTACCGCAACTGGTGCTGAGGTTACTGGTCTCCCCATGGGCGTTTCGGGTTCTTTTGCTGCGGGTACGTTTACCATCAGTGGTACACCTACTCAAACAGGCCCTTTTACCTATACGCTTACCACCACAACGAGCAATTGCACAAATACCAGTACAACAGGTACGATCACCATCAACTCTGCTGCAACAGCCGACGCGGGGATAGACCGCACGGTTTGTACCAAAGAGGTTGAGTTAAACGCTGTTGCGAGTGGTTCTGGAATCTGGACGACTACCAATGGAA
>CAZIKN010000201.1:0-6625 GCA_964539805.1 uncultured Saprospiraceae bacterium | reverse complement strand
GTACAAGGATTCAACAGCATCAAAATCAGGATAATGATACGCTTCAAAGAGCCTGGCAGCCTGCTCATAAGCTTGCACAGATTGCCAAATACTTCCGTTTTGGGTCTGTAGTAATGCGAGATTGATCCAGAGGTACATAAAAGGCTCAGCTTCTGTTGCATGGCGTGGCTCTCGCCATTTTTGGCTCATGGCTTTTGACACAGAACCCAACACAAAATCTTGATTATCAGCAAAATATTCACTAAAATCATACCAGGCCCAAGCCCAAAGAGCCAAACTGTCTAATTGCCTTGATCGTGTAATTTTTAATGTCAAATAATGCGCTACACTGTCCCTGTTGTCTTGTTTGGCCCAATGGTCCAAGCGGACATCCAATAGCGCCAAAACTGGATCTGCTTTCTGCGCCGCGCAAAAGAGCGGGCAGAGACAAAAAAGCAGACTTGTTTCGCCCGCCCGTCGCAACAAGTCCAATAAAAATAAACGTTTCAATTGTATATTTTGCTTGTAAAAACTCAGGCAGGGACAGTGCCCCGTAGCCCATGCGCAATTCGGTATCATTATGTGCCAAATCTGCTCCTTCCTTACGCCATCCACGTCCGCTTAGTGTTCATTTTCGAACATTTGGAGCCGCTGGAGCACATGAAGTCAATTCAAATTTAACAGGCTATTTTTTTTATTTTTAATATCCCGGGGCACTATTTTTTTAAAATATTTTGTTTTAAAAATACTTAATAAATACAAGCAACTTAGATCAAAAAAGGGTCAACTCCTCTGCTTGCGCTTCGTGAAGTGCCGGGCCATCTACCCCTGCTGTATTGATTTTTTCGCTTACCCTGTATCGGTCCAAAATGCCATCAGGCGGAGTTCGCAACTGTGCCATGATTGCCTTTGGATCATGGGTGGTGGATAGCCATTCCTGGCATTCAGCCTCTGTCAACAGTATGACTGGCATACGGGTATGCAATTCAGACATTTCTTTGTTGGGTGTAGTGGTAACAATTGAAAATGAGCGAATTACATCACCATTAGGTGCATGCCATTCATCCCAAATACCTGCCATCCACAATAAATGCCCATTGTTCAAAAATATCCGATAGGGTATTTTCCGACGGCCGGGCGCGGTACGCCACTCATAAAAGCTATCTGCTGGCACCACACAATGCTGGCGGAGGGCTGCAACTTTAAAGGAGGGTTTCTCCAGGATGCTTTCTGCTCTGGCATTGATGTTTTTTCCTCCGTTATGCCCGTTGCTGCTCCAATGGGGGATGAGGCCCCAGGTCATAGGCATTAGGGCATCCGGATGATCGGATGCACAAACCAGCGCTTTGTGGGTAGGCGCAATATTGAAACTGATCTTCCAATCCGAGGGCAGTTTTTTGTCCTTTAGATCGGCATCGGTTTGCTTTTTTTTCGGAGCAAAAGAATAACGGCCGCACATGGGTTTGAATGGCGCTTTGTTTACCAATAGCCAAAGTATCTGCGTTTGCGTTTGAGGCCCTTACTGGTCTTTTTCACGTACATTGGCCCACTCGCATAACTGGGCACATTGGCCCTATTGTATCCTATTATCATATAGGTGTACGTTTCTCCGATCACGGCTGTTTGGTCTTCAAAAGTCCAATTTTCTGTATTATATGGTGTGAGTATAAGCAGATTGCGCGGATCGTCAAACTTTCCGATTTCTTCACCGCGAAATCGGTAGATGCCGAAATAGTATGGCATTTCTTCCCCGGTGAGCAAATCGCATACATTCCAGGCTAACTTCACACTGCTGGGTGTGCCTTTTACCTTACATATTTGGGGCGTAGCGGGTGGCACCTTGGAAAGCCAGTTCATGGATGGCGTTATCGCCTGAGTGGCATACAGGCTGCGCCGTAGGCTGTCCTGGAGGCCCAAAGGGTTGCGCATCAGTTGTTTGATGGAGAAAAAAATGCTGCCTTGTACGCCGGGATTGCTTCTGTTCAGTGCTATTTGTTTGTTGATCTGATCGGCTTGATACCAGTTGGGATCAGCCAGGTCACGATCCACCTTGTATGCTGCATGCCCGATATAAACATGTTTGCCATAAGCATTGCGGCTCCACCAATCCACCAATTTGGCATAATCTGCCACGGAAAAGCCAATGCTCCAATACAACTGTGGGGCTACATAATCAATCCAGCCATTGCGCAGCCAGTGCAGCACATCGGCATAAAGGTCATCATAGCAGGTCATGGAAACTTTTGTGTCCGACCCCATGGGATCGCGGCTAATATTGCGCCAAACCCCAACAGGAGCAACACCAAAACGGATTTGAGGCTTAATTTTTTTTATGCTCATTGACACCTGCTCCACCAATGAGTTGACATTGCTGCGCCGCCAGTCTTCAATATTCGTGAAGCCACGAGGGTTGGTGGCAAACTGGTCATAATCATTTATTTCCTGGCCGGCTTCTTTGTAGGGATAAAAATAATCGTCAAAATGCACGCCGTCAATATCATAACGGGTCACTACGTCCGTAATGGTATTCACCAAATAGCGCATTACAGAGGGGTTGGCAGGATTGAAATAGTACTTGGTGCCATATCGGAAAAACCACTGGTTTCGGGTGGCTGGTGGCAATGCCTTCAAAGGGTGGAGCGGAGAGAGCGCAGCAGTATCCAGGTCAAAAGTGGCGCGGTATGGATTGAACCAGGCATGAAACTCCAATCGGCGGCTATGGGCGGATTTTACCATGTATTCCAAAGGATCATACAGGGAATCACCGGGAGCGGCACCCTGATAACCCGTAAGGTAACGGCTCCAGGGGATTACTGGCGATTTGTACATGGCATCGCCAGCGGGCCTTACCTGCACAAAAACGGCATTGAGGTTCATGGATTTGGCCACATCCATCAGGCTGTCAAACTCCATTTGCTGTCGTTCCTGTGACAGGCCGGGTTGTGAGGGCCAATCAATATTGGCCACAGTGGCTATCCAGGCGCCGCGCAGTTCGTTCAGCGGTGCTTGTGCCTGTGCATGGCAAAGGGCAAAAAAGAGGAAACAGGCGGGTAAAAGACGAATAATTTTCTTCATACAAAGGTTAAAATAATCCAAGTCGTTGGTATTTCATTTTTCTGCAAATATAAGTCGCTGTTTCCATTCACGGTATCCCATCACAGCAAGCACCAAAAAAGTGGCATAAAGTGCCGTAGTGGCATACAGTTCTTTGTAGCTGTATTGATAAAGGTAAATGACATTTACCACGATCCAGAGCAGCCAATTATCCAAATAGCGCAGGTTCATCCACCATTGCGCAGTAAGGGAAATACTAGTGCTAAGGGCATCTATCCAGGGCAGGCTGGCATTGGTAAAGGAGAACAGTATTTTGCCTATGCTCATGGTACCTATCGCGATCAGGCCAAGCGTGGCAAGCCATTGGTGGCTGTTCAAGCGCCTCACGGCGATCTTGGCATCCACCGCCCTGTCACTTTTGCTCCAGGCATACCAGCCTTGAATTTGCATAAAGATGTAAACGACCTGTAGGGCCATGTCACCGTAAAATCTGGCTTCAAAAAACACAAAAGCATAAAGTAAAACGCCCAAAATACCAATGGGAAAAGCCCAAATGACCCTTCGGACGATCAAAAAAACATTGATCAGGCACAATATGGCGGCTAACAACTCAAGCATGGGGGCAAAGATATACCCGGATCTAAGTGATTTCGAAGATTTTCAGGATTGATTTTCTTGATTTTCGGGGATTGGTTTATCGTGATTGTCGTAAGAGATGGGATAAGACTGCTGCCGCTTTGTTGTTCAATGAAAAAATATGCCTTAACGTAAACGACCTCCTGCGCAATAACAGCGCAGAAGGTCATTGTTATGAGGAGTAAGTGATAATCGATTTATGGCAAGGCCAAAAGTTCAGACGACAAGTTTTCTCACAGCGGTATGGTGCTGCTAAAGGTGTCTTGCAATGAAGAATCGTCGCCCAGCGATTTGTTGGACGACTTACCGCCGCCCAATTTTTTCATGTCATTCTTGCCAAGTACGGAAGAACCCTTTAATGATTGTTCGAAGTCATCCATTGATGCTCTCTTTTTGCCTTTCGGCTCAAGATCATCGAACTCATCCTGCTTTTTTTTGCCAAATGAAAAAATGCTGAACATAAAAGTAGATTAAAAATGGTGAATGGTTTTTGTTTTAGATGTGCCAAAGGTATAAAGAAGTACCGGAACAGCCAAAACGGAAATATATTGAAACAAACTGTATTAAATAAAACTCCGAACACAAAGTGCTAATAAAACACAGGAAATCACTCGCTTTATCTGTTGAAACCGAACTTTCTTCTAAAATCCGGCTAACGAAAAAAAGATGGTATTAACCTTGCGTTTGACAAATTTAACACGCCTCGTTGTTTTTATTTTAACACACTGTCAACCTTGCAATAACTATGCAAATTTTTCGCATCAACGCTATTTTCTTTGTCGCCTGCCTGCTATTTTCAGGTGTTTTGAAGGCCCAAGAGACTTGGTCACTTCAAAAATGCATCGAGTATGCCAAAGACAACAACATCACGATCAAGCAAGCCAATGCCTCGGTACGCACCTCCCTGCTCGCTGAGCGCCAGGCCAAAGCCTCTCGCCTGCCCAATGTTTCCGGCACCATCTCCGGAGGTGAGCAGTTTGGTTACACGGTGGACCGAAGCACCAACCAATTCGTCAATACGGGTGTAGGCTTCAATAGCCTTCAACTGAGCGCCGGCGCCCAAATTTTTGGGGGCGGCATCATTCACCACAGCGTAAAACAGGCCCAGTGGGACCTTAAAGCCAGTGAAGCCAGCGCCGTTCAAAGCTTTAATGACCTTGCCCTGCGCATCGCCGCAGCCTACCTGAACTGCCTCCTCACCGAGGAACAACTCAAAAATGCCGACCGCAGGGTAATGCAAAGCAAGGAGCAACTCAAAAACACCCAAAAACTGATTGACGCAGGCACCTTGCCCCTTGCGGATAAATACAATGTAGAAGCGCAAATTGCCACAGATGAACAAGGGGCCATTACAGCGCAAAACAATGTTGATTTGGCTTACCTCAACTTGAAGCAACTGCTCCAACTGGAACCCGACTTTGATTTGCGCATTGAGCGCCCTCAAGTCGCGACACCTACGGATGCCAACCCTGAAGGAACTTCTCTGGTGCCACTATATAATATCGCTACCAATACCCAACCCAGTATCAAAGCAGCCGGATTCCGCCTCAAAAGCGCAGAAGAAGGCATAGCCATAGCGCGCTCCGCCTATTATCCAACCGTAAATATCGGCTTTAACCTCAACAGCAACTACTCCACACGATTCCCGGATGCTGATCGGGCGGTAGTGAAAAGAATCTTCTTAGGTGATCCTCAATTGGTCAACATCGCAGGGCAAGACGTACCTGTGCAGTTTTATGATGCCGAAGTTGACATCCCTACGATGGATTACTTCAAGCAGATCCGACGCAACTTTGGTCAAAGCATTTTTGCCAGTATCAATATCCCCCTGTATCAAAATGGCCGTGTACGCCTTAATGTAGAGCGCGCCAAACTGAGCTTGCTAAATGCACAATTGCAACAAACCCAGGCAGAACAACAACTGAAAAGTGACATTCAAACGGCCATCGCCAGCGCACGCGCAGCCAAAAAACAATTGGATGCCGCACAAAAATCATTCGCAGCCTCCGAATTAGCCTTCCAAAACATGGAAAAACGCCAGGCCATAGGAGCGGTGAATGCCCTTGACCTCACCACCGCCCGAAACAATATGAGCATTGCGGAAAATAACCTTGTGGTAGCCCGCTACGACTATATTTTCAGGTTGAAAATACTGGACTTTTATGAGGGTAAGGTACTGGACCTGAAATAGTGATGTGGAGACGGGATTGTTTTTGGGGACAAAATTTTATTTTTAGACAGGATTTACAGGATGGACAGGATTTTTAGATGGGATTGTTTTTGGGGACAGGATTGCAGGTTTTTATTTTTAGACAGGATTTACAGGATGGACAGGATTTTTTTTGATAGGATTTTATTTTTTTTATAGGATTTACAGGATTATGGAATATCAGGATGTAACGCATGAAATTATTGGAGCGGCTTATGCGGTACATAAGGTGTTGGGGGCTGGATTTCTCGAAAAGGTATATGAAAATGCCTTAGCCATAGAACTCCGCAAGCGAGGTTTTGAAGTTGTTCAACAAACTCCAATAAATGTGTTCTACCACGATCAGGTTGTCGGCGAATTATGCCGACCTCATGGTAAACGGCTGTATCATCATAGAACTAAAGGCGGTCGCCAATCTCGCGCCCGAACATGAGGTGCAATTGGTCAATTACCTCAACGGCGCGCAACAAGAGTTCGGCTTGCTTATCAATTTTGGCCCATCCGTAGTCGTAAAACGAAAGTTCCGAACCTATCTACCCAAAAAATAAAATCCCGTAAATCCTGTCCAAAAAAAATCCTGTCCATCCTATAAATCCTGTCTAAAAAAATCCTGTCCATCCTGTAAATCCTGTCCAAAAAAAAATCCTGTCCACCCTGTAAATCCAGTCCCAAAAAAAATCCTGTCCATCCTGTAAATCCTGTCCCAAAAAAAATCCTATCCATCCTGTAAATCCTGTCCAAAAAAAA
>CAZIKN010000200.1:0-6654 GCA_964539805.1 uncultured Saprospiraceae bacterium | reverse complement strand
ATGATACTGGTAATAAGTACTCTGGTTACCGCCGGGGAGGGGTTTGTAGGGTGACACCCAGCCATCAGCCAATGCGCCTTCGGTTTTGTCTAATTTTATAATATAGCCTCCGCTCAAGGGATCACCCGTATTGTCTTCCGGTTCCATCTTGGTGACGTTGACGCGATTTTTATCCCTTTTTATTTTTTCTACAATGAGGTAAATGCCCTCGTATTGACCATTCAATACCAGTTCCACAAATCGCGTGCGCGGCGAATAGGGCATAATGCGGCGGGCGAGAGCATAGGTGAGGGCATCGCGAACCAATGATTTGTCGGCGAATGGCGCAATGAAGGCCCAATCCGACTCTGATGGCATGCCCAGAAGGGCCACATTGCGGTTGCTGCCATCTATGTTGCGCGTTTCTACGGAATAGGGTTTTTTGGGAGAAAGGGATAAAGATGTGCTTCCCCTCAACTCAATGCCGATATAGCCGTCATAGTGGTTTGGACCGTCCGTAATGCGGTTGATCTGCCCGGGGCCATTGTAAATGACCTTCATCCGTGCCATTACTTTTGGCTCATTTTGAATGGTTTGTGTTGTTTCTACGAGGACAATGGGCAGGGTAGAAGACTCAAACTTTTGTCCGTGCAGTACCATGCCATGCAGCAGGATGATACAAAAAGCCAAATGGCGAAGCGAAAGGGTACGGGTCATATACATCATATTGAATCCGCAAAGATGGTTTTGTTTCCCCAATAAACAATCACCAATCCATATAACTGCTCAATTCTGACACCATGAGTTCAGCCACCGAACCACTTTATTTCAGTGCTCCCGCAAAAGCAGCGTTAGTGTACCCAACCAGATCATAAGCAGGTACCGTAATTATTCGTATCATGACAAATCGAATTATCCTTTTTTATCTTGCCTTTTTGGGCATTATTGGTATTTCCCATGCACAAAAGCAGGCAGGCCATTGTGGTTTTGATGCGAATCGGGATGCGGATCAGGAGATCCATATCCAACAATTTGAGGAGCAATTGAGGCAGTTTATGGCTGAAAAAGTGGCCAAAAAAGGGGGCTTGGCCCTGCCTTACACGGTACCTGTGGTGGTACACATCATCCATGATGGCGGGCCGGAGAACATATTGGATGCCCGTGTGCTGGCGGCCATCCAGCACCTGAATGAGGGTTTTGCTGCACAAGGGCGCTACGGCGAAATGGGCGCTACCGTGAACAGCCAAATCCAGTTTTGTATGGCCAAGCGCGATCCGGATGGCTATGCCACCAAGGGCATTACGCGCACCCAATCCGCCCTTACCAATATGATTATGGAAACCCAAGACATTGCACTTAAAGATTTAAGCCGCTGGAATCCAACAGATTATGTCAATATTTGGGTTGTAAACGAAATTACGAGCAATTCATCCGGCCCGGGCGTAGCGGGCTATGCCTATTTTCCCAGTTCCCATGGCGGCCCGCGTGACGGCATGGTGTGTGAGGCGCGTTATTTTGGTACTACACCGGCTGATGACGCCGTTTTGGTACATGAGATGGGCCACTATTTCGGCCTTTACCACACCTTTGAAGGGGGCTGTAAAAACGATGATTGCACCGTGAATGGCGACCGCGTATGCGATACGCCACCCGATCAGGCCACACATTCCAACTGTACTTACAACTCCTGCAACACGGATGTGGCCCCTGGCAGCCCTTTTGTAACAGATGTGAATGATTTTACGGGTGATTTTATGGACTACTCCCCATTTTCCTGTTATCATTTTTTCACCAACGGCCAAGCCAAGCGTATGGTAGCCACAATAGAAAGCGCCCGCAAAAGCCTTCTGCTGTCCAAGGGCTGCACGGATCCCTGTACCATACCCATTACTGCGGCCTTCAGCGCCATGCCGAACCCTGTTTTTGCAGGGCAAAGTGTTAGTTTTAACAACATCTCTACGGGCGCAAGCCAGTATTCATGGGCGGTGGATGGTGTGGAATTTTCCAAACTAAAGGACCCAACAAGAGTCTTTAATGCACTGGGAATCAATACTATAACTCTTGTAATTAAAAATACTGACCCGAACTGTGAGGCCAGCGCAACACTTGATATAGCAGTAAAATGCCCAATAAAGGCCGATTTTACAGCGGATAAAACCGAAATAGATCCGGGCGAAACCATTAGCTTTACCAATAGCTCAACAGGTGGCGCAAACCAATACGAGTGGAGCATTAACGGTTTTCCGGTGGCAAGTACCCTAAACCATGCGCAATTGTTCAACAATCCGGGTTATTATACGGTGGCTTTGACGGCTTCGGGTGCTTATTGTACGGTAGATACCTCAATCCAGATCAAAGTAAATTCTCCTTGCGGCATGCAGGAAGAACCCGTTGTCGTGTCATATACCGCCAGCAAAAAATTATTTACTTGCACTGATATAGTGTCACTCCCTGATGGTTCTGTAATCTATTGTGGGGCCAAGGCAAATCGTCCTATTGCAGCGCGGTTTGACTCCAAAGGGATGGTCCTCTGGCAAAAAGAATTGGCCTTTACCGGGTATTTTAGGGAGATAGAACCTATTCCCAATAGTAAAGAATGCTTGTTGATCTGTATCGCCAAAAATGCCCTCAATGATGAACTGTTAATAGCCAAAATTGACGAAAACGGAAACTTCATCTGGCTCAAAAAGTTGCAGGGCATAGCAAAGGTCAATGACTCGGGCCGTTACACCACTACTTGCGCTGCAAATGCCGACGGCAGTTTCGGGCTGTTTGCTTTTTCCAACTTCGATACCTATTTTATGAAGATTGATAAAGATGGACAGGTGATTTGGTCAAAAACGTTTAATAATTATCTGATATGCGACGCTGTACGGATCGCTGCAGACGGCACGGGGGATTTCCTGTTGACGCCACTTAATGCAGGGTCTTCCTTTTTGGTGATTCGCATTACCCAAAATGGGCAATGGGTAGGCACCAAACAATATAGTTTTCCGGCTAACGACTATGGTGGCATCTCCTATGTACATCTGGGTGTACACCCGGAAGATGGTGGATATTCCTTCTTTTTAACTGGTTTTCTGAAAGGCAGCTCTAGTGCACGAGGTTACAAACGATTGGTGCGTTGTGGCGCGGATGGCAGCATTAAATGGGCCAAACGTTATGAAAATCCGGGTGATATATATACTGGTTACGCCAATATTGTACCGCTTCCGAGCAACAAAGGGTGGCTGATATTTGATAATAAAGTCAATTTGGCTAACCAGTATTTAGGAAATTATATGGTGCGTTTAGGGCCGGATGGTGCTGTCCAATGGGTTAAAAGACAAGGAATAGGTACCAATATTTTTAACGCTCAAACCTCTGATGCAGCATGCTTTTATAATGACAGATTAAAGTTTATACGCCATACGCAGCAGAAAAATGATATAGAACTTATTTCTGTACCAGACTCAAAAGTACCATTAGACTGCATACCTGATGAGCGCCTGGAAGAAAATTCAGTACCTTTTGACGTGGCAGTTTCTGATATTTCCACGCTGTTCACCCCAAGCAACCTTTCATGTATTGAACATCTGCCGATCTTTGAACAAGATCCACTTGTACGTACGGAGCGTTGTCTTGCCGTTTTGCCTTGCCCCGAAGCCTGTGATAACCAACTTGATGATGACAATGACGGCCTCGTGGATTGTTTTGACACCGACTGTAGCTGTTTTGACACTGATACCACCTGCACCGTAAAGCCGCCAGCAAACAACTTTGCGGCAAAATTGGCATGGCAAAGCAGCAGCAATGATGCCAGCATTTCATCCGTGCCCATGATTGGCAACCTTGACCCGCAGCGTGACAGCATCCCGGAAATCATCGTTATCCCCTCCTCCAATGCCGTTTCTACCGTAAATGATAGCCGCCTGTTGATTTTTAAGGGTGATGGCTCCAATGCCAATGCCCCACAAGTACTCAATTTGCCCGCGAGCGTAGAAGCCTACCCGGGGGTGCATCCCACCATCGCTGATCTGGACAAAAATGGTGTTCCCGAACTGATCGTGGTCACGGTTGATGCCCGAATCCGGGTGTTTACCAATTACAACCCCTCAGCCAACCCGTGTATGACGCAATGGATGGTTTCAACCCAGCCTGTTGCCAACGGGAATACCCGTGCCTATGTGGCCGATTTTGATGCGGATGGGGTGCCGGAGATTTTTTCGGGAAATGACGTTTTCACCCTTAATTTTTCAAACCCTGCTGCGCCATTTATGACCAAAACCCTGGATGGCACGGGCGCAAGAGGACTTCTTTATTGGTCAGGAAGCTCGCAGCCCGCTGAAAGTAGCACGGCCGCTGACCTGCTTACACCAACAGACTGCAACGGCGACCCCGATTGTGATGGCCTGGAATTGGCCTGCGGATATCAAATTTACTCCATTGACCTGAGCAACACTGACGGCGATGGCTTTCAGATCAAAGTCCAGCGCGATTTGCGCACCATCACCGCAAACAACTCATATTCAGATGGTTACACCAGCGTGGCCGACCTGAACTTGGACGGCACACCAGAAATCATTGTAAGCGGAGTCCGTGGTAATTCAGGTGGTTTTTACGCATGGAACAAAAACGGACTGGTTCAAATGTTTACCCACCCAACACTTGGCTCCGTTACGGGAATGGTATGCGTAGCCAATGTTTTTGATGACCGGAACGCGGGCTTTGCACAGGATTTTCCCGAACTAATCGCGTGTGAAGCGTTAAGCCTGGTGTGTTTGAACCTCCAAAAAGCACAATCAACACCCGCAACGCCCTGGTGGTGGAATCTCGTTACTACCGACGCCTCCGGCCTTACCGGGGCCACGGTATTTGATTTCAATGGAGACGGATTGTCCGAGATCGTCTATCGGGATGAGCGCGACCTGCGCATCATGTATGGTGGCCCGGCACCTTTCCCACCGGGGGTGGATGTGGAGCGCAATTGGTTTAAGGCCACGGCTGGCAGCGGCACCTTTGATGAATATCCAGTAGTTGCTGATGTGGACAATGACGGAGAAGCAGAAATTGCCGTGACCAGTTACCTGTTTTCAGGCAACAATACCCCACCCGCCAATTACAAAGGCCGTTTGCGCATCTTTGAGTCAGCCAATGCCCCCTGGTTGCCAGCCCGCCCCCTCTGGAACCAATACAATTATTTCAACCTCAACATTAATGATGACCTAAGCGTACCCAAAACCCAGCAAAAGCACTGGCTCGAATTGGGCGGGCCGGGGTCCGGCAAACGCCCCTTTAACACCCATCTCGCTCAAGCACAAACACTCAATCCGCTGACAACCAACAAGATAAAAACCCCTGACATCAGCATTGTCATTGACTCAACCCGCTGTGGCAAAGACAGCTTTGATCTCTTCCTGCACTTGTGCAACATGGGTAGTGCAGCCCAGACGGCCCAAACCCCCATAGCCTTCTATCTCGGCAATCCGACAATTGTGAATGCCCCGCTGATTTTTCCTCCGCTGATTTTTCCCAAAATATTGGAAAAAGGGGCCTGTGAACAATGGCATGTAAGGGTGCCCGCTCAATACAACCAAACCATTTTTGTGGTGGCCAACGACGACGGCAGCCTTGCCCGCCCCTTCACATTAGACAAAAATTTCCCTTCCACTTCGCAACAAGAGTGCCAATATACCAACAATATGGCCTCTTTTTCCATACAGCACCAACAGCCTCCCTTAGCCCTCGGTGCTGACATTGTGCTGTGCCAAAACTCCGTTAAAACCCTCAAGGCCAACACAGGATTCCAGCAGTACCGCTGGCAAGATGATAGTAGCGACAGTACCTTTACGGCTTATCTCCCAGGCAAATACTGGGTGGATGCCTTTGATGTTTGTGGACTTAAACAAACAGATACCATCCAAATAAGCCTGAACCCATTAGCTAAATTGGAACTGCCCGACGAAATAAGCCTGTGTGAGGGCAGCTCACTTGACCTGAAAGCAAGCGGTTTTGCCAAATACAGTTGGGCACCTGCCGATTCGCTAAACTGCGCTGATTGTTCTGATATAACAATAAAGGCGCGAAAATCCGTCACTGTATTTCTCACTGCAGCCAATGGTGATTGTTTTGTTACCGACTCCGTACGCCTCAATATCCACCCTGTTCCTGTGGTCAATTTCCTCACCGTAAATGGCGATTGCGTACAGCCCTCCCGCATTGTGCCTGTGGCGTCCGGTGCCGCACCTTTTTCATTTTTATGGTCAAATGCTACGAAAGATTCCGTTTTAAGTACTTACAAATCAGGCACATACACCCTGGAAATTACAGATGCCAATGGGTGTGCATACATTGACTCCGCCACGGTTACAAGTAGTAATTCGCTTCAAATAAGTACACAATCCACTCAACCCAAATGCGCCGCACAGGCCAATGGCCGTATTGATATCAGTATGAGCAACGGCACCGCACCATTCAGCTACAAATGGTCAACCAATGACAACACTGAGGACCTGAGCAATCTGAAAGCAGGCACTTACACCGTTACCGTCAGCGATATAAACGGCTGTAGCACCACCTTACAGGAAACCCTGACGGATCCGCCAGCCCTGCAAACAGCCCTGAAAAAAACAGATCCCAAGTGCGCGGGCGAGGCTACGGGCAGCATTGACCTTTCGGCCAGCGGAGGCACGGGCA
>CAZIKN010000199.1:0-6752 GCA_964539805.1 uncultured Saprospiraceae bacterium | reverse complement strand
CCTATCCTGTTGATGTTTCACAATTGCCATCAGGTACGTATTTTATTCAAATTCAAGGATATGCATCCGCTATCCCCATTCAAATAAGATAAGGCACCCTCGTACTTCACCCTCTCATACTTTATCCCTTATACTTCATCCCTCATACTTACTAAAGCTGCTTTTTGCATTGCTGCCATGGTCATTTGAGTGGCAGTTAAAGGCATTTGCCTTGAATTTTCCGGCAGAGCTGCTTATTGCAATCCTTGGCTTATCTTCACTGGTCATCTCCGGAGAGAAAAAATGGAAAAAGACCTTTTTCAGCGTGGGCCTGTCTTTTATAGGCATTGGCGGTTTCTTGGTGTGTGTCAGCACTATGCCATTAGTGAGTTTCAAGCACCTACTTATTGACTTTGCCCATTTTTGGGTATTTGCTTTGTTTTTTGCACGATACTGGGAGCACTGGTCTGTGTTGTTGCGCATTTTTGCCATTTCCATGGCTATTTTTGTGCTGTACGCGCTTTTCCGTCATGCCGGGTATCATTTCAGGGCGGATCAGGCTATGCTGACTCCCATGCCTTTTTTTCAGGATCACAACGGTTACTCGGCGGTTTTGGTGGCTACTTTTTTTGCTTATTGGGGGTTTTGCGAGCGCAAGTGGTTTGATTTTGGGGTTTTGGGTCTGTTTGCTTTGGGTATTTTGTTGGCAGGCAGCAGGGCGGCTTATGTATCCTTTTTGTTTGGGCTAATTGTTTTGGGATGGGTTACTTTGGCCCGTAGGTATTCTTTTTCCCATCGCATCCATTTGCTGTCGCTTTTTCTTGCCTTGGTTTCCTTTATAACGGCTACATTTTTGTTTCGAGAAAAAATTTATGCTTATGTGAGGCAGGATGTTTCGCTGGCCGAGCGCATCAACCGGTATAAATGCGCATGGCGTATGGCTGAGGAGAGGCCTATGTGGGGGTTTGGTGCTGGCACCTATCAATTTAAGTACCTCGCTTTTCAAAAAGAAGCGGACCTGACACGTATAAGTGTGCACCAACCAGCTTACAGGCGCCATGTGCACATGTATGGGCGCGGGGGAGGGCCACACTCCGAATATTTAGGGGCTTTGGCCGAGCATGGCTGGCCAGGGCTGCTGCTCAAGTTGATTTTAACAGGTGCGGTGTTTTTTTTCTTGATAAAAGAAATAAAAAAAACGGAACATGCTGATAATCAGCATGTTCCGTTAGGAATTTTTATTTGTATAACAACAATCGCATTACATGGCCTCGTAAACGACTTGAGTCACGATGCCCGGATAGCGGCATTGATATGGGGCAGCTTAGCCTACCAATTCATGTCGTCTTCGTCCTTTTTGCGACTGCGTGGAGCATCATCATCCTGAGTGTCATCGCTATCCTCCTGAGTTGCTTCCTCCTCGTGTCCTTCCATGGCATCATCGTCGTCAGCGTCACGATTTTGGGCTTCCCATTCAGCCTGACGGCGATCAAACTCTTCGTAGTCAAATTCTGGCATAAGGTCGGTTTTTACCTTGTCCACAACTTCGTTGAGTGAGGCAACAAAGCGGTTAAAATCTTCTTTGTACAAAAAGATTTTGTGGCGTTTGTAGCCATAGCCATCTTCGCGGCGAGTACTTTCGGTAATAGTGATAAAGTAGTCGCTGCCTCGGGTTTTGCGCACATCAAAGAAATAAGTGCGGCGTTTGCCGGCACGCACTCGCTTTGAAAATGCACTTTCTTCTGGCTCACGCTCCTGACGATCATCGCGGTCACGGCCATAGCCACGGTCGCGATTGAAGCCACCGCCGCCGCCGCCGCCACGACGAAAACCGCCGCCGCCACCTCTGTAATCATCACGGCTGTAACCACGATCCCGGTCACGATTAAAACCACGGTCGCCGCCACGGTCACCACCACGGTCGCCGCCGCGATCACCACCACGATCACCGTAATAACCACCTCTGTCCCGATCACCGCCTCTGTCCCGATCTCTGTCCCGGTCAAAGTCCCGATCGCGTGAGTCCCTGCTAAATTCTCTTTTTTTAAATGGCCCTTCCACCTGTCAAAATAGTTTAGTGAAAAAAATTTTTATGAATAGCGCGAGCAAAGGTAGATTTTCCAAGATAACCTGTACTACCTTTTCCCGGATTTTCTCATAAAATGATAAATTTGCTAAAAAAATGACATTGCAAACTACTACGGACATCGTGATTAGGCCGGCAAACGAGGCCGATATCCCTTTTGTTCACGCCTTAATGTTTGAGTTGGCGGTATATGAAAAGTCGCCTGAGTCAGTGGAAGCGACTGTTAATGAGTATCTTGAAGATTTTAAAGCGGGGCTTTTTGAAAGCCATGTTGCTGTGATGGGAGGGGAGATTGTGGGTATGACCCTCTTTTTTATGGCCTATTCTTCATGGCGGGGGAAAATGTTGTATCTTGATGATTTTGTGGTCACGGAAGCCTGTCGCAGGTATGGGATAGGCCAGTTGTTATTTGATGCTTTTCAGGAGGAGGCGCGCAAACGGGGCTGTCGCCTGAGCAAGTGGCAGGTTTTGGATTGGAATGAGCCGGGCATTCGTTTTTACGAAAAAAACAAATGTATCATTGAACGGGATTGGTGGAATGTGAAAATGTTTTTGAAAGCCCTCCTGCTTCCCTGCCTGTTGGCCTTTGGCGCATGTGAGGGGCAAGAAAAACCTTTGGATGCGGATAGCAGACAGGTGATTGATTCGGTTTCAACGGAACAAATACGCCTGGCAAGACAGGAATTGGATAGTTTGTGCCAGTTAAGCAAAGCTACTGTGCTGCCCAAATTGATAGATTCTATTAAAATGATTCGCAAGCGCGAAATAGAAGAAAAACTGAGGATAAAGTAAGGCGCTGGATAAGCGTCCTTATGTGCCAAACAAGTGTTTTTCCAACAATTGACACAGGATATGCCCGATAAGGATGTGTGATTCCTGGATACGGGGGGTGTCAGTGCTCGGCACATTGAGCAAAATGTTGCAAAAGGAAGCCATTTGGCCGCCGTTTGTGCCAGTCATGCCTATAGTGTGCATGCCTTTTGACCGGGCTGTTTCTATGGCCTTCAACACATTGGGTGAATTGCCGGAAGTGCTTATGCCCACCAATACATCACCTGGCCGGCCAGCGGCCTGCACCATGCGGGCATATACCATATCATAACCATAGTCATTGGCTACGGCAGTGAGGTATGAGCTGTTAACATGCAGTGCTTCTGCAAAGAGTGGGGGACGATCAAGGTAAAAGCGACCGGATAGCTCTGCCGCGATATGCTGTGCATCAGCGGCACTGCCGCCATTGCCGCAAAAAAGCACCTTGCCGCCTGATTCAAATGCTGCTTGCATCAGGCGGGCTGCCTCGTCTATTTTTTTCAGAAAAGCCTCATCCTGAAGTATGGTTGTCTTAACGGCTATGGAGGCACGGATGATATCGTGGATCAGGGTTGAGTTCATAAACAAAAATGGGTTATCCACTTCGGAACATAAAAAAACCGCCGCAATCCAAAGATGATTACGACGGCTTTATTTTGAGGTTTCCAGCGGATTCGAACCGCTGTAGCAGCTTTTGCAGAGCTGTGCCTAACCACTCGGCCAGGAAACCATTTCAAAAATGGAATGCAAAGGAACGGCAAGTTTCTGATTCGCGCAAATATTTATGGCAAGAAAATTTATTTTTTGTACCAAACAGGCTATTGTTATTTAAAAAACGCGTAAATTAGTCAACTTTTTAAAAGTTGATTAATGTCAAACCCCGATGCGCGGTCTATTAGGAACGCAGCGAAGGGTCTTGGCTAAGCGCTATTGAGGCAGCCATTACCATCCGTATAATCCGTTGTATCGTTTTACAAAAAAGCATAGGTTTGGCACATCTTGGATATGTATCGCACAAATGATGTTGGCATGCCAATGATACACGGTGCAACACAGCAAGGAGGCGGCTTCGAACCGCCCCCTCATTAGCGTCTACAAATCCCAATGCGTATCATAAAGTTTTTCGCCGTAATAGTTTTTGGCAGATGAAATATCCTCCAAAAAAGCAGATTCTTCTTCATAAACGCTTACAATTGTGCCTTTTATGTAGTCTGGTTCGGAAATGAACCCAAAGGCGCATACAGTGCCATCATGACAGGTCATAGACACCTTCAAGTCCAGATCGGTTTTAAAATACTCATTAACAAAGGGTTCATCTTCATCATAATCGTCTTCCAAGAGCGGTTTGCGCTGGCCAAATGCAGATGAGCCGTGGATGGTTACTTTTTTTATTATTCGAGGTTCTGAAAGACTCAGATATGTTACACTGTCGGTTACCCTCATGCGATCATTGTAATAAATTTGAACTTTTTTGTCACCGCTGATATCTATCCATTGGAATACAGGAATACCATAGGTACCACAAATACCCCACTCTGATGGGTAGTAATGCAAATCGAACCCTAACAAATGATTTGTTGAACCATTGGCATATAATAAAACTCGTGCTTCCTGTGCATAAAGATGAATACATCCTTTCTCTTTTATTAAGGATGTTCTCCTAAATGGAGTACAGTTTATACCATTTAGAATCCCTCCTATGCAGCGATAGAGCATTTGCTTATCCTGTGTATTAATTTTTGAAATCACATCTTGTGTCATTGGTCAAATCTTATTTTGTATATAGCATCTAATTGAGCAAATGACGTTGCATTAGTTGGCCCCCGATAAAATGCTATAGTGAAATTCCAACCTGTTGATGAATCCGGATAATTAATCATGTAAACTGCTGAATTGGTGTTTGGAATTTGATTTATCACTTTCCAAATAGGTCTGCCCCAACCATCATTAAATGCACACATTGAAGCCCCAAATATGTTTTTAAAATCTTCAAAAACATCACTTGATTTCTCTCCATCCAATTTGGCACCGTTGGGGCCACCCAACCATATAAACTTGTTCTTTATCTCGGACAAACCTACTCTGTTTTTCACTACAGTGTATAATTTCGCTACAAACTCCTCCCCAAGCTGTTTGGCTTCTTTACATGCCTTGTATACCTTTTTTATTAATTTGGCCTTATCAGCCAATGTAATACCCATCAAAAAAAACTTTGTTGGCCCTAAGAATTTCCCTCCCTCATCAAGAGCGGTATTTATTACAGTCCACAATCCATTAAGCCATTCCCCATTTTTAAACTGCTGTATGGCAACTGGCCCCATTTGCACAGTTGTCCCGCCAGGTATAACATCAATGAGGGCCTCTTCAACAACATCCCCCAATAATTCTAAGAGAATATCCCAGACGGGGTCTCCTACATTACTGGTTTTAATGTCGTTCATCATCTCAATAAGTTCTGCATCATTGGATGAGAGCATTGCGATGTAGTTAACTGCCACAGCGTATGCAACATTCTGTTGGTTTGTCGTTTGGCTATGCGTTGATATAAAAGTGTTTAAAGTTGCTACTTCGCTTTGATTATTGATTAGCCAAGCCACATGGGCTGAATGCAAAGTTAACGTGGTCGTTAATTCTTTAATGGTGTTAAAAAAAGTCTTGTTGTTGAGCAATATGGATATTTCGCTCTGATTCAGCAGTACCGGATTGGTTATCAGAAAATTTAACACAGCCTTCATGTGAGTTTGATTGGGCACCGATGTTCCTTTTTCAGTAAAAAAAGTTCTGATAGCCGCTATCGCTTGGGGTCCTGTTAATGAGTTTTGCAGGTAATTAAGTTGCGAAGGTGAAAGCTTTCCAGTAGTAAGTTCATTATTGATTTGCATCAATTGATCAATCAGCGTACGTGTAAAGCCAGGAGGTATCTCCGAGTCTTTGAAGGCACTAAGAGGAAACCCTCCCCAGAGATTTGCCCAAAAATCCTTTTCTTTATTGTAGTTGCCTTCATTGCCGCCACCACCGCCGCTGCCACTGCTACCATTGCCGTTGTTGCCACCGCCTGTGCTGCCACCACCCGTGTTACCACCGCCTGTGCCGCCACTGCCAGAACCCACACTGCCCGCGCATTCCTCCATGGTAATAATGGTTTCTTTAATGACACATAGTTCATCTGAGTTGCTCTGAGTGAAATGTCGTGGACAAGGTTTGGTTATTGTGGTTTGTTTGATACACCAAGCCCTGTCGTAGGTATTGTTCGGATCATATTGTTGATAGATACTGTCCACCTTTCCTATCGCCTCTCCGTTGCGCACCGAAATGCCATATTCAAAATTTTGACTGATGTCATAGTACATAACCAAGCCAGTAAAATTTTGCACCGTCATATTGCCCGAAAGGCCATGATAGTATGCGGAATCGGCCACATAGACCAATATTTGGGCCTTTATGCTGTCAGGCCCAACTTTGTCAAACACCAATTTGGCATCCATGCGGTTGTCATTGAGATGTAGCAGGGTAGAGTCCGCAATGGGCACCACCACCACTTCCTTGCCAGACAGTGTGCCACTTACCCTGGCACTGTCCCAAATGGGCAAAAGCTGGATAAAGGGATTTGAGGTGAAGGATCGGGGATTTTGTAGTTCAAGGTTGAACTGCCGCTTGGCCTCTGTCACAGAAATGGGATAAAATTGTTTTGATGTATCACTGATGGCATCAAAGTGGTCTTTTCTGCATCCGAAGACAAAAGCGAGGGAAATTGCTCCAAGTAGTAGAAGCATGTTTGGAAATGATGAACGGAAGTTCATGGTTGTGAAAGTGATTTTTGCGGGATAGGAAGTGGCTGTTTGTCGCGCTTACAAATGGGTCTCTTACCGTCTCCCTT
>CAZIKN010000198.1:0-6761 GCA_964539805.1 uncultured Saprospiraceae bacterium | reverse complement strand
TAAAGTGGATTACCTTTGCCCTCATGCCCACGATACGCACCGTAAAAGTAACCCGATATGCCCTGCCCCTGCGCGAGGGCGGCTCCCTGCCCGCACTCACGGAAGCAGACGATGGCTTTATGTATGTACTTAAATTCAGGGGGGCCGGACAAGGCAGCAAGGCGCTCATTGCCGAACTGTTGGGTGGCGAACTGGCACGGGCCGCCGGTCTTCGCGTACCTGAATTGGTGTTTGCCGAATTGGATGCCGCCTTTGGGCGCACCGAACCCGATGAGGAGATACAGGATTTGCTGCGCGCCAGCGAGGGCCTCAACCTCGGCCTGCATTACCTGTCAGGCGCTATTACGTATGACCCCGCCGTTACGCCCTTGGACGAAACATTGGCCTCACGCATTGTATGGCTCGATGCTTTCCTTACCAATGTGGACCGCACGGTACGCAACACCAATATGCTGACCTGGCACCGGGATTTATGGCTGATTGACCACGGCGCAGCCCTTTATTTTCACCACAACTGGGACAGCTGGGCCGAGCAGGCCACCAAACCTTTTGCTGCCATCCGCCAGCACGTGCTGTTGCCTCGCGCTCGCGCGCTCCGTGAGGCGCACGCGTACATGAGCGAGCGCCTCACAGAGGCCGTGATCCGCCCCATTGTGGAGCTGATCCCCGATCAGTGGCTCACGGGCGATGAGCCGACAAGCATGCGCGCTGTTTACGCGGATTTTCTGCTGACACGGCTCCACCATTCCGATGTTTTTTTAAATGAAGCCCTCCATGCCGTCGAATCTCTTTGAATATGCCGTGATCCGCGTGGTCCCGCAGGTGGAGCGCGAAGAGTTCATCAATGCGGGCGTGGTGCTTTATTGCAAATCCGCACGCTACCTGGATGTGCAGATCCAATTGGATGAAGCCCGATTGTTATCCCTTTCCCCCCACGCTGATGTGGCCGACATCCGCGCCCATTTGGATGCCTTTCAAAACATTGCCCGCGGCATAACTACCGCCGGCCCAATCGCTTGCCTTGATGCTGCCTCGCGCTTCCGCTGGCTCACCGCACGGCGCAGCACCGTTATTCAAACGTCTCAGGTGCATCCGGGGCTTTGTGATCAGCCGGAAACAGCACTTTCGCGGCTTTATGCGAAATTGGTGGAGGTGGATTGAGGGGGGCATCATACGCCATCTCATACAACGATGATTTTTTTACGGATAATTGCCTTATCTGCGCTGCCGATTACTGTGATTGTTGCTCAAAAAGTATTCGGATCAACGACAAAGAACCTTCAAAGCCAAATGTAAAAAAAATCTTAAAAAGATAAAATAGCAAACATATTCTTTATGATAGTGTTACTATTGATATGAAAAATTTAAGCACAACTGTACTTCGATGGATGCTTTTGATATATCTGGGTGTATCGGCAGGGGACAAAGCCTTTGCGATACAAGTCCCGGATGTATCGGCTCATTACAGTTCGTCTTTGCCCCTGATTAGCGATATTGGAACACCTTGCCAGGTCGGCGTTTTTGAGGAGGAGGGTCGTCGTTCATCCCAGCGTTATTCCCGCCGTCACATTACGTCCTCTTTCCGCCGAACAGCAAACAACACGCAGCAAGAGGAGCAAAAAACAGTTTTTCAAGCAGGTCTTTATATTGGTCAAAACCCGGAGATTGTTTGTGCCGCACCCGTTTTGGCCCTTTCCACTTGTTGTGTCTCCATTTTTTGTCCTACCCTGCATTCCTGTTACACCGCACTTTATTTGAGGCATTTGTTTTAATGCCGTTCCCTCACGCTTCCGCTCTTTTTCTTCAGATCAAATTGTATTGAGCATTGTGTCCACACTTGTGCGTGGGCAGCTCGTCACTATGGCACTACAGATTCTGTGCTTGCAGAATTACAATATTTAAAATACTGAAAAACAGCATTTTATTATATTGCCATCGTGTACCCAATTATAATTTACCATTTTATTTTATAAATTTTTCACTATGAACACCGTTCGCTGGATGCTCACTGCGGCATGCTTTGCCGCTATTGTTTCATGGATTGGATGTACCGTAAAGGCAGAGCCCAACACGCCAATGGAGCGGCCAACTGTACAGACACAAGTGCTCGAGAAGAGGGACACTATCCTTAAACGTGAATATGTATCGGCCTTAAAAGCCGTGCGAAACGTAGAAATCCGTTCGCATCTTAAAGGCTTTTTGGAGGAAATTTACATTGATGAAGGCCGCTTTGTACGCAAAGGCCAGCTCTTGTTCCGCCTAAACGATCAGGAATTGAGGGCCGAAATGGGCAAGGCCCGCGCCGCTATCGCCATTGCACAGGCCGATGTAAATACCATGGCCCTGGAAGTGGAACGTGTGCAACTCTTGGTCAACAAAAAGGTGATCGCTGATACCGAGCTGTTGCTTGCCCAAGCCAAATTAACCGCAGCCCAGGCCAAGGTACAGGAGGCCCGCGCTGCTGCTGACCACATTGCCGTACGCTTGGAGTACACCAGGCTCCGCGCCCCTTTCGACGGGGTAGTAGATCGCATACCGCTCAAGGTGGGCAGTCTGGTGGAAGAAGGGGTATTGCTGACCACGTTATCTGATGTGGAACAGGTTTATGGGTATTTCGAGGTTTCGGAAAACGAATATTTGTCCATCTCCAAGGCTGCCCGATCGGAGCAAAACCCGGAAGGAACGCCCGTTGAGCTGGTGCTGTCCGATGGCAGCACCTACCCACATACCGGCAAAATAGAGACGATGACCAGCGCATTTGGCGAGAGCACAGGCTCCATCGCATTTCGTGCAAAATTCCCCAATCCCGGTCGCTTGCTCAAGCACGGAGCAACGGGCAAAATCCTCATCACCAAAAAACAGGATGATGTGCTTCTGGTGCCACAAAAAGCGGTATTTGAAGTACAATCGCATACCGCTCAAGGTGGGCAGTCTGGTGGAAGAAGGGGTATTGCTGACCACGTTATCTGATGTGGAACAGGTTTATGGGTATTTCGAGGTTTCGGAAAACGAATATTTGTCCATCTCCAAGGCTGCCCGATCGGAGCAAAACCCGGAAGGAACGCCCGTTGAGCTGGTGCTGTCCGATGGCAGCACCTACCCACATACCGGCAAAATAGAGACGATGACCAGCGCATTTGGCGAGAGCACAGGCTCCATCGCATTTCGTGCAAAATTCCCCAATCCCGGTCGCTTGCTCAAGCACGGAGCAACGGGCAAAATCCTCATCACCAAAAAACAGGATGATGTGCTTCTGGTGCCACAAAAAGCGGTATTTGAAGTACAGGACAAAAACTTTGTCTATGTCATTGACCGCGACAACATTGCCAGAATCCGCCCCTTTACACCCAAAATCCGTTTGGCGGAATGGTACATGGTTGCCGATGGCCTTCAGGCGGGTGAGCGCATTGCAGCGGAGGGCATTCAGTATTTAAGGGATGGAATGGGGGTTAATGTGAAATAAAACAAAAATCAATTCATGTTTGAAATATTCATACGCCGGCCCATTTTGTCGCTGGTGATCTCTTTATTGATTGCCCTGTTGGGCCTGTTGGCGCTGTTTACCCTGCCCATTACCCAATTCCCGGACATCGTGCCACCCTCGGTGGCGGTAGTGGCCAAATATACAGGAGCCAATGCGGAAGTGTGTGCCAAAGCGGTGGCCACACCATTAGAGCGGGCCATTAACGGTGTGCCGGGCATGACCTATATGACCTCGGTATGCTCGAACAACGGTGTGACGCTCATTCAGGTATATTTTAAGGTAGGTACCGACCCCGACCTTGCAGCCGTGAACGTGCAAAATCGCGTGGTAACAGTACTGGATGAAATGCCCGAAGAGGTCATCAAGGCGGGCGTAACCACGGAAAAGGAAGTCAACTCTATGCTCCTTTTCCTGAACCTGATGAGCACCGACTCCACTGCGGGAGAACAATTCGTCTATAATTTCGCCGACATCAATATTTTGCCCGAACTCAAGCGCATCGAAGGGGTGGGCTTTGCCGAAATCATGGGCGCAAAGGAATACGCCATGCGCATTTGGCTCAAGCCTGACCGCATGAAAGCCTACAATGTTGGTACGGAGGAGGTAGTTGCCACGCTCCGCAAACAGAATGTAGAGGCCGCCCCGGGCAAAACAGGCGAAAGCTCGGACAAAGCGGCCCAAATGCTACAGTACGTGCTGCGCTACACCGGCAAGTTTACCACACCGGAGGAGTACGGCAACATTGTGCTGCGCGCCGAACCGGACGGTTCTATCCTGCGCCTACGGGACATCGCGGACATCGAATTTGGCGCACAGACGTACAGTATGGTGTCCAAAACCGACGGACGCCCCTCTGCATCCATCATGATCAAGCAGCGCCCAGGCTCCAACGCCCGCGAGGTGATCCACAACATCAAAGAGCGCATGGGCTATTTGCAGGAAACGACCTTTCCGCCGGGCATGGCGTTCAACTTCGCCTATGATGTGTCGCGCTTCTTGGATGCTTCCATCAGTCAGGTGGTCAAGACCCTGATCGAGGCATTTTTGTTGGTGTTTGTAGTGGTGTTTTTGTTTTTGCAGGACTGGCGCTCTACGCTGATCCCGGCTTTGGCTGTACCGGTGGCGCTCGTAGGCTCGCTTTTTTTCATGCAAATGCTGGGTTTTTCCATCAATTTGCTTACGCTTTTTGCCTTGGTGTTGGCTATCGGGATTGTGGTGGACAATGCCATTGTGGTCGTGGAGGCCGTACACACCAAAATGCACGAAAAGCATTTGAGCGCGATGGAGGCCACCATAGAATCCATGCGCGAGATCAGCGGGGCCATTGTGGCCATTACGTTGGTGATGTCGGCCGTGTTTGTGCCAGTAGCGTTTATGAGCGGCCCGGTGGGCATTTTTTACCGGCAATTTTCACTCACATTGGCGATTTCCATAGTCATTTCTGGCATCAATGCGGTAACGCTCACGCCCGCGCTTTGTGCCCTGATGCTCAAGCCGCCAACTGCACATGGCCAGGGAACAGGGCTGCTGGGGTGTTTTTTCAATGGTTTTAACCGCTACTATAACGCAACTGAAGCAGGCTACAAAGGCCTTATTGCCCGTATTGCGGGCCGAAATGCCATTACTTTGGGTATGCTGGCCCTGTTTTTTGTCCTCACCTGGGGCACTGGTGCGGTGTTGCCATCAGGTTTTATTCCCACCGAAGACCAGAGCATGATCTATGTGAACGTGAACACGCCGCCGGGGGCTACACTGGAGCGCACGGAAAAAGTGATGGATCAGATACAGCAGGCCGCTGCCCAATTGCCGGGCGTGAACAATGTTTCGACACTGGCGGGTTACAGTTTGGTGAGCGAATCAGCGGGGGCTTCCTACGGCATGGGCATGATAAACCTGAAAGACTGGCACGAGCGCACCGATGATGTAAACAGGCTCATGGCCAGATTGCAAGAAGAAACACAGCACATCAAGGATGCGACCATACAGTTTATCCCACCGCCAACGGTGCCGGGTTTTGGCAATGCCAGCGGCTTTGAGTTGCGTTTGTTGGACAAAACAGGTCGCGGTGATTTGCAGCAGACCAATAAAATCACGCAGGAATTTCTGGAAGCCCTCAATCAGCGGCCCGAAATCGCCGAGGCTTTCACCAATTTCGAGCCGAACTTTCCGCAATACCTCATCCATGTGGATCAGGATTTGGCGGCGAAAAAGCATGTACAGATTGAACCGGCTATGGATGCCCTGCAGACCATGATAGGGAGCTATTATGCTACCAACTTCATCCGGTTCGGACAAATGTACAAGGTGATGGTTCAGGCTGCCCCCAATTTCCGCACCAAACCCGAAGACGTGAATAGCCTGTATGTGAAAAACGAACTTGGCGAAATGGTGCCTTACAGCACCTTTATCCGATTAGAGCGGGTGTATGGCCCTGATCAGTTGACTCGTTACAATATGTATGTCTCCGCCTTGGTGAACGGCGATGCCGCGCCCGGCTACAGCAGCGGCGAGGCCATTGCGGCGGCTGAGGCTGTTGCCAAAGAAAAACTGCCGCGCGGCTACGCTTATGAATGGTCAGGTATGACCCGCGAACAAATCCTGTCGGGCAATCAGGCAATGTACATTTTCCTGTTGTGCGTGGTGTTTGTGTACCTGATCCTGGCGGCACAGTATGAAAGTTTTCTATTGCCATTGCCCGTTATTCTGTCCCTCCCGACGGGCATTTTTGGGGCCTTCATCGCCTTGAAAATGGCTGGTTTAGAAAACAATATTTATGCACAGGTGGCCCTGGTGATGCTCATCGGACTGCTGGGCAAAAACGCCATTTTGATCGTCGAATTTGCCGCCCAACGCCAACGCGAGGGTGCAACGGCCTTCCAGGCTGCCCTCGAGGGTGCTGTCTCCCGTCTCCGGCCCATCCTGATGACTTCTTTTGCTTTTGTGGCGGGCCTGATTCCGTTGGCTGTGGCCACTGGAGCAGGCGCGTTGGGCAATCGCTCCATCGGCGTGGCTTCCTTGGGAGGCATGCTTATCGGCACCGTTTTCGGGTGCTTGCTTATCCCGGGGTTGTACGTGTTGTTTGCGAATATTGGCAAAAAGAAAAACAACATGCCGCCACACCCTCAACCGGTTCCGGGGTCCATCAGGGATATCGGGCCTTCAATGCCTGAGCCGGAATTGACCGAACGCTTGCATCTCAATGGAAAACATTAAGAGTATGTCAGGGATTTTCCCGCTTGGCCCAAAACGGCTCTTTTTTCAGCATTTTCACCCTTTT
>CAZIKN010000197.1:0-6814 GCA_964539805.1 uncultured Saprospiraceae bacterium | reverse complement strand
ATAGGCCTGCCCAAAGCGATACCCTTTTTTATGGCAATGCCAAATCGCCAAACTTTGTGGGCGGCGAGCCGCGCCGTTTCGATTTCCGCCAACTGCCCGCCAATGAACGCTACCGCTTTGCCTTAGAAAGAAAGGCCGATGGCCAAAACCTGAGCGTGGCCCTGCGCTGGACCACCGCAGCCAAACCACAGGAATTTGTGGCGCCACAACTGCCCGGGCGCGGCAAGCACTTCATCATCTGGATCGTCAGCGATGCGCTCGGGAAATTGACCTGTGTGCAAAATTTTGAGGTCAGGGATTGTAAGGGGCCTGAGTTACTTTGTCCATCTAATTTGTCAGCCAATATTATGCCCACCAAAAACTTTTTTTTGAATGTTTTTGACATATTAAAAAATATTTCGGACAACACATGCCCTTCTGCACTAATAGAGGTCGGCATTGGCAAAGCAGACAGCAGCAGCACGTTCCCATACGATTCCAGTGGCAATCCAATCCAGGTCATTGAATATCAATGCCATGAATTGGGTTTGAACACGTACCGGCTTTGGGCTAAAGACAAAGAAGGCAACATATCCTCCTGTACCGAAACCATTGCATTTCAAGACCCATTTAAAAACTGCGACAAAAAAATATTCACCTATAAAGTATGCTTTGGGCCTTATGGTGGCAAACAAGCATTCAAATTAAAAGGGGGAATCGAGGCCACTACAGGCTCTATGAACCCATTGCTGAATACCGTAGTATCTGAGCGCGATTCATTCGGATGCCATACCATAAAAACCTCCAACAAAATAGTCCCACTTGTCATCGCTCCTGAATTGGACAAACACCACCTCAATGGTGTCAGTACGTTTGATGCACTGCGCATTGCCAAGCACATTTTAGGATTGGCCCCTCTGGGATCGCCATATCAAATAATAGCAGCCGATGTAAACCAGTCCAATAGTTTGACTACTATGGACATTGGTGAATTGCAAAAATTGATCACCAAATTGTACACCGCATTTCCCAACAATTCCTCTTGGCGTTTTGTCACTAAAGATTTTGTTTTTCAAGATAACTCAAATCCGTTTGCGAGCATATTCCCCACCTCTCACCTGTTTAAGGATACTTTGCCTAACCAAGAAATTTCTTTTTTACCCATCAAAGTAGGAGACGTGAATTATTCAGCCATCACGGATTCCAGCTCCTTGGTCCCGACTGAGCCGCTTGGGCCAATTTTGGAGGCCATACTGCCCGATACTGCCTTGAAGGCTGGTACAGTTGTGGAAATCCCCCTTTATTTGGGTGAAAAGGGCAAATGGGAAGGTATTCAGTTTGATTTAATGTTTGATGCTAATGTCATTGAAATGGAGCAAGTAAAGCCAAATTTCTTTCAGAACAGCTATTACAACTTTATCACTATGCCCGGCACACTGATTTTGAGCGGCCTTAGACTATCTCCCAAAGAACTGCCGGAAAACCAGGCCGCACTTTTCCTCCGTATCCGTGTCCTAAAAGATGCGATGCTCAAGGACATTGTTGCTTTTAACCCAAACCACATCAGGGCAGAAGCCTACGATGAAAAGGAAACCATTAGGCCCCTGCAATTGCAGTTCGAAAAAATGCTCCTGGGCAGTGAACACAACCTATCCTACGCTCAACCGCCTGTTTGGGGTACAGTGTCCACAACGGATGCAGATGAAGCCAATTTCATCGGCGAACCCTGGCCAAACCCCGTTTCAGGTAATTTTTTTGTCGAAATTGGGCCTGATTTGGTGGATAAAGCCCTATTGGAAATTTCAGATTTGAATGGCCGCATTCTATACAGCGGTTTGTTGCCCAATACCCTTACAAGCTTGTCGGATAATATACTGCCCAACACTGGCGTATATTTTTGGCGGGTAACCCACAATACCGGATCAAAGAGCGGCAAGTTAATTAAACACTAAAAACTACCTTTGTGGCCTAAACCCATTGGTATGTTTAAAGACCTCATTCGCGCGGGAATTCCCGCAAACCTGCCCCCTGCCCGCCCACTCGACCCTTCCGTGAGCCATGCTCCGCGTCGCGTCACGGAAGGGGTGTTGAACTATGAAGAGCAGATTTTGGCCATCAAAAATGCCCTGCGTTATTTCCCAACGGCATGGCATGACACTTTAGCCCCTGAATTTGCCGAAGAATTGCGCCAGCACGGCCGCATCTACATGCACCGTTTCCGGCCCGAATATGAGCTCTATGCGCGCCCGATCAGCGAATATCCTTGCCGCACAGAGCAGGCTGCGGCCATCATGCTCATGATACACAATAACCTCGACGCCAAGGTAGCCAAACACCCGCACGAGCTCATCACCTATGGCGGCAACGGGGCCGTATTCCAAAACTGGGCGCAATACCTGCTGACCATGCAGTATTTGTCCGAAATGACAGAAGAACAGACCCTTGTGCTGTATTCGGGCCACCCCCTGGGGCTTTTTCCCAGTCATCCTGACGCGCCGCGTGTGGTCGTGACCAATGGCATGATGATCCCCAATTATTCCAAAAAAGAGGATTGGAACAAATACAATGCCCTGGGCGTGACCCAATACGGCCAAATGACAGCTGGCTCCTTTATGTACATCGGCCCACAGGGCATCGTGCATGGCACCACCATTACCCTGCTCAACGCTGGCCGGAAAATGGGTCTTGGCGACGAAAACCTCGCAGGCAAAGTGTTTATAACCAGCGGATTGGGCGGCATGTCCGGCGCTCAGGCATTGGCGGCTGTGATTACAGGATGCGTAGGTATTATTGCCGAAACAGATGGGGATGCCGTGCAACAACGTCTTACAGATGGTTATATCGCAAAAGAAAATGTATTTACTGACCTTGGCCAGCTGATTGACAAAATGGAGCAATGCCGCCGCGACAAAACAGCCATTGCCTTGGTCTATCACGGTAATATTGTAGATCTTTGGGAACGTTTTGTTCAGGATAACATTCACATAGAATTGGGCAGTGACCAAACGAGCTGCCACAATATTAACGACTGTGGCTACACGCCAGCAGGTTACACTTTTGAAGAGGCCAAACAATTGCTCATTCAGGATAAATCTCGTTTTTTGGAAGAAGTGCATTCCACCCTGCGTCGTCATGTAACCGCCATAAATACTATGACAGAACGGGGCATGTATTTTTGGGACTATGGTAATGCGTTTCTGAAGGAAGCCTCTGATGCAGGGGCTGACACAGCCCCTAAAGAAGGTAGCAAGGCTGCCTTCCGCTATCCTTCCTATGTAGAGGACATTATGGGGCCTCTTTGCTTTGATTATGGCTTTGGGCCATTCCGTTGGGTTTGTTGTTCAGGTTTGCAGGAGGATTTGGATAAAACGGATGCAATAGCTGGCGATATTTTGGCTCAGATGCTGGAAGAAGCGCCGGAGGAAATCAAAGGCCAATTGCGCGACAACCTCAACTGGATCCGACAGGCAAAGGCACAAATTCCCGTTGTTGGATCAAAATCGCGCATTTTATACGCCGATTCGGAAGGCCGCATCCGCATTGCACAGGCATTTAATCAAGCCTTGAAAGAAGGCCGTTTGACCGGCCCCGTGGTGCTGGGCCGCGACCACCATGATGTGAGTGGCACGGACTCCCCTTACCGCGAAACGGCCAATATTTACGATGGCTCCCGTTTTACGGCAGATATGGCCGTGCACAATGTCATTGGAGATTCGTTCAGGGGCGCCACATGGGTCAGCCTGCACAATGGCGGCGGCGTTGGCTGGGGCGAGGTGATCAACGGCGGCTTTGGGATGGTATTGGATGGCTCAGAGGCAGCTGACCGCCGCCTGCAATCCATGTTGTTTTGGGATGTCAACAATGGCATCAGCCGTCGCGCATGGGCGCGCAATCCGCATGCTATCAGCACCATACGTCGCACCATGGCGCAATACCCCGAACTAAAGGTTACCCTGCCCAATGATGCCGATGAAGATTTGGTACGGGAAGCCTTAAAGCCCAACCCCTGATGTGATTGGCCAACAAATTACTTTTCGCCGTGTTTTAACCTCACGCTAACATTCGACAAAAAACATTTTGCCGTTTTGTAACGTAAACAAGAGAAAAATAACTACTATGAGACGCATCATTTTTTTAGTCCTTGTATCACTTTGGGGCATTGCGGAGCCAGCACATGCCCAATATTTTGGCAGAAACAAGCCCAAATACCAAAAACAGGATTTTAAGGTAACTGAAACCGAGCATTTCCGCATTTATGAATACTTGGACAACCCCGAAAAACTACGGGAGTTGGCCAATGCCACAGAGCTTTGGTATGAGATGCACAAAGCCGTTCTGCGTGATTCTTTTACACAGAAAAACCCCGTGCTCATTTATAATGACCACGCTGGATTTCAGCAGACCAATGCCATTCAGGGCGATGTCAGTGTTGGAACAGGCGGGGTAACTGAAGCATTTCGCAATCGAGTTATTTATCCCGTGGCTATGACCAACCAACAGACCCATCACGTATTGGGACACGAGCTGGTACACGCGTTTCAATATCATTTGGTGCTTCAAGGTGACTCCACCAGCATCCGCAACCTGGGCAATCTGCCCCTTTGGATGGTTGAGGGCCTGGCAGAATACCTTTCCATAGGGCGTATTGATGCCCATACCGCATTATGGATGCGCGATGCCGTGCTGCACAACGACGTGCCCCGCATAAAAGATTTGGACAATTTCAAGTATTTCCCTTATCGTTGGGGGCAAGCCTTTTGGGCCTTTGTGACAGGCGTATATGGCGATGAGGTGATTCGCGACCTGTTTATGAATACGGCAAAATTTGGCCTCGAACCTGCCGTGCAACTTACGCTGGGCACAACAGTCAACGACCTCTCCCAGGCCTGGAACAAGGCTCTCCGTGACACTTATGGCCGCCAGCTCGGCATTGATGCCTCCAAATTAGCCATTTATGATGAAAATGGCAAGCGTAAAAAAGACGGTCCTGATGTCGGCAAGGCACTGCTTAAGGAAAATCTGCCTGGCAAATCGCTTTTAGATGACGACAATGCAGGCAATATGAATATTTGCCCGGTACTCAGTCCCAACGGCAAGTACGTGATTTTTCTTTCAGAAAAAAGCCTGTTTACTACTGATCTTTTTTTGGCAGATGCCAAAACAGGCAAGATCAAGCGCAAGGTGGCCAGTACCGCCTCTGATGGCCACATTGATCAGTTTAACTTCATTGAGAGTGCAGGTACATGGAGCCCCGACAACAAACGCTTTGCTTTTGATGCCTATGAGAAGGGCAAAAGCATATTGATCATAAAAGACGTATTTAAAGGTAAAAAGAGCAAAAAAGTGCGGATTCCGGGTGTGCCGGCATTCAGCAATCCCGCCTGGAGCCCTGACGGCCGCACCATAGTGGTGAGTGGTCTGGTGAACGGTCAAGTTGACCTGTATGCATACGACCTAAAGACCAAAAAGACACGCCGACTGACCAACGACAAAGCGGCGGAAATCTTAGCCTCCTGGAGCGCCGATGGCAAATACCTGACTTTTTCCACAGATGCCGTCAGTCTTGAACGCGGCCGTACCAATGGTGCCTGGAAAATGAACTTAGCCATAATGGATGTGGAATCCGGCGATGTGGAGAACTTAGATATTTTCCCGGGCGCGGACAACATGAATCCCAATTTTGACAAAAGTGGCAACCTGCTTTTCCTTAGCGACCGCGATGGATACCGCAACTTGTACCAATATGACCGTACCAGCAAAAAAGTATTCCAACTCACTGATCTGAAAACCGGTATCACCGGTATTACGCCTTACGCACCCGCCATCACAGTGGCTGAAGACCGCGACCGCATTTTGTACACCTACCTGTCCAATGGCCAATACACCATTTACAGCACCAAAATAAGCGATTTTAAAGCTCAGGAGATCAATCCCGGCTCTGTGGATATGTCCGCAGCAGCACTGCCGCCCTTCCAGCCCGGCAAACGCGACATGGTGAATGCTGGCCTTCGCCTGATGGATAACAACCAACCCGAAGTGGCCGCACGCACCACCACCCGCCAAGTCCCTTACAAGCCCAAATTTGGCTTAGATTACATCGGGGGTAGCGCCGGGGTAGGTGTGATGACGGGCAACCGCTCTTTTGGCAATCAAGGTGGTGCCATGGGTGGTGTGGACATGCTTTTTGGGGATGTTTTGGGCAATAACCAATTGTATCTCGGTGCAGCCCTCAATGGCGAGTTGCAAGATGCAGCCATACAGGCTTCCTACATCAACCGCAAAAACCCCATTGGTTGGGGCGTTGGCTTGGGTCACATTCCATTTATTGTGGGAGGAGGTCGTTTGCCCCTCCAATTGGTCAACCTTAATCCACCCATCCCTCCATACACCCAGGGGCTGTTGGATCAAACCATTATTACCCGGCAGTTTTTGCAACAGCTGAACACTTTTGCTTTTTATCCGCTTTCCGTAACCAAACGGGTTGAGTTAGGCGCATCCGCCGAGTACTTTTCCCTTCGCCAAACCATTTACTCCAATGTTTATTCCCCTGATGGCCAATTTTTGCTGGCCCAACAGAGGGAGCGCGGCGAACGCTTTGGCCCATTTGGTATATACAGTGTCAACACAGCCTTTGTAGGTGACAATTCTTATTTTGGCCTAACGGCTCCCTTGAAAGGATGGCGTTATCGCATATCTGCAGAGCGGTACATGGGTGGATTCTGGAATTTCAACGGATTCTTAGCCGACGGGAGGCGTTATTTCAGGGCAAAGCCTTTCACTTTGGCCCTTCGCGGCATGACATACGCGCGTTTTGGGGGCAATGAGAACGACATCA
>CAZIKN010000196.1:5984-6840 GCA_964539805.1 uncultured Saprospiraceae bacterium | reverse complement strand
CAATTGGCTGACCCTCGCGGTCATGGGCATCAGCACGGTCGGCGTGGTCGAGAGCCTTTTGAAAAAGCGGCGTTTCCAGTGCGCCTGCCTCGGTGCGGTGTTCAATCTACCGATGTCGCGCATCACGCTGTTCGAGGATTTGCTCATGGTCGGGATGTCTGCGGCGATGCTTTTTGGGATGCTGGGCTGAAAATTTCCCGCGCCCAATGCAGCATTTTCAATCTGCGCGAAGCACTTCTATGACAAAAGGTCTTTTATGAAAATCCCTTTCGCAAGATATTTTGTGTGTGCGGGCTTGGTCGCTGCTTCGGGTGTTGGGTGTATGAAAATGGACATGGCCTCGACGGCGACCGCCCGCGAAATCTCCGAAACCACTTTCGGCAACCCGCTCGCCATGCCACCCGTCGTGGACGGGAAATCGGCGGCTTTCGCAGCCAAACTCGGCACGGCGACGCTCGGCGCGGGCATCACGGTCAATGCTTTGGGCTATGCGGGCGCACCCATTTTGGGCGCGACCATCCGCGTGAACCAGAGCGAAAATTTCAGCCTGAATTTCAAAAATGACCTCGCCGAGGCCACCAACATCCATTGGCACGGCCTTGAAGTCCCCGCCGCGCAGGACGGCTACCCGACCGACGTGACCGCGCCGGGCGGCTCGTTTCAGTACAGGTTTCAGGTCAAAAACCGTCCCGGCACTTACTGGCATCACCCGCACCCCGACATGGCGACGGCGAGCCAAGCCTATCGCGGACTGGCCGTTTTTTTCATCGTCGGCTCGCCGCAAGAGGACGCGCTGGGCTTGCCGTCGGGCGAGTTCGACGTGCCGCTCGTGGTGCAGGACAAGCGGCTCGACGGC
>CAZIKN010000196.1:0-5974 GCA_964539805.1 uncultured Saprospiraceae bacterium | reverse complement strand
TCAAAACGACGACCGATAACGTGCGCGGGCTGATGCCCGAATTCGTCCGCGATGCGGGGTTTCAAAACGGGTCCGTCGCCCAGTCAATCAACGCCACCATTGGCACATTTTCCTATTTCACGGCAGACAAAGCATGAACTTCTTGAAATGGCTTTTCAAAAAAATTTTTCTAAAAAAGCGTTGTCCATAACCTTGCTTTGGCTGGTTTTGGGGTCAAATATTGGGTTATCACAAACAACATTGACATGGGCCGACTCCTTGGTTGTGCGAACAAGCCAACATTATATTACTGCTCCGCGCGTCAAATTATTAAATGATGGCATTCCGATTGTCATCTGGGGCGAAAGTAGCAGCCCTGCCAGAATCTGGTGCAGTCGTTTAGAGAATGGGCTTTTCTCGATGCCTGTAAGTGTGGTGACGACTACCCCTCAGCCCTCACTTTTTGGTTTCGGCGGCTTTGATGTAGCAGTAAGTGGGCAGCAGGTTTTTATTGTATTCGAGCGTTCAAACGGCATTTTTTTGTCAAAATCAGACAATGGTGGGCGTACGTTTTTACCACCGGTAAAAGTGAATACATCTGCCACAGGCAGTTATGCCACCCTTGCCAGCATAACCACGGACGAATCGGGTAATATTTTTGTCAATTATATTTTGGAGAAGAACAGTAAGGCTACGCATCAAATGCAGTTTTCCACTGATGGTGGATTCATTTTCTCGCCCGCAGTGGAGGCCAGTGAGCCTGCAGACGGTACGGTAGTTTGTGAATGTTGCATCGCCGTCCCGCTTGCTGCTAAAGGTTCAGTTTGGCTTGCATTCAGGAACAACAATTCCAACATAAGAGATCACTGGGTGAGCCGTTCGTCTGATCTCGCTGCAACTTTTGATAAGGCTGCTGATATAGACGACTCAAATTGGCAAATCAACGTTTGTCCAATAAGTGGCCCGCGCATTGTACTGGCGGGTGATTCGCTGATGATCGTCTGGAAAACCGGAACTGGCGGCAGTTCAAAAGTTTTTGTGAGTAGCCTTGATGCCGCTACTTTGCAGCCGGGGCGGCAAATCCGACTTGGTGATTCCGCACATTTTTCTGAAAATCAAAACCAACCCGACATTACGGCAGCAGGCGACACCGTAGGCATTGTCTTTCAGGAAGGCACCCGTCTTGCATTGTCTTTTTCCTTGACTGGGTTATCCGATTTAGCTAAAAACTACACTCACTTTGAAGCATTTGGTCAAGAATTGCGCTATCCATCTCTGACTTATCAAGCAGGCAATTTTTACCTCGTTTACACAAACAGTACAACTGGCGAAGTTACCTACAGGCGCGGCAGGCTTTTGCCAACTGTTGGCATTCAGGGAGCCTCAACTCCTGCCGTGTTTTCGGTGTCCGTTTTTCCTAACCCTTCGGATAACGGATCCTTTTGGCTGCAAAGTGAAGCTGCAGATTTGTCAGATTGCACCATTTTGGATATTTCTGGCAGGCAGGTAGCCCAAAAAGGATTGTATGGACGACTCTGCAAAGTCGAAATACCAGATTGCTTGCCAGGAATTTATTATTTGAAAATCAAGTCCATCGAAGGGCGAGAAACCTTGTGCAAACTTGTAGTCGGCTTTAAAAAACACTAATTTCCACATCAGTCTTTAACAACGTAAATGTTTTATCACGGGTTGATAAGACACTGGGCCGTCATATCCAGTAAACAATGTATGGCTAATGCCTAAAGTTTGTCAACCATGGGGCATGGTTCCTACTATTTGTGCCAAACCTTGACATATTTTTAACTATACGAATAAAAACAAAGTAAAATTACCTTTTGTTATAGCAATACTTTTAAAATAACATTTCTTCACTTTATTAAAAGTCCTAACTATGAAGAGTCAACGTTTTTTTCAATTGGCCATATTGGCTGTTCTAATGATCAGTGTTTCAAGTTGCGCAGTTGTACGAGAGGGAGAAGCTGGCGTAAAGCGCAAATTTGGCAAATACAATGACAAAACATACAGCAGTGGCCTCCGCTTCTACAACCCCTTTACCTCTACAATAGTAAAGGTGTCCACGCAGACTGAAAACATTGAGGTTCAGGTAGATATTCCTTCGCGTGAGGGCCTGACCATCCGCTCGGAAGTGTCTATCCTCTACAATATTGTTCGCAAAGAGGCTCCTGAAATTCTGCGAAACATTGGTTTGGATTACGAAAACACGGTTATACTGCCCGTTTTTCGTTCCGCAGTAGCCGATGTGACGGCGAAATATTATGCAAAAGACATGCACTCTGGCAGCAGGGCCGAGATCGAGATTGCCATTCGGGAATTGATGATGAAGACCCTGAAAGAGAAGGGTATTTTGGTGGAATCGGTACTGCTGAAAAGCATTCAACTGCCCCGTAGCCTTGCCAAGGCCATTGAGGACAAGTTGGAAGCGGAACAGCTGGCCCAGCGCATGGAATTTGTGCTGCAACAGGAACAGCGCGAAGCGGAACGCAAGCGCATACAGGCCCAAGGTGTTAGAGACGCTAACAGCATTATTAGTGAGGGCCTTACACCCAGTATTTTACAGTATAAAACCATAGAGGCTTGGCTGGCCCTGTCCCAATCCGATAATGCCAAAGTGATTATGGGCAATGGCAACATGCCGTTGATGATGTCACCAGATGACTTGAATACGCCTGCGCCGCGCAGCAACGGCAACAACAAGAGCGGGTCAATGGGGATGAATACCACGCCGCCTGATAATAAATAAAAGCATTTCTGGGATTTTCGGATGAGCGCCACGTCCGGCAAGTGACCTTTCAATAAAGTGAGCCAATTTTTTCTTGATTTACTAACAATAAAACAAGGAAAAATTGGCTACCCGGATTGATGGGTCATTTGTCGGACGTGGCATTTGTGGCGCGTACGACAAACGAAGGATGGATGTGCCCCATCTAAATCCCACAAATCCGGTAAACCTACTAAATCACCTCACAATATGGCTCGACTCCGGCGCAGTTCCTCCCTCAAATTGGGCTTGAGGCGCTCGGCTGCCTGCACCAGCATGTCCTCATCAAGGGGAAAAGGTTGAGGGCTATTGCCAATTCGGCGGCAGGATTCATCGCTCAGGGCGCGTTTGTCGCCGGTAAAGGTGGAGGCATAATGTTCAAACAGCACTTCAGTGCTCAGGTCGCGCATATCCAGCATATTATTGCGGCGGGCATCATATATTTCTACATGCCCGCTCAAACGAGCGGCTTTTGACTGAAATACTTCCACCACATTTGCCCGAATACGTATGAATCGCGGGCGTGTTATATCATTGCCATTGGTATCTTTTTTGACATTGCCCCTATCATCCAAAACGTATTCCTTGCCATCCTGAATTTCTTTTTCGTCGGTATATACCCGTTCATGTATCCGCTCAGGGCTTACATCAATATTGCGAACCTTAAACACAACACGATAATCATAGTCAATACCATTTTGTTTTTGAAAGGAAAAATCTTTCCATTCGCTGTCCAGATCGCGTTTGCTCATGGCCAAAAGGCGATCAGAAAAAAATGGTGGCAGCATACGGCCGCTGTTGTTCTGTACATCAACAAGAATATAGGAAGTTCCCAATTCGCGGGCGCGGGCTTTCAAAACCCGACTTTCGCGATAGTCCCGGAAATAACGGTTTTCAAGGTCAATAAGAAAGCCGTAGGCCTCACGTGCCGCTTTCTTGTCCTGATCGGCTGCGGCACGACTGACTAATTCGCTGGCCTTATCATGCAGGTAATCAGCAGCCTTGCGGCAGCTTTCGGCCTCCAAGGCAGCAATATCAACAAATTCAATGCCTGCGCGATAGCCATCATTGGAGATTAAAGGCAGTAGCGGGGCTATCTTGTTTTGACGGCGGCGTATTTGGCGGTGAAGATCGTTCACTCGTTCCCAATTTTCAGGGCGGCCAGCATTGGTCAACTGATTGGCGGTGTTCAGGTCACGGTTTTGAGCTTTACGAAAAGCCAGTTCAAGACCTTTAACATGATCCGTTTTCTTTTTCTTTTTGCCCCTAAGCTTGTGTGCATAAAAGTCAACGGCTCCATCATAGTTGCCGGACTCCAGCATGTTTCGGCCACTTTGGCAGGCCGTAAAACCAAAAACAAGTACAAGACTAAACAGCAGTACGGGCAGAGCAGAAAGTCGCTTTATCATAGCAGAAATAATAAATGATAGAATGGAAAGCCCAAAAGTGCACCCATCACCACATACCATTCTTTTAAGACCTGTTATGCCTTTCCTAAAATTTGTTAAAATCAATAACGACTTGTGAAGGAATGTGAATGAATGTTTATGTTATAGTTTTTTTAAAAAAGACCTGACATGGAGCCAGGCAGAATCCGTTGAGGCACTGTTGCGCGTGGCATCTAATACAGAGGAGCCATGCTGATTTCCAGGAACAATAAAACAGGGGATATTGAACCTGGTGAAGAGTTGGGCCTGCTCTTCACGCCCGGGCTGGGTCATTTCTTCTTCTGCCCTAAAAACCGCAATCGGCAGTTTAAGCCCCTCCAGCATGGCAGCGTTGGGTTCGCAGGCTTTTACCAGTTCTCCCTGTGCCGGCGCAAATGCCAGGACTCCGGCTATTTTATTGGTGTGCTGATTGGCTGCTACCTGCAACACAAGTGCGGCGCTCAGGCCGCTGCCCCACAGGATACGTTTGCCGCTATATCCGTTTTGAATGGCATAATCCAATGCTGCCTGCACATCTGGCAGGGCCTCGCAGTACAGGGCTTTGCCGGAGTTAGGCAAGGCTTTCGCTGTACGGTTTTCGCCGCCATGTTCCTGGCCACTACCGGCACGGTGATCTGTCACCATGAGGTTGTATCCCATATCCAACAAATTGGGTATAAGGTTTTGGTATTCGGCAAGGCCATTGGAGCGCACCATGTGAAACAACAGGATCAAAGGCTTATTCCGATCAGGCCGATCATCTGTATAAAAAATGGAGGCATGTACGGTTGTGTTGTCTTTTGCCTTAAAAGAAATAGGCTCTCCAAAATATTTGCGCGCCTTGAATGCAATAGCGTACACATCACCGGGACGGCGTTTGTCTGCCGGGAAATCATACACTACCCCTCGCCGTTCCGATGTAAAAAAAAGGGTACTTCCATCAGCAGAAAAGGCGGGAGCGAAATCGGTTTCTTTTGAATTAATGCCCAAACCAAGATTAACCGGATGGGTCCAGCGGCCATCAGCCGCTTTTTGGGTCACAAACAGGTCAGCAGAGCCAAAGCCTCCCATTTGTCCTGATACAAATACTAAGTATCGGCCATCCGGCGAAATAGCAGGATTGGAAATAGAAGCGGTATCCGTACCCGGAATAGTCAATGGAACAGCCTCCTGATAGGCTCCTGATTCCAGCACGGAGACGAATATTTTGGCCTTATTCCCCTGGAAACGGGCAAAATAAACATCCCCATGCGTGTTCATGCTGGCATAAATTTCGTCTGCCCGGGTATTTATGGAAGCTGGCAGCGGCTCCGGGTTGTTTTCACCGGGGCGCACCGTCCAGAGGTTGTAATCACTGCTTTTGCTGTTAGGCATGGGCCGATTGGATGCAAAAACCAACTGATTGCCATCAGGACTTATCATAGGATCAATGTAATGGTACAAGGTATCCGAGAAGGCGGGTCTTTCCGGATTTGACCAGCGATCAAAGCCTAAACGGGTTTCCCAGAGGACCATTTTGCTCCGGTCATGCGAGGCCCTGTTGAACCAAAAGGTACGCCCATCAGGGCTGATAGTGCCACCAAATTCAGGTTTTTCCGTATTGATGGGCCTGGGTAACATAGTAGCTTGCTCAAAAGCAAAGCGTTGTTGGGCGGATAAGCTACTGCCCCAAAAAACAACTATAGAAAGGTATAAATATGGACGCATTTTATGCATTGATTTGAAAACAAGTCTCTTAGAGCATGTCTGGGATTTTCCCGCTTGGCCCAAAACGGCTCTTTTTTCAGCA
>CAZIKN010000195.1:0-6989 GCA_964539805.1 uncultured Saprospiraceae bacterium | reverse complement strand
ATGGTACTGAGGTTGATGCCTCGGGAGAGTAGGTCGGTGCCAACTCAATATAAATTGGCCCCTGTTGCAATTGCAGCAGGGGCTTTTTTGTTGCCCCAATTCGACATTCAATATTCGACATTCAATATTCAATATTCTACATTCCCCCGTCCATCTCAGCCATCTCCCACTCCACGATGTTCCCCGTAGCACTGGAGAAACTGACGCCCACGCCCACAAGGGGCTTTCCGAGCTTCCAGAAAGCCTCGTGATAGCGTTTTTCCCGGATCTGCGTCAGGGCAACATCCGCTCCCTGATCCAGTTTGAACTCCAGCACATAGACTTTTTCCGGGGTTTCCACTACCGCGTCGGCGCGCCCGTCAGAGGTACACACCTCGCTGTGTACACGCAGGCCCATGTAGGCGAATATGAGGTGCACCGCAGCGTGGTAGAAGCGCTCGGGCTGTTTTTCACGGAGCTGGTAAGGTAGCCCCTTGAACATGCCCTGCAGGATGCGGATGACCTTGGCTATGTCATGCGCCATGAAAGCCTGTTCCATCTGGATAGCCAGCACGATGCCGCCACCCCTTCGCACGCCGCCAAAGGCGTCGAGCAGGTAGGCGAGCATGGAGTTCCTGACCTCGTGGTTGGGATAGTCCAGGTGATACAGCCCATACTCGTCGCGGTAGCGGATGGTCAGGTAGCCAGTCTGGTACAGCAGTCCGTAGGGGTGCAGGTTGTCCAATTCAAAGCTGCCGAACTCGATCTGGGACTTGGGTTCCAGGTCAAACGCGTAAAGGCCCTGTTCGCGCAGCAGGTTGATAAGGAAGCTGGGTGTCCCGGTCTCGAACCAGAAGTTCTCGAACTTGCCCACACTGAAAAAGCTGTTTAGCGAGACGGGGTTGTACACGGTGGGTGCGTTCTCCTCAAAGCGGTAACCGTTGTACCAGTGCCTAAGCTGTGCCATGAATTCCTCCCGGCCGAGTCCCATTTTTTTGGCGACGGCCCGGATGTGCTCCTCGAAGTTGGCCTCCAGTTCCTCTTGGGAGTATCCCAGCATGGTGGCGTACTCAGGGTGGAAGCTGATGTCCTGGAGGTTGTTTAGCCCGGAGAAGATGCCCACCTTGGAAAACTTGCTGACGCCGGTAAGGAACACGAACTCGAGCAGATGGTCGGCCTCCTTGAGCACGGAGTAAAAGCCGCGCAGGAAGTCGCGGTTCTCGATGGCTAACGGCAGATTCTGCCCGAGGTAGTGGGTGATGGGGGCATCGTACTCGTCAATGAGGACGACAACCTTGGCGGTGGCCGAGAGGGCGGCGATCAGTTCCCTGAACCGGTCACGGGCCTCGAGCCTGTTTAGGGCGATACCATATTGGGCCGCTATCTCTTCGATCCGTTCTGCCAACGGCGATTCCAGCCCCCGCTGTTCAAAGTTGATGTCTTTGAAGGATATCCTGATGACCGGGTGTTTCCGGCCCCAGTCCCATTTGTCCTCAATCCACAAGCCTTTGAATAATTCCCGGCTGCCCGAGTACAGTTCCTGTAGCGTGGCAATGGTGATAGACTTGCCAAAGCGGCGCGGGCGGGAAAGGAAATAAGCACCGGGCTGGGAGGTCAGTTTTTGGATATATGGGGTCTTATCCACGTACAAGAAATCATTCTCCCTTATCTTCCTAAAGTCCTGTATGCCAATGGGAATTTTCTGAATAGCCATTTATTCTTGTTTTGAAGACAAAGGTAGGGAAATTGGTATTGGTTTGACATAATGGATGAGGGCATTCATCTCTTCCTGTGGGCATTCATTGAGGGAGAAAGAGCAAAAAACAAAAACAGATTGCTTTTATGGGCATTATCGGACAAAAAAGAATGCCGGCAACGTTCTTGCAACGTTTGAAACGCCGGCATAAACAAACACTTTTTGGGATATAGAAACGGCAAGGCTCGTCTGCCCTGCCGTTCAAGAGGTGTGAAAAGAGCGATTAGCTGTTTCGTTTTGTTTTTTGTTATAGATTATGATTCGTTTAGAACAGTTTTGTCGTTTTTCGGATCAGTTCTCCTTTGCTGCTAACCTGAAATTTTTTATATATTGATTTTACATAATATCTTATTCCGTTGATGGAAATACCAATGCGATCACTAATTTCCTGATAGCTCCGGCCCTCTTTTAACATTTCCAGCACAATGGTCTCTTTGTCGCTTAAAGCGTTTTCAGCAGCGTCATAGGCTTTTGCCGTTTTAGGCGCTAGATACTGAATTAGTTTTTTGGCAATGGCCGGGCTGAGCAATGCACCTTTGCCCTCTAAAACATTGAGCATTGACTTTTCGAGCTCTGCCATTGGTAAGCCCTTGAGTACATATCCGGTAGCGCCATGTGAAAGGGCCTGGAGAATGACTTTGCTGTCATCCATAACCGTAAACATAATAATCTCTGCATCGGGTTCTCGCTGAAGGATATGTGGTATGCCATAAATGCTGGATTGGTTGTACAACATGACATCCAGGAGCACTAATTTGATCTCGAGAAAATCACGATGATATTTCAGGAATTTTTCAATGGTGTCAACGGCCATAACACAGTCCAAGCTTTCCGACAGGGCAAAGTAGTCGGAAATCTCCCGACGGATGTCTATATTATCTTCAATAAGTGCAAAATTGTACGGCATAGACCTTTATGATTAAATGACCAACTGCAAAGGTTGCTTAGCAAGGCTGAAATCTGGGCATCGTAAAACAGTTTTTAAAAAATTAGCCCTTATATGTAGTGTATAGTCAACGCAAAGTGGTTTTGAATCACTCGCGTCTGTAAATCTTCAAAATCACTCAAATCCTGGTATAACCTATAGTGATACTGAAACCGTAATGCTTTGAATTTGGCTTTTCTCCTGCCAATTCATCTGGCCATTGATTTCGCGCAGACGATTTTGAATACTCTCCTGCCCAAAAATCTGTAAAGGGTTTTCTTTTTCTCTCGGTTTAAGACCTGTGTGTTGATTCATAATATGAACCAGTAGTGTTTGCTCATAACAGCGCAGGGTAATGTGAATGGACTGGCAATGGGTATGTTTGACCATATTGGTCAGGAGTTCCTGGTAAATGTTCAGGACATGATGTTTAACGCGCGGACTGATTCTTTTCTGTACTGTAGTCTCTGCATGTTCAATGTTCAGTTCTGGAATCAGCGGTGAAAGGTAGTTCTCTGCAAAGTCTTCCATGCGCTCAAACAATTGATTTACATCATCTTGTCTGGGATCAAATGCCCAGATGAAATCCCTGATAGATTGAAAAGTATCCTGACTGATTTCTTCAAGGCGTTTTAGTTTGTTTTGCTTTTCTTCGTTAGGGGTTAAGGGATTGGTGATTTGGTCACTTAAACTGCGCATCAAAAAAATACGGGAACCCAGTTCGTCGTGGAGGTCGTGGCTTATCTGTTGGCGAAGATCAAATTCACGGCGGAGGAAGCGGATACGGATACGATAGATACCATAAAGGGTCATACAGATAAGCAATGTCACGGCTATTTTAAACCACCAGGTTTCATGCCATTTGGGTAGGATAATTAAGGAATAATGGGCATTAGAACTCCACATGCCCCTAACTCCTTTTGCTTGGACTTCCATATAATACCTACCTGCTGGAAGTTTGGGAAAAAGAGTTTTATCCGCATTGCTTAGGTATTGCCAGTCATCAATAATCCCCGGAATACGATAGCGATAATAGACTTGGTTCGTATGGAAATAATCATCGGAACGAAAATTTACCTCAATAATTTGTACATTTGAACTGATTTCGAGGCTGTCACCTGTGCTAAGCATCAATTGACTGAGATCATGCACTCCATTGTTTTGTAGTTTGATAATAGCATAATGTATTAAAGTTTGCGGATTGGTTTTAAAGGAGTCGGGGTGAAAATAATTGATACCGTTTTGGCCACCCATATAAAAGGTGCCATCTAAGCCCCGGAGGGTAGAGGCAGTGTTGAATTCATTATCCGACAGGCCATCTTCTTTGTAATAATTATCAAACCAGCGTTTTTTTACATCCAATCGGCTAAGGCCTTTACCGGTGCCCAACCATAATACAGAATCTCCTTTTTCAGCCAAAATACTAAAAACTGAATTTTCTGAAAGCCCATCGTTGGTAGTAAATTGTTCAATCGCCCCACTTTTAATCTCGTATCGAAAAATACCTGTTGCATTGGTTCCAATCCATAAATGTTGATTATTATCTAAAAACATCGTATTTATGTTCAGATTTCTAATGGAGATAGGGATGGTATAGGTTAGATTTTCATAACTTTTAGTATTGAAATCAGGTGTTGACAATCTTTGAAGCCCCTCAGAGCCACCAAACCAAATATCATCACCTTGTCTGATCATAGCCCGCTCTCCCCGTTCATGGATTACAGGATAAAAACTACGATTTTGACTACTAGAAATATCGTAAAAAGTCAAATGGTTGTCATTGGTGATATGCCATATACCCTGTAACACCTGATCATAGGCCATACAAGTGTTGAAGGATCGGGCTTTAATGTTGCCAATATTGTTCATTTGCTTAACGATCCGTACTCCCATAGGGGTTGAACGTATAAAATAGAGTATATTGGTTTTATCCTCTCCCTGCATGACGAAATGATCCATTTGGTGGCTGATAGGCAGTATGCTCCAGGCGCAAAGACTCCAGGGGCTAGGATAGTCAGCCGATAATTGCCGTAAGGAACCATGTTTTTTATGCAGATATTTGGTACCTTCATAGGTGCCAAATATCAGGTGTCCGAAAGCATCTTCCTGTATGGCCCGGATACGCTGCCCCAGACTTTCCTTTAAATATTTGAATTTAGGATATTGAATTTTTAAAAGCAAGATCCCTTCGTAGCTGGTCAGGGCAAGCACATCCGGTGAAATTCGGAATATTTTAACCGATCCTATATTTTTAAGACTTAGGTCGGGACGGTACCTATCAATGAAATAAGTATATATATCAGCCAATGAAAAGTCATTAGACAAAGATTTTTGAGACGTACTGGTAAATGTCCCATTGCTGCCATCAAAATGTAATGGTGTGATTGTACTATCAGGCTGAAGTGAAACGAATACGGTTACGGAATCAGCAAAAGTATTTGTTATGGTTAAAATCAAAGTTTTAGGATCAGAGTATGTTATGGCTTTATCTTCATTTTGTATATTCCATGAACTGTTTACAATGCCATTTTTTTTAAATATACAAAAGATATTTCCGGGACTGTAAAAGAAGATCTGTTCTTTTTTTTTATCATACATCATAATTACCTTTTTCTGGGAATTTAGGGGTGGCATGGTTGGGTACCTAGCCCAAACATGCAGTATGCCATTCTTATAAATATAGATTGTGTTGCCCGAAAGTATAAAAAGTTCCTTTTTTGTGCCACGGCAAAAATTCAAATTTGGGGCGAACAAGATGGAATCTGAAATGCCGATGCTTCTTGGCGAGATATATTGGTTTCTTGGTTTATTTAAAATAAAAAGGCCGTGTTGTGTATTCAGCCAAAGGCGTTGGTACTCATCTTCGGCAATATTATAGACTGCACCCATTTGTACTGGATGAATATTGTCGTTGGCATAGGCCTGGCATTTTACCCCATCATATAAAAACAGCCCATTATTATTGGCAATCCAAAGGGTACCTCTTTGATCTTGTAAAATATCATTGGTAGTACGATTACTGTGAATATCAGGAAGTTGAATATGTGTTAATGTTATCTCTTTATTAACCTGACCGTAAACTTTAAATGGCAAGTATACCATACATAACAGACAGAATAAACCACTTGAGTATATGTGCATATCTATGTAAGAGAAATCTCTTTCGTCGTTTTTTGGGTGCAAAAACACATCTGCTGAGATGAGATTCAAATGCTTAGTATAGGCCAGGTTTAATTCTGTCAGCAAAGGTATAAGATTAGAATATTAAAAATGTTTTTTCATGTAGTATTGGTAAGTAATAATTCAATATTTAATTATTGCTACATAGTTATGTGAAAAATATTTACCCATAAAGTTGAAATTGCTGAGGGCGTTTAGCATTAAGAACTCTTCTTTACAAGTCTGCCTACCTTTGCATCCATGAAATTTCAGGTTGATTTGATAACTTGAAAAATCAATTTAATCCTTTTATTCAGGTTACGTGTATATCTATGAAAGTGAAATTAAGTATCACCTTAGGCGCTCTGCCTTTCGTTGCTTAGCCTAACTTTCTTTGGGGCTAAGATATCTTCTTCATCTATATTTTGCCCAACCAATTTAACCTTGGCAGTGCTATGGCGCTCCTTTACTTTTTGTTTGTTCACCTTGCGCGTTCAGGTGTGACATGTTTTTTTCATGCCATTTTGTATCGCACAAACACTATTATAATTTCAGCAATGGAAAAACGTTACAACTATTATTTCTTTCCTTTGGCCTTTCTGATGTGTTTAGGTTTGGCCTTGATTTTAGGTTTGTTAGATTTTGCTACATCTGCTGTAGCAACCCTCTCCGAATCAGTCAACACATTGTCTCCAGTGATTTTTTTCTTCTCCTTTCGGGAGGCTTCGCCTGCGACGGTTGTTGCCGTCGCGCTGGTGCTGCTTCCGCTCATCAGGACGTTCTTTTTCAGGCACCTTCGGTATGCAACCAGTAGGGATATTCCCTGGCTGAGGGTGATTCGCGCGCGCAGCGCCGTGTCAGCATCGTTTTTCGTGTCAGCGTCTGCATCTTCGGAATTATACAAAAGACATATAATTCTCCCCTTTGTGCTGCTGTTCATGGCACTTACGGCACAGGCGCAGGTCTCCATCACCTCTCAGGTGCCGCTCACCGCTATTGATATTTGTGGTGCGCCCTCTACATTTTCGGTAACCATCAACTGCGGCGCAGCCACCAACGGCAATACCTTGAGTATCAACCAACCGCCCGGAATGCACTACATCCCAGGCTCGGTGATAGTGACCACTACCAATGCCGGCATTACTGTTACTGAAAATACCATTTCCCCCG
>CAZIKN010000194.1:0-7198 GCA_964539805.1 uncultured Saprospiraceae bacterium | reverse complement strand
GCTAATTCTCCGTTACCCGTATTGATGACATACAGTTCTTTGGTGGAAAGGCCATTGGCGGAGACTGCATTGTACAATGTGCTTAGGCCACCTACTGTATATGATTTTTTCATACCAACAATAAGGGCCGCAAGGCCGTCAGCACTTTTTACCACCTCTCCGCCATCTGCGGCATTAGGGTTGGCAAATTCTTTCTCACAAGAGCCGAGCAAAGTAAGCATCGGCAATAGGAGTATAATGAGTAATTTTTTCATGTTAAATTATTTTTTTATTTAAACGATTGGATATCAAATAGCCCAACGCTTGAAATCTAGAATTTTCCCGCAATACGGATAGAGAATGTGCGTGGAATAGGAACGTTCCCGAAGTCGTCACCACGGACGCGGTCATTTTGGCCCGCCGAGTTGGTCTCCGGGTCAAAGCCTTGGTAGTCGTCAAATGACAAAAGGTTTCGGCCTAAAATGCCAATGGAAAAGTCCTCGAACACTTTATTGATCCGTCCGAAATTATAGGTCAGGCCGATTTCACGTAGTTTGATGTAGGAAGCATCTTCAATGTGCTCTTCCTGGATACGTGAGCCATTGATGCCACCAGCTACGGCTGCAACCGAGCCACGGGGCACCTCGCCGCGCAATTCCTTGTCTGCCAATGGACCAAAGCCCACGTTGTTGCTTGTTATACGGTTCCAGTTGTAAACTTCAGCGCCCATAAAGGCATCAAATTGGAAATTGAAGGTTAATTTGTTGAAGCGCAATGCTGAAGTCAGGGAGCCTATCCAGTCTGGATAAGGGTTGCCGAGTACTTTGCGAAGCTCCTGAGTGCCCGTAACCAATGGTTGGCCATTGGCATCCCTCATAGGCACGTAAACACTGCCACCATAACGATATATACGATCTTTTTGTGCACCTGTGGGCAGGGCCCCTTCATTGAACTGAGACTCAACAATTACCAAACCGCGCTCGGGCTGAACCAAACCTTGAGAGGTTAGCAACAGGTTGCCACTGTTGTCACGTGCATAATAGCGACCAAAGAATACGCCAAAAGCTTCTCCGTTCAGAGCAGATTGGGCTCCGTCAGAGCCGCGGAGTGAAAGTACGCCGTCAATGCCCGACACTTCATTGCGGTTTGCAGTAAAATTAAATCCAAGGTCCCAACCTAATTTTTTGCTTCGCAATACCTGAGTGGTGAGTAAAAGTTCAATGCCCTTGTTGTTCATCGTGCCTGTATTGGTCACAATGCTCGTGCCTCCGATAGATGGAGGCAGGGGGCGGTTAAATGCCAGATTATCAATATCTTGGTTGTATAAAGTAACACTCAAGCCTACGCGGTTGTTCAAGAAAGCCAAATCGGCACCTGCTTCTGTTTCGGTCATTACCTCCGGAGCAACATTAGGATCATTCAAGGCACTTGGAGGTGTGATGGCCGGCAATCCAGCCAGGTTTGTGCCAGGGAAATTGTTGAAACGATCATAAGCGCCTATGCCTGTAAGGTTACCCGCCTGGCCATAGGATGCGCGAAGTTTGAGGGCATTAATGCCTTTGCTTTTTGGGTCAGCACCAAGCAGCTCTGATACCACCCAGCTGGCACTGGCTTTGGGGTAAAAATTGTTCTGTTTGTCCTCGGCGAATGCGGAAGAACCGTCAACGCGACCAGCCAGCGTAACAAACACTTGGTCTTTGAAACCAAAAGTTTGCTGCAAGAAATACCCATTGAGGGCAAATTGGCTTTTGCTTTGCACGGGTAGGTTAAATAGGTTGGATGCGCCCGCTACGGTTTTGATCAATGGAGCGAGATCACGACCTTCCACCCCTACAAAATCTGTTTCTGCATATTGATATTGATAACCAGCAGTGGTTACGGAGGTCAAATTGCTGCCAAATGTAGTTTCATAGGATGCCGTCAAATCGCTGTTCAGTTGACGAACATTGCTTATAGCAGCCGCTACATAACCATCGGGATAAAAATCGGCACTTACACCGGCATAAGGCAAACGAGGGTGCAGTTCATTGCCCTGAAGGGAGTACGCATCACCACCGAGGGTGTAGTCCACACGCAAACCTTTTATTGGGAACCATTTAAAGCCAACATCGGCAATGACGCGGTTGGTGCGCTGCGTGATATCAAAAGTCTCAATCACGGAAAGTGGGTTTACGCGCACTTGCTCGACCTGTTTCAAGGTGCCATCGGCGCTGCGTTCTGTCAAATCCCACACGTTGTCAATGATAAATATACAACTGATAGGATTGAAAAAGTTATTGCCATTGGGCATATCACGGCTTTTGCTGAAGGTATAACCCAAGCCTCCTGTCATACTCAATTTGCTGTTGATGGTTTGGTTCAAACGCAAACGGCCCGTGTACTTTTTAAAATTGGTATTGGCCATAATGCCGTCATTGTCAGACTGACCAAAAGACGCAAAGTAATTGCTTTTGTCGTTTCCTCCTTTTACAGAAAGGTGATTGTCAATGCCAAATGCATTGTCAAAAATCAAATCCTGATAGTCATAACGGGTTACATCATATTGGTCCGTGATAAGCAAACGTGGCGTTAAGCCGGCAGAAGCGAATTTGATACCCTTATCCGTCATGGTTTGGGCCTGTGATTTGCCGGCATCTGCAGGGAAAAGATTCAACAAAATGGTCAGGCGATCCTGTGCTGTTTCCAAGCGGTTATTACCTTTCACACCGAAGCGCTTGCCATAAGTGGTGGCGAACACCTTTTGACGCAACTGGCTAATACTGGCATTGCTGCTGAACTCCACCGTTGGGCGACCACTAAGGCCGCGTTTGGTGAAAATCTGGACTACACCATTTGATGCACGGGAACCGTAAAGCGCGGCAGCTGAGGCGCCATTAAGCACTTCGATGCGCTCTATGTCGTTCGGATTAATATCAATCAAACGGTTTTGACCAGCGGCAAAGCTGGTAGTCATGGCATCAGCGCTGCGGTTGATAACGTTTTGCGAAGAGTTGTCCACAATAACACCATCTACGATGTACAGTGGATCAGACGAACCTTTGATAGAGTTCACGCCGCGCAATTGGACAGAAAAACCGCCAGCAGGGTCACCTGAGTTTTGGCTGATTTGTGCTCCAGCCACCTTACCCGCCAACGCGCCGAGTGGATTTACAGAGCCTGCTTTTTCAAGGCTTCGGCCATCCACAACACCTACCGCATTGCCTAATTGTTTGCGCGTAGCAGTAGGGGAGTTGCCTGTAACGACTACTTCATCCAGGTTGAGTACATCGGCGCCGAGCTGCATATCCACTACCTGATCTCCTTTGCCAAGAGCAATCGTGACTTGGCTACGGGCTATCTGATAGCCAAAATACTTAAACTCCAGCGTGTAAGTACCCTCTTTGGTGGCATTGGCAAGGGTATAAAAGCCGCGCCCGTCAGTGTAAGTACCTTGACGAGCCTCGATCAAGCTGACCGATACCCCTGTAAGGGCTTGGCCTGTTTCGTCTGTCACTGTGCCTTTTATGCTATAGTTGACAGATTGTGCGAATATGGATCCGCAAGTAAGGAGAAAGATGCCCAAAACAAATCCTCTGGCCCATAAACTCAGGGGTTGTTTAGGTGTTGAAAAATCCTTCATACAAAATAAATTTTGGATTAGTGAAATAAACATGGATTCTAATTTGTTCAAGAACGGCATAAAGGTATAATAGTTTTGGTTTATTATAGTCAACGCAAAGTGGTTTTGAACGATTCGCGTCTGTAAATCTTTAAAAATCAGGTAAATCAATCCTGTTAATCTTCAACATCACTTAAATCCGGGTATACTTTTAATGAGGCTGGATTATTGCATAAAAAAAACGTGCAACACGAATGGCCATTCGTGTTGCACGTTTTCTAAAAAAACCTAAGATAGATGCTACAGGAGCCTTGTCAGCCCCACAAGCAATCTGTCATCACCAAATCAACTATACCTCCCCCCTTCCAGCCTCCCCCCTCCCCGGAAACGTCAACATAAACGAGGTGCCTTTGCCCGGCTCGCTTTTTACGTCCACCTGGCCTTTGTGGGCGGTCATAATAGCCTTTACATAACTGAGGCCGAGGCCAAAACCTTTCACATTGTGGATATTGCCTGTGGGTACGCGATAAAACTTGTCAAAGATCAATTTGCGGGCTTCCTTGCTGATGCCTATGCCCTGATCCGTAATGGTCACTTCCACCCCTAAGTCAACATCTTTGGTGCTGATCGTGATTTGCGGGTTTTCAGGGCTGTACTTATTGGCATTATCCAGGAGGTTGTGGATGACACTGGCGATGTGCGTGGCATCGCCTTCGATAATGGGTCTTTGGGATTCCAATTGCGCTTGCAAATGCCCTCCCCGGTCTTCTACCTGAATGCCAAAATTAGCGATAGCCTGTTGGATAATGTCATGCAGGTTAAGGGTACCCATTTTTAAGGAAAAATCCTTTTTCTCAATGAGGGCCATTTGCAGGACACGTTCCACAAGGCTGTTCATTCGGCGGTTTTCGTCGCGTATGTTTTTTACCAAGCGATTGAATTTGTCCGGATTATTGAGCACCACAGGTTTGTCAATCATATCAGACGCAAGCGAGATGGTGGCTATGGGTGTCTTGAACTCATGCGTCATATTGTTGATAAAATCATTCTTGATCTCGGACAGTTGTTTCTGGCGGAAAATAACCTGAATGGTGTACCAAAAGCAGAACAAAATGATGCCCGTGAAAAGCACGGACAGTGCAAGGGTTTGGATGACGGAGCCCCAAACCAAACTTGTACGGTTGGGGAAATACAGGGAAAGGTAGCCCGGGGACTCAAGATCCTGGGTAAAAAGAGGGACTTTATAAGGGGAGTTGAATAGGGTAGGGACACCGCCCTGCGATATTTGAGGCCCCATATCTTCTACCACAAAGTGATCATTCACAATGACATAACTACTTCTTGACTTGGAATACACACCGTATTGATAAGCAGAGCCAATGCCCTTGCTGCTGATCTCTTCCTTGATCGCCTGAGCCAAAAGATCCAATTGTATCCGTTCGGCCAAGGGCTTGGCGTCCAGCAATTGACTTACCTTCATAAACTCAAACATGGTGGCATTGTCCTGAAAATTACTGCTGTCTAAGGCAAATTCCGCATCTGTGTTTTGAGCGTAGCGCCGGGAGGCAAAGCCGTTTTCCAGCATGGCCATGCCTCCCCTCGTGTTGGAATCTGATTTGCGGGACTGGTTCATCGCTTCCAGTACCGTTACGGTTTCGTGGTATTGCAGTTTAGAGGCCACTTTATTCAGCGCCGCAAATACATTTTTGTCAAATTGCTCTTCATTTAATCCAATATTCCAACTGATCCAGTAGGCTTGCAGGCCTATGATGCCTACAAGAGAAAGGGTCATCAGGCCAATAATTACTTTAATGCGCTGTGCGTTCATAAATCATAATATAGAGTGTTCTACAAAAGGCAATTGATCGTGATAGTCCGTTGTATAATGCAGCCCTCTGCTTTCGCGCCTGTGTGAGGCGGAGCGCGTGATCAGGTAGGCGATGCTGATGAGGTTGCGCAATTCCATCAATTGTGGGCTCACAGCTGTTGTTTTGTACAGTTCCTCTGTTTCCTGATACAATAGGAAAAGGCGATCTAAGGCGCGTTTGCAGCGGAGGTTGGAGCGTACTATACCGACATAGTAGGACATGATTTCTTTTAGTTCCTTCATGCCCTGGGTGATCAGCACCATTTCCTGTGGGTCAGTGGTACCCTCTGCATTCCAGTCAGGCGCTTCGTCACAATGTTGCCATTGTTCCAAATGGCCCGTCAGGTGCTCCGCAATGCGGTGGGAGAAAACCATTGCCTCCAGCAAGGAATTGGAGGCCAGGCGATTAGCACCGTGCAGGCCCGTGCTACTGCATTCACCGGAGGCAAAAAGACGGTGTATGCTGCTATGTCCAAATTCATCCACCCTGATGCCGCCGCAAGTATAATGGCAGGCTGGCACCACGGGTATCAGATCGCGCATTGGGTCAATACCAATGCTTTTGCATTTGTCATAAATGGTTGGGAAGTGGGCGTAAAAATCTTCTTTTTCCAAATGTCTGCAATCCAGATACATACAATCCGTACCCTGTTTTTTCATTTCAGAGTCAATGGCACGCGCCACAATATCGCGTGGGGCAAGGGACAAACGCGGGTCATACAGGTGCATAAACTCCTCACCCTGGGCTGTTTTTAAGATGCCACCGTGTCCGCGTACAGCTTCTGACACCAAAAATGAAGGGTTTTCTCCCGCTGGATTATACAAAGAGGTGGGGTGAAACTGCATAAATTCCATGTTCTCCACCCTTGCTTTGGCGCGGTAGGCCATGGCAATCCCATCGCCAGTGGCGATGATTGGATTGGTGGTGGATTTGTACACCTGCCCTGCTCCACCGGTGCAGAGCACTGTGGCTCGGGCCAGAAGGGTGTCAATTTCACCACTTTCCTTGTTCAGCGCATAGCAACCATAACATTCGATGTCCGGCGTGACTCGGATGACCATGCGCCCCAGATGGTGCTGGGTAATAAGGTCAAGGGCAAAGTAATGTTCCAGTACCTTTATATTAGGGTATTGTGCGGCTGTTTCCATCAGGGCACGTTGAATTTCCCAGCCAGTGAGGTCTTTGTAATGCAGGATGCGGTGTTCGGAATGGCCTCCTTCACGCGCAAGGTCATATTCGTGCCCCGTTTTTTCCTTGTCAAATCGTGCACCCCATTCTATGAGCTCACGCACGCGGGCAGGGCCTTCTTCTATCACGATACGTACAATATCCGCTTTGCAAAGTCCGTCGCCCGCATCCAGGGTGTCCGCAATATGCTTTTCAAAATTATCCTTGTTGTCATCCCAGACGGCTGCAACGCCACCCTGAGCATAACGGGTGTTGTTTTCCCCTTCGTTTGTTTTGGTCAGGACTACAATTTCATGTTGAGGGAATTTTCGGGCGGCTTTTATGGCTAAGGTCAGCCCTGCAATGCCAGAGCCGAGGATGAGCAGATCGGTTTTTATGCGTGTCATGTATTATAAATAAGCCCGCAAAACTAAAGAAAATTAAAATCTATTTACCCCATAATTGAACCACAAAAGTCACAAAAGGACACAAAACCCGTAACGCGTCCCTTTTGTGGTTCAATTTATATTATATTTAAGTATTATTATTTACCCGTTCCTAAACAGATCAACTTCATGCCTTTTTT
>CAZIKN010000193.1:0-7428 GCA_964539805.1 uncultured Saprospiraceae bacterium | reverse complement strand
TGAAAAAATCTCTCGTTTTTGACTCAAGCAGAAAATCCCAGACATGCTCTTAATCATGCAGCCATAAATTGGGAGATGTGGTTTCAGGGGCAGAACTGTCATTCACAATACGTTCCTGCTGTAGTATGGCCTCCTGATGAATAGCCTCCAGAAACATGGTAATAAACTCGGGGCTGAGATCCTTTTTTTCCGCCAATCGGCGATAGGCATCGGCCAAAATACGCCAGCGTTCCGGTTGAAAAACCGCTATGTTTTTGTCCTTCTTCAGGTAGCCGATCTCGCGTACCATGTGCATGCGTTGCGCGACAAGGTGGATGATTTCCTCATCCAATTCGTCAATTTGCTGGCGAAAGTTTTCTATTTTGAACTGATAATCAGGGTCATTGGACGTGCGCACGCGGCGTACGAGGGAGGCGGTCATTTCGGCAAACCGCTCCGGGGTGATCTGCTGGGCGGCATCGCTCCATGCCTGGTCGGGCATAGGGTGCACCTCCACCATGAGGCCGTCAAAATTCAGGTCGTAGGCCTTTTGAGCCGTCTCTGCCAGAATATCACGTCGGCCACAGATATGGCTTATGTCGCAAATGACTTCCATGTCAGGAAATTCATCCATCAGGTCGAGGGCCATTTGCCAGCGCGGAACATTGCGGTATTTGGAATCGCCATGGGTGCTAAATCCTCGATGAATGGCTGCTATGCGCCTCAGCCCGGCCTTGTACAAGCGCTCTATGGCGCCCACCCAAAGTTTGTAGTCGGGGTTTACCGGGTTTTTGATGATGACCGGAATATCGGTACCTGCCATGGCGTCGGCTATTTCCTGTACTGAAAATGGATTGACCGTGGTGCGGGCACCAATCCAAAAAACATCAATGCCGTACTTTAGGCACTCGTAAACATGCTGTCCGGTGGCAACCTCGGTGGTCACCTTCATGCCCGTTTCGGCTTTTACCCTTTTTAGCCAGGGCAAACCCTGCACCCCTATGCCCTCAAAGGCCCCCGGGCGGGTACGCGGCTTCCAGATGCCCGCACGAAATAGATCAAGCCCCTGATTTTGAAGACTATATGCTGTTTGCAGCACTTGCTCCTCCGTTTCGGCAGAACATGGGCCGGCAATAAGTATCGGGCGTTTTTGGGCGTTGAAAATAGGCTGTATTTGCATATTTATTATGTTTTTTAGGATAAATGGGCTGAGTGACTCAAGGATATACTACCAGGAGTAGATGCAAAACCCCGTTAACTTGACATTAATTTGCAAAACCATTAATTTTTATATTTCAATCATTTCTGAAACAACAAAAATAATGCAAAAAAAGTTGTGCGTAAAAAAATATTGCATCACTGTACTGTTACGATAATGCAAATATTTGAAAAAGAAAATGAAACATGCAAGAGGGAGCAGGGGGGATTGTCAAATTTTTTTTGTTCCGCTTATCCACCGAGGCGGAATGACAATACGCCACCACCAACAGGGTGGCTGGACAGTTTTGCCTGCGCGGGCAGCGATTCCTTGGACTTGGTGGGCTGGTACAATCAGAAATCAGGCAGCCGAACCCGCCCGCTACAATCGTCGTGGTAAGTACATCGCCCGGTAGTTAAAGGTTGATTTTCTCATATTTTATGACCATTTTGAAATATTGCGCTATTTTTGTGGGGCATGGCGCAGGCTGTGCCCTACAAAAATTTAGCCTACTATTATGGAGTCCATTATTGCGTATTTTGAACATATTCCTTCCTCGCACCGCAGCGCCATATTGTTTGGGGGGCTTACTTTTTTCTTTTTTTTGGAAAGCGGCATTCCGTTTTACACCCAAAAATATAAGCGTTTGCCGCATTTGGGCATCAACCTGTTTTTTACCTTCACGACCATCCTGATCAATTTCCTGATGGCTTTTATCCTGATAAAGTCGTGTGAATGGGCTGAGGCCCAACAGTTTGGGCTATTGTACTGGCTGCCCGAAATGCCCTTGTGGCTCTATGTCATCACGGGGCTTTTGCTGCTCGATCTGATTGGGGCCTACTTTGTGCATTGGGCAGAGCATAAAGTGCGCTGGATGTGGCGCTTCCACTTGATCCACCACACGGATCCGAATGTGGATACGACCACGGCCAACCGGCACCACCCGGGCGAAAGTATTTTTCGCTTTGTGTTCACCACAGCAGGCGTCGTGATCGCTGGTGCACCTATTTATATTGTGTTCATGTACCAATCCATGTCTGCCGCCCTTTCCCAGTTCAACCACGCCAACATCCAATTCCCCAAATGGTTGGATCAGGCCCTGAGTTGGGTCATTGTCACACCGGGCATGCACCGCGTGCACCACCATTACGTATTGCCTTACACGGATTCCAATTTTGGCAACATCTTCTCCATCTGGGATCGTCTCTTTGGTACCTATATGTGGCTTGACAATGAGCACATTGTGTTCGGTATTGACACTCACCCAAAACCCGAGGAGCACTCTAATATCATGCAATTGCTCAAGATACCGTTTCAGAAATACCGCTCACCGGTGGGGGCGAAGTTTGAGGAGTAGGACCTCGTCAGAAACCTGACTTTTGAATTAATAAGGTTTGTATATGGTAAGCAACAGGTTGAATTTTGTAACCTGTAAGCGAATTGAAAGTGCTTCTTTTTTTCACCATTCAAACTGTTTTGCGATGACAAATCCTTATTTGCTCACCATTTATCTGTTATCGGTTGTTTGCACACTTTCGGCCCAAAATATTTGGAACATACAATTGGAGCGCAAGCAATCTTTTAACGCTGCTAACATCCAATTACAACCCAATGGCCAGCGTTTTTTATTGGTTTCAGGGGAAAATACCTTGGAGTTTGACGCTTTGGGAACAGTAACCGCTGCTTTTTCAAGCAATCCGAACAAATTGGCATCGGGCCGCTTTGTGGCGCCAAAGATTGATGCCCAGACCGGCCAGCGCTATTTTTTACTGGGGATGGCAAATTTTGAGGCGGCGCGATTTACGCTGACCTTTGAAGAATATTGGCCCGATAAGGGCTACCTGAACAAACAGGTTTTTGACGACAAGTTGACCCCAAACATCAAAACACCCGCATTTTTGCCGCTCAATGACAGCGTGTTTTGGGCCTTGGGCAATCGTTTTGTGCGCCAATTGATCTACCGTCCCAAAACAGGCGTGACCGTGCAATGGGAAAAAAAATATTACATGGGTGATTTTGTTTCCGTAATCCCGAGCGTCAATGGTGGCTGCCGGGCCTTGACCAACAAAGGCCATATCGTCACCTTTTCCGCCAATGGTGATTCGCTCGGAGTGGTCAAACTGCCCATCGCTCATTATTATCAATCCATGATCGGGCAGGGCAATAACTTGATTGTTTGTGGTGGGACAACGGCAGGTGCATCCAAGGTGCTGAAAATCAACGCAAATGGCAATATTGTTTGGGAAAATTCATTCGCCGATGACTTGATATTCAATGAAATTGTGGCCAGTTCCAACGGCGAGACTACCCTGGCAGGACGATCAAATAACAAAATGGCAGTGTTGCTCCACTTAGATGCCAACGGGAATACAGTGTGGCGAAAAACCTATACTTCCGGGACAGCGTCGGCACTCCTTCGCGCTGATGATGGCGGCTTTTGGGTAGCCGGCACCAACGAGCAATTGAAATTTTTTATCCTGAAAACCAATGCCCTCGGTGAAACTGGGCCAAGCAAGGTGATCAATGAATTTACAAACCGTACCTTAGAAAATGAAAATGCCCTGATCCCGTTTTCACCATCGCCCTCGCTGTTTTTTGATTATACCCACCGCGAGGGATATTGGGCCGACAAAAAGAACAAACTGGGTTTTATCGAATCATCTTCGATTTGGCTGGGTGCCAATGGCCCCAACGGCCTTCAATTAGCGGCCAGCAAGTATTTTCAGTTTGATGGCGTGGAAGACTTTCAATCCGGCGTTATTGGCAGTTTCGAGAAAGACATGAAGAGGGTTTGGGCACTCAGCCGAAATCAGATCAATGCCTTACAACAGGATTGGGCGGACAATGGCCAATTGGACCAAACCATTCCGTACGACATCCTGACCTGGCCTGCACGCGGCAATCCCCATTTTGGCCAGAATCTGGACTTTTCAAGGCCCACCATAGATAAAACACTGCTGCCCGCGCCCTTTTTTGACTTTAATGGCGATAGCCTTTACAATGTCCTTGATGGCGATCTGCCCTTGATGAAAGGCGACCAAATGGCCTGGTGGATCTTGAACGATGATAAATGGCACCAGCATTCCTTCAGCAGAAGAATGAAGGTAGAAGTGATGTGCAGCGCCTACCTATTTGAATGCAGCCAGAATGACGTGCTGAACAACACCCTGTTTGTGGATTATGAGGTGATCAACAAAAGCGGGGTAGTTTTTAACAATATGTACATGGGTATATGGAATGATTTTGACTTGGGCTGCGCTTATGACGATTACGTGGGCTGTATGCCAGGCTCCAATGCTTTTTATGTGTACAACAGGGACACGCTGGACAAATTGTGCGTCGGTCTGCCCGATTACAAGGACTCCATTCCCGTGGGTTCCGTTACCATGCTCAACCGGTCCCTGAGCTACTTTATGTACCATTATGCTGTTGCACCCAACAACAAGGCTACACCGATCCAGGATTTTGAACATTACAATTACTTGAAAGGTTATTGGCGCGATGGGAGCCTGCCCATGATCAACGGCGTAAGAGAGACCCATTTGTATCCCGGAAACCCGGCTGATCCTACAGGATATTCTATGTGTAAAGAACCGCCCTTGGACAATGATATTAAGGCTATTGGTTCGCATGGGCCGTTCTCTATGTTGCCAAACGATACTTTTCGTATGCAATTGGCCTACACCTTTCACCCCAACATAACTCATCCTTGCCCCGATATTTTTGGCCGGGTAAAAAACAATATTGATGCCCTCAAAATGGATCACGCGCGCAATTTGTTTGCCTACCAGCGTACCTTGCCGACCCAAATAGTGCTCAAACAAGGCCAGAATGCCGCACTTGATGCGGCCACACCCGGCGCCACGAGCTATAATTGGTCCAATGGCGCCAGTACTGCGGCCATCACGGTCAGCCAGTCGGGACAATACACGGTAAGCATCTCGCGCAGCATAGGCTGTCCGGTTGTGGAAACCGTAACCGTTCGAATGGCTACCCCCGTTGAAGAGATTCCCTTAAGTTTTGCCTCCCTCAAGGTCTATCCCAATCCGAACAAAGGCCAGTTTTTTTTGGATGCCTTGGGCAAGCCAGCAGAAAACATTGCGGTGACCGTATTGAACACTGTTAGCCAAACCGTTCATAGTGAACAGTTTGGATTTGAAACGGGGCAATCCCGTTATCCTATTGATCTCCAGCAATTGCCTGCTGGCCTATATGCCGTAAGGGTGCAGGCCGGGCAGCAATTGGCTTGGCAAAAGGTGATTGTAGGCCGTTGATAGGGTATAGCAGATTTGTCATACTTTGTTCAGCGATGCTCGCTTTGGAAGAGGAGCTTGTCTCATAAGTACAGTAATTGGTCTGAGTACTTCATCTTGGCCAAATAAAATATCAAAAAAGCCTCGTATAGTGTCGGCGTGACTGCGAGTCACGCCGACACTTCGCTCAATCAAAATATTATTTTGTTGGTATTTTTGGCTCCGTACTTATGATACTGCCTCCTCAAAAGTTCTCCCAAGTTTGCCAAAGCGAGAATTGCTGTGAACTTAGCGAAGAGGTGTCATTAGATAAAATCTAATTTAATAAATTATGAAACACATTTTATATTGTTTTTTTTTAATTTATGCAAATTGTTCTTTTGCCCAAAATGATATCGAAATAAGATTTGATGTTTCGAACGACTCCGTTAATATATTGGATCCATTATATTGTAAAGTAACAATCAATAATAATCTAAATTCATCAATTACCATTAATAATGATGATTATAAGTATATTATGAATTTAAATATAAAAAATTTTGGCGATACATCTTGGAAACATTCAATTAATTTTTATAATAGACTTGAAAATAGCACAATTTATGCAAAAAATCAAATTTATTTTGAAAATTATATTTGCCTTTTTATGATCCCTTGGATAGAAGATGAAAATAGTCATCAATATAAATTCGAGGTAAATGTTGAATTTGAGGATGATAATGGACAAACTTTCCGAAGAACTTCAAACGCTCAAATGGTGAGCATTGATACCAAGCTTGACAGCGCAAATCAAGCTGCATTAAACTATCTTAAAAGTATCAATCAACTTAGTTTTTTTTGCCCGCATACTGAAATCAATGACTACATTAATTATTATCGCTTCGTGGATAGTATTGCTTTGAATACATGTAAACAACTTGTTTATCGGTTCCCAAAATCACAATTTTATCTATGGGCATATTATGTTTTACTTAAAGAAAAAGTAGATAAATTATATATTGCACCCAACATCGTAAATAACTCAGAAAGGCTTGCAAATTTTAATGAAGTGCGAGATATGCTCTACATGATCAAAGACATTAATGCACCAATATTAAGAGAACTATTTAATGTTGAATATGCAAAGTATAGTATGTATTTTTTAAAATCTTTTCCTAATGCTTATGAAGACCTGTCACCAGAGATAATATCACATTATTTGTATTATGGAAGGGATTAATTATTGGTAAATTTATGCAGAATCACCTCACCAGGCAGATAATTATGAAAAAATATTTTTCTATTGTGTTTTTTTTCTACGCTTTGGTCACTGTAGGTCAAAGTCAAACCAATGATTTTCATGTAAGGTTTGAAGTGGCATCTGACACTCAAGGTATATTCGAACCTTTAAAAATCAGGTTAATATTGCAAAACAATGGCTCAAAACCCAAAGAAATCCTACCTATTGGCGGGTATAATAACCGTTTACAATCCGGTGAGCTTTTTGCAATCATAAAATTCCCATTCATTAATTATTCCATATCCCAGCTTTATCAAAGTGAAAATTATGAGATGGGGACTTTTTTTGACGGCCCTCAGTACATAACCCTTGATTCTGGCGCGGTCATAAGCACTGAATGGATGCAGATGCCTTTGTACGATTCAAAGAGGACAAATATCGTGAACATTTTGCCCTTACAAGCAGAGATACTTATTGAATTGACCTTGATCGTCAAACACATAGGCCGCTTAACCGTAACTTCTGAGAAAAAAAATATATACCTTCACAATCACGAACATGAACCAAGAAATGCTGCTGCAGCACAGGTTGTTAAAAACATGAATGACCCATTTATATTTGCAAAATTACAAATAAATGGGCACGCCATGTCAGCATTAAGCGATAGTGTGTGGATAAAACAATTAAAGAATTATGTGAACTCCGACTTTGCTGTGTGGGCGGCATTGTTGCATGGCTCCTATTTTTAGGGTTGCCGCACAAGGCATGGGATGAAA
>CAZIKN010000192.1:0-7498 GCA_964539805.1 uncultured Saprospiraceae bacterium | reverse complement strand
TCCCGGCGCAAAACCACCTGCCCGCTGCCCACCCGCCATCTCCTAAATTTATCCATTTCACCACAGCCGAAGGTCTTCCCAGCAATTTTGAAATCTACTCCATGGCCACCGATGCCGAAGGCTTCCTTTGGGCGGGCACCAAGGAAGGCTTGGCGCGTTTTGATGGCCGCCGCTTTATGTCTTTTAATGAAATGCAGCCCCGGTACCCCTTGCCGGAAGAGCCGGTCCAATATGTATTTGCAGACCGCCAAGGGCGGCTTTGGGTGCGAATCGGAAACGAGGGAATTTATAGCATTGACCTTGTTACCTTTCAGACGAGGTTTTTTAAGGTGCCTTTCTGGGAAGACAACTTTGAACCAACTGCCTGTCGAACAGTGGAGGATACCGATGGCAACCTTTGGTTTTGCAGCCCCGGAGGGATAGCACTATTAGAGCGAGGTGCTGAGCGGTTTTCTTTTTTCCCATGGCACGGGGATAGGGCGCTAAAGCAGTTTGTACGTGATTTATGCCTGGGTCAAACGGGAGAGATATGGGTAGCAACCCGACAGGGATTGTTTCGTTTTGACACCCGGAAACGGCAGTTCGAGCAGCAACCAACAGGCGGAGTGAGTAAAAGGATTGTCCGCATTGCTTGTGATAATGAAGGACTTATATGGATGAGTTCCTGGTACAAACTGATGGATGGGTTTACCGTGTTTGACCCCCGACTGGGCAAAATTATTCGCACGTTCTCCCAAACCCCCAATGATCCCGTGATGCCTGCCAATACCGATGCCTGGGACATTTATCCGGTCGGAGACAGCATCTGGTTTGCTACAAATGCGGGTGGGTTGTGCGCTTTTGACAAAAAACGAGACTGTTTTTTTTCCTATCTGCCAGAATTGGGCAATCTAAATAGTATCGCCTCAAGCCAGGTAATCGGCATCCATCTTGACCAATCTGGCAACCTTTGGACTTCCAACCGACACCAACTAAGCCAATTGCCCGCCTACCGAAAAACCACCGAATTGCTGACTCAAAAACCCGGTATTGCCCATGGCCTCATCGGTTCATTATTCGAAACAGTGGAGGCCCTGCCGCATGGCCTGATGGCAATCGGTGCCGAGGGAGGGGTGAATTTTTATGACCCTGTCGCACATCGAACTACCCACTTTACATTGCCCAACTACAATGGCACCCTGACCAACAACTGCGTCCTTTCTTTTGCCAACGCCGACGCGCAAACGGTCTGGGTAGGTACCTGGTCTGGCTTGCATCGGATGGACAAGCGAAATGGACAGCTCCTTACACGCTTCGTAACTGCCCTCAATGCAGGGGAAAACCACCCGCTTTCCGTAAAACGAACACGGGTTGGCGCAATCGGTCGTCTTTTGTTAGACCGACACGGGGTTCTATGGGTTATAAACATCGAGCAGTATTTGCGCAGGTTGAAAAAAGGCACCGATTTCGAGTATTTAGATACCCTTCATACCAACATCGGCTCGCTCATTGGTGGGATACATTGCTTGCTTGAGCAGGACAAGCAAGGTGTCTTTCTGGGTTCCGATAAAGGATTGCTGCAATTCAATCAGCAGGACAGCAGTTTTCAGGCTGTTCCGCTTCAGTTTTCCGGCGAACAGGGAGGGCTAAAAGTAACCGACATGGCATGGTCGAAAAATGGCGATCTGCTCGCCATTGTCAATGACAAAATCTGGCGCATTGACCTCCATACATACACCGCAAGGCGTATTGCTCCCGCTACCCCGATGCGGAATTGTCTTGGTATCATCGAAGACCAGATCGGCAACATCTGGATCTGTACGGAACACGGATTGACACAAATTTCCCCTGACGAAAAACGAAGCAGGACATTGGATGCTAAAAATTTTCTGCACGGAAACACCTTTACGTTCGGCATTTACAACTTTAAAATTGCGGCACAGGATGCAGATGGCAGACTCTACTTTGCGGGTACAAAAGGGGTGACCACGATACGCCCCCGAGATTGGACCTTCGAGGACGAAATGCTAGAAGCAAAGATCATTTCCTTGAAAATCAACAATTTGCTGGCGGAGCTGGATACCGTTATCCATAAAAAGAGCAGGCTCCAATTGCCATACGAACAAAACGACCTGAGCTTTCAGTTTGCAGTGCCGAATGCTGCCATGCCGCAGATCGCCCGATTTGCCTACCGCCTCCAACAAGATGAAGAATGGGTGGATCTCGGCACACAAAATACCATCAATTTAAGCAGTCTTTCCCCCGGCAATTATGTGCTTGAAGTGCGCGCGGCCAGTTATGATGGTTTGTGGAGTGAAAAGACTGCCAGGCTTTATTTCACCATTTTGCCACCGTGGTGGGGATCGTGGTGGGCGTTTGTTTTGTACACCCTGACCATTTTGGGGGTAACGTATTGGTTTTACAAAATGCGGCTGCGCCAAAAGTTGGAGCGTCAGGAAGCCCAGCGTTTACAACAACTTGATACGTTCAAAACCCGCTTCTTCGCCAACATCAGCCATGAGTTCCGCACCCCGCTCACCATGCTGATCGGCCCGGCAGACAACGCCCTGAACCGGTGGGGCGAGATGGAGCCAGAGATGTTGCGCGGCATCCTCCACACCGTGCGGCGCAACGGCTACCGGCTGCTCAACTTGGTCAACCAACTACTCGACCTGTCTCGCATCGAGGCAGGCAAATTGCGGCTCTCGCCCGTCAACGGCGACCTCGTGGCCTTTCTGCGCTATCAGGTGGAATCCTGCCATTCCTACGCCGAAACCCGCCACATTCAGATGGGTTTCAAGAGTGAACTGCCCGAACTGCTCATGGCCTTCGATCAGGAGAAAATCCAGATCATAGTCGCCAACCTGCTGTCCAATGCCCTCAAGTTTACGCCGGACGGCGGGCAGGTGAATGTGGAATTCGGTATGCACAATGCGGAATCGGGCGCGGCAACTCCGCAGTCTAAACTCCACATTCGGGTGAGCGATACAGGTCAAGGCATACCAGAGAAAGAACTGAGCAAAATTTTCGACCGTTTTTATCAGGTGGACAACTCCATGACACGCCAAAGCGAAGGCACCGGCATCGGCTTGGCCCTGGTGCAGGAATTGGTCAAACTCATGCAAGGTTCGGTGGCCGTAGAAAGCACCGTTGGGGTGGGCTCCACTTTCCAGATCATCTTGCCTTACACGCCGCCGCAGGCTCAGTTGCAGGCCCTCGTCCCCCCGAAAATGGGCAGTGAAAACTTCATCGCGCCCTTATTGGCCCCCTTGCCCCCAGCCAAAGCCGCTGGCGGAGACGGCACAAACTCATCACTTATCACTCATCACTCATCACTGCCTCACCTGCTCATCATAGAAGACAACCCCGACGTAGTGGCTTACCTGCAAACCTGCCTCAAAGGCTTCTACCAATTGGATGTGGCGTACAACGGCAAAATCGGTATCGAAAAAGCACTCGAAACCATCCCTGACCTCATTATCAGCGATGTGATGATGCCCGAAAAGGACGGCTACGAAGTATGCGACACCTTGAAGCATGACGAGCGGACGAGCCATATCCCCATCGTGCTGCTCACCGCAAAAGCGGGCATGAGCTCCAAGATAGCAGGGCTGCGGCGCGGCGCGGACGCTTACCTGCCCAAACCCTTCCACTTGGAAGAACTGCTCGTGCAACTGGAAACACTGGTGGAAAGGCAAAAGCGGATGGTGGCGCATTTCTCAAAACAGACCGCAGAGGAGCCACTGGCGGTAACGCCCGAACAAAAAGAGGCCTACGCAGTGGAGCGCGCGTTCATACAGAAGGTACGGCTCATCATAGAGGAGAACTTAGCCGACGAGAACTTCGCGCTGCCCCAACTCTGTGAAAAACTGCACATGAGCCGCTCCCAACTTTTCCGTAAAATGACGGCGCTGGCAGATGTTTCACCCTCCGATTTTATCCGCTCGCACCGCCTGCAAAAGGCCAAGTCGCTGCTCGAAACGGGCGGCCTGACGGTTTCGGAGGTTGCGTGGCAGGTGGGCTACAAGGATGTGTCGCATTTCTCGAAGTCGTTTCAGGAGATGTACGGAATTTCGCCAAGTTTAATTAATAAGTAATTCATTTTCAAAATTTTAGAATATCGGCCCATCTGTTTCGTACAACGGATGGGCCGCTCTTTTTTTGCCCGATGCAACGAATATACCCAAGAATGCAACGAATTGACATGGTGCTCGGCTGCGACTGACCTCACTTTTGTGGCATCCAATACGCCCCCCTGAAACCCCGACCTACAATTGATAGTCCTTTGCTAGCAATAGCAAGGAAATGTTCTCTTTTTTCATCACTCAAATTTTTAATTTTCAATCATGAAAAAACCTATTTGTCTTTTTCTTTTCCTGCTTTTTTCGGGCGGTCTCTTTGCCCAGGCGGTCTCCATTAACACCGACGGCTCACTGCCCAACGCCAGCGCGATCCTCGATATCAAATCCACAAATAAGGGCCTGCTCACGCCCCGCATGAACGCAGCGCAGCGCACGGGCATACCGACGCCTGCCACTGGCTTACTCGTGTATCAGACTGACGGCACCGCAGGGTTCTACTTTTTTGATGGCGCTGTGTGGAGTTTCTTGGGCGCAACCGGCCCACAAGGCCCTGTTGGTCCTCCTGGTCCGCAAGGCCCCGTTGGTCCTGCTGGTCCTGCTGGCCCGCAAGGTCAAGATGGCGTTGCTGGCCCCGTTGGCCCTGCTGGCCCCGTTGGCCCTGCTGGCCCCGCTGGCGCACCCGGCGCAACTGGCCCTGCTGGCCCCGTTGGTCCTGCTGGCCCGCAAGGTCAAGATGGCGTTGCTGGCCCCGTTGGCCCTGCTGGACCTGCTGGCGCACCCGGCGCAACTGGCCCTGCTGGCCCCGTTGGTCCTGCTGGCCCTGCTGGCCCTGCTGGCGCACCCGGCGCAACGGGCGCAACTGGCCCTGCTGGCCCTGGTGTACCTGTTGGCGGAACCGCTGGCCAGATTCTATCCAAAATAGACGGCACCAACTACAACACGCAATGGATTCCACAGGGCTGGTCGCTGTCTGGCAACAGCGCTGGAGCTAATGATTTCTTGGGCACGACCAACAATCAGGCCCTGCTGTTTAAAGTGAACAACACGTATGCCGGAAGAATTGGAACCATAAGCAATACCTTTTTGGGGCTGAGGGCTGGCATCTCTGACATCACTGGTATGACCACCTCATATAACACCGCTATTGGCACTGATGCACTTATGACCAATACGAGTGGGGCCTCAAATACGGCCATCGGATTTGAAGCGCTTTTTTCCAACACCGCTGGCCAGCAAAATGAGGCTTGTGGGAATAGAACACTTTATGCCAACACCATCGGCAGCTATAACTCCGCCACTGGAAACAGTGCGCTTCGGAACAATACCGAAGGTGAGAAAAATACCGCCTGCGGATATCAGGCACTTGATTTCAACACCACTGGCAGCAATAACACTGCGCTGGGTTACGGCGCAGACGTATCGTCAGGCGACCTGATGAATGCCACTGCCATCGGAAATGGCGCAATAGTTACCGCAAACAATACCATTCAACTGGGCAATAATTCAGTCACGCAAGTCTTTGCTGGCACCGGTAACAATGCCACGATCATAACCGGCGGCCTGAAGTTAACTGGCGGAACCCCTGGTGTAGGCAAATTGCTGGCCTCTGATGCAAACGGGGTAGCGAGTTGGCAAACGCAAACGGCAGACGCATTAGGGGGCTGGTCACTGTCTGGCAACACTGCGGGGGCGAACGATTTCTTGGGCACGACCAACAATCAGGCCCTGTTGTTTAAAGTGAACAACACGTATGCCGGAAGAATTGGAACCATAAGCAATACCTTTTTGGGGCTGAGGGCTGGCATCTCTGACATCACTGGTATGACCACCTCATATAACACCGCTATTGGCACTGATGCACTTATGACCAATACGAGTGGGGCCTCAAATACGGCCATCGGATTTGAAGCGCTTTTTTCCAACACCGCTGGCCAGCAAAATGAGGCTTGTGGGAATAGAACACTTTATGCCAACACCATCGGCAGCTATAACTCCGCCACTGGAAACAGTGCGCTTCGGAACAATACCGAAGGTGAGAAAAATACCGCCTGCGGATATCAGGCACTTGATTTCAACACCACCGGCAGCAATAACACTGCGCTGGGTTACGGCGCAGACGTATCGTCAGGCGACCTGGTGAATGCCACCGCCATTGGAAATGGCGCCATCGTCAATGCCTCCAACAAAGTCCGCATCGGCAACACGGCCGTGACGGTCATCGAAGGCCAGGTGGCTTTTACGACCTCCGACGGGCGTTTCAAATCGGAACTCAACACCGATGTGCCAGGGCTTGACTTTATCGGGAAATTGAAACCCGTTACCTACCACTTTAACTATCAGAAGTACTCTCGGTTCCTCGGTGAAAAAAATGTGGACGAAGTCGCGCTTCGTCAAAAAGATGGGAAGCGGGAAATGGGCTTTATCGCTCAGGACGTGGAAAAAACAATGCGCGAAATGGGGCTGGATGTCAGCAACCTGCTGCACGCTCCATCGGATGACCACGACAACTACTCCATCGCTTACGGGCAATTGGTAGTGCCACTCGTAAAGGCCGTGCAGGAGCAGCAGGCGCAAATCAAGGGGCAGCAAGCCGAAATCGCACAACTACGCCAGCAACTTGACCAGCAGCAGGCTTCATTCGAGGCTCGGCTTTTAGCGCTCGAAAAAGCACAGACGGCATCCGCTTCCACCACTCTTTCCACACAAAAATAATACGCCATGCTACGCAACATACTTAGTACCCTGCTGTGCTGGGCACTGGGGCTTTCGTCCCTGCTGGCTCAGGTGCAAAACACGGGCGCGATGGTGGAGATACATAGCGGTGTCTTTATGGTGTCCACCATGGATATCCAGAACACCAACGGCGGCACATTGAAAAATGGCGGCACACTCGTCACCACCCAGAACTTGAGCAACAACACCGGGGCCACCCTTAGTGGCAACGGTGCCTACCACGTCGGCATCAACTGGGCTAACAGCGCCACCTTCACGGCGGGCAGTTCGTCGGTCAGCTTCGATGGCGCGCAAAACAGCACAGTTGCTTCCGGTGGCAGTCCGTTCTACAACGTGAGCCTCAACAAATCCGCCGGATTTCACGTCGCGCTCGGCGATCCAATGAGTATCACCAATAACCTCGATTTTCAATCGGGGGGTAATCACCTGCTGCTTGGCAACTTCAACCTGCTGCTTGGCACCGTAACAGGTTCGGGTTCCGACCGCTACATCACCACCGGAGGCACCGGAAAAGTGTCCAAAAATGTGACCACTGCGTTCACTTTTCCGGTCGGCTTTGACAAAACAGCCTACAATCCGCTGACGCTCACCCAATTCGGTACGCCTGATGTGCTCAGCGTGCGCTGCCTCCAAAACGCGCTCGCCAACGGCGCTACCGGGGCGGTTTTCACCCAAAACACAGCCGATGTAGGTTGGGATGTGAT
>CAZIKN010000191.1:0-7572 GCA_964539805.1 uncultured Saprospiraceae bacterium | reverse complement strand
TGGGCAGTACCCCTATCAGCGCCCAAGGAAAGCCAGCGGATGTTGTTCGGGCTGAATTTTATACCCGGATGGTAAAGACAAGAAGAAGGGGATATTAGTCCAAGAACAGTTCCGTCACATCCAATTCCAGATTGGGTATGATGGGTGTACGCACGATATCCCCTTCTACTTTGGGTTGGCGGCTGAAATAACGGCCCTCTTCGTCAAGGGTCCAGATATGGATGTTTTTTTCTATAGGCGAAACGACCCAATATTCAAGTACCCCTGCCTCTTGGTAAAGTTCAAACTTATCTTTCATCTCGGTACGGCTGTTGCCCGGTGAAAGGATTTCAACGATCAGGTCGGGTGCTCCGTTGCAGCCTCGGTCGTCCAACTTGGAAGCGTCACAAATGACACAGATATCGGGCTGTACAACGGTTTTCACTTCTTTGTCGTTGCGTATTCTGACTAATCGGACATCGAAGGGTGCGATATAGACTTTACAGGGGCTTTTCCACAATGTATTGCCTATATTTCGATATAAATTGCCACAAATATCTTGGTGTTTCCGCGAGGGCGCGGCCATCTGGTGGATTTTGCCGCGCAACAGCTCCACGCGCTCCTCAAACTGCCAGAGCAGGTAGTCAGCGTAGGTATAGCTGCCGTTGGGGTCGAGTTGATCGAGTGAAGTAATGGGCATGAGACAATGTGATAATTAGCAAATACGATAATGTGATAATAACCAACGAGTTATCAAAAACAGAGTATAAACTAATTTTACGGAACTACTTGAACAAAATGATATTTGGAATGCAAATATAGGGAACGGTACCGGAACAAATGTACAAATTGATGCACATCTTTTGGTCTTTTATTCCCCCTTAAAAATCCTCAAAATACCAGCGGGCGTTGCGGTTTACATTTTTTTGCATGGTGGTGCCACCAAAGTCGTCATCGCCAGCTATTTGGGTGGGAGCGTTGCGCTTGTAAAGGTCAACCTCCCAGCGTGGGTTGCTGATCTCGCCCCTGGCGTTGGAGTGCAGCAGGATGAAATCATCACCGGCCAATGTGGGGTTGTAAAACAGGAATTTTACGTTTTGCTGCTTGGTAGCCGGGAAATTGTAATAGATCCAAATTTCATAAGGTGCGGCAGAGGGATCATCTTCCACATGGATCAGGTCATCCGGACGGCCAAAGCGCATATAGGTGCGTCCTCGATCCGATTCAAATCCATACCGGAAGCCGCTGTTGAATTTTTCGTGGGCGGCCCGGGCCGTTTCCATGTATTTTTGGTAAGCCAGTTCCGGATTATTCGGGTCCCGATCTACAAAATAGCGGAAGAGGTAAAAACGCATTTTTTCAAGGTCTTTACCGGCCAAAATATTCTTCAACTCCTCTGAATTATCGCCTTTGGCCATTACACCTACGGCCCGCAGGGCGAAACGGAGGGTTTTTTCATCTAAATCCTTTACAAATTGCTTATCCACCATTTCCTGGGTAATCTCATTAGGTTTGATTTCGAGGAAAGGGTTACTGCGTTGGAAAACGACGCGGCGCTCAGCCAATAATTCATTGCTGGAATTGCGCAGTTCCACAGTCAGGCTGTAGTTGCCGCTTTCCAATTTTGAAATATCCATTTGCACTAAAACAGCATCAATGGCTGAGGGCTTTTTCTTTTGATTGCCCATGGAAATGGTTTCCCGCACGCCATTGCCTTTTTCTTTTTCGATGAAATAGCGCACCAAATAACCTTCAGGGCCTACACTTTTGATGGACTGGTACACCTCCGTATAAAAAACCAAGCGCGTGGCAGCCTGGTTGTAAAAATTGAAGGGTAGTGGTTCCAAAAAGAACCCATTTTTGGTGAAAGGGCCTTCGGTCTTGTCCGGTCTGAAGCCGCGCAGCAACTGTACATCAGCCAAGGCTATTTTGTCTGACATGGCTGTTACCTGAATGGGAGCCGTATAACGATCCGAGTTTTTATCATTGTTCATGTCCTGCACATTCACCTCCAGCACATAGTCACCGGCAGGCACAAAAAAGCGTTTTACATCCAAAAGCGACTGTGACATATTGACAACAGGGCTATTGAGGACATATTTGTCAAAATTTACCACTTTTTCTCCCTGTTTGAGCATAATGGTCACCTCTGCGGAAGCTTGTATGCGTATGCTGTCAAGGGGTTTGAAGGTAATGGTAGAAGCTGCGATTTCGAGATTCACCTCTACATAGTTCTGTTGTGTGGTGGAATACACGATATGTGTCACACCCACATCCAATGCTTTGGTTTTCAATGGAAAAAGTACCAAAAAAACGAATGCAACGAGGCCAAAAAACAATTTTTTATTCATAGCTAAATAAAGTTGGGCTTATCAGGGCTGGCTAAACATAGGGAGTACAAATGTACAAAAACCCGGGCAAAACTGCTGAACCATATTTCTGCAAAAGTCAGCATTCAGAACGCCTTAGGCCGTAAAATGTTTACGGGTCTTTTCTTTTGAAAATTTTTCCTCATTGAATACCTGTGATTTGTTTCTGGCTATGGACAGTGTTTGCCAATCCTTGTCTTTCAGCATTTTAGCGATAAAAATAATCTGGCCGATATGATAGGGGTAATGGGCCAGTTGCCGGTTAAGGGCTTCTGTTACGGTATGGCCTTCATTTCGGATATACACAATTTGATCCAAATTTTCGGGTTTCAGGCTGCTTAAGGCGGCAAAAAAACAGTCCCAGCCCTCTTGCCAAAGCGTCAGAACCTCACCGGCATTCAGTTGCTGGCCCTCAAACTCAGCATCGCGCTTGCGCCAGGGTTTTTCGCCATCAGAAGTAAGAAAATCAGTAAAGCGCGACAGCATGTTACCCGCCAAATGTTGTACGATCATGGCAATGCTGTTGCTTTCTTCATTGAACTGCCAATGCAGTTGCGCCTCGTCCAACTGCGCCATAGCCTTTTCGCCTATGTTTTTGTAATAGCGAAACTGCTTGTCCAAACTATCCAAATAATTTTGTTCGATCATGATTCAATTAAAGATAATCTTGCCAGATGTTACCCCATCGCGCGCTGTTATTATCGTGAAAAAATACATGCCCGAAGGGAACTGGCCGCGCAGAAGCGAAAACTCCTGCCCTGTAAAGCGTTCTTGTTGCACTACTTTGCCGGAAGCATCGGTGAGCACAAACTGTTTTGCGCCAAAGATCGGATCTTTTGCTAAAAAAGTACAGGATTCTTTCGCCGGATTACCCAATATGCGCCAGCGGGCTTCATTTTTTTCGTTTGGCTCCTGTATGCTCACCATCAGTTTGCCCACATTGTGCCAAACGGTATTGGTCGTCTTGGACTCATTCAGGTCAAAAAATATTGCTGCCTTGTTTTCAAGGCGCGTCCCTTTGGGCAGGCCAGCCTTTTGCTCAATGGTAAACTCAAACCACCCTCCAGAGGCAAAGTCATTTGTACTGCTGTCCGGCAGCGCGACAGGATCAAATACAACTTCCAAAACGCGATCATTCAAGATTTGCCAACTGCAGGGATGTGATGATGCGCCGGGCTGTAAAGTACTGATATCCAATTCATTGGCAATAGTATCCAATACGCGGACGTAAAAGGCTGTGTCATTGCCTACATTCTTGAAGTGTATATTGTACTCAATTGGTGTGCTTTGCCCTATCAAGTGGCCCGACCCTACTCCGGAGGGTGATGCCATTTTCATATTTGAACTGTAACTGTCCGTAAATTCCCTGCACTCAATATCCACAAATTCATCTGCATCATCCTGATAGAAGGCATTGACCAGGCCCCTGTTGTTAAGCCCTCCACAACCTTCAACGGATATGGCCGGACGAGAGCGGCCCGGGCGTCCAGGTTCCTGCGGCACCTCTATGCGCCAGGTAGCGCCATTGGCTCTTTGTTTGATCACATCTGTCTCGCCGGGATTTAACTGGAAGGGGTTGTGGCGAAGGACAACCTCGTCTTCCACTATGATGTATTCCAATCCGAAGGCGCTTGGCTTGGGGCCTTTGTTTCCCAATTCGAAGAGAATAGAACTATCCCCAACGCACTTGCCTTTTACATGGATAAATGCGCCGAGCCAGTTGGTGCAAAAAGTATCGGGATAAATGTGTGCTTTGAGGCATTCCGTTCGTCCGATCAGTTTGCTGTCGCATGCTGTTTTTAGGTTGAGCATAAAATCCCCACAGTCCAAAGGCTGTACTTTGCCCAAATTAAAATACAGGGTATCTCCTTTTTGTTGTGCGATGGGAATAGTAGCAGAAGCAAGTGTAATAGTTGGAGGCAAAATAAGTTCAATAGCCACAGAATCAGCGCTTTCCGTACCGATATTGCAATACCTCACCCGTGCCTGGGCGTCGGAACAAGGGCGAAAAAAGGGCTGCATGCCCAATTGTACCTGTAAAGCGGGGCACAAAAGATTTGGGCGAAGCAAAAACTGTACGACATTGGTATCAGCCTTGGTTCCGGCACGAAGCAGCACATAGTTGCTGTCGCATACCTGCCAGTGAAGCCCTGGCAGGGTATCCAAAGTAATGCGTACGGTACCAGTATCCGGGTGCCAAAATTCAAACTCACCCTGGTCATCGCTCGGCTTGGCATATTTGCTTGAGCCACTGAACTTTACCAACACGCCTGTTGCTGGAAGGTCGCTCGCGTCTGCTACACAGTTTTGGTTAAGGTCAAAAAGCAGTTTCCCTTTGATTAAATGGATATTGGGTGGTAATATGTAGCGGTATTTCTGACGTACAATACTGTCACAACCCTCAAATGATGACAGATTATACTCTATAATTGTATCCTTTTTAATGGCTGTGGTATAAATAATAGAATCCGGAAGCACGGTAACAGGTATGGGCTGCAGATCTATTTCTTTGCACAGCGTTTTCCCGCCTTGGCAAGAATTGGAGGCAGTTACGCATACCTGATGCTTGCCCGACAGGCCTGGAGGGAATGATATTTTTACAGATTGCCCTTCAGGCGCACGCAAGGTAAGTGGAGCAGGCTGGTCGTTAACCAACAGACCGGGAGGGCCTGACCAGGTGTAAAGCCCTGCATTTTCCACTGGAGGAACCTGAAAAATAGCCGTTCCCCCAACGCAAATTTTGTTTACATCAGGTGTCATAGGCCCTATTGCTCCCACAGCCCCTGCAACAAGAGCATCAACAGGGCTAACTTTTACATTTATATCACATTCATCGCCACTTAGACCATCAATCAAAAGGTAATAAATCTGGCCCGGAACCATGCTTACCGTTATTACTGTTGGTGTATTGCCTTGTCCAGCCCCCCCCTGCATTACAGTACAATGGTGCTACATTAATATCCGAATACAAGGCTACCTGTACGCCATCACCGTTAGAACAATTGGAGGGAGTTATCGTAAACATTGCCGAGCTCTTACCCGCCACAAATGCGATCCATTGGTCATTTTGAATCATACTACAAAAACCTCCCGGCGGTATTCCATTAGGGCCATAGCCGGCCGTGGTGCCGTCATACTCCGTAAAACCGCAATAAATACAAGCCTCCGTGTATGACTCGGCGGGCGGAACCTGTGTAGGCGGGCCTCCACAAGGTGCCTGACCATAAGCGGCAACACAACATCCCCAAAAGAGCAAGTACGCAATTGTTCTGATTAAGTAAAACATAAAAGTTGGAATTGAATGGATAATGAATGAATATGTCCGGGGGATAAGCGTGTAAGGGTTGTTGGAATTTCGGCTCAAAGGTGTACTATCTGTTAATTTTTAAAAAATACAAAATTATTGATTTGTCATTGCCATAATCATACGCTATTCATTTAAAACATTGATAATAAGTATTTTAAATAATTTTTTGTGCAAAAAAATATACCGCAAATAAGTATTTTATGCTACTTCTCTCTCATTGGTTTTCTATACATTGCCCAGATGCATGGATAAAATGGTTTAAGCTGCGATAGCCAATAGCTGGGAAGGGCACATAACAAAAGAGGCTGCCCCAAGCGGGACAGCCTCTCCATGTTGCGTTTTGCTGTGTGTGGGTTTTGTCCCAAATCACACAATTTTATCACTGAATGTTAGACTTGCTGCGATGGGGGACATCTGGCCAGAAATTGGTCTTTCGGCTGCTCCCCGCAACACAGCTTTTAACGGATAACTACCTTTTCCACGCCATTGCCGGCAGCAGATTCCACGCGGAGCAGGTACATGCCCGCAGGCACCGTGGACACATCAAAGGTGACCACCTGGCCAGCGATGATGTTGTCGCGGTTGATCTGCAACACTGCGCGTCCATCAGCACCAAGCAGGCTGATGCGCACGGCTCCTTCTAAGTTCTGGCCAACGCTTACGTTGAGCAGATCAGACGCAGGGTTGGGCAATACGCTCAGGGGCAAATTGTTGACCTCAGGGGTTTTGGTGTTGACCACCCCTTTGTCAATCACTACACCCAATTCGGTCATGGAAGCGCACACCTTGCTGCCAGCGGCATCTGTCACACAGGCCTCACTGTTCGCATTTACGAGATCAATCTGCTCCAGATCATCAATGACCCAGGCAACGCTATTGGCATTGCCCACTTCTGCATTGGAACCAAAGCGCAAACGCAATTCAACCGTTTTGCCTTTCCACGCGCTCAGGTCAAAGTAGGACTGGATGAAGCCGTTGGAGTTGCCTGAGAAACCGCTCAAAAACGGAATGGCAAAAGTGCTATAGTTCACTGCACCAGTATAGGCATTGCGAACAACATCGTTTGCATTAAACCGATTCCATAATGTAGCACCTACCTCGCGGATTTCGAACAGGCCGGCATCATTACCCGTTTCGGTGTTGAACTGGTGCCAGAAACGGAACATGGGGCGATTGCCCTGAATGGTGATAGTGGTGGCTGACTCGATGCCGTAGTCCGATTCCTCCGGGTCATTATTACAGGCCCAGGCATTGTTGCCTGATTTTTTAATAGCGGATTGAAGGACAAAAATGCTGTTGCCTTTGTTGACGATACTGATCCAGTCCGCATCGGATTCCATTGGATCTTTGTAATATACATTGGTGCCAATATTGTCAGCCACTTTCGCCTTGTATGTCATGATGCGAGTGGCATTCTTGGGCACGGTGCCTGCATCCCAAACGACAAAACCATTTTCAACCTTTACGCCTGGTGTAGTGGAGGATACAAAGCTCAGTCCAGCGGGCAGTTCATCCGTAAGGCGTACGTTTTGGGCGTCTTCATCTTTGTGATTGGTCAATACAAAGTTGAAGGTGGCTTCTTCGCCGGCCTTTACCAATGGCGTGCTGGTTGATTTGGACAGCTTAAGTTCTTTGATGCAATAAGGAATGGGGTCAAAGTTGGGCACACCATCCGTAGAAGAAATGCTCTGGCCCTGGCTGGCTTTCCAGCCCAATCCGCGACGGGCGAAAACGGAGGAGATCAGGCAGGTGTCCGCGCCGTTGTAGTTGACCACATCGGCTTTCATAATAGCCTTGAACCCGTCTTCAAAACCAGGATTACAGGGCTGTAGTTTCATACCGTCAATCACCAATTGTACCATGCGGTAGTTGCCGGAGTTTTTGTCGGTCAGCGTTTCGTCAAAGCCATATTTTTCG
>CAZIKN010000190.1:0-7623 GCA_964539805.1 uncultured Saprospiraceae bacterium | reverse complement strand
GCTGAAAAAAGAGCCGTTTTGGGCCAAGCGGGAAAATCCCAGACATGCTCTAAGCTTTTACAAACAGCCTGAGTTTACGAATACCCCAAACATGCTATATTTTGATGTCTAAAAATTTTTTTTTAAATAAAACGCAGTCAATGTTTAACAAATGTTTTTATTTTTAATTTAAAAAAAAATTTCAAATTTAACATTGTTTATTTTAGACATTGACATATTTCCCCTAATGTTGCACAGTTGAAAAACAATCCTAAAAAACATTTTTAATCCAAATGGAATGGCTGCCCGGGTTTTTTAAGTCAGGAGTCTTTCCTAAAGCCTTGTTTCAATCCGTTTTTTCATGAGTTGGTAGCTGCTGTTCATCTGTAATGTGCCTGCATTACAGCGATAATGATATTGATTTGATCTTAACCTTAAGTTTACCCAAACTTTTAACCCGTCGTTAATATATGGGCCAACAAAACAATAGTGCTTTCCGACCACTCCTCGAGATTATTTCCGAGATTCTCGAAATAGGCGTGGACAAACTCAAAGATCCCGTCCAAAGGACAGCCCTGTTAACGGCTTTGGGTTTTGATGCCTCTAAAGTACCAGACCTTAGCAAGCTGCCCAATGCGGATAGCCTCAAAGCCGCCATTCAAAAATTGGCTGAGGATTTTTCTCCCGGCCCCATTATTACGGCGGTGGGTGAAGTTACTCAGGTGGTTACAGGCTTTGTTGCGTTTTTTGCCAGTGCCAATGGCCCCAATGCCGATGCCGTGCTGAAATTGTTCCTGAATGAAATATTGTTGGAATATGTAGAGCGAAAAGCGCCGGGGTTCAAAGATTTGGTCAATACGCTTAAGGATCTGGCATCCAATGCCCCGGCCTCAAGGGATGCTGCCGATCCGAACGCTCTGAGCTACAATTTCCTCGAAGAAATCATAGGCAAATTCTTTGATAAACTCAGTCAGGGCAAACCGGAAGAAGCCACAGCCATCGTTACAGATTTACCGTTTATACTCCTCACGGCTTTACTTAAAAAAGTGGATAAAGCCATAGGCAGCCAAAGCGGTTCTGTATTGCAGATCAAACCCAACTTTGCGGATTTGCCAGGTGGTGGCGGTAAATTTTTGCAGGTCAATCTCGGTAAGCCGGACGATAATAACAAGCATCTCACGCTTTCTTTTGAAAAAAATGACACCCGCCAATTAGTGGTCAAACTCAAAGGCAAAGCAGGCCTTAATTTTGATGAACCCCATACCTTTGACGGCAACAAACGCCTGACCCTTAAAGCAAAGCTCAATGCCGCCGGGGAATTGGAAATAGGAAAAGACCCAAATACAAACCTTGACGTCTTTGCCCGCGCCAATTTCCTGCATCGCCGTGATGATGAGCCTCTTTGGAGCATTCTGGATACCCCCTTGTTTCAGTTCGTGCCGGCCACTTACCAATTAGATGTACAGGCCAAGAATGATGACATCCAATTTAAAGTCAGGTTCGACCTCAAATATGCTTTTGGGCGGGGCTCACTATCCGGGTTTCCCTTTGATTTTCTGCCCGAAAACCAATCGGGCAAACAAAGCCTGGAGCTCGGATGGTCCATTAAGCGCAGTTTTTTTGGCTCCGGAAGCAGCGTAGGTGCCGATGCCGCTATTGCCGAGCTTGAAAGCTTTGCAGCCCGTGATGGTGCCGCACCCACTGGTCCTATTGCCGACATCCTGAAGCAGTTGCTCAACATGATCTCCCTTAATATACCGCTTCACCTCAATATTGGCGGTATTTTAGGCTTGGAGACCCTGTATATTGCCAGCAGTGTAAGTGATGACCTGAAAATCATCGGCATTGAGGCGTCCTTGGATTTTTGGATCAAATTTGGCCCGCCCATCACCCTCAATGTCAGTCGGATGGGTATTCTGCTCAATTTGGAAAAAACGCCCGATGGTACGGGGCTTTTAGGCTACAAGCTGGAACCCAAGGTGAAATTCCCCAATGGCATGGGCGTTGTCGTCAATGCATCGGTGATCACGGGTGGCGGCTTTTTGTATATTGATGAGCCAAAGGGCGAATATTATGGGGCCTTGCAACTGAGTTTCAAAGGCCTTTTTGATATGAAAGCCGTAGGCATCATCAATACCAAAAGGCCCGACGGAACCAAGGAGTTTTCGATGTTTATCCTCGTCACGGCCGAGTTTTCAGCTATTCAATTAGGTTTTGGCTTTACACTTCTGGGTGTGGGCGGCATGCTGGGAATCAATAGGGGTATGGAAGTGGAGCCAATCCGTGTGGGTATCCGCACGGGCGCTATCCGCAGCATTCTTTTCCCCGAAGATGTGGTAGGCAACATCCAGCGTATCATCAGCGACATCAAGCAGATTTTTCCGCAGAAAACGGACAGTTTCGTCATCGGCCTCATGGCCAAGATAGGTTGGGGTACACCTACGCTCATATCCGTGGAATTGGGTGTGATGGTAGCCCTGCCCGATCCCAAGATCGTTATCGTGGGCATTATCAAGTGCATTCTGCCTGCAGAAGAGGCACCACTGCTTAAACTTCAGGTTAACTTTATTGGAGTTATTGATTTTCAGAACGAGTTCATCTACTTTGAAGCGCGGCTGTTTGATTCGTCCGTAGTAGGCATTCCGCTCACGGGTAGTCTGGCCTTTGCAGTGGCGTGGGGCAAAAACAGTACTTTTGGTATCAGTGTGGGTGGTTTCCACCCCGATTTCAAAGATTACCCAACCGTACCAACCTTGCCTGGAGCCTTCCGCGACATGGATCGTATTGGTATTCAACTGCTCAGTGGTGACAACCCACGCCTCGGTGTAGAAGCCTATTTTGCCGTTACCTCCAATTCCGTACAATTTGGGGCGCGAGCAGAACTGTATGCCGAAGGCCCGTTGGGCTTCAACCTTTATGGATGCTTGGCCTTTGATGCCCTTTTCATTTTCAATCCATTCCGCTTTACCATTGGCCTGCAGGCCACTTTGGCCATACGCCACAATACAACCATACTTTTTGGCATAAATTTCAAAGGGCGCTTGTCAGGCCCTCGCCCCTGGAATGTGGCCGGCGAGGTATCGTTCTCCGTTTTCCCCTTTGTCACGGTAACCATCGGCTTCGACGTTACTTGGGGCGACCCAGCCCTGCCACCCAGCAGTGCTTCAAAAGACCTATGGGCCGAACTGCGTCAGGAAATCAGGAAAAACAACAACTGGAAAGTTGAAATACCGGATTACCATAATCTACACGTCACCGTACGCGAGTTCAGCGAAGAAGAAAAAACACTTTTGCTGGTACACCCATTTGGCCGCCTGATCTTCAGCCAGCGCGCCCTGCCCTTGGATTATGACATTCAGAAATTTGGCGAATTCAAACCCTTGAATGTCAGTCGCTTCAGTGTTTCCAATATTCGTGCAGGAAAAGACCCCGACACAAGCAAGAACATCGTCCTAAAAACAGCTGATGTAAAAGAGACTTTTGCTGCGGGCAACTATACCAACCTCAGTGAAAGTGAAAAACTGAGCCGAAAATCATTTGAACCCTTCAACAGCGGTAAAAACCTGACGGATGAAGGCAAGGTAAAATCACCGCTCACGGGCTTGGAGGATACGGTAGTGAACTACGAATTAGACTACCTAAGCAATAATGAAAAAGTTGTGAAATTGGACAAAAAAGCGAGCATGAAAATGCAGGTTGGCGCATTCAAGCACCTGAACCGCAACGCCGCCGTGTCCAAATCAGCCCTCTCCTGGAGCAAACAGCCTGGCCTTTCACTCAACAGCCCGCAGCCCGTCCAACTCCAGGAACAACTCTATTTCGTGGTGCGGGAGGATAATATGCAGGTAATTCTTAAAGACAGCAAACCCCTCTCTGCCGCCACGCAAAGCGAGGCCCAACAAATGCTTAAAGCCTGGGAAGCCCTAAACCCCGATGACAAAGGTGAACTACAGGTGGTGGAAATGCACGAGATTGTATAGTAACATAACGGGAGTGCCTTGCGAGTGTCTTACGACCCCGCACCTCTTATTTCTTCTTTTCTTTTGGTATTTGCCTATTTCAGAACGCACGTTAAAATAGACCCTCATCAACCAATATCCACTTAAAAATATGAGTTTCGCAACATATAAATTTCTCCCTTGGGCGCGGCGCGGCATGTCGGCCTACATTAGTGAATCCGACACATTAGGCAGAGCCGATGGGGATGCCATACAACGGGCCTCCGTGCGCTTGGCGTTGGAGTTCAACCAAGCCGCAGAGCTCACCGAAACCAATGACCTGAGTATTATTGGACCGGGTGACATAGTGGGTATAAAATCCGATATGATTATACGCACTGAGCCTTTGGACAGCGTAGCGGGTTTTGAACCCAATTATTTGCCCTATGTGGAGTTCTATGATGAGGATTTCCCTTGGCGGTACACTCCCGCCCGGGCTGTGGATGCTGAAAAAGGTACAATGAAAGATGGTGTTATGCGTCCTTGGTTAGCGCTTATTTTGTTGAAAGCCAATGAATTTGAAGACACCAAACGCCGCCAGCCCCTGCCTTCCATCATTGTGACCAACCCTGCCGCCCTGCCACCGCATGACGAATTGCACCTTTGGGCACATGCACACAGCAATATATCAGACGGAGGCAACCAGACCGTACTGGAGGATTTTCTGGAGTCGTTGGAGGAAAATTACAAAAAAGACCCGGACGGCCTCTACAGCCGCATCCTGTGCCCGCGTCGTTTGGAAGCGGATACCTATTATCATGCATTCGTTGTGCCCAGTTACGAAACGGGCCGCTTGGCAGGTCTTGGGCGACCCATAAAAGATACCAAGGCGCAAAAACCCGCTTGGGGCCCCAATGCCTCGGATTTTGAGCTGCCAGTGTATCACCGTTGGGGATTCCGAACGGGCCTGAATTTTGACTTTGAGTCATTAGTGCGCCTTTTGGAGCCACGTGTGATGGATGACAAAGTAGGTGTGCGCCCAATGGATGTGTCGCTTCCAGCGTATAAAAAAGCCACTGGAAATGGCGATGTAAGTCCCGTTGACCCTAAAATTATGTACTTGGAAGGCGCTTTGCTCGCACCACAAACCAAGCCCGATCCGCTCAAACTGAACTTGGCGCAACCATTTGTGACCGAATTGAAGGAATTAGTGAACCTGAACATAAGCAATGCCGAAAAAAACGACGAGGATCCCATCGTGACCGTACCATTTTACGGCATGTACCACGCAATGGAAGTGTTGAATGCCCTGCCGGATTTTGTCCCTGATGACGTACAAGAGGCTGGAAAAGACATCACCAAATGGCAAAATGAGCTCAACCGCGACCCCCGGTGGCGCGTAGCGGCAGGCTTCGGCACTCGCATGGTGCAGGAAAATCAGGAAAAATTTATGGATGCAGCATGGAAACAACTCAAAAACGTGCTGGAAGCCAACAAAAAGATGCAAGCTGCCCAAATGGCTGCCAAAGTCGGGAACAGAATGTACGACAAACATTTGGCACCACTGACACAGGAGAAACTGCTAAGCATAACCCGCGCCGTTTCTGCAAGGGTGGATGCTTTGCCTTTGGCAGTTGAAAAAGAAGCCCTTGATCCCAATGCATTGGAAGCCATCAGCATACAAGGCGGGCCGTTTTTCAAGCAAAGGCCAACGGCAAAAAGCGCCATAAACGCCAGCCCGCTGCCCGCAGCGGCGCTATCCCATCCTTTCCGCCGAGCGGTTAGGGCCAAAGGAAAAATGATGCGCGGCTTGGAAAAGGCATACATAGAAGAACCCGTTATCAAAAGCGCGGAAGCGCCTACCGAACGCGCTGTTGCTGCTTTTGCCGTGGGCTTTCAAGCCCAGATGTTGCAAACAGCCATCTCGGAACTGAACGGTGAAAAAATAAGTGCAGCCCCCAAAATCCAGTTCAACCAATTGGGAGACCTTAATAAAGGCGACCTTAGTGCTGGCCCCTTAGCCTTGCAGGATATTCGGGTTTGGAGCATAAAATCAAACACCGATGATGATTTTATTTACAATTTGCCCGATTTCAATGGCGGCTTGCCCAGTGTGAGTAAATGGAAATTCCTTTTTGGCCCCAACGTGAACAAACCTAACGTGGTGTTTGAGTTTGATCCCGTGAGCAATTGGAACTTCTTGGGCGGCATCACCAAGTTTTCCAATATATTCAAGCTCGGCCCGCTATTGCCCCCCGTCGCACCCCGTGACCCCGCCGCCCCACCGCCCCTAAGCCTTGATGATGCCTTTGGTACCATGAATCAACGCAAAGGATACGATGTACCCTCAAAATTCACGGTTGCCGCGCCTTTGAGTACCCTGGCAGACAATACCAGGATCACCCTAAAGCCTTCTTCCGCCTACCGCCAAATGCTGCGCCACCAAGTGCGCTTTGGTTCCTTGGACAACAAGGTAACGGAGGACTTTTTGCCCGTGATGGCTTACCCCGATTACCCTGAACCTACGTATGAATATTTGGTCAAAATAGACAAAGAACTCCTCCTTCCCAATCTTGACCTTATACCACCCAATACCCTTTCGCTGCTGCGTACCAATCAAAAATTCATAGAATCTTACCTCGTAGGCATCAACTATGAAATGGGCCGCGAACTGCTCTGGCGCGAATACCCCACGGATATGCGCGGTTCCTATTTCCGCCAGTTCTGGGATGTCAGCGGCATCGTAGCGCCCGATACGACCGCCATCGGCTCAGAAGATGCCAAGGACATCAAACCCATCCATACCTGGTTGGACAAAACCAACAAAGAGAAATGGCCACTTGGCCGCCACAATGCCCGCGATAAACAAGGTGATGCTTCACAATTGGTTTTTGTGGTACGCGGTGAGCTGTTGAAAAAATACCCTAATGCGGTCATTTTTGCGCAAAAGGCAAAGAAAGTGAACGGAAAATTGGTGCTGAAGGACGATTTCCCGGACACCCAATTTAAGGATTTTGTGCTTTTCCCACAATACAAGGCAGAGATTGCACCAGACATCAAACTTTTCGGCTTTGACCTCACCATTGAAGAAGCCGCTGGCGAACCGAGAAAAGACCACCCTGCCGAAGGGAACGATGGCTGGTTTTTTGTCATCGCCGAAGTACCCGGCGAACCGCGCTTTGGCATGGACTTGACCTACAATGAGGGCAATGAGGAAACCTGGGATGACATCTCATGGCAAAATTTCGAGGAACCCCTGGATTTCGTCCGCGCTAACAAAATACCCGGCAACGCAGGCCCTCGTCCCGAACAGGAATTTAACAAAAACCAAAGCCTGAACGGCCCAAAAGGCCACTGGGCCCGCAGCAGCGCCGATATGGCCAACATCCTGTTCCAACGGCCCGTGATGATCGCGGTGCACGCTACGGAGATGCTGGATGAGGATGTTATTGATAACAATTTGGCATTGAACGATACCATAAATCTGCCAAATATAGATCCAAAACTTAAGCCCACATTGAAAAACCATACGATACGTGGTTTGAAAAATTTGACTCAACCATAAGCGCATCGCTGGCACCCATCCACCTAAAAATTGTAAATATTTTTCATGTAGAGGGGATTTTCCCCAAAAATTCCCTCTACACGAAAAATATTCCCCTATCACGATATGCCTGACTTTTCCACACAACTCAACAAAATAGCC
>CAZIKN010000189.1:0-7689 GCA_964539805.1 uncultured Saprospiraceae bacterium | reverse complement strand
GAAAAAATCTCTCGTTTTTGACTCAAGCAGAAAATCCCAGACATGCTCTTAGTGCTGGTTTTGCGATTGCTAAGATGAAGGACTTTTTTTATTACGCATACACCCTTTTGGGGATATTAGCCCATATACCCACACGATATTGGCGGCGAACATTTTCTTGGGCCGCACGGGGTGGAGCCGCCGCGCGAGCGCATGGTGGGTTAGCATCGCGCGAGCGGGCACCTCTAATTTACCTTTTTACGAACCGCCCAATTTTGCGCAAGTTGGTTTCGGTCAAAATTTCCAAAAAGTAAACCCCGCCGGGCAGCGCGGACACATCAAGTTGGCCGCTTTCGGATGTTGAATTTTCCAACACCAACTGCCCGCGCAGGTCGAAGACCCGAGCGTATTGGAACGCTGTCTTCAAAAAAATCTGTCCATCGGTCGGGTTGGGAAAAATGTGCATTGCCTCTGCTTCTTTGGCCTCATTTGCCGAAACGGAGGGATCGAAAACCGAAATTTGCACCTTCCGAATGTTTTCCCGAAAAACTTCGACTTGAGGAACAACGACCAGGTTGTCCGCTTTGACAGTCGTTTGTCCATTTTGCAAAACTTGGCCTGAGGCTGCGTCTTTCACGGTCCATTTCAAGACCTTGCCCGTTAAAGGCTTGAATTTTTGCGGTTTTCGGATGGTGAGGTCGGCTTTTAATGAATTTTCAGGGCAGTTATCGTTTCCAAAAAAGGCCTCCGATTCCAGCCAAGCCGTTGTTTGCCAGCCGAGCGCAGCGTTTTCGAGGGTGTTTTCCCAGCGGTGGTAGCCGCCCCAAGTACCCCAGTTGTCGCCGTCGCCGTTGTTGATGCCGTTCTTGCCCGTGCCGGGGTCGTTGTTGCGCGGGTCGAGGCGATGGTTGAAAAAGGCGGGAAAAGACAGATCGGAGCGGAAATGTGCCTCCTCATAGGCGATGTCGTCCACGACGGTCTGTTGGGCTGCCGAATTGCCGTTTATCCAGTGGTCATTGTAGTCGGGGCCAGTGTCGGGGCCGTGGGCGCGTTCGCTCCAATGGAGTATCGCCCCGTTGCCGAGCGAATCGGCGGCCCTGAAATTGGCGACTACGCCCGCGTCCCAAGAGTTGCCTGTTGACGTACCATCGTTGTCGTTTTTGGAATGATAAAAGCGCATTAGCGGCAGGTCGCGCTGCTTGGAAAGGCGGGTGGTATAGTCGGCCAATTGGACGAAAGGCACGTTTTTGCCTTCGTAATCCGTCAAATTGGAGGGAAATTTCAGGGCGGTCGGGCCATAGACGATGTCAATCAGTGCGGTCGGGTCGTCGTCCACGCCGCCGTTGTTCAAAATCGTGGCCGATGCGTAATGGTCGGGAAAGGTTTTGGCCAACATCGTTGTGCCGCGCGACCCCATGCTGTGGCCGTTGATGTTGATGCGCGTTGGGTCAACGTGGTAGTTTCGGACAAGCCAGTCGTCTATCCAGCGGTAGCGACGCAGGGTGTAGTTGACGATGGTGTCCACTGCCGTCGGTGCCTCGCCCGTGAACGGGTCAAAATTTTTGCGCCAGCCGAAATGTTTCGTAGAACTCCCGAAGCCGCTGTAAAACGTAAGCAGATAGCAGAAAAAATCGTCGTTGTGCGCCAACAAAATGCCTTGCTTGGGATTCAAACGAATGTCGAGCCGACTGCCCGCGAGCGATTGCCGCGCTGTGCCGCCCCCGCCGTGCAGCCAAACGGAAAGCGGGATCCCGCTCGTCGTGTCCAAGTTCAGCGGCGCAGAAATCATAAAAAAACTGGGCATGCCGTTCTTGGCAGCATTGGCCATAACGGGAAAATCGGGGCGGTTCTCCCATTGGTTTTGACGCCCGTCGGCCCACATGTAAAATGCAAAACAGCGGTAATCCGAATCGAAGGGCGAGATGAACGCCTTTTGCAAGTGGCATTCCACGGGGTCGCCTACCGGATTGTATTGGAACGGTACGGCGCTCTGTGTCAAGTTGATGCCCTGATTTACAGCCGTATTGCCCCAGGCCACGACGGCGAAGAACGAACTGCCCGCCTTATGCGGGGTAAACACGAAAAGCCCTTCGTTGGCCTTCAATTGGTAAGTGCCGCCTTGGCCATTGGGGATGCGGTAAGTCAGCGCGGTATCCACCTGCTCTTTCATGGCGGAGGGTAAATACTCCTCGCGAAACAGTCGCCCCACGAGCGTGGCCTGTGTGGTGTTCGTAAAAACGGTGGGTTTGGCATAAATCGCATACGTTTCCGGCAATGGATTTTCAACTTGCCAAACGACCCAGACCTGACCATCGGCGTACCACGCGCGAATGTTGGTTTGGGCAAAAACGAAGGATGAAGGTGCTGCCAAGAGGCAAAACAGAAGGAGATTTTTCATAACAAAAAAGGGTTTGATGGTTTGTCAGAGCAATAATTTGCACTTTGACCACAACCTGCTCTGTTGGTTTAAACAAGTTGATTGTTAACAAGGTAGTGTATCAAGTACCACGAGTATTTTCTCCGCTTCCAAAGATAATGTTTCAAAAAGTGTGTCTTGCTTCATTGCATCAGGTCTTCTTTTTTAGTGCTGGTTTTGCGACTGCTAAGGCGAAGGCCTTTTTCATGGCTCAGAGATGCTTTTTGGGGGATTATCTACTCCCCGTAAACTATCCACTTAACATCCATTTTTTCTTTGCTGTTAAATCTTCTAATCTTTTCAATGATTGATTGTCTATGCGCCGATCCACACATAAAAACAGCCTTTTCGAACCGATTAACTCTGCAATAGGAATATATGTTTCGAATCATTGTGTTTTCGTAAGTATCAATTTCTGCATTAACAGCTTCATCCAGTTCATTACGATTTAGAAGCCGGTTTTCTAACATTCTCATCTTCTGATGAAATGTTATGCTTGATTGGCTATTTAGAAACTGAAAACCTTCCGTTTTGACTAATGAATTAAACTCATCAAACATCTCTTGAAATTGACTATTCTCACAAATTCGTTCATATTTATTGTCAAATAAATCAGATAACCCACGGTCAAGCACAGGAACATATTCAATTAAAAAATCATTGGAGTATTTTTGAATTGCTTCCAACTCGAGCTTGTAATGATATACTCCGAAATTTGAAAACATTATTTTATCATGGCTCGAATAAGTGCTTTCAAGAGCTTCCAGAAATATGACTTCTGGGCGTTCTTCTTTTAAAATATTATACAATTCATCCGCATTACATTTGCCATTTTTCTTATGCGTCGTACTTATAAAAACGATGTTTTGCATTATCTGATCAATTAGAAGTATTTTGATTTTGAACCCAGCCCGTTAAAAAACCTCCACCGTTACCATTTTCAGGCCCTTATTTCCTCCTCGCCTAGTGGATCATGTTGCTTGGGGCGTTGATTTAGGCATTTTGGCAGTCTCATCATCGCGCGAGCAGGGGGTAAGCGGGTCTTCGTTTTTTCCATTTTCATTTCGCACATAAATATCATCAAATGCTATAAGCCTATTTTTCCCTTTTTTTTAATGCTGCCATAATTTTTTGCTCCTCCTCTTTTGAACATAATTCAAATACATAATATTTTTCATTATCCTTTTTCATAATGTAGTGGTCATTTTTTGGTTTCTTAATCCATTTGTAAAATATAGGGCTTTGATGAGAATCATATCTTTTTTTAGAGTAAGGATCTGTATAGTATAAAACAAAATAGCAGTAAAAACTATTGATACTTAGTATAAAGTCTTCATTGACTGTGGAATATTTTTTTCCGCTAATAATTATTGGTTGATTTACTTGACTATGTTTATCATTGGCTAAAATAATATTGGGGTAATCAATTTTTTTATTACTATTGCTAAAATTTGCTTCAAAAGTGTATAAAATTACAGTATCCAATATAGCAGGTTTGATGCCATCATTTTTTATTTGATAATAGAATATTAAATTACTATCCGTGGAAAAATGAAACCCAAAGTTAACAATATCTAATAGTGGCCTTTGTAAAATTTCTGTATTTTTAACACCACGTTCTAATGCCAAAGCCTGTTGCTTCAATGCTTCAATTTGCTGTTCAGATGACGCAATAAATTTTTCATTCCTTATGGAATCTTGAATACTGTTAAGGCTATCCTTTTTTTGGGATTCAATAGCTTGTATCCGTTGCAAATCTAGTGCATCCTGCGCAGTTTTTGTACTTTTTTGCGTTTCACGAAATGAAAATATTGTTATAAGAACAAGTATAATTTGAATACTGAGATTTGTCCAAGTTTCCCACTTGAATGGCTCCTTTTCAGTTTTTTGAAGTTTTGTCTTTGCCATTTAATTATCAGTTTTTTTGAATTCCTATTTAGATTTTAGAGTTCAAAGTTATGTGTTATGGTAAAAGATAACGAAAGCATGGGCTACGTGGCCGCGCGTAATTGGCTATATGAGACAATGCATAGTTCAGCATGTTTTAAAATCTTCTTAGAACAAGAAAATTTGAAATAATATCCAAAAACATATTTTCAAATTCATCTCGCTTTTCAATGGGGCATTGTCCTCTAACCAAAATCCTTGCTCCACTATAATGGGTCAATCCAATATATTCGATAATTTTTTTACCGTCTTCGTTTGTAAACTTGAAAATCAATTTATACCCAGGTAACTTTTCTTTATTTAAATTATTTATATCCTTGATGTCATTTATCAACCATTTTCCAGAACTTCCTTGAGTTATTATTTCTAAATCTGCATATTCTTCTTTTAAATAATTAATTTCCTCACTTACAACTTTCATAAAGCAAAATTCATCAAGTATTAACCCTTGGTAACTATTGAGTTTAAGCAAGCTGCATTCTTCACTTTCCTCTAAAAGCCAATAAATACCTGTGCCTGAAATAAAAATTTTGTCATCAAGCGGATGTGAAAATCTATGCCCATCATTATTAAATGGGTCTTTTCTATCCCATGTATTTGGATACTTAAACAGTATTCCCCATCTATCATTTATACAATATTTATATTTTTCGTCATCTATACCTTGGTAAATGTTTGTGATATGTTGATTTATGTTATTGCCATCTCCAATCACCACATTGGTTTCCGCATTATTATCTCCGATTTCAATTTTGTTGCCATTACGTTCAGTTGATATAAAATACAAAACCAGTCCAATAATCGAAGCAATTGAACCTATCATAGATAATATGATTGTCGCCTTCTTTTTATCTTTAAGATTTTTATTATATTCTTTTTTGCTGGGTTTGTTTTTTTTATCTACCAACAATTCTAAAAGGGCACTTGATATTTTATTTTTTTCGATAATTTCCTCATTGTTAGAAATTATACCACGTCGCTCTTTTTTTTTCAGGTGTTCAAGCCTTCTGTTTAATAATATTAAGTCTTTTTCTTGTCCCGGAAAAAGAGAAATTGAAAGCGTTAGAGCTTGTTCTAATTCGTTTTTTGCAATTAAATCTTTGATTCTTTCAATTTCCATATCTCCAGTTAGTTGTGCTGTAGGCAGAGCTGTCAGCCACGACGCTTAGGAAGCGGTCGCAGCTATATAAAGTTCAATACAGTATTATTTAATAAGCATCATACTTTGCTTTTTGTTTTTTGCTGACATTTATTGGGTCATTAAGATACTCAATCAATTCACTAAGTACAATTAAATCCATCTCTTTTTGATCTGTCGTAATATTCTGAATGATATGAGTAACACCATGGTATTGTCTCATTGAAATATTATCTTCATCAAGTAATGATACAATATTATAATTTTCTAAAAATTGATTACCTGTCTCCCACACTACAACAAGTCCAATATCATTTGAATTTTTTGTCTCATCAGAAATATCTTCAATTAACCCGTCTAACGAGAATTTATATTCAAGAACTTTGGGATCTGACAGAAAAGTTAAATCGTCTGGGATGAAATCTTTTAGTATGCCTAATGGATTAGAATCATGGTTGAAAATATGATGGCTAAAGTCTCCATCAATAGCCACACGATATAACCCGTCATATGTAAATCTTTCATTTGTCGACATAATTCTGATACCTCGAATTACTCCACCAGCTATTAGTTGATTAAATAAAGAAATTACATCTTGTTCTCTTGTTGGTTGAGAAGTAATGCTAATCTTCCTTGTAGGTAGAAAAAATTTATCATTAATTAAAATCAAAGGGTTTTTGTTTTCGTGGGAAACCATTTCGTTTTTCCAATCGGCTACCTTTTTTTCTCGAATAATATCGGATGAAGTGCCCGCAGTAGGTCTAAGATAGGGCTTATATTTGTTTAGATATTGTGTAACTATCTTTTCAGATATTGATTTGCAAAAATCTGTAATCTCCTTATTATAGCCTTTACGCCCTAAATCAGCGTTATAATTATCGAAGTGAAAAGTAAAATGGATTTGATTTTGTCGACCAATATATCGTTGGAGAGGTATTTGATAAATCTCACCCTGAGGCATGTTGTTTGATGCGATCTGAAACCCACCTGAAATTACACTATATCGATCACGAAGATTAAGTGATTCATTGAAATCTTTAAATAATTTTGAAGAATACGCAAAACCAAAATATATTATTGGATTGTATTTATTTATTATAACCTGTTCTTCTTCATCAATTTTAATATTTTCATTAATATATTTAGAGTTCCATGTATCAAATAAACAATCAAAATTCTGCAGTCCACTAGGGATTGAACTAGAAAATCCTCTTTTTTTATAAAAATCATCTAATTTACTCTGTAGAATGCTTATTTTCTCTGACCTTCGGACAACTGGAAATTTTTCAATATAAAAATACTCAGCCCCAGTATGTTCAATCGAATCTTCTTGGCCATCAGGATTAATTACCACTAAATTAATTTTAATATCAGAAATTTTTTGAATCGCGCCTAACCCTGTTTTAATTTGTAAAATCTTTAACCAGGAGCTAGGAGACAAAGCTCCTATCCATCTTAAATCTTTAGGATGTGTAGTAGAATCAAGTTTTACTGAAATTGAAGCACCTGAATCAAAGTTTTTGAACTGAGAATCAATTGGTCCATTTTTATCGTGTTCTACTTCGGGATTTCCAGATGGATTTTCATCAGTTAACCAGATTCGAGCATTGACCATTTTTCCACACGCCTCAAATTCTGCATTTTTTGTTACAATTTGCATTTGGTTGAATCCATATGCGAGATATGTTGCTCCTACTCCTTTATGCCCTCTTGTTTTACCTGTTTTGAAAGAAAAAAATGGTACGAGAAACTGATTAAACTGTTGCCTAGTAAGGCCAACACCATTATCACTTACAGTAATAATTTGATCTTTCAAGTCGATTATTATCCTAATGTTTGGAGTATAGGACGGCTCTACTGCGCTTCCTCTTTTCAATTCTAACGAGTCTAAGGAATTCTGAATCAATTCACAGAAAGGGTCATACCATCCTACATACGAGCCTAAAATTTCTTTTATCTCTCTCTTTAATGCAAGTAATGCCACTTCACTGGAGGCATCTACCTTATGTTTTAGTGGATCAAAAGGATCAAAAATCATACTTTTTATTATTGTTGTATTAAACTATATCTTCCTGTTAACTCCCCAAAAAGCACTGGCGCAATAGGCACCCCACAAGGGTGTCTATTGCGCCAGCAGAAAGGGGAAAATCAGGTTTGGGGTGTTTAATCTTGAGATCATGTTGATTTTCGTTATTTACAGCAGCTAATA
>CAZIKN010000188.1:0-7816 GCA_964539805.1 uncultured Saprospiraceae bacterium | reverse complement strand
TTGGTTGGTCATGCCCTTCAAACTCAAAGATTCAGGCGTTACCTTGCGCTACCTCTCCGATACCTCCAAAACCCAGGATGGCCGCGCCGCTCACCTGCTCCAGATGACTTTTAAAGGTGTTGGCGTAACGCCGGACAACAAATACCATGTCTGGGTAGATCAGGAAAGTTATTTGGTCACCCAATGGGCCTTTTTTGAAAAGTTCACGGACGAAAAGCCCGGTTTTGTAAATCCCTGGACGGACTACAAATCCTTTAATGGTGTCATGCTCTCCTCGGGGCGCGGGCGTGGGAGCATGTCAGAAATTGAAACGCCTTTGGCGTTGGACCGGACTGTTTTTGAAAAATGGTGACACTAAATTAAGGCGTTCTATGCATTTTTGGCAAAATAAAACCTTGATTTGGGCCACTTACACCATATTGGCCATATTGGCTGCCGTGCAGCGCCTGCTGGCGGATAGCAGTGCAGAAGGTTTTACTACCTATGAAAACTACCGAATTTTCAAGTACGCCTACTTTTATTTGCTGGACGGCCAAAACCCTTATTCCGGGCATCCCGGCATTTGGGATCTGTATAAGTACAGCCCTGCTTTTGCGCTGTTCATGGCTCCGTTCTACTATATGCCGGATGCGTTGGGGCTTCCGCTCTGGAACCTGCTCAATGCCCTCGTGCTGCTTGCGGCTGTTTTTCAATTACCCCTGATTTCGGCCAAACAAAAGGCATTTATGGCCTGGTTTATCCTGCCTGAGATGTTGATTTCCATACAAAACAGCCAGAGCAATGCCCTTACTGCTGGCCTGTTCCTCTGGGCTTTTATTGGTTTGGAGAAAGGGCAAAGGACATGGCCCGCCATTTGGGTAGCCCTGAACGGGTTTATCAAAATTTTTGGTATTTTGGCGGCTCTGCCCGCCCTGTTTTATCCCAAACAAGGCCGTTTTATACTGTTTTTGGGACTCAGTTGCCTTTTTTTGACCTTTTGCCCCTTGCTGCTGCTTTCGCCGCAACAGCTTTGGCAGTTGTACCATTGGTGGGCTGAGCTGTTGGCAGCCGATCACTCGGCCTCCTTAGGTTTGTCCGTGCAGGGCTGGCTGAGCAGCTGGTTTGGTTGGCAGCCGGATAAAGGCCATATCGTGGCAGGCGGATTGGCTTTATTGCTGGCTTCTTATGGGGCGGTTTGGCAGCGTGATGGGCTTCCTTCGCCGAATATCCGATTGTTGATCTGGGCCTCCCTGCTGATCTGGGTGGTTATTTTTAACCATAAGGCGGAGTCCCCTACTTTTGTGATTGCCATGTGCGGCGTGAGCTTATGGTATTTTGCCATGCAACAGCTCAAGCCCTCCAAACAAGCACGATACTTTTATGCGGCCTTATTGTTACTTGCCTTTGTGTTGGCTTCTCTTTCCCCATCGGATGTATTTAGCCGCAGCTGGCGCGAAGATATTGTAAAGCCTTATGTGCTGAAAGCCGTGCCGTTTATCCTGATCTGGCTACTGCTCACGGTGCAGCTGTTTAAGGATCGGTTCCGTAAGGCTTGATTTTTTTAAACCACAAAACATCAGGCATCTCCGATGCCCATTGGTACGATTAAACCTATTTCATCTGCAAACATTACGCATCATTGATGCGCGTCCTGCATTTCAAAATTTGGGATGACAAATGTTAAGAGGTGTATTATACTCACTATTATGCTTGACTGCCAGAAACAGCTTTTTGACCTTGCCCCCAATGTGCACTACATCAACGGGGCCTATATGTCGCCCATAACCCAAAAATCGCATGCTTTGGGTGTAGCGGCGGTAGGCCGAAAACGGAACCCGTTTACCATAGCACCAGCCGATTTTTTTTCTGATGTGGATCACTTGAAGCAACAATTTGCCCGCTTGGTAAACGCTGCCGAATGGCAACGTGTGGCCATCATCCCATCCGTATCCTATGGCATAGCCACGGTGGCCCAAAACCTGCATTTGCGCCCCGGGCAAAACATCGTGGTTGCGGAGGCCCAATTTCCAAGCAATGTATATGCCTGGCGCTCAATGGCCAAAGACAAGTCATTGACCATCCAAACCATAGCCTATCCCGTTGAACTACAGCGTGGGCGGGGCAAGGCCTGGAATGCGCGTATTCTGGAGGCCATAACACCGGATACCGGCTTGGTTGCTTTGGCACATGTCCATTGGGCCAATGGGACGAGATTTGATTTGGCCGCCATCGGGGCACGCTGCCGTGAAGTGGGTGCTGCATTGGTCATTGATGGGACCCAATCCGTGGGCGCTCTCCCTTTTGATGTAGAAGCCTTTGGCGTGGATGCCCTGATTTGTGGCGGTTACAAATGGCTGATGGGGCCGTACGCCCTCGGTTATGCTTATTATGGCAGCCGTTTTGATCATGGTAAACCTTTGGAGGAAACCTGGATGGGCCGCCGAAATGCTCAGGATTTTACCAGCTTAGTGGATTATCGCGATGAATATGAGCCATTTAGCGGGCGTTATGATATGGGGGAAAAATCAAGTTTCATCCATGTACCTATGGCTTTGGAGGCCATTCGGCAATTATTAGAGTGGCAGCCCGAGCGGATACAAGCCTATTGCAATGCCCTGACGGAGGAGGCGGTGACACGCTGGCAGCAGCGCGGTTATTGGGTAGAAGAAGCAGAGTGGAGGGCAGCACACCTTTTTGGCATACAATTGCCCAAGGATATTGCCGCTGAGTTGTTGCTGAAAAAATTGGCCGAAAAACGCATTTTTGTGTCCGTGCGCGGTGAATTTGTCCGTATTTCGCCCAATGTGTACAATGACAGGGAAGATATTGCGGCCCTTACGGAAGTCTTGTTACAAACTTTTTAAGCGCTTATCGGGCGGAATTCATTATTTCTCAATATCCTTGCTGCGCATTTTTTTATTCTGACAATTCTTGTTTTTTCCGCATGCAAATTTCTACAAACCGCCCGATGTTGAGCTTTTGGCAAATCATCAACATGAACGTGGGCTTTTTTGGCATCCAATACAGTTTTGGATTGCAACAAACCGCTATTAACCCCATCTACACCTTTCTGAATGCCAACCCGGAACAGTTGCCCTTGCTCAATTTGGCCGGGCCTATGACGGGCTTGCTCATTCAGCCCATTATCGGGGCCATGAGCGACAAAACCTGGCACCCGCGCTGGGGGCGTCGCAAACCCTATTTTCTGATTGGGGCTATCTTTTGCAGCCTGTGTTTGTTTGCTTTCCCCTTTAGCAGTGCGCTGTGGATGGCCGTAGGCTTGCTGTGGATTTTGGATGCGGCCAACAACACGGCCATGGAGCCATATCGGGCCTTTGTTGCCGACAAATTGCCCCCCCAACAGTTCGGGATGGGCTTTTTGACCCAGAGTTTTTTTACCGGCTTAGGCATCACCTTAGCCAACCTTTCTCTGTACTTTTTTCAGCACAACATAACGGGCCAATCAGCCTCCGGCATCCCGTACTGGGCTTACGGTTCCTTTTTTGTGGGCGCTGTTTGCTCTATCAGCTCGGTGCTTTGGTCCCTGAGCACTACACCGGAAATCCCTCCAACGGAGGAGGAGTTGGCCTATATCCGAAAAAATGACAAGGGGCTGCTCCAGCCTTTTTCCGAAATAGCCTATGCCATAGGCAATATGCCCAAAACGATGTGGCAATTGGCCTTGGTTTACCTTTTCCAATGGTACGCACTGTTTGTTTATTGGCAATATTGCTCCCACAGTATCGCCCAGTCAGTATGGAAAACCTCAGCGGAGGACAACAAGAGCCTTTATGGGGAGGCTGTGGCCTGGACGGGTCTTGTCAATGGCTGGTACAATATCGTGACCTTTCTCTCCGCATTTGGCTTGGTGTGGTTGGCCAAAAAATACTCGCCCAAACGGGTTCATTTTACCTGTTTGCTGCTCGCAGGCATTGGCCTTCTCGCCTTCCCCATGATAGAGAACAAATACCTGCTTTTTGCACCCATGACGGGCTTCGGTATAGCCTGGGCGAGCATGATGGGCATACCTTACCTGATTGTTGTGGGCAGCATACCCAAAGAGCGCTATGGCGTGTACATGGGCATTATCAATATGATGATCGTGATACCCATGATTATCCAGACCCTGAGTTTTGGCTGGGTGTACAAAAGCTTTTTGGGCAGCAACCCGGGCATGGCCATTTCATTTGCCGGCGTTTTGCTGCTGATTGCGGCGGCGGCTGTGTTGCGGATCAAACAAGAAGAAGGAAGTACATCATAGCTTGGGTTTCTTAATCCACTGAAATGCGCTACCTTTGGGGCCGTTATATCACCTGTCCCGCTTGGAATGTTCAGTCGGGATGTTAATCTGCCATAACCACATGCGACCATTGCAAATTACGGATGAGCAAATCAAAAACTTTATCATAGCCGGCCTGCACGAGGACGTGCGCGAAGGCGATCATACCTCATTGGCCACCATACCGGCGGAAAGCCGCAGCCGTGCCATGCTGAAAGTAAAAGATTACGGCATCATTGCCGGCCTTGAATTGGCCCAACATGTTTTTCAGCATGTTGATCCAAGTTCTACTATTACCTGGCACAAAAAAGATGGCGATGATGTGTTTTTTGGGGAATTGGCCTTTGAAGTTGAAGCCAATACCCGTGCCTTGCTACAGGCCGAACGTCTTGTCCTGAACGCCATGCAGCGGATGAGCGGCATTGCCACCCTGAGCAGCCGATTTGCCTTTGAGGTAGGCGACTTGAAAGCAAAAGTGTTGGATACCCGCAAAACCACGCCCTTGGTGCGTTTTTTGGAAAAATGGGCCGTCAAGATCGGCGGCTGCGAAAATTATCGCTGGGGCCTTTATGACTGGATCATGATAAAGGACAACCACGTAGATGCCGCCGGGGGCATCAAACAGGCCATTGAGCGTGCACACAGTTATATGAAGGAAAAAGGGCTTGACCTCGGTATTACCCTTGAGGTGCGCAACCTTGTAGAAGTGCATCAGGCCCTTGAAATAGGCGGCATCACGCGCATGATGTTTGATAATTTTGAGGTACCCATCCTGATGGAGGCCGTTGCCATAGTGGGCAACACTTTTGAAACAGAAGCCTCCGGCGGCATCACACTCAACAATGTACGTAAATATGCCCTTACCGGTGTGGACTATATTTCTGCCGGCGCATTGACACATTCTGCACAGCCCCTTGACCTGAGCCTGAAAATCATACGTTGATGAACCCTAACATGCTCCTCCGCCAATCTTTTCCGATGCTGATCGCCTTGCTTTGGCCCTGCTTTTTTTGGGCACAAAAGAGCATTAGCTTAGACGACTGTTTCACCCAGTATCGCTTTTACCCTGAAAATCCCGGAAAAGGCTTCCATTATTTGCGCGACGGAGCACGCTACGCCGATACCGATGATAAAGGCCAAATGCATATTTATGATGTGCGCAATGAAAAATTTGATTCGTTGATCGTCCTGAATTTATCGGAGGCAGCCCTTGGTTTTGACCAATTTACCTTTAGCGAGGACGAAAGTAAACTCTTGCTGCGCAACCATACTGAAAGCGTTTACCGGCATTCTGTAAAGGCCGATTATTTCGTGTATGATTTCAAAACCAAACAATGCAGCCCGGTCTTTGAAGGCGGCAAAATACAGTACATTGAGTTTGCACCCGATGCCAAAAGCCTTGTTTTTGTTTTTGACAATAATTTGTATATCAAAGACTTATCTTTAAATAAAATCATACAGATCACTAAGGATGGCAGTATGAACCAGGTCATCAACGGCCTGCCCGATTGGGTTTATGAAGAGGAGTTCAGCCCTGTTGACGGTGATGGCATGGTGGCGGTGCGCTGGAGCCCCAATAGCAAACGATTGGCCTTCATCCGTTTTGACGAAAGTCAGGTGCCCACAATGCCGCTTATCTGGTATGAGGATGGCATGTACCCACGCCAATCCGAATTTAAATATCCTAAAGTGGGCGAAAACAACTCCATTGTAAGCGTCCACCTTTATGATGCCGAAACTGACGCTATGCTTGGAAAAATAATGGGTATAGAATTAACGGATTACGTGCCGCGCATACACTGGACCCGGGATAATGAATTGGTGGTCACGAGGCTGAACCGCCGTCAGGATACGCTGGAGCTGTTGCAAGCATTGCCCGAACGGGTCATTTTTGATCGGGAAGAACGCCTTAATTATATTCCCGTCCGCTTGTTGCTCCGCGAAACGGATCCTGCGTACGTGGAAATTGAAAGCGAAAACAAATTGATTTTTTTGGAAAAAAGCCGTTATTTTCTCTGGACCAGCGAGCGCAGTGGTTTTCAGCATTTGTACCGCTACCCCCTTAATCCTGCCGCCGCCGAAAAGGAAACGGCCTTGACCAACGGCGCATTCGACCTGACCGCTTTTTACGGCGTGGATGAGAAAAATGGCACTTTTTATTATCAAACAGCCACGCCAAGCCCCCTGGATCGGCAGATTTGGGAAGGCCATCTGGATGGTACGGCACCCCGCCTGCTCACGCCCGGCAAGGGAACCTACGAAGCTGCTTTCAGCCCCACATTTGATTATTTTACCCTTAGCTGGTCCGATGCCAATACTCCACCGGTGCATAGCCTTCGCGACCGAAAGGGCAATATCCTGCGCACGTTTACGGACAACAGCAGGGTGATGAAGAACGCCAAGGATTACGGGTTTGTAAAAAAAGAGTTTTTCACATTTAGCCTTTCCGACGGCACCGTGCTCAATGGCTGGATGCTCAAACCTGCCAATGCTTCTCCTGAAAAAAAATGCCCCGTCCTTTTTGATATTTATGGCGGTCCTGGCTCACAAACAGTTCAAAATCAATATGATGGCTATGTAGGTGCCTGGCATCAAATGTTAGTGCAAAAAGGTATAGCCGTGGTCAGTGTGGACAACAGGGGCACGGGCGGGCGCGGGCGCGATTTCAAAAAATGCACTCAGTTGAAGTTGGGGCATTATGAAACGGAAGATCAGATTGCCGCTGCCCGTTACCTGGCTACTCTGCCTTATATTGATGCTACCCGTATCGGCATTTGGGGCTGGAGCTTTGGCGGCTACCTCAGCACATCCTGTGTCCTCAAGGGATCGGATGTGTTCAAAATGGCCATGGCCGTTGCCCCTGTGACCAATTGGAAATGGTATGACACGGCCTATACAGAACGCTACATGAGCGATACCAAAAGCAATGGACAAGGTTATGAGGACAATTCCCCGGTAAATTTTGCAGGGCGGCTCCGAGGCAACAATTACCTGATCTGCCACGGTGTCACGGATGACAACGTGCATTGGCAACAATCCGTGGAAATGATCAATGCACTTATCAAGACAAACCGCCAGTTTGAAACCTATTACTACCCCAATCGCAACCACGGTATATATGGCGACAATGCCACGCGCCACCTTTTTACCAAGCTGACCCAATTTGTAATGGATAAATTATAGGTTTTTTTGCGAAACAAAGCTTCGAAACACTTCACCCCACGAACGCCAGGGCCAAACATTAAACGATGAATTGTGCCAAAGCAAAACAAATTCACCACCATGTTTCTTTACCTGATGACGCAAGGCGCACAGTACATCATAGGCCCTTTCCGGGCTGTATTGGCGATATTGGGCCAAGGTGACATCCATCGCAATAAGCGGTTTTTCCCTGATGGTCAATGCCTTGCGTTGTAAATGATCAAAAACCGGAAATTCCTGACAAATGCCGCAACGAAAACCTTCAGCCTCCGGATAACCCAGACTACTGTCCCAAGCCATATCAGCCTCCGCCCAAGGCCGCCAGCTGTCCGGTACCCTAAAGCGCAAAAAATGCTG
>CAZIKN010000187.1:0-7816 GCA_964539805.1 uncultured Saprospiraceae bacterium | reverse complement strand
ACTGCACACCAGCCAACCAGTTGGTTTACTCCATCCAGAAGAAAGGTGGCCCACAGGTATTCCCTGTAGATGCATTTGGTAACCCGATCACCAGCGTAACCTTCACTTGCAGCGAATTGGGTACTCAGGAAGTTGAATTGTGGGCACGTGACAAAGCGGGCAACGCTGGCTACTGCACTACCTACTTCCTGGTTCAGGATCCATTCAAGAATTGCGAGAACAACAACGCCGCTGTAGCTGGTGCCCTTAAAACAGAACAAGGCAATGCCCTTGAGGAGGCTATTGTGGAAATGTCTGGCCCAGCCGGGTTCCAAACATTGCAAGAAATCACGAAAGGCAACGGTATGTATTCCTTTACAGTGCCTGCCAACAATGATTATTCTGTAACACCTATTAAAGATGCCAACCCATTAAACGGGGTTTCTACGTATGACCTGGTTTTGATCAGCAAGCACATCCTGGGCCTCGAACCATTGAGCAGCCCTTACAAAATGATCGCTGCTGACGCCAACAAGTCCAACTCAATCACTACGCTTGATATTGTTGAATTGCGTAAATTGATCCTTGGTATCTACACCGAGTTGCCGAACAACACTTCATGGCGTTTTGTGGATGGTGCATTCTCTTTTGCCAATCCTTCCAATCCATTTGAAGCCTTGTTCCCTGAGTCCAAGCAGTTCCCTGCACTCAACGGTGTAATGACCAATGAGAATTTTGTAGCATTGAAAGTAGGTGACGTGAACGCCAGCGCTGTTGCCAACAGCCTGATGAGCAGCGAAGACCGCGCACTGAGCACCTTGTTGTTTGATCTTGATGACCGCACGGTTACAGCCGGCGAAGTGTTCGAGGTTAACTTCAAAGCAGCAGAACGCGTTCAAGGCTACCAGTTCACGATGAACATCCCAGGCTTGCAGGTACTCGATGTAATCGGGGGTGCTGAAATGAAGAGCGAAAACTTCGCAACCTTCGCTGACGCATTCACGACTTCATTCGATGGCAATGCCAAAGGTGAATTCACCGTACGCTTCAAAGCACTGAAAGGTGGCAAGTTGAGCCAGATGTTGAATGTATCCAGCCGCATCACGCGTGCTGAAGCATACAGCCTCGGCGGCGAGCGCCAAGATGTTGCATTGCGCTACAACGGCAGCACGATCACAGGTGTAGGCTTTGAATTGTATCAGAACGAACCGAACCCATTCATCAACAAAACGATGATCGGATTCCACCTGCCTGAGGCAACAGAAGCAACCCTGCGTATCTTTGACGAAACAGGTCGCACCTTGTTCACACAGAAAGGCAACTTCGCGAAAGGCTACAATAGCATCGCGGTAGAACGCGCTCTGTTGAACACCACAGGCCTGATGTACTACTCGATTGAAACTGCAACGGATTCGGCAACGAAGAAGATGATTCAGACGAAATAATCGTCAATTTTAAAGATCGTTATTTCATTAGACTTATAAAAATGCCCCCTCGGATATCCTTGGGGGCATTTTTTAATGATGTCGGAATAGTGCTCGACATAGCGTTCGGCGTAAAGGAGTATAAACAGTTTTTATGCTTTAAGAACGCATTTAAATGGTCAACTATTTGCCCAACACTTCCTCCGCCAAATAACGCCAGGAGAAACGCAATTTTTCTATTCTAACCCCTTCGGTATAAGCATCTTCCCGTTTGTGCTCAAAAAAATCGCGTATCGCTGCGGCAATGGATTCCGATGAAGGCTCCACTACATAACCGCTCACGCCATTTGTCACGATTTCAGGCAAACCGCCCACCCTTGTCACGATCATCGGTTTTTCAAAATGATAGGCGATTTGGGATATGCCGCTTTGTGTTGCAGTGCGATAGGGCTGCACAACAAGGTTGGAAGCGGAAAAAAAAACTTTTACCTGATCGGAGGGGATGAAGTCTTTATGTAAGATTATTCTATTTTTAAGGTTATGACGGTCAATTATTTGCTCATAAAATGACCAATCTTCATAACACTCTCCAGCGATGATGGCAACTGTGTCAGGCAACTCACTCATCGCTACCAACAATAGATCAAGCCCTTTGTATTTACGGATAAAGCCGAAAAATAAGACCACCTGTGCTTGTTGTGGTATGCCCAATGCCTTTCTGGCCTCTGACAGGTCCATTTTTTCTCCATAAATATCATAAATAGGATGTGGAGCGAAACGTATAGGTGTATCTTTTTTCTTGGAAACAAAGGTTTTAATTTCAGCACCAACCGATTTGGACATCACCACAAAATCATCACATGCGCGAACAAACCAACGGGCGAACAGCCTGTCGCCCAAGCGTTTTTCATGGGGAATAATATTGTCAACAAGCGCAGTTACGTGGCTTTTTTTATCTGAAAACCAACGGGCAAAACGAAGTACTGTGCCCAAACAAGGCCCCATAAAAGGCAACCAAAATCTGACCACTATGTGATCCGGTTTTTCACAGGCCACAGCCCTTGCAACCAGTAGCCAATTGAAAGGATTTATACTGTTCAGGCAGGTTTTGATCTGCAAGCCCGAAGGAGCCGGGTCATCCGTGTACTGTGTTTTACCGGGAAAAAGAAAGGACGGGTACTGGACGGAAAAGGAATAAATGAGCACCTCGTGTCCCATAGCCTGAAACTCCAAAGCCAGCCGTTCGGAGGAAGCCGCAATGCCTCCCCTTAGCGGGTGTGCCGGTGAAATCAGGACAATTTTCATGTTGATATGGTATTATATTTCCTTTTCTATTAAATAACTGTTGCGGATGGCAGAGTTTCGATTAAGCATTTCTGCCAAAAAGCCAGTTAGGAACAATTGAGAACCAATGATGAGGGCTAAAATACCAAAAAAGAACAAAGGACGCTCTGCAATGCCCCATTGGTTATAAAATGCCTTGGAAATACTCAGATAGGCCAAAATGCCAAAGCCCGCCAAAAAGAATAACAGGCCCAAAGTGCCAAAGAAGTGCATAGGACGTTTGCCAAATTTGCCGACAAACGAGATGGATATTAGGTCAAGGGGGCCATTGATAAAGCGCTCAAAACCGCCAAATTTAGTAGAGCCATATTGCCGGGCCCTGTGCTCCACCACTTTTTCGCCGATTTTGGAAAAACCAGCCCATTTGGCAATAACGGGAATGTAGCGGTGCATTTCGCCATACACCTCAATCGTTTTGACCACATCATTGCGGTAAGCTTTCAGCCCACAATTAAAGTCGTGCAATTGGATTCCGCTCATGTAACGTGTTACGGCATTAAACAACTTGGTCGGGATGGTCTTGCTTGGTGGATCATGCCGCACTTTTTTCCATCCGCTTACCAAGTCAAATTTTTCCTCCGTAATCATTTGAAATAGCCCGGGAATTTCGTCGGGACTATCTTGTAGATCAGCATCCATTGTAATAACTACGCGGCCCTGCGCAGCGGCAAATCCCGTGTGCAAAGCAGCGCTTTTTCCATAATTCCGACGAAATTTGACACCCCTCACCGCAGGATTTAGGCTTTTGAGTCGTTCAATTTCCTGCCATGAGCCATCAGTGCTGCCATCATCTACCAAAATGATCTCATAGCTGTAGCGGTGATTTTCGCATACGCGACGAATCCAGGCCTCCAATTCTGGCAGGCTTTCAACTTCATTTTTTAAAGGTACTACTATGCTTATGTCCACTTGAAAAGAGGGTTTAATGTGGCCTGCAAAGATATTGTTTTTATTGCACTACAAACATCGTTTATTGGAGTTGGCCTAAACTATCCATTCGGCATACCTTTGTGCCTTCCCGGAAATAATTTCAGCTAATATGCCCTTATCTCCTTTTCATTTCAAACAATTCAGCATCAGCCAGGAGGATGTAGTGCATCCCGTTGGAACGGATGGGGTGCTGCTCGGAGCTTGGGCTGATGTGCAAGGCGCGAAGCGGATATTGGATATTGGTACAGGCACCGGCCTCGTTGCGCTCATGCTTGCGCAAAGAACGGCGGCTCAAGGTATTGAAGAGATCATAGGCTTGGAACTGGATCAAAAAACGGCGATGATTGCTACAGAAAATGCCCAAAAAAGTGCCTGGAAAGAGCATATTCACATCATTCATTGTGCCGTACAGGATTATGTGGCCAATCAGCCATTTGATCTGATCGTGAGCAATCCTCCATTTTTCACTGATGTACTGATTTCGCCTGATGAGCGGCGCAATTTGGGGCGTCATACGCAATCGCTGCCCTTTTCGGATCTTTTGCATTGCGCCCTGAATTTGCTGGCTCCTCATGGCCGCTGTTGCGTTGTTTTGCCCGCTGTGGAGGGCCTGCGGTTATGTGAAATGGCCGTTCCATTGGGTTTGTATTGGACCAAAATCAGCCACGTACATGCCCGAAAAGATAAACCAGTAGAGCGTTGGCTAATCCAGTTGGAGCGTGTGCCCCAAGGTTTTAAACGCGAAAAAATACACATTTATGCCTCAGATGGCGGCTACTCGGCGGAATTTGCCCGATTGACAAAGGATTTTTATCTGGCACGTTGAATTTATGATCAATGAAAAATAATACTAATGCCCGGGCTAAGTGCATTTATTGTCCAATTGGAATTCAAATTGGGCACAATAACCGTAAGAGACTCCTGACTGGTATTGAACTGGGTTGGAAGGTAACGGAGGGACAACTCTGTTTTGAGCCTTTTGCTTAAACGATAACCCAAGCCAGCTTCCAGGAGAAAAGAAGATTCTTCCCCATTGATTTGGACTTTTACAGGTGATTTGAACCAAATTGCTTTGTCAAAATCCTTGTTGAAAGAATTGCCAAAAGTAAAGCCAAGCGCGCCAAAACCATAAAGCTTTCTGTTTTCTTGTGCCGTTCTGCCCCCCAGAATAAACTGGAAATTATAAACGTCTTGCCCGCCCTCCAGTTCAAAGCCCCCCTGAAAAGAAGAGACCTCTGATTGGCCTTTGATTTTCCTTTGGTAATAGCCAAACCCGACTTGTGCATATAGATACCGAGAAAGTTGTAAGCGGGTAAATAAATCTGCCGCTAATCCATTGGTGCGCTCCCAAGTACCTTTATAGTACTGTTCTTTTGGCAAAAAACTACCTGTGTGAAGACCAGCCCTTATACCCAATTCTACTTTTTGGGCAGACAGCTTTGGGGTTGAAAGTATAACAAACAGTCCAAAAAATGCGCAGTAATATTGAATTGAGGTGCGCAATAACACGGATTTTTTCATAATTAGTCTTGGTGTGTAAATTGAATGTATAGCCGAAACAGAGCGTCAAAAATACGCAACAATTTTATCTGTGCGCACATTTGTTTGTGATAATACCAAAAATGATACCTTTGTCGCTGCCCAAATAGTTAAATATGCTAAAAATAAGTAACGAAGTTAGAATCGCACTATTAGCCATTGTTGCCATTGCCCTTGGCTTTTGGGGCTTCAAATTTCTAAAAGGGAGGAATATCCTCAGCGCCGACAAGGTTTATTACATCAAATACGATCATATTGATTTGCTCGCACCATCAAGCATTGTTTTGGTCAAGGGCTTTCAGGTCGGTATGGTTAAGGATATTTACATTGACCCTGAAACAGACACCACAATTATTGTCGAGATAAGCGTCAACCGAAACGTTGATGTCCCCAAAAACACCGTAGCAAGCATCATCCCCCAAAGTATGCTCGGTGGAAAATCGCTGGAACTGGAAATTACCGAATCCTGCGATGGGGATTGTGCCCCCAGCGGCTCTTACCTCAAAGGTCGGGTCAAGTCTTTTTTGGAACAAATAGTGGGAGATCCAGATCAGATAGATCAATACACCGGAAAATTAAAAACCGGACTGACCATTAACTTAGACTCACTCGCACGAGCCAATCCCAACGGACTGGCAGGCACGGTCAAATCCTTGGATCAAACCATTGAAAACCTTGAAGGCCTCACCCGCGAGATACAAAACCTCGTGCGCGCCAATGCGCAAAGCATGAACGCCATACTCAAATCTACGGCCGGTATTACCCAACAGTTTGATGCCAAAGGCGCCAAAATTGGTGAAGCAATAGACAATTTGACGGTGTTGAGCACTCAATTAAAACAGGCAAACCTTGATCAAATGGGCCTCAAGGCCAGTAAAGCCATTGATACGGTGGTCACTGACCTTACGGCGCTTCGCAATACCCTTAACGCCTCTACCCGGACTATTGGCCGAGTGGATTCCCTGGCACAAAACCTGTTGAAAGGACAGGGTTTGGCAGGCAAGGCACTAACGGATGAGGAACTTTACGACAATTTAGTGCGCACCCTTAGGCACACCCATTTACTGATGCAGGACTTGCGCCTGAACCCCAAAAGGTACAATACGGTCAAATTGAAAGTCTTTGGCAAAAATAAAACCAAGGGGTATGAAACACCCATTGACGACCCAGCCTACCAACGTTTGATTGACAGCTTAGAAAAGGAATATAGCAAAAAGATAAAAAATTAAACCCTGCACAACCACATAACATCCGTTTACCAACCTATACCGAATTTTCAACCTATTTGACATGGAGCAGACACCCGAATTCAAACCCTACATCGCCGCCGAAAACACCACTGTAAAGGAATTTACCGTCAGGGCCATTGTATTGGGTGCCCTTTTTGGCATCCTGTTTGGTGCAGCCACGGTTTACCTTGCCTTGAGGGCAGGCCTGACCGTATCAGCCTCTATTCCTATTGCGGTCCTGGCCATCTCGCTCGGTCGAAAGTTTTTAGGTACCACTATTCTGGAGAATAACATCATACAGACGGCAGGCTCGGCTGGTGAATCGGTGGCTGCGGGTGTGGTGTTTACGGTTCCGGCCTTTCTCTTTTTGAGTGAGGGCATTGGTTTGAACTACTTCAACTACCTCACCATCCTTTTACTCGCCATCTTTGGGGGTATTTTGGGTGTCCTGATGATGATACCCCTTCGGCGATCACTCATTGTGAAGGAGCACGCCAACCTGCCTTATCCAGAAGGTACTGCTTGCGCACATGTTTTGATTGCAGGTGAAAAAGGCGGTGATTTTGCCAAAACAGCCTATCAGGGACTTGGTTTTGCCATTGTATATGCACTCTTGCAAAAAGTATTTCACGTCATCGCCGAAACGCCAAAATGGGCTACTTCCATTACGGACAAATACCTTCCTGCTGCACGGGTGAGCGGGGAGATTACGCCTGAATACTTAGGTGTGGGCTACATCATTGGGCCGCGCATTGCAGGTGTTTTGGTGGCTGGGGGCGTTTTGGCCTGGCTGGGTTTAATCCCACTTTTGGCCACGCTGGTACCCGGAGATACCATTTTTGCACAACTGACAAAACTGGGCCTTAAGCCGGCAGGTTATGGTTGGGATGAAGCCACACATACTTTTTCCAACCTTTCAGAAGCCATTTATCGTGCGTATGTGCGGCAGATTGGTGCTGGCGCTGTGGCCGGTGCTGGTTTTATCACCTTGTTCAAGACCATGCCAACCATTATTTCCTCCTTTAAGGATAGCCTCGCAGAAATGCGCAAGGGGGATACCGGCGTTGCTCGTTTGCGCACAGAGGATGACCTTTCTATCAAAGTAGTGGCCATAGGCAGCCTGATCCTTATCCTTCTTATGGCCATTCTGCCTTCAATTCCCGGTGATAGTTTTATCAGCAAAATATTTATTGGGCTTTTGGTCATCGTTTTTGGCTTTTTCTTCGTCACGGTTGCAAGCCGCATTGTAGGAATCATTGGCAGCAGTAACAGCCCCATATCAGGTATGACCATTGCGACCATAATGGGCACCGCCCTGGTTTTTATAGCCTTTAAAATGACCGGAAAAATGTATGAGCCTATGGCACTTGT
>CAZIKN010000186.1:0-8031 GCA_964539805.1 uncultured Saprospiraceae bacterium | reverse complement strand
TAACTATGCCGGGCTGGTTGTAGGTTTTGCCATCAATCGTCACGGATCTGCCCTGGCAGAAAGAGATGTTCTCCGAGCGTGTTTCCAAGGGCTTTTCTGTCACCACGACTTCACCAACAAATGTACAGCCATAATCATCCTTGATTTGATAAGAAACTATTCCTTTGGCATTCACGGTATAGGTGTTTCCTGTACTTGTGCCATTCCAAAGTGTCTTCGGATTAGGGCTGAATAGTTGTACCGTGCCACCTTTACAAAGGGCGGCATCTGGCACATTGGGCAAGTTTTCTACTTTTACGGCCTGTTTTATGGTGTCACCGCCACAGGTGTCAGTCACAATGACTGAAACTGAATAATTCCCTTCTTTGCTAAACAAGTGGGTCGGGTTGAGCACCGTAGAACTGTTGTTCAGGCCAGAGGCAGGGTCATCAAAATTCCAGGAGAATGTTGCCCCTGAGCCCGCATTAGTTATTGAAAACGCGAAAGACCCATCCGTGCAATTACGGGTAAGTGCAATACCGGGTTTAGGCCTTAACAGGTAATTGGGGAAATTGGGCAGGCCGATGAGGGTTTGCCCTGTTGTCAGCGCCAGTGCATCAGGCTTATAACCAGAAGCGATGCCTGGTATTGAGGGGAATTCTATGACATCCAAAAAGTCAGCACCAACATCAAAACCATCTTCTTTGCAGATATAAATTTTGCCATTGGGCGCAATCTGGAGCGCCCCCAAGTTGTAGCGAAATGTGGTATAAAGCACCGTTTTGGAGGTCAAAATGGCCGTATTGGTAGGCAGGTTCAGGTTGTATTGTGCCACATAACTGCCCTGTGGGCCGGTAGCATTCAGTTCGGAGACATACAGCAGTTTGTTGTCAGGGGAAAACTCTACCCCATAAGCAAAGCCGAAACCAGTCAACGTGATAAAAGGGCCAGTCAGGCTGCCATTTTTATTGTCAAAACGATACATTTCCACTTGTGAAGTCCCTCCCATAAACTCAGGCCCAATGGCATGGGCCAGCATTTTTTGGTCGCTCGAGAACTCAAGGTAACCTACCGAATTCCATCCGCCTTGCAGCGTGGTCCCGAGCGAAAAAGTCAGAGGTGCCTGAATACCTGCTGCAGTGATGGGATAAATCCAAAACTTGTTATTCCCGAATTCCTTGAGTACGAGCCAGAAATCGCGGTTGTTGCAATGGCGGGCCACTGTTATTTTTTCAGTATTTTTAGCCAAAAGCAGGGTGTTTTTGGTGGCAGCTTCCACATCACCCAAACCGCCGTTCGCGGCCATATTAACGATGGAATAGCGATAGCCTCTGGTGCTGGAGTTGGGCAAATCAGTCGTAAAAATATAATAACGGGTCTTGCTGCCCGGTATGGGCACGATCACGCCGGATTGCGTACTGGTATAATTGCCGAACAAGCCCAGCCCATTGGGCATTAACTTATGATTCCTGTTCCAAACCCCGACCCCATCCGTGTAAAACAACAATTCTCCCGTTTGGGGATCTGACATAGTGGATACGCCTTCGCGAGAGTTTACCGCACTGGTAAACTGTGAAATCGTACCGTTAGCCTGGAAACGCAAACCTGCCCCCCGGCCAAAAGTCCAGTTTTCAAACTCTTTTTGAGCAGAGGAAATGGTGGGGAGCAATAAGGCCAAAAGAATAAACAGTGTAAAACAGGATTTCGAGGGCATTTTTAATAGAAACGTTGAGGATGAAATTCGTGTCCCAAAACAAAGCATTTCCTTTCAAATGGACAAAAAAATGTTGCGCACTGTCGTCTGGAGGGCAGAAGTGGTGTGGTGTGTGTCTAATGCTCAACAACTATAAACCTATAATGCACATCGCCATGAATTGGGCTGGTAATTCCGCATATATGCCAAATACCTGATTCACTGCCACCTATAACCTCGGAGGAATTGGCAGTAGCTGACACACTTCCAGTAAACATTGCACCTGCTCAAATTATAAAGGATACGATGCCTCCCCCGAAAACAGAAGAGCCTCAAAAAACTACTGCTTCTTTTCAACAAGCCTTCGAGGAAATAAACCTGATGCTCTCAGGACACCAAGCGCAAGACTTGAAAAGAGCAGTTTTTCTGGTAGAAAATGCCTGGCATGGTGGTACATTGTCATACAAAACCTTTTGCGGTCAAATCAGCGAAATAGTAGAAACGATGCGCCAAATGGCTAAAAGCAAAGGGATAGCACAGTATCAAACTGCCGGCAACTGGGCTGCACACACCTATCTCTGCCGACCTGTGCCAGAAAACAACAACCAACCCTACTTATACGATTTTGAAGACCCGCTCGGCGACAAGAATCTTTCCAACACCTTCGTAACCAAGTTGTTAAATACCCGAAAAGGCACCTGTCGTTCGCTTCCCTTGCTCTACAAGATACTGACAGATGAATATGGCGGCACTTTCTCACACATTGCATTGGCTCCCAACCACCTGTACATCAAGCATAAAGATGAGAAAAACAAATGGTACAATCTGGAACTCACCAATGGTCATTTCTCAACCGATGCGTGGCTCATTTCTTCCAGCCATATCAAAGCGGAGGCTATTGCCAATCGAATTTATATGCATGCACTAAACCAGCGCGAGACCATAGCTATTTGTATGGAACTGCTTGCCAGTGCTTACCTGAACAAATACGATTATGGTCACAATGATACTTTCGTGATGCGCTGCCTTGACTCGGCTTTGGAAGCCAATCCTGTATATATTGTTGCCATATCTATGAAAAGCAATGTGTTGGGTCAGCAGTTGCTAAAAGCATGCAAGGCGCGCGGCATACCACACTTCAAAAGGGCCCGCGAGGAGCCTGATCTTAAAAACCTGGCCGAAGAAGTAGAGGCTTTGTACAAAAAAATGGATGATCTCGGCTATGAAGAGATGCCACTGGAACAATACAACGAATGGGTAACAAAAATGCAGTCAAAATCGGCTGCAACACAACAATCTGAAAAATAAAAAAATCACACCATGAAAAAAATTGCAAGCATATTTGCCCTGCTGATCGCTGCTTTGATCCAGTTGAATGCTCAAAACCCTTATGCGGCCTTGGGCATAGAAGAAAAAGTGCTCCATTATGACGATGGACACAAGGAGATGTTCGATCTGGATTCCGTAAAGGCCATCGGATACGCAGTGTACAGCCCCGAGACGGGCCTGCTCACCTTGTATGACCTGAAGGACAGTCTGGTCGCAGTGCAAAAGATAGACCCTGCAAAAATGGCGCGGTTTCTGAGCGTGGATCCGATTACGAGCCAGTATCCTGAGTTGACGCCGTATCAGTTTGCGAGTAATACACCGATCATGGCGATTGATCTGGATGGATTGGAAAAAGAAGAGGTTGTGCAGGCATTTGGATGGGCCGGAGATCAGGTTGCAAAGTTGACTGTAGAAGTTGCCGGAGGTGTATACGGTTTGTTTACAAACCCAAGGCAGGCAGTATCAAATATTTGGGGATCACTAAAGCAAACCAGCGCAGATGTAGGGACTATTTTTGGGACGGCAGGTTCTATTGTTTACAATCAGGTATCAGGTACCCAAAACATTAATGGATATGACGAATTCCATGAAGCCATACACCGTCAGACAGTAGGTTTGATAAAATCTGCGACGTTCAGTGCTGCTAGCGGCGCAGCTGTTTCAACAGTCAAAAATGTAGCTAAGATTGCTAAAAAAACGTCAAATGCAGCACAAACGACCACACCCCGACCCAAGGATTTTTCCAATCACGGCGGTGAGTTTATTGATGACGGAGCAAGAATAGGTGCAACGGAGGCTACTAAGGGGGGAGGTCCAATTGTTGGAGGAGGTGCGAAGCTTGAATATTTAGGAAGCAATGTCAATAGAATACAGAGCATTGCGACCAAATATAATCTTGAAGTTTCAGTAGTTGGCAGTAGAGCAAAAGGAACAGCAAATGCTTTATCTGACTGGGACTACATTATTACAGGTGGAACCTCAAAAACTAGAAGTTCAGCATTATTTCAATTACCTAGAAATCTAAATGCGGTAAAAGATGGGATGTATAGACCAGGTTCTGAAATGCTAAAAGGAGTAACTGTTGACCCCAATTTACCACACATCATATTTAAACCCCAAAATTAAATGAACCTAGTTAGAATAGATTTAGAAAAATTCAAAAGTATTCTTTGTGATTTTGCAATCTCTGAAGATAACACAATTCTGTATGTTAAATCTTCTGGAAATTATAAACATGGAAGTGAGGGCAATTCGGATGGATTATATTTATTTTCCCTCTTAGCCGCTTACTACTTCGTTTATGAACCTATTTGTATAATTCTTGATTTGACAAATTTGAAATATACTTGGGGAAATACTATTTTGAAATCGTTAAATTTCTTTAATGAAGTAGGTAGAGACAAAGAGGAAAAGAGGAAAATGGTAATTATAATTCATTCGTCTGAAAACCAAAGTGCCATCACAGATTTATTAAAAATGACTTCAGAAGGTAATAGATTTTTGTGTGAAAGTTTTGATGAAGCTATTTCACAAGCAGTTAAAAATGTTGGAGAGTATTGGAGTTAGGAGGCTGCTAAGACGAGTACGGGATTAGTTGATGATGCAGCAACAGGTAATTCAGTTGGTTTTACGATTGATAAATTACTCAATAGAAACAATGGCACAAATAAATGATGAGTTTTCAAGGTATATTGACCTAACTAAAAAATATTACAAATATTTTTTGGCTATTATAGTTTTGTTTCTGGTCAAAATGTGTTCAGATGAGGTGGATAAGCAAGAAGCGGAATATATCAAAAAAGACATGGCAATTGGTAATGCAAGATTAGTTAAAGTATCTCCTCATGTTTATAAATCTGGCCAATATTATACATGGGAAGTACATACAGGAAACGAGGTTTTTCTGAGGCATGTTAGATATCGTCCTAATGATTATTTAAAAATTGGTATGTGGGTGCCAGTTGCATATAGAAATGGCAGACCTTACTATTTTGAAATATTGGACAATCCATATCTGTTGAGCCTGTATGGAATACCATTGGATGATTCCTTAAAATGGGTATTGCATTTCAGGAATGACCTTTAATAAATTAGGTGGATTGATGTTCGCTACATCTGCTAACGGCTTTGGCAATGATATCTCAGGCCATATGTTTTCCAGCATGAGAGGCATTCTTGAAAAATAATATTATGATAAAATTTTTTATTAAACTAACAATAATACTTATTTCGCTATTTTCTATATTTTCATGTGCAAAAAATAATGAAGATTCAAAATTTTTTACAAAGATAATAGATAAAATTGAAAAAGATACCTTGGTTCATTTTAAAAATCTGCCAGAGGATTCTATAATTAGTTTTGCTTTTAAGCATATACCAATACATAAAATATTTACTAAAGATGATATTCAAGCAATAAGAGATAATTACCAAAGTAAAGGCATTGGCTCTCTATGTGCTGACAGATATTTCTTCTATTCATTTTATAAATATCTTAATAATAAAAGTTTTAATTCCCAAACGGCATTTTCTTTTTGTAAGAAAGATTATGAAAAAAATAGACTATCCTCAAGAATGAACGAAATCGAAAATGCAATGAAAATAAATTGGATTGCTATGTATAACTACAATAAATTTAATGTTGGAGACACCGTAATAATTAAATTACCAATTGACTTTATTGAATCGGAAAAGAAAGCTGTTTATCAGAACAATGACTACATACTAAATAAAAGTATTGATACAGTAACCATTTCAGGTAAAATACTCGAAAAAGAATTTATAGTTAGTGATCATGAATACTTTCAGTTTTACCCATCATTATTCACAATAAAGGTGATAGAATCAAATAATTTTATTCAATTTTTAAGTTATAAGATTTCCCCTAATGAAAACTTTATTATTAATTTGTATGCATATGAGCGGGTAATTAAAAAATACAACGTATATCATCAGAAATGAAGCCCTGCTCGTGTGGGGTTTTGAGGTTTTCCTTTAGCATTGCGACCAAGACATAGGTACAAACTGCCGTCCAAAAAGGCAAAACAGGATTTTTGGGCCATTGGTAAAAGTAAAATTTTAAGTCCCAAAACAAAGCAATTTTTCCAAAATAGCCACAACTATTTTGCGAACTGTCGCCCGAAGGGCAAAAATGTGCTTGAGACGTTTTTAGGAATCAAAAATGAGCGGATTTACAAAGCTAAGGCTGGATATGTCCATCTTTTGTCCCTGACAAAAGAGCAAAAGCTCCGTCTTTTGTCCTTTATTCACAGTAACACGCAGCACATGAAAAAATCACACATTGATCCTCTACCCAAATACTTTGATCGCTACATCAATCTGGTTGCAGATGTGGAATTAGACGAAGCCATGCAGCTCAGTTTGGATGAATTGGCTTCTTTTGAATGGGATAAATGCAGCGCACTTGGCACACAGGTATATGCAGCGGGAAAATGGCGCGCAGCCGATGTATTACAACATGTATTGGACTGGGAACGCATTATGTCCTATCGGGCACTGATGTTCGCCCGGGAAGCCATCCAAAAAGCTGAGGGCCATGACGAAGATGCCCTGGCCCTGAGTGCCTCAGCTTTTGTAGCTGACATAAGTACATTGGCCCATGAAATGACCACATTGCGCCATGCTACACGGCAATTGTTCGCCCATATGCAGGATGCACAGCTCCAGCGCTCGGGCATTTGTTGGGAATCCCGAATGTCCGTTTTAGCATTGGGATTTACCATTTTGGGCCATCAGAAACACCATTTTAATATCCTGCGCGAGCGCTACTTCCCCCTTTTGATCCCTTCATAGCAGGTGTTTTCCCGACCTGGAGGGGAGGATAAATTTGCACATTCTGCGAGAAAACTAAAATCCTTTGCCAGCTGCGGGAAACCTGTAAAGATATTCGCATCTTTGTTCCTCATTTTGCAAATATCCTGTCATGCTCAAAATATGCCTTCTCTTATTGCTGTTAGGGGCCTATGCCTGTCAAAACAAGCCTGAAAACAACACCAAGCCCCAGGCCCCCGAAACCAGGGCCGAATATGCCTTGGCTATACATGGCGGAGCCGGTACCATCAGCCAAAAGGACATGAGCCCGGAAAAGGAAAAGGCCTATCGGGCTGCTTTGGACTCTGCACTTACCATAGGCGAAAACATCCTGATCCGGGGAGGCTCAGCCCTTGAGGCCGTCACCCAAACGGTTGCATGGCTGGAGGACTGCCCTTTTTTCAATGCCGGACGGGGAGCCGTATTCACGCATGAAGGCAAAAATGAATTGGATGCCAGTATTATGAACGGTGCTGACCAAAAAGCAGGGGCCGTAGGAGGCGTTATGACCGTAAAAAACCCTATAAAATTAGCGCGTATGGTCATGGAAAAATCGCCGCACGTGCTGCTCACGGGCCGTGGTGCCGAACAGTTTGCGAAGGAAAACGGGCTGGAAATAGTGGATCCAAAGTGGTTTCACACCCCTGAGCGCTGGAATACTTTACAAAAAATATTACAGGAGGAAGAAGCTGCTAAGGCCAAAACAGGTGCTGTGCCCACCAACCCCGATGGGAAATTTGGCACCGTTGGCTGTGTGGCGTTGGACAAACAGGGCAATCTCGCTGCGGGCACCAGCACGGGCGGTATGACCAACAAACGCTGGAACCGCTTTGGTGACACACCTATTATAGGGGCGGGCACCTATGCTTCCAATGATGCCTGTGCCGTGAGTTGTACCGGGCATGGCGAGTACTTTATCCGCTATGCCGTGGCCTATGATGTATGGGCCCTGATGAGCTATAAAAACATAGCCCTTGAAGAAGCGGCAAACTATGTGGTCAAGCAAAAGTTGGTGGAAAAGGGGGGCGAAGGGGGGCTCATTGCCGTGGACAAATCCGGCCAAATAGCCCTCCCATTTAACTCGGAAGGTATGTACAGGGGCTTTGCCAGGCCGGGGCAGCGCGGGGTCATGATTTGGGACAAATAAGAGCATGTCTGGGATTTTCCCGCTTGGCCCCAAACGGCTCTTTTTTCAGCAT
>CAZIKN010000185.1:0-8113 GCA_964539805.1 uncultured Saprospiraceae bacterium | reverse complement strand
TCGTTTTGGGTCCATAATATGTCTGTCATGCCGTTGGCATAATTACCTACCGACCATGAGCGGATTATCCAATCAATTTAACACCCTTCATTTCCTACCCTCCGGCAAACCAAAAAAATCAAGCAATGCTGGAGTATCTCCAATGGCGCTACCGCTTTTGCCCATAGGCACGGCAGTGTCATAGATGCTCGCGGGTACCTGAGCGGCTATGGGCGGCACAAAATGCTGAGAATCAGTCTTGAACACATATCTCGTGCGCCAGCGCGTGCGCACAAGGGTGTCCCTTATTACTACGGTATCCCGTTGAAAGATGGTTTGGGTAATGACTTTTTCTACGGGCGGGGCCGCGTTTTGGATTGGGAAAAAGGCTATGCTCAATGCCCCCAAGGCAAAGGATGCCGCTATGGCCAAAGGCATTTTCCATACAGAAACATTGGATACGGGTGCCTGCAACTGCGGGTGGCGCAAAAGCGTGGCCCTCAGGCTTGGTGGAGCTGCGACATCCTGATCCATCTCCTTCAATGTTGCTAAGGAAAGGTGTATGGATTCATATTCTGATGCAGGCATTTCGGCCAACACAAGTTCCTTTTCGGCACCGTTCAGGGCGTCAAAACCTTTTTCCTGGGCCAATGACAGGATGATATCGTTCATGTGTGTTGCGCTTTTAAATTATACAACAAATACATCGCGGACTGCGGCGGATACCTGCCGGAGAGCATAATAAAGGCGCGACTTTACGGTGCCCTCCGGACAATCCATGATTTCACTAATTTCCTTAATGGACAAATCCTCCTGCCAGCGCAGCACAAAGCACTGGCGCTGAGGCTCTTCCAACAAGCAGATGGCCCATTGGAGCTGCTGCTCCAACAACGCGCGATCCAGGGTTTCGGGCAACTGCAGTGCCGCATCATCGCCGCAGCACTCCGGGTAGTGCTCTACCTGCTCGATCAGTTTTTTCCGGCGATACTCATTTTTGCACTGATTGGCCGCAAGGGTGTACAACCAGGTGGAAAATCGCCGCGAAGGGTCAAACAAATGCGGCTTTTCTATGATTTTTACAAACAAATCCTGGGTAAGGTCGGCTGCTTTGGCGGCCTGGCGGTTCATCATGCGCAGGAAATAACGGTACATGCGCGCCGACCAACGGTCATACAATGCCGCGAAGGCCTGCGCATCGCGCCGGTCAATAATGGCTTGCATCAGGGCCTCGTCGCTTACTTGCATGATATGATTTTAGTTGTTTTCTTCCAATACGTCCATAACGATCCGGAATCCGAGCCAGGGTTCGGCCTGTGTGTATTTTTTCTCTGATTTGATTTGGAGTTCAATGGTTGCATCGGCCCAGCTTCCGCCTTTGGATATACCGGGTTCGGCTACCATTTCGGCCACATTGCCGCTCATATTGTAGAGACCAAAATCGTTGGGGAAATAGGTGCCTACCTTGACGCTCAGAAAGCCGCCATCATTGGAGCCATTGCTTTTACCGGGGCAGTCCTTGCAAGGCTCGGTAGCGTTCATGTTCAGCAGGTAACAACCCTTGCTGTTGCGGAAATAGTAACCACCCCAGGGGTAAGGCGTATTTTCGTCGCGCCCGGCCCGTGCAAGGGTTTCCCATTCTTTGGATGTCGGCAAGCGGAACTGTACTTTTTTGAATTTTTTCTTTCCGCTGTCATGGTTGTACACCTTGGTCAGCCAGGCACAATAGGCAAGGGCTGCGTTATGGCCGATGTTCTGTACCGGGTTTTCAGGGCCATCCGGGTGGCCGTGTTCGAACAGCATGGCATCGGACAATTGGCGTACGGCCTCAGGCACCAGACTTCTCCAGTCTGTCTTTTGGGTTTTGCAGGTGTCCAATAGCCCGAATGATTTGTTTTTTACCAAATCCTGCAAAAACAGTTCGTATTGTTCGTTGGTGACTTCCGTTTCGCCGGCATAAAAGCTGTCCTTTATTTTTTTCATGCGCTTCTCTAAGTCTTTGGCTGTCATAAGGGTGGAAAAATTGCCCGATGTGCTGAACGGCGGGTAAAAGATGGCGCGGATCTCGGCTTCGCGGCCTCCTAAGCGGGCAATCTGCATACTGCGGGCCTTTATTTTATCTGCCTTGGCCAATTCTCCATTGCGCTCATAATACCGGTGCAACAATAAAAAGGCGGGCAAATAATTGAGGTTTAGGGCAGCCACCGCCTCGGGGGCTGATTCCGGCTGAAGCGGCAGATCAAGGTAGTCCGTGTGGAACAGGTGCTCGTAATTGTTGCGCAACATAGCGAGATTGTCAAAAACGCGGGTGCTGTACTTTAGGGCGAGGCCCGTGATGTACAGGTTCTTTTGGTCGGTTTTAATCTGTTCTTTGTTTAATAATACGCTGAAATACAAAGGATTGCTTCCTTCCTTGCTGCGCTCGGCCAACAGGCTTTTCAGTATATCCTGCAAGCTGCTTCCTTCGGCAATATCCTTTAGCTTGAGGTTTTGCCGCACCACTTTATCGCGGTAATGTTTGTCCGCCAATAGATCAAGGTTTAGGATGGAAACATCCTCCCGTACACCAAGGGCATACTGCAACAACCATATTATATAGGTGTCCTGGTGGTTTTGGGTTAATAGCAGGGCATTGTTTTCCATGGACATCAGGGCATTGTAACACCAGTTGAGTACACCGGTTGAGTATTGTCCGCTCTGGTACCATTCCCGACAAATGGCTGCCACCTGGGCACGGTCTCCAAGCAGCTCGGCATTACGGATGCGTGCCTCATAATCGCCTGCGGCATGCAGTGGATGGAAATGTGCAAAAAAAACGATGGCCAATGGGACGAGGGTTTTTAAAATACGCTGTTGCATGATGAGCATTTTTTAGTTGTTTGAGGAGTAGTACACCACTGTTGGTCAAACGTTCAAAGAGGGGGGGCAACTATTGTGAAAAATCTCGGGCAGCGGAATCAGCGGGGCATGGCCACGGTAGGCTGATTTTCCAAATAACCAACCCAATACCTTAAAGGATATGTAGTTTTCATGCCCTATTGGCCCCTTCCAAAGCCCTCCAAAAACTTTTTTTAAAAAAACTTTAAAAAGCTCTTGGTTATTCGGTTCAGGTTTTTCTACCTTTGCACCGCTTTTGAAAGAAGGGCGTACAAAAATATTATTTTGACGCTGATAATTAAGCAGATACGAAGAAATTCGGTTTCTTCTGCACAAAACAAGGAAAGGTAATGAATCAGAAAATTCGCATTAAACTCCGTTCTTACGACTACAACTTGGTGGATAAGTCCACTGAGAAGATCGTTAAGACCGTGCGTGCGAGTGGGGCCGTAGTAACTGGGCCGATTCCGCTGCCAACCGAGAAAGAAATCTTCACCGTGCTGCGCTCGCCGCACGTGAACAAGAAAGCTCGTGAGCAGTTCCAGTTGCGCACCCATAAGCGCTTGATCGAAATCTACACACCGACACAAAAAACTGTGGACGCATTGTCCAAGTTGGAACTGCCGAGCGGTGTTGACATTCAAGTCAAATTGACTTGATGAATTGCAACATTGAAGATTGCCTGTAATGCGAATATCGCTTGCAGCAGTCAACAATCAACGAAATTAACAAAAAAAAGTCTGCGGTTTCCGGGTTTGGTCAAAGTGTCTTGTTTTCAGGATAACTGCCATTTCCGAGAGCGGTTCCGGGTTCACGGAGGGGCGCTTTTCGCATATTCGCCCACTGCGTTTCCGGTAAGCAGAAATCGGTTTACTCCAATCGTTCAAACATAAAAACTTTTCGAACGTGAACGGTCTGATTGGCAAAAAAATCGGGATGACCAGCATCTACGACAACAACGGCAAAAACGTTGCTTGCACTATTATCGAAGCTGGTCCTTGCGTCGTGACTCAGGTACGTACCGAGGACACTGACGGTTATGAAGCGCTCCAGCTGGCATACGGCGAGCGCAAAGCAAAGAACACGCCCAAAGCCCTTAAGGGCCATTTCCAGAAAGCGGGTTTGGAAGAGCCACTCCACAAAGTGCTCGAGTTCCGCAATGCTACATTGAGCAAAAGCCTTGGTGACGAGGTAACAGTTGCTGAAGTGTTTCAGGAAGGTGACAAAGTAAGCGTGGTTGGTACCTCAAAAGGTAAAGGCTTTCAGGGTGTTGTAAAGCGTCACGGCTTCGGCGGTGTCATGGAGCAAACACACGGTCAGCATAACCGCTTGCGTGCACCAGGTTCTTTGGGTAACTCATCATTCGCAGCCAAAGTAATGAAAGGCATGCGCATGGCGGGCCAAATGGGCAACGAACGCGTGAAAGTACGCCGTTTGCAAGTGCTCAAAGTATTCGCGGATCAAAACCTTATCCTCATCAAAGGCGCGGTGCCAGGTCACAAGGGCGCTTTGGTGGTGATTGAAAAATAAATCAGTGATTGAATAACCCAACATTTTGAAAATCACTAATTTGAATCATCATGCAAGCAACAGTTTATAACATAAATGGTCAGGCCACCGGCCGTACGGTTGAATTGCCTGAATCCGTATTCGGCATTGAACCGCACGAGCACAGCGTATGGCTTGATGTCAAGCGCTACCTCGCCGCTCAGCGTCAGGGTACACACAAATCAAAGGAGCGCCGTGAGGTAAGCGGTTCCACACGCAAACTACACAAGCAAAAAGGCACAGGTGGCTCCCGTAAAGGGGACATCAATAGCCCTGTGTTTCGCGGTGGTGGTCGTGTATTCGGTCCTCGCCCACGCAACTATGACATTCAGATTAACCTGAAAGTTCGTCGCCTGGCACGCCGCAGCGCTCTTTCTGCCAAGGCAAAGGCAGGCCAGATCGTGGTTGTAGAAGATTTCAACTTCGATGCGCCTAAAACCAAGGCGTTCAACAACATTCTGCGCTCGCTTAATGTAGAGGATAAAAAGCCACTCACCGTTACGGCAGAGTACAATCAAATGCTTTACCTCTCCTGCCGCAATATTGACAAGGCAGCCATCGCTCCGGCAGCAGAAATCAACACCTACCAAATCATGAAAGCTGGTGTGTTGGTGATCGCTGAAAGCGCAGTAAGCAAAATCGTTGAAACCTTAGATTAAAGCATCACCGGGCAACTGGTTATCAATAAGTAATACATCATGGCTAAGCAAATACTGATTAAGCCGATCGTAACGGAAAAAGCAACCATCCTTGCGGATAAGCGCAACTGCTACACCTTTATGGTGGATCGCGGTGCCAACAAATTGGAAATCCGCAATGCCGTTGAAAAGATGTTCAACGTAAATGTGGATGCTGTAAATACCGCAGTGATTCCGGGTAAGCCCAAATCACGCTCCACCAAAACCGCCATCGTTCGCGGTGCGAAATCAGCTTATAAAAAAGCCTTCGTCACCCTGACACCTGGTGAAACCATTGATCTCTTTGGCCCTGCTGAAGAAAACTAAACCTTAACGCAAAGATTTGACATTCAGCCATTTGGCCTAAGTCAACAAGCATAAAGTTCTGTCATGGGAGTTAAGAAATTTAACCCGCTAACACCTGGTCTTCGTTTTCGCGTAGCTGTTACGAAAGACGAACTGACCAAAGGCGCAAAGCCCGAAAAATCATTGCTGGCCTCTAAAAGCAGCACGGGTGGTCGCAATGGAGTAGGTCGCCTTACCACACGCTTTCGCGGCGGTGGCCACAAGCGTCGCTACCGTATCGTTGACTTCGCCCGTGATAAAAGCGGCGTAGCCACGGTGGAATCCATTCAGTATGATCCAAACCGCAGCGCACACATCGCGCTCATCGTTTATGCTGACGGCACACGCAACTATATCCTTGCATCCAAGGGTATGAAGCCAGGAGCCACAGTAGAATCGGGTCGTGGTGTGGCACCTGAAAATGGTAATTGCCTTTATTTGTCAGAAGTTCCACTCGGTGCCTTTGTACACAACATTGAGATGCATCCCGGTCAAGGTGGCATTCTGGTGCGCAGTGCAGGTACATCCGCCCAGATGATGGGTCGCGAGGATCGTTATGCTGTGCTTCGTTTCCCCTCTGGCGAGGTTCGTCGCATCCTGCTTACTTGCCGTGCTACTATGGGCATCGTGAGCAATGGCGACCACAACCTCCAGATCATGGGTAAAGCAGGCCGTATGCGCTGGAAGGGTTTCCGCCCACGCAACCGTCCGGTAGCCATGAACCCTGTGGATCACCCCATGGGCGGTGGTGAAGGCCGCGCTTCTGGTGGTCACCCACGTAGCAGAAACGGTATCAAAGCTAAAGGCCAAAAAACGCGTAGCCGTACAAAAGCCTCCAACGCATTGATTCTCAATCGCAAAAATGGCGCTTTAGTAAAATAAGAATAGCGAAACAGATCCACCCGGATCATTTCAAAGTTCATCATTCATCATTCATCATTCAAACTGAAAGATGCCGCGTTCACTGAAAAAAGGTCCATACGTCCACTACAAATTGCTGGATAAAGTGGCCAAAGCAAAACAAAGCACCCGCAAGCAGGTCATCAAAACGTGGAGCCGTGCTTCTATGATTATCCCTGACATGGTTGGGGAAACCATCGCAGTACACAATGGCAAAACATTCGTACCTGTATTCGTAACCGAAAATATGGTAGGCCACAAATTAGGAGAGTTCAGCCCAACGCGCAACTTCCGTGGTCACGCCGGTAACAAGTAAACAGAGCATTACATTTCAACATAATGGAAGCTGTAGCTAAATTAAAAAACTGCCCCATGTCACCGCGCAAAATGCGCCTGGTAGTGGACAACATTCGCGGAAAAAACGTGGTGGATGCCCTCGGCATTCTCAAGTACACCAACAAGGAAGCGGCTGTTTGGCTCGAAAAACTTTTGCTCTCGGCCATCAACAACTGGGAACAAAAAGCCGACATGAGTGGCGGCGCTGACGATTACGGCCTGTACGTAAAAACAGCGTTCGTTGATCCGGGAGGCATTATTTATCGCTTCCTGCCTGCTCCGCAGGGCCGTGCTTACCGCGTACGCAAACGCCGCAACCACGTCACCCTCGTAGTGGCAAACAAAGCCCCATTGGAGGGCGAATAATTCAAAACTACTGTGTATCAACTTATTAGCACATTAGTTACATTAGCATAACCTGTACATTAAAAAATACAATGGGTCAAAAAGCAAATCCAATTGGTAACCGCTTAGGCATCATTCGCGGTTGGGATTCTAACTGGTACGCTGACAAAGACTACGGTCTCAAAGTGGTAGAAGACGAAAAAATTCGCACCTACCTCCGTGCCCGTCGCCCGAAAACAGCACAGGCTGATCCGCGCGAACGCAACAAACCAATGCAAAACGGTATCGCCCGTATTGTCATTGAGCGTACCCTTAAGCGTGTAACCGTAACCATCCACACCAGCCGCCCCGGTATCATCATCGGTAAGGCAGGTAAAGAGGTGGACCTGATCAAAGAGGAACTCAAAGTACTCACAGGTAAAGATGTGCAAATTAACATCTTCGAGATTCGCAAACCCGAATTGGATGCCAATATCGTTGGCGAACAAATCGCAAAGCAGATCGAAGCGCGTGTAAACTATCGCCGTGCCATCAAGGCTGCCATTCAAGGCACCATGCGCACAGGTGGTGAAGGCATCAAGATCCGCGTGAGCGGTCGTTTGGCTGGCGCCGAGATTGCACGTACCGAAGAATTCAAAGAAGGCCGTACACCTTTGCATACTTTCCGCGCTGATATTGATTATGCCAATGTTGAAGCCCTTACCGTTTACGGTAAAATCGGCATCAAAGTGTGGCTCTTCAAAGGCGAGGTGTTGCAAAAACGCGAACTGACTCCATTTGCTGCCGCTGAAGGTACAGGTGGCGAACGCAATGACCGTAATGATCGCGGTGGTGATCGTCGCGGTGGTGATCGCGGTGACCGCCGGGGCGGTGATCGCGGAGGCGACCGCCGGGGTGGTGGTGATCGCGGAGGCGACCGTCGCGGAGGCGGTGATCGCCGGGGCGGTGACCGTCGGTAATCTGTAAAATTAACAGCTGCACATTTGCAAAATGTTTCATTAAATATTGCAATGTGTGGTATCTTTGCGGCCCTTTTAACAAACAATTGGGCTGTTAAACACAAAACATTGATAGACAGGCTTTTAAATTTAGCGCATTATGCTTCAGCC
>CAZIKN010000184.1:0-8161 GCA_964539805.1 uncultured Saprospiraceae bacterium | reverse complement strand
AAAAAAATATACCACAAAGCACACAAAGGACACAAAACCTTATGTGCTCTTTTGTACCTTTTGTGGTTCAAAAAAATATACTACAAAGGACACAAAAGACACAAAATCTTATGTGCTCTTTTGTGCCTTTTGTGGTTCAAATTGTGGTTCAAAAAAACAAGTATGGTTCAGCGCAGCAGCGCTACCCCACCCTGCTTGGTCACCTCACCTGACAATGGGCAATTGATCGAAATTTGCCATACATAAACATCAGGCAATCCTGGTTCACCATCAACAGTTCCATCCCATTCAATATCTTTTTGGCCACTCTTCTCATATACCTTGCGCCCCCAACGGTCATAAATCTGAATGGAGAATACCGTTTCGATGCCCTCAAAGGGTACTACACGGAATTTGTCATTCACGCCATCACCATTAGGGGTAAAGGCATTGGGAATAAGCAGACGTGCGGGGTCACAAGGAGGGAATACCACTACCCGATAAGTCACTTCATCCTCGCAGCCATTTTGATCCTTCACAGTCAACACGTAATTCGTTGTTTCCTTGGGTTTTGCAAAAGGTGAAGGACAATCCGTGCAAGACAAATGTGCGGGTGGCTGCCAATTATAATAAACAAAACCTCCAGCGGCATTTAGCTGAATGCTATCCTCAATCGTAATGATAGAGGAGTCCGGTTTGCTCAATACAGGGCCCGGCACTGAGCTAACAGTCACACAATGTGTACTATCACAGCCTTGTGTACTCTTGAATGTCTCGCAGTAGGTACCCGCTTTGGTAATTAGTTTTCCAAAAATCCGTAGCGTATCGCTTGGGCAAAGTCCTTTGCCTTCTGCTGTTTCTGTGGGCTTTACCAATAATTGCTGTATTATAATGCTATCACAGCCATTGTAATTGTTCAGTTTATTGTAGTAAATCCCCTCAATATCGGTCAGGGTTGTGCCTGCCACCAATTTTGGATTGCCCTTACAGGTAGTTAATATCGGCAATTTGGTAGAATCTGATGCCAGAACAGTCACCATTAGTTCAGCTGTTTTAGTACATCCTCCCGCAAAAGTAACCGTTACCCGATAGGCCGAAGACAGATCCGGTGTCAGCAATTGGGCATAAAGGCCCGGCTCGTTCCTGACACCGGGACCAGCCCACTGATATGTCCCGCCTTTTGGGGCCTCAATAGTGACGGACTGCCCTTTACACACCCGCTGGTCGGGCAGGTTTAATTGCTCCGGAATACCGTATTTTATTTCAAAAAGCCGCTCAACGGTACAAGAGCCAGATTGGTCTTTCAGGCTAAAAACAAAAGCATCGCCAGCAACCACTCCTGTTCCAGGCGAAAAGGTGACACTATTGCATTGTGTACACGACAATCCTGAAGCAGTGGCCCATTCATAAGTATGGCCGCTTAGAGCGGGTGTACCGAAGCTTAGTGGAACAATCTCACAAGAACTTAAAGTGGTCAGTACCGTTGTACTTTGATTCAAGGGGAAAACACGATCTGTGCAAGCGCAGTTATCTTTACTATTGATAACAGCAATAAGTTTGCAAAGATCCGCAGAACTTATGTTGCCCAAGGGACCATTGATGGTTCCGCTTGCCCCCGGGGCAATATCCTGACTATTTTTAATCTCTTGCACCAGGGGCTCGCCTGAGTCCACTTTACCATTATCATTCAGATCAAGATAAAATTTGACCACCTGGCCTTGGGAGCTGCCAGTCCCTACATTATCCAGCAAAGCATTGAATATGAATCCATTACCATTTGACACAGGTTCAAAATTACGAAGCAAAAGGTCTGGATTTACAGTATTAAGGGTAATAATCGCTTCACCAGTTACCACATACACACTACAATCAGGCTTTCCAGGGCAAGCCGCTGTTTTGCGTTGTCGAGCCTGAAGCACTATATTTTTATCATCACATGAAGCGGGATCATCATACCGCAGCTCAAAACGGAATTCAATATTGGCACCAATACCAATATTAGACGGCATGGCCAATTGAAGTACGCGACCATTAATTATGGGCGGACCAGCGGGTGCGTTTTGTACAGCCTGATATGAAGCAGCAACGTAACTCACCCCAACTGGCAACAAGATGTAAAGACTATCCCCCGCCGAGGGTATTTTGGTAGCATTGAGCCGAGCCGTGAGGCGCACATTTTGCCCACAAGAAGCATAAGCGGGCGGCACACTAAAATCAAGGGCGGCATTTACCTTATAATCAGCATTTACGTCATCCACCTGAAGTGGAATGCCCGGCTTGCGAAGGGTGTTGGACAAGGCTCCACAAGCCTGAACCGCCTCCGTGCCATAAATAATCTGGGAATTGGCTACTGCACCACAGCCCGCTTCCACTTTAAATCGGATTACAAATGAATTATTTGGGGCGGTATTAATATCAGTCAAACCATTGTCTTTCAAGGCTTTAATCACATCTTCCGGTGACCATTGGAAAACACCATTCGTGAATGTTGGATCATTAATGGGCAACCATGCTGCTCCAATCGGATAGGCAATTTGGGCAGAATTGGGTACAATCGTGATGCCCTGCGGCAACTGAACATTGGCCAGCACCCCAAACGCAATCCCTTCCTTGGCATTATATACCTCAAACTCAATATAATCGGAAGGGCTGCACATGGCGATGGAGGCTGGTTGTTTCAGCACCCTTAGCTCAAGCTCTGTGGGGATTGGCTTGATTTTGATGATTTGCTCTACTTCATTGCAAATATTGCCGTTGGGCGTGGTCACAGGATTACAGTTCCAACCAAATCGGAAGCGCACTGTAGCGATAGTACAGCTGGTGCCAATAGCCTTTATCGTAAAGTTTTTGCTTTCAAAACCACTATAGCTGCCTAATTGGTATATACCTGCCACAGAGGGTATAATTTTCCCTGTAGTATTGTCTATCAATTGAATATCGGACAGCCCACCACCATCATCAATCAGCAGCCATGCATGATTACCTTCAAATTTCACTTTGTTTTTTATGTTAAAATCCAACACCAATTTGTTGCCATTCAGTGCCACAAGCGTATCTTTTGTAAGCAGTTGTAATTTTGGGCTTTGATCAATGTAAGCATTGGGGTTGCCCACAATTATGTTTGCAGGATTGGGTTTTCTGAACTCATTACTCCAATAGTTAATATTCAGCGCCGTGGTAGCAGGCTCTCCGCCCTGTATCTTACAGGCAAATCCCAATTTGAAATCAAAATGGATATTCCATCCTTCATCAAGTGAATTTTTCATAAACTGCTGAATATCAATTTCTCCAGATGGCCCTAACGCAACAGGAGTATCTGAGAACAAGATGGGGCTATCCTGCAGCCCCAACTGTGTAAGGCGGGCATCTATCAGTGGAATGCCACCCGGAATGGTCTGGCGAAGATTGGATATTCTTGAAAGAGATCGCACTTCAAAGGGAAACAAATTGGGTTTGGCAATACGCATTTCATATCGCAAAGGTGTCACTTGTTCAGCGTTCGCGCAGGGGTAAAGGTTGAAGGTAGGTGTCACCAATTTTTCTATAAAACCGGAGTATTGGCGCATCAGAGCCTTTGTTGTACTATCTGATTTCCAGCCATAAGGTGTATCCATAGAGCCAGCGAGGGTTCGAAAATTCACCAAAGCCGGCTGTGCATTGGATATTGGCAGGAAATTATGATCAAAACGGTAATCGCTAATAAAAATCACAGAATCTTTATCAGTGACACTAAAATCATCGGGTATGCAACCTGATTTACTGATTTCATAAAAATTGAACAAATGCTCGTCATACATGGAAACAAGCCTATCCTCCGGGACAAGGGGTTTCTGATTGGGGTCCGCAATCTCAAATATATGCCGATCACTTTGTTCCGTGGGTTTGTCAATGGGGCAGGTATATTCTTTACCGGTTGCAGCAATTTTAAAAATAAGGGTACCGTTCAAGTATTTCAAATGGTCTTTGTTTACAAAAGCTTCTTTGCCCGAACTTAATTCATAAACATCGCCACCATCAAGCCCGAAATCACTGGCCCATGATTCTACAAAAAAACGAAAACCGACCTCGCGGTGAACGCCTGTTTCCGGTACAGCACGCAACTCCAAACGCATGGTATCGCCCGTTAAAAACCGATCACGGCGCAGCTTGGAGGAATTGGCGATGCTTTGATCATCTGCTTTTCGGTCGTCATCATCGTCTTTATAGCCCAAATTGAGGCGATAAGTGTTGAAATAGGCATCCTGCAGCATCAATTTAGTTTTTTTGTTGCATTTACATTTTTTGATGCTTGGGCACTCGCTAAGGTCTGCCACCAGGGTAAAGTCATCACAATCACCAATAAGGCATTCCTGCTTGGTATCCAATTTTTTACTAATTCCCGTAAAAATATGGCCTGTCAGGTCGCAGCCGTTACAACCCTGAGGGGTGGGATAAACGGTCATCCCTACCCCACTACTGATATAAAAATTATCCAAATTGTTGCAAGCAGGGGTATCCACACAGCTGTAAGTGACACAAAACTTCATGCTGGCGGAATCCGTGGAAAAAGGCAACGGATAGGCGAGATGTATGCTTTGTGCAGCGGCCTTGGTACTTCCAGCAATGATTTCTTTCTTGACCGGTGTTTTCCCTGCCAATACCGGCTTGCAGTTATCTGACCATTCCAGGCCCTGTGGCAAATTGATATAAACATGCAAAAATCCGTTTTCAATGGTTTGGCGAAGTGATTTCACCCAATAATTCAACTCGTAAGTGCCATCCTTAGCCATGCAGCCACCAAAATTATATTTCACTCCATTATCTATTGGATCAACAGACAAAGGTGGCGAAAATGAAAAACTGCCATTGATAAAAGGTGCTGAACCACAATCTTTTGTGTAAGAATACGCCCCTGAAATAGTTGGAATTTTGGTATTACAAAGCTGCGCACAAAACAGCGTGCTGAAGCGCAGACGGAGGGTATCACCGGGCAAAAGCGCTGGCAGTTGTAGGCTCACTTGTTGCAGTGCACTTTTTTCACAGGGCAAAAGATTGTAGGGTGATCCGTTGACTTGTGTCAGGGCTGTCCAGCCATTACCGATGTTATATTCAAAAGACTTTCCGTCCATGCCCAAATGGAAGGTGTCCGGGCTGACCAAGAACAGGCTAATGCCTTTGGTTGGAGCCTTGCCCTCGTTGACAATGACTAATTCTTGGGTCGTTGGTTCCTCTCCACACTGTTCGGTGGGCATGGCCAGTATTCCCTGAAAAACCAATTTGGGCTGGTTATTATTGGGTTTAACTTCTATTTCAGCCTTGGCGAGCTCCGTTTGGCATGCCCCGGGGTTACAGCCCCAGCCAACGCTAATATCAGATGGCAGCTTGGTTGCGTTAGGCTCGCAACGCGTAATGGTGATTTTTTCTGTCAAAACGATGCTTTCACCATTTTCAAACAGTTCGTTCCCATTGCCAAAATTCTTGAAATAGGAAGCGGGGATGGTGGCTTGAAAAATTTGGTTACCTATGTTGTTGCCCGTGACACCCTGTAATTCAATAAGCAAACCGCCCGTATGTACATCCTTGAAACTTAGTGACTGAATACTCCCTTCGCGCGTATTTTTTACGGTCAGGGTACGGGTAATAACATCGCCCTGGCCGCCACTTACAACAGCCGGACTGACGCCCCCCAAGATCATCAGTGCAGTTTCTATTTTATAGGGTTGCCCGTTCTCTGCCGCATTTCCTCCAGCATACACTACCTTGATCGTATTAGAGAATGTCTTGCCCGCATTAATGTCCGAAATCAGGGCACAGGATGCATTTACCTTGTATGTAAAGCTTAGTTTTGCACCAACTGGCATATCCGCCACTTTAAAAACAGGCTGGCTTAAGTCAGTGATGTTCAATTCAGAAACGGTTGTAACTGAGCCACTGACATAGTCAACACCCAAAGGCAATGTGAGGGTAAGTTGTATGCCCGTTAGGGCAGTAGTTCCTTCGTTTAAAAGGGTAATACTTCCTTCTGAAGTGCCACAAACAAAAAGATTCGTGGGATTTTGGTAAGAAATACTCATTTTTTGTGCTGTGGAATAATTCCAACATACACTACAAAGAAGGCAGACGAGCAAACGTAAAACGGTGTTCATACGGGTGGTGTTAGATAGTGAAAAAGAAAGAAGATTTATCAACATCCCCAAATTTGAAGGACGTCACTTTTTGCTAACGCTCTTTGAAAGTAGCGGGTTGGGTAGGCCGTAAAAAAAACAAAGCCTCCTGCCGGTTCAAAGCGGCAGGAGGCATACACTGTGACTACACTACAAACAGATTATAAGAGAAAGGCTTATGGAAGTTCAAGCAAACCTGTAGGCATGATAAATGGTTTTTTGGGCGGGGGTATTGTTAGACGGGAGCCCAAATTATGTATATATATTTAGCGAGATTAAATTCAAGGATTGATATCGTCAAAAATCACATAATCACCACCTTCGTTGCTACCGATAGAACCCTCGGTTGAATGGGTTGTGGCATCAGAGTTTGTGAGTGCATTATCATTAAGCTGAAGGCTTGACAAAAATAGGCTAACCAAAATTGTGATGATTGACATGACCGTGCTTTTTATTTTGTTTTAATTATAGCACAAAGGTCAGGCGTCCGAACACCTCAAAAAAGTACAGAAATCACCATTTCAACCCGACCAGATTGATATAATAAAAACATAATACGTCATACCAAACGACGATTATTACGTGTTTTTATGCCCGAAAGCGGCAAAAACAATTTAATTACTTGGGTATTGTCGGATTAAAAGAATACTGAACTACCTATATTTTTGTCTTTGTTTTTTTGTAAAAATTTGATGCCACAAAGATGGGGGAAGCGCCCAGGCAAAAAAAAGTACAGTTTTCGCGATTTTGACCCGACCAGATTGTATCTTTTTATGATTTGAAAAACTACTTTTGCACGAAATTTGGCACATGGAATTTGATGCGCTCCAAGACCTCGTGTGGATCATCACACGCAATAAGGTCAAGAACATAGAAATTTTGGGCAATCCGGGTGAAGATAACCGAACGGAGGAACTATATGATGCCATTTCAAAATCAAAAGTTGTGTCTGACGAGGAGGCTGCCAAACGTTTTTTTAACACCACCAATGCCAAGGACAAAAATTACAAAAAACTAAAAAACAAATTGGTCAAACAATTGGTCAACTCGGCCTTTTTTATTGACCTCAACCAGCCTTCCTATTCTGATCGCGCCACGGCATATTACAATTGTTACCGTGATTTTGCAGCAGCTTGTATTCTTAGTACCAAAGAGGCCAAAAAAGCAAGTATCGAAATTCTGCACCAGGTACTGGAACAAGCCGTAAAATATGAGTTTGTAGAATTGGTGACCGATGTAACCCGTTTTTTAAGACAGCAGTACGGTAGAACGCAAAGCGATGTCAAAAACCACGAACACTTTGCCGCGATGAACAGAAGTTATGAAGAGAAACGCCGTTGGCAGATGACGGCATTGGATTATCACGAAGAACTTATCCGCTACTATATTGTCAAACAGTCCTCCAATGAAGAGGTTAATAAATTGGCTACCCAATATTTTAATGAACTTGCTCCCCTGAATGAACAGGTCAATACGGCATCATTTATAATGAACACCACTATGATTGGTGTGATTAAGTTTTTTTCAGAGGGCAGTTGGGTTGAAGCCTTAACATTGATCGAAAAACAGTTTGCCTTGTTGCAGCCCAAAATCACAACTGCTGCAGGGCAGCTGGCTGGATTAGCCATGAACAAACTCTTTTGCCTGATTCAACTCCAGCGTTTTGAAAACAATGAGGGAGAAAAAGTAGTAGAGGATATTCTTTTTTATTTAAACGAGGGTGGATTTAACTGGTTCAAAACCTATGAAATTTATTTTCAATATTGTGTTTATGCCCGTCGGTATGACGAGGCATTAAAGATATACCAAAAAGTAACCTCCCATACCGCTTTTAAACTTCAAAGTGCGGCCCAAAAAGATATTTGGCGGCTTTACATGGGCTATTTGCACCTTTTGGCCGAATTAAAGCAACTGCCACAAAGCGAAGTAGTGCAAATTTGTGGCCCGTTCAAGCAGGCCAAGTTTTTCAACGAATTCGAGATCATTGACAAAGACAAGCCCGGTATGAACATACCGCTCTTACTTTTGCCCATCCTGTT
>CAZIKN010000183.1:0-8307 GCA_964539805.1 uncultured Saprospiraceae bacterium | reverse complement strand
CCACAACAATTGTCACAGGTTTTGACCAAGCAATCTCTGGCGAAGATATATGCGAGGGGCTAATTTTTGATTTGAGCGCAATGCGGATCTGAATGCGCTATTCGGCTGTTTCCGCAGCATTGCCCCTGATTTTTTTCATGGCATAGTTCACCGCTACCATGACTGCAAGCCCAATTACGTAGGATGCCATAAATAGCAGCCAATCATAGTCGTCCTTGCTAACGGCTTCCCTTTTGGCGGTCAATCCCCATAAATTACCCATTTTCTTGCGCACAAAAAACTGGGCCACCAAATTGGAGGCCGTAAGGCCCGCGAGATACCCCACCGCGAGGTTGAGAACTTCATTGAGCAAAAAGTTCGTGAATTTTTTCATAACTTATAGTGTAACTTTTACCATAAAAGAGGCTTAGTGTCTTTTGTGGTGTAAACAGACTTGTGCAGATTTTATTTAGCAATAGCCTTTTCCAACTGTTGCCAGTCCCGGTCCACAATGGCGCAGCCAAATTTGAAGATATACTCGTGCATGCTGTGGTCATCCATCATACCGCCTTCAAACTCGGTGCCGTAGCTGGCCCCGCTGAACTGGTCAGGTGAACTGTGCAAAAACTGGGTAGTGGCATTGAGGGCTATTTGTACCGAATCCAATTGGTATTGGATATCCCTTTTTTCCTGTTCACTCAGTGTTTCCAATTCCACTTCCGGGCCTTCAAATGACTCCAGTATATCAGATAGATCCTCCGGCATACTGATATTGTGGCCGCTATCAAAAATACGCGGGGGGCCGCCCAAATGGTGGAAACCAAAAATTTGGGGCGGCACTTGGGTCACCACGTCCTGATTGTTGATGTGCAAAAATGTTTTGGCACCCAAAAGCGCATTGTAAGCATCTTTAAACTCACGGTTGCCCACCCGCGGAGAGCCAAACACATAAACTGCGGCCACCGGGTGCCCGCTCAGCACCAATCGGTGAGCCGTCAATTGCGCAAGCGCAGCCCCAAGACTATGTCCACAAATAAAGAGCTGTTTGTCTTGTCCCAAGGAAGCAATCGCAGCCTGCAAGGGAGCCCATACACTATCAACAGCCCGCTGAAATCCCCTGTGTACACGCCCGCGCCCGCCAAAGGCATCGGTTTTAAAAAAATTTAAGTCAGACAAGGCATCTTTACCGCTGCTGGTTCCCCTAAAACAGACCACCGCGTGCCCCCCTTTGGCCGCCAAAAATGCCTCGGTATCTGTCTTTTTGTCCTCCACCCAGTGAAATGTCTCGTAACCCCGTTGGCGAAGCAATTGCGCTGCATAAGCCGCTTCAAAATAGGCCAAATGCGAAAAATCAGCCAGCATAATGGCATTTTGCAGCTCATGCACTTCGCTTTGTTCCTCAAATCCAAAGATTGTGGGAGGAATAACATCATTGCGGCCATAACGCGCCCGGTTTATAGCAGGGCCGATTTTGCGGAGCATACGAAAGGGACTTTGCGCCGATGCCTGGTTCCATTCGGTGTAAACTGTTTTTTTGCCATTGAGCTGCAATTCAGCACTACCATCCGGGGTCTTGCTCAGGCCCACACCCAGGGTTTGGGCATAGCGCACTGCTGCGTCAAATACCTCCAAGCCCTCATCGCCCTGCTCCGGTATGGGGCCATCCGTGTTGACCACGTAATGCAAAAACAGCTGATCCAGCACGGCATCCAAGCCATCACCAGCTACGGCCTGCTGGATTTGACGGCGAAAAACGAGCAGCGATTCCGCTAATTTTTGGTTATGACTGTGTATTTTGGCCAATAAATGGTCCTGATCCGGCAAAAAAGCAAACGCCGAGGCAATATTGAAGATGTCCTGTTGCATCAGAGCCACTCCTTCCTTGAGCTTGGAGAGCGCCTGTTGCATTTTTTCCTGGGTGATGGATGGCATAAAATGTTAAAATTGATGGGTTTGGGGCCAGGCTACATCGTTGTGATAAGATCGGGATACTTCATCTTCCATACCGCGATTATCGTCAAAGCACAAAGTTAAGTCTTTTTGCAAGAGTTTTGATATAGTGGAGGTAGTTCATTAGTAGCACAGCGAAAGGCCTGAAAAATCAATATTTTCCTATTTGTCTGACGACCGCGAGCGGATCGTCCGACTAAGGCGCCCACGTTGTCTTGGGCGATCAGACTGTGGTCATGCTCTGGCCGCCCACGGCTCCGCATATTGCCGTGCTGCGCTTGGGAGGGTCGTCCCTCCCCTCCCCCGCTTGCACTGCCGTATGCGTCGCTTTTGCTCACGGGAAGGCCAGGAAAGGCTAACCAACTGACTGCGGAGCAAGACAAAGGCGGAAGCCGACAAGGTTGCCGCGGTCGCCGGGGTACCAGTGGCCGCGGTACGCGGAGCGGCAGTACCGCGCGGCGTAGAGCCAACCGCCGCCGCGAAAGACGCGGTACGAGCCCTGATTAGGCTTATCTATCCAGGCACTGCCATCTGTGGGCGGGTTGTTTTTATAATTGTCGTGCCAATCATCCTCGCACCATTCCCATACATTGCCGCTCATATCATATAGCCCCAGCGCGTTGGGTTGTTTCAGGCCCACGGGCTTGGTCTCGCCGTGGCTGTTGTCCTCAAACCAGCCCACTTCTTTGAGTTTGTCGCTGCCCGCGTAGGACCCCACCCCGGCCCTCCTCACAAGGGAGGGTGTGCCGCCGCGGGAGGCGTATTCCCATTCCGCCTCGGTGGGCAGGCGATAGCCGTCGGATTTTGAATCCCAATAAGGGTCACCTGCGTTGGGCAGTTCCCAGGCATCGTCGCGGCCCTTTATTTGGCCATATATGCTGCCGTCTGGATTTAGGTAAGCCGCGCTGCGGCCGCAGCGCAGGCTGAGGCGATTGCAAAACACCAGGGCATCATACCAGGATACCTGCTCCACCGGGCGGCGCTCGCCCTGAAAAAAAGAGGGGTTTTCCCCGCCCATGACTTCGAGCCAAAGGTCTTGCGTGACGGGGTATTCGGCGAGGGAAAAATCGCTGACCCTCACATCATGATCGGGTTTTTCCTGGTTAAAAGCCTCTTTGTCGTCCTTTTTGCTGCCCATGCGGAAACTGCCGCCGGGGATGGGCAGCATGTTAAACTCGAGGGGGCCGATTTTTTGTGGGGGGAGTGAGGTCATGGACTGGAAATACAAGATCAAAATGAAGGTGTATTAAGGTCTTTTAATACTTGCCTTACACCATTTAAAAATAGAGGAAAATCATATTGAACTGTATTTAGCATGATCTCGAAATCGGTCCGCCAATATTGATGTGACAGGATATCCCGCATGGCAGCAGCTTGCTTCCATCCAATTTGTGGATACTTTTTTTTAATCTCGGGAGAAACGTTTTTTGCCGCTTCGCCCATGACTTCAAGGCAAAGCATCAGTATCATACCACAATCAGAGAAACGATGGAATGCCTCAGGTGGATTGGTCTCCACTATTGCTATGGCTTTCTCCCCGTAGGCGATGATATCGTTTAAAAAATCTATGGCAGAGCGTGTCATATATATTGAACCTCGGATAAAATATGCTGACCAATATGTTCTTTAAGTCCATTTTTTAAGGCAATATCTATTTTACGGCGAAATTTTTTTGCCAAGAGCTCCTGTAAATCATACAAACCGAACAAGGTTATGGAGCCTTCAAAACTAAGCAGCAGGTCTATGTCGCTGCCGCGTTTTTGCTCACCACGCACATAAGAACCAAAAATACCAATTTCCGATACACCGTACTGTTTGTACAACACAGGTTTTAACTCCGAGAGGCGATCCTTTATTTCTGTGAGTGTCATATCCATTGTTTGAAAAGTAAATTATTGATGTAATGGCTACCCATTCATGGGGTGACAAAGGTATGTTTTTTCACTTATTTACACATCCGTATTAATTCAGGCTATGATTTACGGGTTTTCAACGCTTTTTCCACCATTTCGACAAAGTTCATACAAAAAATATTGCGGTATTCATTGGGGATGACAGCGCCCTCATTATCCAATCTTACCAACTGGGCAAATGAGATTTGTGTATCACGGTAGTCTCTCGCAAGATCATAATCCTGACCGTGTGCGACGAAAATTTGCCGACCGGCAATGCCCTCCCATTCTGTAAAACGGCAATGGGTAAGCAGTACACTAAAAAAGGGAAAGCCTTTTTTAGCGTTTCGTTGGATAAACTCCCCAAATTCATGTTTTTTGATGTATTCCGATTGGATGAACATGGGACTGAGCAACATGATGCCAAAGTCGCATTCAGCCACTTCGCGGGTCAGGCGCTCGTGCCAGTCCTCGCCGATCAATATCTGGCGGTCGTCAAAAATATCCCAGTCGCAGTGTTTTTTTATTTCCTGCACAAAGGTTTTCATATAGCGGCTGTCGTCCTTGTGCGCATACGAAATGAACACTTTGGGCTTTTGGGGTGCAGTCGCCGGGGCGGTGTGCGGTGTTTCTGTCACGGGTACTTCCTTTTTTATATGTGTTATGTTGACTTCGCCTGATTTTAAAAATGCTTCAGCACCTTTTATGTCAAGGTGCCGATCCGTGAAAAAGCGGTCAAAAAGGGCGATTTCTACGGGTTTATTGTCTTTATCCCGAAACTTGAGGATACCGTCGGCCCTGTTGGCGACAAGGTCTTGCCAGGATACACGAAGGCCGTCTATGATAATTTCGGCATTGGCTTTTCGGCTTAGTTCCACAAAAGCATGGCAGACCTGGGCCTGCAGGGCGTAGGATGATTCACCCGGGGGAGCCATCACTTCAAGGCTATTGTCATTTAAAAGACGGACAATACAATCCTGCCCAGCCTGGTTTTGAAAACAAATGCCTTTTTTCCAATATAAGTTTTCGGAATAAGGGCCGTATTCGCTCAAAAAGTTGACCATCACATTATCCGGCATATACTTTGGGAAAGCAAACACAAAGGCTTGGCTGAGCTTGTTTTGAATCATCCTGAGCATCCTTTTCCCATCTGCCGATAACTCGTCGGGCAAATATTGTGGCGCAATGTAAATGGTCTTAATTTCTTCTGTTTCTTCGTCTTTTTCTGTTGTTTCAAAAATCAGTTTGAACTTTTTGAGCAGGACAATAAACTGCTCCCGCTCCTCTGGAGTGTAGTCGTTGAATACTTCCAGCAGGTAGTCCTGATCCATTTTGCCGTTCCGGGCCTCCAATTTGCGGTTGATGAGGCGATACACCTGCTTGGTCAGCCAGTCGGGATGGATAAAAATGGTCTCTCTTAATTCTTCATCTTCGTGGAACCAGACCACGGCACCGGTTTTGCGCAGGAAGTGCAAGGCTTCTATCTCATTTCCAGATAGTACTTTGGCCTCACGGCAAAGGGTTTGTATAAAATAGTCCAGACTAATTTTTTTCTCTCTTTTGGCGGCCAGTTCCTCCACAAACCCGATGAGGCGGTCATAAGAAGAGGGTACCTCGCGTCCGAAAAACGGCACTTCTTCATTGAGTTTTTTAGCAATCAGTTCTTTCAACTCAGCCAAATGATATTTTTTTTTGGCACTAAAGTTCAAACAGATGGCTTTGTAGTCGTGCAGAAGGTCTCTTTCATTCAAAGCTTCCGTTTTTTTGTCCGGCTCATGGTGTGTTTGCACCAAAACTATTGGGCAATCGGGGCCGCCCCGCGCCCGGATGGTTTCCAACCAGTATTCGCGGGGTTTGTTGGGGCCATCGTCCGGCAGTTCGTGCTGATCTCTTTCCCGGTAGGCTTTGGTATTTTCATCGTTGGTCCAGCAAAGAATATAAAGGGCCTCATCCGTCAGGAAAAACTGATGGGTGGCATAAAAAATCTCCTGCCCGCCAAAATCCCAGACATTGGCCTGTAAAGCATCGGTTTTTACTTTGGGCAATTTGTCTTTTTCCAACATGCCGAGCGTTATACCATGCGTGTAACGTTCGTTGGGGTCATAATCTTTGTTGTTCAGGCAATTAAACATGGAGGTTTTGCCCACCCTGCCATTGCCTACCAGGATGATTTTTGCGCGTTCGTTTATCAATTTCCCTTCCCTCAATTCCGACAAAAAAGCGCGAACAGAAGAAAAGGCATTGTCGCGTTCTCCTTGTGGCAGACTGGCCTTGGAAATATTGGGCAAGGGATTTTCATGTAAATAAAGCGTCTTGAGCCCAGTGAAAGAAAGGAAGTTATGCGGCAAATCAAGCAACTGGTTATTGCGCAGGTGCAGTATTTCCAACAGTCTCGGCGCTGCTTCGAAATGCAGGTTTTCCAACTGATTATCATTCAAATACACATACTGCAACGCTCCAAATCCGCCCGGAAAACGCAGTTCTTTCAATTTGTTTTGGCTGGCATCCAAAAAAGAAAGGCTCGGGCTGGGGCCGGCGAAGTGCAGGCGGGTCAGTTGGTTTTTGCGCAGGTCGAGCGAGCGCAGGGCCGTCATGCCAGCGGGCAGTTCGAGGGCGGTGAGGGCGCACTCGTCGGCTGTAAGGGTTTCGAGGGCGGGCAGGGGCCCATCAAAGACGAGGGTCTTTAAGTTGGCGCAGTCGCCTATGTTCAGGTGTTGGAGCGCGGTAAGCTGAGCGGGCAGGCGCAGGGTGGTCAAAGGGGTCTCGCTGAGACTTAAGGCCTTAAGATACTGAAAATCAGGTGATTGAAAAAAGGAGACATCCTTCACCTCGAGTCCGCTGAGGTTGAGGCCCAAGAGGCGGCACTGCTCGTCCATGACGTAAGTGCCTCGGTTGCGGTGCAGCACCCAGTGGGCCGGGTCGGGGTCTGTGCAGGGCTGCAGGTCGTAAGCCTTTAGGGCGGCGGGCAACTGGCAGGGCTGCTTGTCGGCCTTCGCTACAGTGACTGGAAGGGCCTCTGTTCCCTTAGCGGCTGGGGTCTCGTACGCCTCGATCATCTCTGACAAGGCACTATCGATTTTGGCATTTTCGCGGAGATATTCCTCATTACTGATGGTTCCGAGGCGTTTTTCGCGTTCAAGGCGACTGTATTTACCAGAGAGCGTGGTGAGGTCAGGCAACCACTGTTTATCAGATGACAATTCGGGCTTGAGCAGTTCCTCAAAAGCCTGCTGGGTTTTCCCATTGGCGATCAGTTGGCGGAGTTTGTCTTTTTGCATAATCAATGGTATAGCCTCCAAATACTGGTGGGGACGCGCAAATGTAAAAAACGTATGCCAAATAAAAAATGCGGCCCGTTTTTAGGGATGAGGGATGAAGGATGAGGGATGAAGGCGCTCGGGATGTCCACCGCGCATCCTTCAAGGCCAAATAAAAAATGCGGCCCGGTGTCCCACGCACCAAGGCCGCAAAAGTTAGCAGAAACGTATATTCTTTAAGGATGAGGGATGAAGTAGGAAGTAGGAAGGTTACGAGATACCCACCGCTTCATCCTTCATATCTCATACTTCATCCTTAGTCAACATTGTCGTGGAGGTAGCTGTTGCCGCCTACGCGTATTTCGCCTTCTTCTTCCAGCGAGACGGTCCAGTTGGACATTTCGGGCTGGGCGGCATCCGGCACATCGTCGAGGTTGATGTTGCGGCGCAGGTAGGCGGGTTGGCTTTCCATCTCGATCACGGTTTGCGGTGAGGAGAGTTTGACCACGTTCAGGGGGCGGCTAAGGGCTTCCTGACGGCGGCGTTGGGCCTCTTCTATGCGGCGACGGCGTTCTTCGGGCGATATTTCGTCCGATACTTCTTCGCCACGCAGGTAAGGGTCGGTGCTGACTGGCGTGGTTCGGCGGATTTTGTCAACGGTCTCCCGGATGTTGTCGAACTCGAATTCGAGTGCGCTGGCGGCCTTCTCATCTACCGGGAGGTAAGCTTCATCCGAGGTGATGGTGAAGAGAGAAGGCTGGGGCTTTTTTCCGGTAACGGCGATATTGTCGTCATCTAAGTGGACGATCTGGCGCTCGTTGCCGGTCGGGCGTTGGCTGCTTTGCTGGTTGGGGTTTCGGCGTTCGCTGGTTTCAAAACCTGTGGCAATGATGGTCACAGCGATTTTTTCGCCCAGACGTTCGTCATAGCAGTTACCCCAGATCAGGTTGGCGTTTTCGCCTGCTTTTTCCTGTACAAACTGGGTGATCTCGAAGATCTCGTCCATGGTGGCCTCTTTGGCGCCGGAGGTGATGTTGACCAAGATGTTTTTGGCACCAAAGATGTCATTGTCCTCCAGCAGGGGGGAGCGCAGGGCCTCGTCAGCAGCGCGGAAAGCGCGATTTTCGCCTTCCACGGTGGCCGTGCCCATGATGGCTACGCCGGAGCCGCGCATAGTGGTGTTTACGTCCTCAAAGTCCACGTTGACATAGCCTGGCACGGTAATGATC
>CAZIKN010000182.1:0-8333 GCA_964539805.1 uncultured Saprospiraceae bacterium | reverse complement strand
TTGTCAAAAGAAATGGCCGAATTGATGGGTGGCCGTATTTTGGTGGAGAGCGAGGTGGGCAAAGGCTCGACGTTCACATTTATCCTTCCCACTACAGGAATGGTGTCTGCCCTTGCTCCCAGGGCTTCAGATATTGACCAAAACACGGTTGAACAGAAGGCGGTTTTGGCCGCGACAAGTGCAGGCGCAAAGATTGCGCGGGCTGAAGTACCGGTGGTGCTTGTTGTGGAGGACAATACGGAGCTGCGGCATTTTATCAAAAACGCCATCGGCGAGGGCTGGCAGGTGGTGGAAGCCGCTGATGGCGAGGAGGGCCTGAAAAAAGCCCTCGACCTCGTGCCTGACCTGGTAGTATCCGACGTCATGATGCCCCGAAAAGACGGTCTGGCGCTGTTGACGGAACTAAAAAACCATGAGTTGACAGCCCATATCCCCGTGGTTTTGCTCACCTCCAAATCGGCCATCGAAAACAGGTTGCAGGGGCTTCGGTACGGGGCGGATGATTATTTGACCAAGCCGTTCAGTACGGAGGAATTGCTCGTGCGTATGGAGAATTTGGTGGAGAACCGGCGTCGCCTGCGGGAAATTTACAGCCACCCGACGGCCAATTTGGCTGCCTCTATATCCGGATCTTCCGGCGGCACTTCTATAGCGTTTTTGTCGGGGCCTGACCGCGAATTTCTTCAGAAATTTATGCTGGTTTTGGAAAAACACTTAGCCGACGAAACACTTGGGGTGGAGGATTTTGCCCAAAAGATGTTCATTAGCCGCGTGCAGTTGCACCGCAAATTGAAAGCCCTGACGGATCGGTCAGCCACTGATTTTATTCGGGATTATCGTTTGGAATGCGCCCTCACCATGCTGAAAAACCGTGAGGGCCGCGTGAGTGAGATTGCCCTGCGCGTGGGTTTTGGCAATGAAAAATACTTTTCCACGGCTTTTAAAGAAAAATTTGGCGTGTCGCCAAGCCAGGTTTGAGGTGTTTATCACCCATTATATTTTCCAGGTCTTCAAACAATTCTTTATTGCCCAAGTAAGCAAGGCAAAAAGTCATGCTAATGCGCCATCTACACTTAGTCTCTTTGTTGTAAAAATAAAGAATATCCTGTGGTGTGATCCATTTTCCTGACTTTTTTTTTGATGTTTAATTCAAGAAAAGCGATAGTTTTAAAAAAAATCGAAAAAAAGTATCCCAAAACCACAATTAGCATGTAACAGCAGCAAACATCATGTAACAGCAGCAAACCTTTCCCCAAAATGTAACGAAGACAAACTTTTCTGTAACGAGAGCGAACCCGCGTCTGTCGTTGTGACCTGCACCTTTGCATCAACAAAACAAGACAGTGGGTCATCTGAGGCCGTAATCAATCACCTTATATGATTGCAGCGCAAAAACTCACCGTCCGCTTTTTACTTAACTTAATTTCATCACACACAGGGTATTTTACCCGTACTATTAAAATCATTCAATCATGAAAAATTTTGCTTTTTGGGCCATCCTCTTTATCGCACTTTTTACAAGTTCTTCTATCGGTGCACAAACAGAAGCATCTGCCACTAATGTAAATAAAAGCCCTGTGACAGAATATTTGGCCGACCGGAATGCCCGCTTTCCCAACCTAAGTGAATACCTGAGCAAAAATCTGGCGTATCCAAAACTGGCACACGAAAACAGTCTGGAAGGCACGGTGAAGGCCGAAGTATTGCTCAATGAAGCAGGGAAAGTAACGGAAGTACGTATTTTGACAAGTATGGGTACTACCATTGACAACCAGGTCATCCAATTATTGCGCGAAATGCCACACTGGACACCCGCAGTGCGCAACGGCCAAACGGTATCACAACGTTTGATTGTTCCGGTTAAGTTCAGCCTGATCTGAGCCTGAAAAGCACAAGTAAATAGTCATTATTCATTCTTATATTCAACCAACCTGTTGTTATGACCAACCTGTTAAAACTAACGTCACTGCTTTTCGTAACAAACATCGCCCTTTCCTGTTCCGGGCAAAAAAGCAACAACCAAAATGCCGAAACAACTTCGCAAAATGCTGAAACCCTCACGATTAATGGCATCGTCAGAGATGTTGCCTTTGGCAAAGATGGTTATACGGCAGAAGTACAAACTGAAACAAGTGAGGTTTATGCCGCCCTGGTTTCCATCGTAAACGTAGGCGGCAGGGAAAAATACCAGGCCTGCAACGTTGGCGACAGGGTAAGCCTTAAAGGTATTCCCTCTGTTTTGGGCGAAACCAAACAATTGAAAGTCACGGAAATTGTCAGCATTACGCTCACCCAAACCCAACTTTTGATTGGGCCAAATGCTTTCAGAGGGATTCATGTGGGGGATTTGATCAGTAAACACCCTGAGTACGCTCAAAAAACGAAAATGAAGACCGCTGAAGGCGTTATGGAGGTGTATGAAATAAAGGATTTCGATAATAATCCTGCCGGCTATTTCGTGCCAGACCCTCAAAATAAACAGTTAGTAGGTGACATTACCGTAAAAAGCCCCAAGGCCCAAACCGCCATGGGCATAAAAATAGGTGATACCTTTCAGAATTTACAAAAGGTATTCCCCGATATCGTCGTGCATGGTTCGGAAATCGAAGGACGCACTTACGCCACGGCCCACCATTTGTCCTATCGTTTGGACGCAGCCAATTTTAGTTATGAAGTAGACCCCTCGAAAATTCCGGCTACCACTAAGATCACGGAAATTATCATTCAACGGCGTAAATAAGGTAATCCATCATTAGTTCATCTTTTTTTTAAAATATGGAGAAGTTATACCGGCGACGTGACACGTCAACGCCCGGGGACGTACTGCCTGTTTTACGCCCGGTGTGGATCCTTATACTGCTGTTCATTTCGTCAAACTGCCTTTTTGCTCAAACATTCCAATTGGCTGGCCTTGGTTATGCCCGCTATGCCAAAACCTCCATCGTGGATTCGCCCACGGAGCAGGAAGTCGAATTTCAGGAGTATAGTTTTTTCGCCAAACTGCCGCTCAGGTTCAAGAACCCAAAAACGGTACTGATGACGACCCTGCGCTATGGTCTCGTACAACCGACCGCCCACAATTCCCCTCTTTTTGTGGAAGCGCAAACCCGAAAAAACCTGCACAGCATCACCATGTCCCCGACATTGGTCCAAAGTATAGGCGAAAAATGGAAACTCATCGCAGCGGTCACACCTACCCTTGCGTCTGATTTTGGGGAGAAACTCAGCGGTGATGACTTGCTGTTTCAGGGTTTTCTTTTGGCATCTGTACAATGCAACGCGGAATGGAGCTTAGGAGGCGGCTTGATTTACACTACCCAATTGGGTGAGCCCCGGTTTTTACCCGCTGTGCAGTTGCGTTATGTCAAAAGCAGGCACTTTTTCAGTATGCTCTTACCCTCCAATATCAATTACCTGTATCAGTTGGATCAAAAGGAAAAACTAAGACTTGGTCTTCGTTTAGCCACGAATGGGGGTAACTACAATGTCAATAACCAGGGGTATACAGCAGTCATCCCCAACTCCATTAATAAAATACTTTTTTCAAGGCTACAGATGGGGGCATTGGTTCATTGCCAATTGACCAAAACTATCCTGCTGGAAGCATTTGGCGGCATCAGTGCTGCCCGGAAGTTCAAGTTGGAAGGTGAGGCCAAACAACTTGTCCGATACAACTCCGGGAACGGTGGCTTTTTCAGTCTTGGCATCTACTTCACACCACCGGCTAAGGCAGAAGAAGGCGACGTAGCCATGTAATAACGGCTGAGTATTTTCAACACAACACAATTTTAAAGTTAAGCAAAATATGGATGAACCCACCCAGTTCGATCCCTACTTTTTGCGTCTTTTTTTCATTTTTTTCTATAAAAAAAACTCGTTTTTCATGAAAATTTTTACGAAATCAACCGTTCAGGCCAATTGGCTCCGAACACCCCCTCACCCTCTTGGGATTGCTGGTCGTTTTTTGCCCTCAATTTTTCCAAAACACACTCATCCAGAATAATCATTTTTCTCCTCACCTCTAATTTTTAAAAATGAAAAATTTAGATTTCATCGCTGAAAAATATGTTTTCCTCAAAAAAGGCAAAGTGGCTTTCTTTTCGAACCTGCTGCTTTGTTTTCTGGCAAGTGGCTTTCCTTTTTCAGAAAGGCTGGAGCGAAACTGCCAAAACTTTAACTTTCCAAAACCAGCCAAGCAATATTTGGGCATAGTCTGCTTGGTGCTGATGTGCTTTTTTCAGCCTTTTCTTACCAATGCCCAGACGTTCAATGGTACAACAGGTGCAATCCCTGACCCCGGTATTATTGACTTTACGGCCAATGTTACCGGGCTTCTAGGTACTATTGGTACAGACTACACCATTACCAACGTCACCATCAATATCCAACACTCATGGGACTCCGATTTGGATATTTCGTTAGTTGGACCAGATGGTACGACCATTATTAACCTTTCAGACGATAACGGGGACAATGGTTTCAATTATACCAACACCGTTTTTACCGATGCAGCGAGTATCAATATTACGGCTGGGTCAGCACCTTTCACTGGCAATTTTCAGCCGGAAGGGCCGGGTACCTTGGCCAGTGTTTTCAATGGGAGTGCCGTTAATGGAATTTGGACACTCCGGGTAGCGGACGACCTCAATCTCGAACCAGGCACCGTCCTCAGTTGGTCTATCACTTTTCAGGCCGTCAATCCTCCCGTGGTACTTAATTGCCCGGTCAACGCCACGGCATCCAGTCCCTGCTTGACACAGGCCCAATTGACTGCGGAATACAACGCATGGTTGGCAACGGCCACAGCAAGCGGCGGCTGCAACGGTGTCTTGACTAACGATGGTGGCGCACCACCAACTATCTGTTCGGCAACAGCCATTGTCAAAACGGTGACCTTCACCTATACGAGTACTTGTGCGCCTTTGGTAACCACTTGTCAGAGGACTTTCACGGTGCCAGCGTACCCGGATTTCCCAAAACCACCCAATTCAGGCGCTATCAGGGTTTGCCTTGCGCAAACAGAGCAACCGATTCCGCCAGTGATAAGTGATGCCTGTGGAAAACCTATCATTCCTACTGGGCCTGTTGTGGTTGACGCCCCGAACCCACTGACCTGCGAGGGCACCAGAACCTACACCTTTACTTACACCGATTGCGCTGGTCACAGCAAGGATTGGTCGTTTGTCTGGACGCTTAATGTACCTACACTCTCCGTAGATGCACCTGGCACTTTTACAGTACCATGCCCATCGTTTACGCCACCAACATATCCGAATACGATTACGGATGCCTGTGGCAGGCCAGTGACCTTTACCGGCCCGACTGTTACCAGCAGTCCCGACCCAATCACCTGCGAGGGTACCAAGACTTTTACTTGGAATTTGACGGACTGCGCTGGCAATACAAATACTTGGAGTTGGATAGTCACTATCGAGCGCAACGACTTCACCCTTCCACCAAACGGCGGTTCAACAGTCGCCTGCCCATCGGCAGCCAACGAGGTGCCAACACCGCCCTCAAAGATGAGCGAATGTGGTGAACCCATCATACCAACTGGCCCGGTGGTCACTTCCACGCCCACTTGCGAAGGCACGAAGACCTATACCTGGACTTATACCGATTGTGCTGGCCACAGCCATGATTGGTCTTATATTTATACCATCGAGCGCAACGACTTCACCGTTCCTGCAAATGGCATGGCCACGGTGGCCTGTCCATCGGACATCACCGCGCCCACGCCGCCCACGGTGATGAGCCATTGCGGAGAAACCATCACACCCACCGGTCCTGTGATTGTAAATACCCCCGACCCATTGGTCAATGCAGGGACACGGGTTTACACCTACACTTATACCGACTGCGAAGGTAACTTACGCACCTGGTCATTCACCTACACGGTATCGCCCGCACAGGCATTTTACCAAGATTTGGACGGCGACGGCTATGGAAATCCGGCAATTTCGCAAGTTGCCTGCCTACAGCCCCTTGGCTATGTCTTGAACAACACCGATTGCGACGACAACTGTGGCGCCTGTTACCCCAATAACCCTGAAATCTGCGATGGAAAAGACAATGACTGCAATGGCACGATTGACGAAGGCGGTGTTTGCTGCACTGCACCGTCGTTCACGGCCTGCCCCAGCGCAATTGCTGCTAACACTACTTCGAACACTTGCGCCACTGTGGTCAACTACACCGCAACGGCTGACGGCACGGCCCCAACCCTTAGCTATCAATTTTCCGGCGCGACAACGGGCAGCGGCAACGGCACGGGCAGCGGCTCGTCGTTCGACCACGGTGCCACAACAGTAACCATCACAGCGACCAATGCCTGTGGTGCGCCCACCTGTGTTTTCACGGTACAAGTAACGGACAACACCGCGCCGACCATCACCTGCCCCAACAACCGCACCGTAAACGCCGATGCCGGCCTTTGCAGCAGCGTACAAACCTACACCGTGACGGCCTCTGACAACTGTACCTACACCCTCACGCGCACCAACGGCCTCGCCAGCGGCTCCACCTTCCCGCTCGGCCTCAACGTGGTCAACTGGCAGGTGACCGACGCGGGTGGCAACTCCACGATCTGCTCCTTTAGCATCACGGTGGTGGATGCCCAAACGCCCACCATCACCTGCCCCGGCAGCAGTACCGTAAATGCCACCACAGGCCAATGCTCCGCCCTGGTCAACTACACCGTCAGCGGCTCCGACAACTGCTCCGGCTGGAGCCTCAGCCGAACCAGTGGCCTGCAAAGCGGCGCACAGTTCCCCGTAGGCACCAACACGGTCATCTGGAAAAACACCGACACGGGTGGCAACTTTACCACCTGCTCTTTCACCGTCACGGTGACGGATGGCCAACTGCCCGGCATCAGCTGCCCGGCCAACATCACAGCCAATGCCGCAACGGGCATTTGCACGGCCACGGTCAATTACACAACACCAACGGTATCAGACAATTGCTCGGGCGCAAGCGCTATGCACCTCAGTGGCGGCACCAGCGGCTCCTCCTTTAATAAAGGTGTAAATACCGTACAATGGAAAGCGACGGACGCTGCCAACAACACGCGAACCTGCTCCTTCAGCATCACGGTAAACGACAACCAACTGCCGAGCATCACTTGTCCGGCCAACCTTACGGCCAACACAGGCGCAAATACCTGCGCAGCCACCGTCACCTTCAACAATGCCACGGCGACGGACAACTGCACGCCACCGCCTACAGTAGCCCAAACGGGTGGTGCGGCCAGCGGCTCCTCTTTCCCAAAAGGTCTGCATACCATTACATTTAAAGCCACGGACGGAACAGGGTTGACCAAGGCCTGCACCTTCCGCATCACGGTGGTGGACAATGTGCCACCGACAATAAATTGCCCGGCACCTATTGTGAAGAACACGGATGTCAACCTCTGCACCAGTGTGACGACTTACACGGTAACGGGATCTGACAATTGCGGGTCGGTGAGTGTGTCACGGGTGAGCGGCCTCAACAGCGGCTCGGCCTTCCCCAAGGGAACAAACTCGGTGGTCTGGAGGGCAACAGACATAGCGGGCAACATCAAGTTGTGCACGTTCACCATAACGGTCAATGATACACAACTGCCCACCCTCATCTGCCCTCAGAATATCAATACTAACACGACTACAGGACAGTGCAATAGGGTGGTCAACTATGCAAATCCCAACTATTCAGACAATTGCGAACAAGGAAGCATCAGTTTGTTCAGCGGCTTGGCCAGCGGCTCAGTGTTCCCTACGGGTACCAGCACGGTCATTTGGCGCGCTTTTGACAATGTGGCCAACAGCACAACGTGTTCCTTCTCCATCACAGTGACAGACAACGAACAGCCCCTGATCATCTGCCCGCCCTCCACCACGGTATCGGGCAGCGGCAGCCCCTGTGGCCACCCGGCAAGCCAGTTGACCGCTGCCACTGCAACGGACAACTGTGCGGTGACAAGCCTTTCGAGCAATGCGCCCACGACCCTGCCCACTGGAGCCACAACGATCACATGGACAGCAAACGACGCGGCGAGCAACCAAAAGACCTGTGCGTATGTGGTAACGGTGAACTGCGGAACCGCAGGAATGATGAATGATGAGATAAGAATGATGAATGATGCCGAGCGCGAGTCCGCTTCATTCCTGACCGTTCCGTCAGGACAAGCACTCATCACTCATAACTCATCACTCATAACTCATCATTTATCATTATTTCCAAATCCCGCCAGCGACATCGTGGTTGTCACGCTGTCAAATCAACCAATCAACAGCGGGTCAAATCAACAACCCTCGGCATCAAATCAACAAATCAACAACAAGTCAAATCAA
>CAZIKN010000181.1:0-8488 GCA_964539805.1 uncultured Saprospiraceae bacterium | reverse complement strand
CAGGTTACCAATCAATTGACGGCGATAAGCGTCAACCGTTTTGGCACCATAAACACTATTCAAGAGTTGATTCCGGTCTTGCCAGCCTGGACCAATATACAATGGGGCTGTAGGTGTGGAGGTTCCTTTCCAGCGCCAGTTGACCATATTAAATGGCACAAACCAACCATTTCCAATGGTACTCAAGCGCTGATTGGGATCCAGTCGAATACCATCATCGTTGATATCATCATCCTCTTCCAATTTGCCGGTACGTATGTAATCAAAGAATCCTTCGGGTTGATCCGGCTGACCAGCCAACCACTGCTGGTTTTTATCGGCATACTCATATTCGGCACCGATAACGCCATTGGTACCATCACGGACGGCCAATGAAGTGTCACCGGGTTCTTTTGTTTGACCAATAGTAACACTAAAACCATATTCGGCCACTACCTGCTCATTCAGGGTATCCAAAGAGCGTGCGGATTTAATCACTGTACCATTGGGCAATTGACGCAATTCCCAGCGGGCAGATTTGTCCAGAACATTGTCGGTAATATCATTATCCAACAGTTGAACTTCGTAGGTGCCATCTTTCAATTCAAAAGGATTGAATACGGTTACCTTGATAGGACCTTTGCCTGGCAGATAGCTCAATGTGCTGTCAGGGCCGAGGTTCAGGATTTTATCGCGAGTTGCTTGATCCATATCCAGGAATGTACCACCTGTGCCAGCGCCTTCCAAACGAGTGATGATTGGGCCATCTCCGTAGGAGGAGAACAGTGCCTGATCCACTACAGGGCGTGGGATAACGGTGTAAACCTTGATATTCAAACGACCTGCAAGGTAAGGGCGTTGTTGGCCCGATATTGGGCGCTTCAGCGGATCAAATGTTTCGTAGTTGTTGTGGGCGTAAGCAATTACCGAGTAGTAGTACTTTTTGTGGTTGATCAGAGACTTGTCATTGCCTGGAGCAAAGCGGTCTTCTTTTACACTAAAGGTTTTGCGCACGCCAGCATCACCACCTTCCACCTGCAATTCAGGAGAATAAACCAGTTCAGCAGGTTTGTTTGGGTTGCGACTCTCCTTCCAGTTGTATATTTTGGAGATGCCATTTTTAACATCCACCTGATATACAGGGCGAGCTTTTTCCAAATCATCATAATCAGCTGGCGCTACATTGGGCGACAACAACTGATAAATGACATAGCCTTCAAAAAGGTAGGAACGTTGGCGCTCAGGCAGCGTGCGAGGTGCTACAGGATCAACTTGTGCATAGGACTCATTCACGTTATTAGAGGTTGGGCCATTTTCCAATACTGCTATCACTTCACGGTTCACCTCTATCCAGTCCATATCAGGAGCAGTTGGGCCATCAAGCAGTTCGAAGCAGGCATCAAACAAGCCTTGAGCGAACTGGTCTGCACGGAAAATGTCCTGATAACTGGGGCATGGGTAGTCAATATCTGCCACAAACGGCACACCAATAATCAATTCGTTCAAAGCGCCTGGAGTGAGCTTGAAAGGGCCGGAAGCCTGGAGTGTACGACGGTCACCCTGTGGCAGGTTGGCGGTACACATAGACCAGCCAGCAGCGTTACTTGGCTCATCAGGAAACGCGTATTTAACACGCTGAGTACCACCATAACCACTACCACCAGCAGTGAATGGAGAACCATCACGCCAGGAACCTGTGATATAACGATAGTATTCAATATCCTGGCTTGGGTCGGCTTGTGGTGGCGGGGTTGAGTTGTTGTAGTAGGTAAAGGAGGACATGCCCAATTCTACCAAACTATCACCAACAGGTTTCAAAGGACCACGGAAGTAATCCACGCCCAACACTGGCACCCGTGTGCCGTAAGTTGCTGTACCCTGATCGCAAGAGCTTCCGGGCTGACCGTCTTCAGCATCCTGATTGTACACGATCATCAGAGAGCGGGAGGTATCGCAACCGATATAGTCATCATAAGCGCAACCCAGATCAGGGTCAACCCACATGGCGAAGAAACAAGAATCAATGTCAGTGGTGGCGCGGTTGATCAGTTTGTAGCGCTGGAAGGTCATGTCATTCAATTCATCATTGGTGGTGTAACCGAATGATTGAACCTGAACCTCCATCTGGATTGGACGACCATTGGTACGGGCGTGTGGCGCGCCACCTCCCTGGTCATTGTATATCCAGAAAATCATTTCATCAGGATATTGATCCAATTCACAATCGCGAATTTCAATGGAAGGATAATCGCCTTTGAGCGGATCATACAAACCATTTTTGTCGGCATCATAGAAACCTGCAAGACCTTGTACACTGAATGGCAATTTAAAACCCCAAACATCAATAAAGTATGGGTTTTCCTGGGCTGGCCAGCCACGCAAGCCGCGTGGGATAGCATCTTTGTTCAGGTTACCTTCAGCAAGGTTGCGCAGGTGGGTGCGAATGTCTTCCCCTGTTACCCGAAAATGTTGGTTCCAGTTGGCGCAAATAGCCCGTTCTGTTGTACCATCGTCATCACGCAGAGGGCCAGGCCAGAAATCGTTACGGCCATCATTGCGATAGGTTTGGCAAGCGAGTTTCAGGGCACCGCTGGGGTCAACACCACCGATCCAAACAGAACCGGCATACAAAGCGGACACTTCGCGTGCACCGGTAGCCGGATCTACTTTAGGTACAATATAGCGTCCTTCCTTCAAATCCCACCAGCAGTCGCCACCACCCAGAAGGCGTGCACGTACGTTGTTGATATCCTGGTCAATTTGTGAAGTTGAGTTAGCACATACTTCCCTGTAATTTACATTATTGTTCGTGTTATTGTCTGGTTTTGTCCGCCAGCCTTTTGGCTCGTGGGCCAATACAGCACTGATGTTGACCAATAACAGCGCTACAATCATCCAAAGAGTTTTTGTACGCATGGTAATAATTTTTATTGATTTATACATTGTTAAAATGAAAGTGCCGCGCCTACATAGATTCTGCGTGGGAGTGAAAAATTGGTTGGATCCAACAATGCCCAAGAGTAAGAATCAATGTATGATTGGGCATTGCGACCGCGATTTGTGATGTCCTGAATGATACCACGTCCTTCCGCAGAAGCCAAATAGCCATCATCCGTAGCAGATCCTGTAACCGGGTAAACATCCAGAACATTCTGACGGTTAAGCAGGTTGCTGATACGGAAATAAATATTGAGGTCAAGTGGGTTTTTGCCCGGAGCGGACAAATGCACCGTTTTGTCCAAGCGAAGGTCAAGCGTCAAGCGCCAGGGCTTGCGGTTGCCGTTCAAGGCGCCAACTGTACCTTCGCCACCGAATGGGGTTGGACGAATACGAGAGGTAAATGGACGGCCTGAGGCTGCGATCAACTGCAGGTTTGCTCCAAAGTTGGCAAGAATGTCCTTGCCAGCCAATGTCGGGCCATTGTATTTTTTACCTTCGTCAAAACGATAGTCAATGATACCGCTTACATTGTGGCGCTCGTCAAAGTTCAAGGGGAACAAGGTGCGGATATTACCACGAGCGGTAAGGCCACGCTGAGAGTTTTGGTCAGAACCTGTACCATCGGCAAATTGCAAGGTATATGCCAGGCGCAACTCCGTGTTTTGGATGCGGCGCAGGTCATATTGCATGGTAAAACCTTTAACCGTACTAAAGTCAATGTTTCCAAAAGTTTCATAACGTACGATATCGGGAACAAAGGCTATGGTACGGCGTTGGATCATATCACGCATTTCACGGTAGTACATAGAGAATTTCAACGCTGAATTCTGTGTCAGACGCTGTTGGAAACCCACCTCATAATCCACTACGCGCTCTGGACGAAGGTTGGCATTGTTAACCGGAGTACGACCAGAGGTATTGAAATACAGATAGTTGAGTGGCGTTACTTGCCAGCTTCCATCTTGTGGGCGCTGTACCAGGATATCATAGTGCGCAAAAAAATTGGCATCTTCAGAGATCGGGAAAGAGAAAGCAAGGCGTGGCAGCCAGTTCACCTGCGGCTTGTAATCTTCAAAGGACAAATCAGGGTTGAAATTTGGGTTGAAAATATCATCACCGTTCACGGTATCTACATAAAGTGGTTGTACCGGGCTTGAACCAAACACCGCGAAACCATCATTTGCTTGACGGCCTTCTTTATCATACCACACATCGCCATCGCGATAGCCGATAACGGTTGGGTCATTATTGCTCTTGATATATACTTTGTAATCATCACCGACATTAGCCGGGCGGGTACCCGGATTGGCAGCATGATAATCACGGGCATTTTTGATTTGATACAAAGAGTATTGATCGCGCAACACTTTGGTATTCAAGTCAAAACGTTCAACGCGCATACCCAAGCTAAAGATAATTTTGTTGAAGGTAAACTTATCCTTGAAATAGGCCGCCTGATACAAAGGTTGTAATGGAGCAACCGGGAAGTTACGAATACCTTCCGCATCACGAGACCTGAAGAAATCATTGAAGGTGATGTTGGTGCCCACTTCTTTTCCTGTATGATCATAGCCATAGTAGCCCAATATCTGGAAATCAGTCAATTCGCGGGGAGAGAACATACCCAGATTGAAAAATGATGGGGCCAATTCATTCGTATTTACATACTGGTCATTGGCGCGATTATTCAGTGCCTTGCGCACCTCGCGGTAGAACTTGTTATCTGGCAAATCAATAGTCAGGTGCGCATACTGAGGCGTGAAGCCCAGTGGCGTCTCCAACTGGCCTATGATTTTGGAGGTGTCCAAACCGTTGAAATGGAGGTTGGCTGTTTGCTCCATCAAGTTCCAAATGGCAAATGGATTGAGCGTGTAAGAACGCTGGATGCGCTGCTCGTTCATCAAACCAAATTGGATGTTGTGTACACCCGTTCTTCCCAATTTCAGGTCAAAGCTGCTGGAAGCCATGATGGTAATCAGGTCTGTTCTTATTTTGTTATAACGGTTGAACACCTGATTGATGTTGCCATGCATATTGCCCCAAACATCATTGTACTGCTGGTCAAAAATACCATTGCGGAAACGGTATGAGGTGTATTCTGCGGGGCTTTCAGCCGTGAGGTTTTTGGCAAATTTGTTGTAATTGTTCAATCCCTGGTTAGGAATGATCACATTGTTTTCTCCGTCCTTGTAGCCAGCCTCAAAATTAACAAAATAGGGCAGATAACCTACATGCTCGTAACCATCCAAAGGATTGCCATTGATGATGGCAGAATCAATAAAATTAAAACGGCCAATGTAGCCATAATCAAAGAAACGATCCTTGTGGCGTGGGTCATACTCCGTTTCGTTTTCCAGCTCATAGCCAAATTGGATTTGGTAGCTGGCGTTGGAAATGCTTACGGAGCGGCTGGAGGCATCCTTTGACGGATCACTGCTGCCCAAGCGATGGCGGAAACGAGCCAGACCGCGATAACGATCACTGTAGCGCGTTGGGTTGTTCTGCGCATTCAGGAGGCGAGCGGTGGGGCGGCCTTGGTTAAGAGGATCGGGCGTAAATTGATTTTCAGTGTTTTTGTATGTGCCAGTGACGCTGAAATCAATATTGTCCGTGATCCGAAAATCCAGTTTAGTTGTGATGTCAATATCCTGACGACCCTCGTTGGGGCGGTACTTCATGGTCTCAACGCTATCGTTGGTAAGCTGCTCGGCAGAATTAATCAGGATACCGTTTTCCTGTTTCAACGGGTTTTCAGAAAGGTTTTTCAAAACACTTTCCTTTGGGCGATAAATGGCTACCGCTGGAGGGGAGTCGTCTTTCTGGGTCAAATACTGACCGGAAAGGCGAAAGCCTACAATGGTTCGGGTGGCTCCATTTTCTAATTTCTTGCGAAGAATAGGGCCACTCACATTGGCAGTACCCAACAACCATCCGTAAGGATCCAGGCCATGAGAGTTTTCAATCTCTACAGAACCGTGATACTGAGCAGCAGGGCCTTTGGTAATGAGCGAGATAACACCACCCGTCACGTCACCATATTCGGCACCAAGACCGCCCGTGATAACCTGTAATTGTTCCAAGTCCTGAACAGGTGGGGGTGAGCCGGATACGCGAATGCCATCAATGTAGTAGTTGGTGGCGTTGGAGCGCGAGCCTTTGATGTTGATGTCTCCTCCATCAATAGAGGTAGTACCCGCCGTGGTAGCAACAATTTGTTGTACGCTCCGGGTGGGCATCTTGGCAATTTGCTCGGAGGTGAGCTGCTGACCGGTGGAGGTTTCATCCTGTTTGATCAGCGGAACTTTATATTCCGTAATCACCACCTCATTGAGCAAGGCGCCTTGTGAAAGCGTAAAGTCTTGCTTGTTCAGGTTGTTGGACAAGACCTGTACCCCGCTGAGTTGCTGGGTTTGGTATCCGGTGTAACTCACGGACACATCGTATTTGCCCGGATCGAGCGTAATACGGTAGTTGCCATCGAAGTCCGTTATGGCACCGCGAACGGTTTCACCGCCCTTGGTAACTTTGACCGAAGCTCCGATCAATGCTTCCTTGGTTGCTTCATCAATAACCTGGCCGGTCAGGACGGTTTGGGCCAGCATTACCTTTGAGCAAAGGAGCAAGACAAAGGTTGAGAGTAAAAAACGTACCATAGAATTAAGGTTAAAAAAATTGGTAGTCCTGCTTATGTCCCTCAAAAAAGGCGCATGAAACAGTCTTTGTAATAAGTTAATTATTTACTATATCAGAATTTCAATGTTGTGGCTCACCCAAATGGTGGGCAGTGAAACCCTCCTCGCTTATTTTTTTCACCAGCACTTCCGCCATTCTCCGTTTTGATTCGTGGGTCCAACCCGCTATATGCGGTGTAAGTACTACATTTTTGCATTGGTGCAGTCTTTCGTACCATTCTTTCTCCATTTCATTTCGGCTTGCCGGTTTTTCATTTTCAAAAACATCTAAGCAGGCTCCTCCGATTTTACCATTCTCAAGACTGATGACCAAATCGTCTGTTTTTACACAATGTCCCCGTGAAGTATTGATCAAAATAAATCCCGGGCGGCATTTTTCAATAAATTCCAAAGTCACAAAGTGCCGTGTTTCAGGCGTTAAAGGTAAATGCAAACTAATGATGTCTGCGCTCTGGCATAGGGTATTCAATTCAAGTTCCTCAACATAAGCCTGTTCCTGCGCATATCCGCCGGGCAAATATTTGTCATAGGCCATTACACGCATGCCCAAGCCACTCAACTTTTCCGCGAAACTGCGCCCCGTGTGCCCATAGCCTATAATCCCGATGCTGCGTCCCAAAAGTTCAAAACCGCGATTTTGTTCACGCAGCCAGATATTTTGCCGAACTTCCCGATCAGACTTTATAATATTATTGGCAAGCGCCAGCAGCATCCCCAGGGCTTGTTCTGCCACCGCATTGCGGTTTCCCTCCGGACTGCTTATAACCTTGATGCCTCTTTTGGCAGCATATTGCCGATCCACGATTTCCATACCCGAGCCCAATCGCCCCACAAATTTGAGTTTTTCCGCCTGGTCAATGAAATCCGGGTTGACCAAAATTTTACTGTTGATGATCAAACCATGATATTCCGGTATCAGGCGGTACGTTTCCTCTGCAGTTATGTCCGGAAAAAAATCACAGCCATATCCCAGCTCGCCAAGTCCCTCCATTAAATATGGATGACAATCATCCGTAATCAGCACTTTTTTCATGCGATTTGTGCTTCGAAGTTACGTGGGTTTTCCGGGCAAAAAGTCGCCATTGAGTAAACACGTCGTTTTGAGGGGTGAATGCAACCGATGAGTATGCGAAAGATTTTGCCCAAAGTTGTTGATTTGCTATAGTTGATGGAACTTTGCCCCGGTTTTGTCGAACAAATTCGGAACCTATTTCCGCATAAAGCGCGGCAAAGATATTTATACCTCAATATGAAGTTTATCTTTTTTTCAATTCTGACTGCATTAGCATTTTTTCATTGCGCAACGCCTGTACCCCAGCCCAAGCGCGCCATTGATGTTTACGTGCGCTATTTGGCTGATACCAAGCAAATTCGCGCAGAAGCCAGCTACAAGGAGGGCAGTCCTGACTTGCAGGCTACTGCCCCAAAAAATGGCATCAAATACCAAAACCTTGACATGGCACTAAAGCCCCATCAAGGGCTCACGTTCCAAAAAACCGGGGCAATGGATTTCCTCAACAAGCAGCGCTTCAACTGGGCCGACAAAAGTGGCAAAGCGTATCAATTTGAAATGAACATGGAAGCCATTGAGGAGTATTCGTTCGCCAATGAGCCGCTTTCCGTCAAAAAACCCGTGCTGTTCCGCTGGAAAGGCGAGGGCCTTCAGCGTGGAGAAGTCCTTGTTTTTCTGTGGGAACGCATTGGTGATGGCGAAACAGTAAAAATGGAGATTTATCAGGACATCCGAGATCCCGAGATCAAATTTACGGCCTCCAAAATTGCAGAACTAAAGCCCGGCAAATGGAAACTGTACTTAGTGCGCAAAAAAATGGTCAAAGAAAATGTTGATGGCGTGGACGCCACGGGCATTTTGGAGT
>CAZIKN010000180.1:0-8504 GCA_964539805.1 uncultured Saprospiraceae bacterium | reverse complement strand
TGCCGAGGGCCAGCGTGGTATTGGCAGGGCAGCCAATGGTGGGTTTGCTCACATCTTTCAGCGTCACCGTGAACTGGCAGGCCGTCGTGTTCCCATTGCCGTCATCGGCGGTCAGGGTTACGGTTTGGGCGGTGTTGTGGCCGCTCCCAGTGCTGCCCGCAATTGGGCTTTGTGACTCGCCTATGCTGCCTGATGCCGCGCAATTGTCTGATTTTGAGGTTAATGCGTAGGCGGGCAAACTGGCGCTGCAATTGCTGCCGAGGGCCAGCGTAGTGTTGGCAGGGCAGGTAATATTGGGTGCAATGTTGTCACGTATCGTCAAAGTGGTTTGGCACGAGGCGGAGCGGTTGCTTTGGGCGGAGTACGCCGTCAGGATCACCGTGTTGGGGCCGATGTCGCTGCAGGTGTAAGAAATGGAAGGCTGCCCGTTGATGGACAATGCGACATTGCCACAAGTACTGCTGCTGCCGTTGTCAATGTTGGTGGCGGATACAGTGACACTGTTCGGGTTCAGCACGGCTGTGAAGTTTTTGCAGGTCGCCACTGGCACAGGGGCGGATTGTTGGTACTCGTAAGCCCCCATGTCAATCAGCTGCCCGCCGCCGATGGCCTCGTACTTGCGGTCATTGCCGTCTAAATCGGTGGTGGTGCTGTTGTCCACGTCGTTGCCCGCGTCTATGGCGGGCGAGCAGGCAAGCAAACGAAAGTCGCCGTTGGCAGCATCTGCGAAAAGCGGGTCTATATCCAGGTTTCCGGTGCCCGGGTGTCCGTCCTGATCAATTGTGTAGGTTACGGTTGCATCTACGAGATAACTCCTGATTCCACTACTGTTGCCCCAGACGATGCAATTAGTAATAACAGCGGCGGCATTCTCACTGAGTATCCCGCCACCACTGTTCGCCGATGAATTATTGCTTGAGGTACAATTGGTCAGTATAGGGGTGCCGTTGGCATTATAAATACCGCCGCCGCCGTAGCTTGCCGAGTTGTCATAAAAGATACAATTTGAAACCAAAGGGGAGTAGAAAAAGTTGGATATCCCGCCACCGGAGTGCCCCGAATTGTTGTAAAAGATACAGTCCTCCACTGTTGCAGAAGCATAAAAATTGGATATCCCGCCGCCGATGATGGCTGTGTTGTTGCTAAAGGTGCAGTTCCGCACCAGAGGGGAAGAGGAAAAGTTGGATATCCCGCCACCCAGATAGTCCGGAAAACTTTTATCGGTATTATACCCCCCTGTGATGGTAAATCCGTCCAGAACGGCGCTGTTGTCCAGCCCGTTTTCATAGTTTAGAATGACGTGGTAACTGTTGTCGCTGTTGTTGCCTGCGGTACCGATGTCGCCGCTTAAAATAGTCGGGTTCGCCGTCCAGTCGCGTTCGGCGAGGCCCGGATTGCCCGTGGCCGGGAAGCCACCGAGGATTTCCACGCCGTTTTTCATGACAAATGAAATACTGCGGTCGGTACCGGCGGTGGGTTTGTAGGTACCGGCGGCTACCCAGATTTGGTCGCCGGATGTGGCAACGGCGAGGGCTTGCTGCAAATCCCGCATCGGGCAGCCCCAACTAACGCCGCTGCCGGGTGTAGCCGCAGCGGCATTGACATGCCAAACGCCGCTGAAAATGGCTGTTTGGTACTCATAAGCACCCATGTCAATCATCTGTCCGCCGGGGACAGCCTCGAACTCCCGTGGATTTCCGTCAAGGTCTTCCGATACAAAATTATCTGCGTCGTTGCCCGCGTCAATGGCCGGAGAACAGGCCGACAAGCGGAAGTCGCCGCCGGCAGCATCGGCGAAAAGCGGATCGGCGTCCGAGTTGGCTGTGCCTACATAGCCGCCCTGCACGATGGAGTAGTTGACGGTAGTCGTGTTGGTGCCGATGGAGGTATTCAAAATTTCGTTGCCATTATTCCAAAGGATGCAGTTGGTTATACGCACATTTGAAGAGCCGCTATTGTTCATCGCGTTACCCTGGGGTGCTGAATTGCCGCTCATCGTGCAGTTTCTCAGTGTAGGGGACGCAGCATAGTTGGCCATTGCGCCACCGCCGCCATTGATGGCATTTGAAAAATTATTCCTGAAAACACAATTCGTTACCACCGGAGCCGAGGAGATGCTATTGTACATCCCGCCACCACTACCCGCATTATTGCCCTCAAAGATACAGTTGGTTACCGTGGGGGAGGAGTTGTCGTTGTATATGCCACCACCAAAACTGCTGGTTTTATTGTTACTGAATGTACAGTTTTTTATAGTTGGGGAGGATCCTTGGTTTAACATCCCGCCACCGCAGCTCTCAGGATAACCAGGTACCCCTTTCCCACCCGTGACGGTAAATCCGTCCAGCACAGCACTGTTGGTCAAGCCGTTTTCATAGTTTAATATGACGTTGTAGGAATTGTCGCTGTTGTCGCCTACGGTACCGATGTCGCCGCTCAAAATGGTCGGATTGGCATTCCAGTCCCGCTGCGCAAGGCCGGGATTGCCCGAAGCAGGAAAGCCGCCGAGGATTTCCACGCCGTTTTTCATTCCAAACGAAACATCTCGGTCGGTGCTGGTGGTGGGTTTGTAGGTACCGGCAGCTACCCAAACCTGATCACCGGTAGTGCTCGCGTTGATCATGGCCTGCAAATTCCCGGAAGCATTGGCCCAGGAGGAGCCATTGCCTGAGCCGCCCGCCTTTACATAGCGAATGGCTGCCGATGCTGTAAAGGCCCAAAGGGCAAACAATCCTATGAGCAATATGCGCAACATTGCCAAAATGCATGAAAAAAGGCTTGTCAAGTTCATAGTTTTGCCAGGGTGTAGCGCAACGCCACACTGATTTGTGTTGCTTTTCATCTCCGAAAAAAATTTAGTTTGAAAAATGAAATGTTCCCCAAAGCCCTCTGAAAAGGGCGGGTATGCCGTGCTGTCGCGGCTTGCCCGCCCTATCAGAGATACGCTTTGTTTTCCGGTACAAAAATGGGGGCCGAAGTCGCCGGAAGGCTTTCACTATTCCGGCAAATACTTGGATTATTCTTGCATAGGAGTGTTTTTACACTCGGATTTAAGTGCTTTTGAAGATTAGCAGGATTGATTTACCTGGTTTTTAAAGCTTTACAGGCGCGAGTAGCCTCAAAACCGCTTTGTGTTGACTGTACACTTGATCCTACGCCTATTGGCAAATATATCCCCCGTCGGCACTCACCAAACTGCCGGTCATAAACGAGTTTTCATCGGACAAAAGGAAAGCGACTACGGCAGCTATTTCTTCCGGCCTGCCGATGCGCCCCATTGGTTGGGTCGTATTCAAGGAACGCAGTACCTCAAGCTCGTCGGCAGCATTGAGCGCTGAATAACGCTTTACGGCCTTATGTAGCAGCGGCGTATCAATGGTGCCGGGGCAAATACAATTCACGCGGATACCGTAAGGTGCATAGTCAATGGCCGTGCTTTTGGTCAGTTGGCCAATAGCGCCTTTGGTCAGGCCATACACGGAACTTTGTGCTTTGCCCACCCACGACTGGTCTGAACCCATGAGTACGATGCTGCCTCTGTGCTGCGCTTTCATATAGGGCAACACTGACTTTATGGCATAAAAAGTTCCTACAATATTGGTTTGCAGAACATTGTCGAACTCTTCATCGCTTGTTTCTTCCATGTTGGCAAAAAGGTGAATACCCGCATTGGCAAAAAGAAAATCAATACGTTGTTCGCGGTTAAAGACTTCATCCACAGCCGCTTTGACCGCGTGGCGGTCGCGCACGTCGCAGCGGATAAAATACGGCGAGCCGTCAGTTTGTGTAAAGTCGAGGTTGTACACGCGGCAGCCATTGGATTCGAGCAGTTCTTTTGTGGCTTTGCCGATGCCCGTGCCGGCGCCGGTAATGATGGCGATTTTGTCGTTCCAGTTCATGTTGTCAGGTATGTTAAATTTGGAGCAAAAATACGGGTTCCGGCCCCACACCTACTTGTAGTATTTTGGCAATGATTTGGATTATTATGGCATCATTCCATAGGGCCGTGCTTCAGTTTTCTTTTTTCCGAATGGCGGTGGGCGCAATGCCGAACTCGGCGGAAAACGTACGGGAAAAATAGGCCGGATCGGTGAAGCCAACGGCATAAGCGATCTCCGAAACGCTCAAGTCCGTAGTTTGCAGCAAACTTTTGCCCCGGCGCAACCGGACACTACGGATAAAAACGGAGAGCGACAGGTTGGTTAGCGCCTTGATTTTTCGGTGCAACTGCGATTCGCTCATCAGCATGCTTCTGCTCAGTTCAGCGTTGCCAAATTCAGCGTTGTCGAGGTTTTCATCAATCACAGTCATCGTTTTTTGCAGAAAATCATTTTCGAGATCAAAAACAGAGCCAAGCACCTGTTCTTTGGCGGCTTCCTGTTCGGCAGCCGGCAAGCCGAAGCCCGTGTTTCGGTATTTTTCCTGTAGTTTTCGGCGGGTTTCCAGCAAATTGGCTACCGTAATGCGCAACTCTTCTTCCATAAATGGTTTGGCCAGGTACACCTCCGCTCCGCGCCGCAAGCCCGCCAGCCGGCTCTCCAAATCCGCTTTTGCGGTGAGCAATATGATGGGTATGTGGCTTGTGCGTGCGTCGTTTTTCAAGGCTTCGCACACCTCCAAGCCATCCTTTTCGGGCATCATAACATCGCTGATAATCAAATCAGGTACGGTTTCAAAAGCCTTTTCAATACCCTCGCGCCCGTTGGCAGCCTGTGCTATCTGGTATTGGCCTTGGAGGCAGAGGCGCAGGTATTCCGCCACGTCAGGATTATCTTCAATAATAAGCAGGGCAGGCAATTCATCGGCATTTTCAGCAGGGAGTGGCGATATGGGTGGCACGGCATGCTCCGGAGGCGTTGTCGAAAAAGTTGGTTCTGCGCAAATTTCTGCGTGGTTTTGGATGGGCAATGCGACAGTAAAGGCCGTACCCTTGCCCGGTTCGCTGGCCACAGTGATTTCGCCGCCCATGGCCCGCACCAGTTCACGCGTCAGCGACAGACCTATGCCGGAGCCACCCGCCGTTACTTTTTTGTTGTTTGAAGCTTGGTAAAAACGATCAAAAACAAAGGGTAACTCATCAGGTGCAATGCCTGTGCCCGTATCGGAAACGACGAATTTCAGGGAAGCAGCTGTTTCGGTGATGCGCAGCCGAACCTCGCCGCCCTCAGGCGTAAACTTGATGGCATTGGACATCAGGTTATGTACCACCTGCCGCAAACGCTCCGGGTCGTAGTCCATCCAAACGGGTGTTTCGGGCGTTTGCACGTGTAATGCCACGCCGCGATCATCAGCCAGGGAGCGTAGGCTTTCTGCCAAATAGGGTAGAAAGAAGGACATGTCGCCCTGCTGGTAATTCAATTTCAGGGTGTTAGATTCTAATTTTGCCAGATCAAGAATTTGGCTGATAAGGCGCAACAGATGCTCCCCGTTTCGTCGGATTAGCGCAGCCATGCGCGCCACTTCTTTATCCGTCCCGGCACTGAGATCAAAACGGTTTTGCAGTTGTCCGGCCATACCGAGGATGACCGTCAGGGGGGTGCGGAACTCGTGGGATATATTGGTAAAAAAACGAGACTTGAAAGCGTCCATCTCATTCAGGCGCTCGCGTTCCAAAGATTCGGCGCGCAGTTCTATGGTACGCCTGCGATATGAGCTGTAAATTTGGAGGGCACTAAAAAACAAAAGGGCCAATATGGCGAGGCCCGCCCAAATGATGACCCGCTGCCGCAGTTTTTCTTTCTCCAGGGACTGGATGGCATTTTCTTTTTTGACCGCTTCATACTCGGCCTCCAATTGTTTTACCTGCCGCACCCGCTCCCCTTTCATCACCGAATCGCGTACTTCTGTGTACTGTCGCTGGTATTTCAAGGCGCTGAGGTAGTCGCCTTTTTGTTCATAAATGCCCGATAAATAATGTAGCGCCGTACTTTGCTCATAGAACATGCCCAAGTGCTGGGCTATTTGGTATGCCTTTAGGGTGTAGTCCAATGCTTCGGCTGTTTTTTTTCGGTAAATGTAATTGCTCGCCAAACACAAATTGGCGGTCATAAATGCCGTGGAAAGGGTGTCCTGTCTGGCCATTTCGTAACTGCGAAGATAATAGGGCGCGGCCTTCTCATACTCGCCGCGAATGTTAAAAACATGGCCCATTTTGGTATTGGCCACTGCCGCGCTTTTGAGGTCGCCGGCTTGTGTGTAGTGCAATACGGCCTGCTCGCCATATCGGTAAGCAGAGTCCAACTGGTTGGTGGCCAGCATCAATGTAGCCATTACATTAAAAGCATTGCCTATACCACTATTGTTTTGTTCCTGTTGGCTCAGCTTCAGGCTGGCGCGGGCATATTCCAAACCTTTATCAAAATCCTGCAACTGAAAGGCCCCACGGGCCAAACAATGGTATGCTTTACCCATTATGCCCGGTATATTGGACTTTTCTGCTGCTTCAATACACTTTAGGGAAAATGCCGCACTTTGGGCATAATCACCTCGGTCATATAACTGCTGTGACGTGTTCAACCACAGTTTTAGTGAGTCCGCCAATGGAAGGTTTGTCTGGGCAAACAAGGCTTCTGTAAATACTAAAACACAGATAAGCAGGGTTTTTCGTAATAACATTTTTCAAATTTGATGTATATTGTACGCCACAGGGCCAATTCCCGACGTACAGACTTTCTGCAAAAGTACATGGCGGAACACAGATGGCGGAACACAGATGACACAGATGGCGATACCAACACAGATTTTCGCAGATTTTACAGCGCTTTGCGGCACCATATAGTATCAGGTCTATTAGAGGGTATTGCAAAAATCCCCGCCCATGTTGCCACAGACGGGGATTTAGTTTCGGATATTAAAACTTTGGAACTCATCATCTGCCCAAAAGCCTAACCCCTATTGCGTTCAATTCCAAAATTAGTGATCGGCTATTACCAAGCGTTTTGTCATAACCACGTCATTATGCTTCAATACTACATAATAAATGCCCGATATCCAATTCGTGAGATCCAAACTCAGGTTTTGCTCGCCAGCTGGTACTTGATGCTCCCAAACCAAACACCCTTGCGCATCATAGATGGTCAGCTGTTGATTTGACCCTGAGAGATGTTGATTTGACTTATTGTTGATTTGTTGATTTGATGCCGAGGGTTGTTGATTTGACTTGTTGTTGATTTGTTGATTTGACAGCGTGACAACCACGATGTCGCTGGCGGGATTTGGCGATAATGATAAATGATGAGTGATGAGCGATGAGTTATGAGTTGACTCGCGCTCGGCATCATCCTTCATACCTCTTACTTCATACCTCTCTTTATCCTTCATACCTCCTACTTCATCCCTATCTTCATCCTTCGCACCTGCGCTTGCGCCGCAGTTCACCGTCACCGTGTAGGCACAGGTTTTCTGGTTGTTCGCTGCGTCCTTGGCCGTCCAGGTGATGGTGGTTGGGCCAGCGGGCAGGGTGGTGGGCGCATTGCTCGTCAGGCTCGTCACCGCACAGTTGTCAGAGGCCGTGGCGGGGCTGAGCTGGCTGGCCGGGAAGCCGCAGGGGCTTCCGCTGCCAGCTACCGTGGCCGATGGGGGACAGGTCACCACGGGCAGTTCGTTGTCCGTCACCGTCACCGTGAAGGCGCAGTCGGCACTGTTGGCCGAATTGTCAAAAGCGCGCCAGATGACTGTGCTGACACCCGTTGGGAACACTGAACCGCTGGCCAGACCGCTGAACAGGCTGATGCTGCCACCTGCGCAATTGTCTGTGTACGTGGGTGTTGTGTAGTTTACTACCTTACTGCACTGTCCCGTGGTCGTGTTCGTGCTGATGCTTGCGGGGCAAGTGATGCTGGGCAACTGTGCATCGTTTACCGTCACCGTGAAGGAGCACAGCGTGCTGTTGCCCGCCAGGTCAGTGGCCCGCCATACCACTGTGTTGATTCCCTTGGGGAAAGCCGCGCCGCTGTTAAGGCCGCTCGCCCGCGATACACTCACCGATGTACAGTTGTCCGCGCCCGTGACCGTATAGTTGGTGACGGCGCTGCACAGGTTGTTGTCCGTGATCTTCACGATGTTGGACGGGCATGTGATGGTGGGCAGCACATTGTCCACTACCGTGATGCGGAAGCTGCAGGTCTTGGTCAGTCCTACTCCATCTGTGGCACGGAAAGTGATCGTGTGCATTCCTTTGGGGAAGGAGGAGCCGCTGGCCTGGCCACCTGTTTGGGCCACCGTGGGCGGCGGCGTGCAGTTGTCCGTGGCCGTGGCATTGTTGAAGTTTACGGTGGCTGCGCAGGTACCCGCGCCCGTGTTGGCCGTGATGTTGACCGGGCAAGTGATCGTGGGGGCCTGGGTATCATTCACCGTGATGGTAAAGGCACAGGTTCGGGTGTTATTGGCCCCGTCCGTGGCTTTCCATTGTATGGTATTTACACCTTTATTAAACGAGGAACCGCTGGTGCCGCCGCTGACGTGCATCGCGCTCGCACCCGAGCAATTATCTGATACCGTGGGTG
>CAZIKN010000179.1:0-8721 GCA_964539805.1 uncultured Saprospiraceae bacterium | reverse complement strand
TGAATCACTCGCGTCTGTAAATCTTTAAAAATCAGGTAAATCAATCCTGTAAATCTTCAACATCACTCAAATCCTGGTATAAAAATCAAAACGCCCATATCACCACAATCAATTTCCAATGTATCGCCTTCTAAGCGGTAGAATCGGCTTTTCTCCAGCATCGAAAAGTACATAGTTTCCCATTTCATGGCCATGTCGCAGAACATTTTGGTGCTTATGATACCCGATATGCTAAGGCTGCTTTTGTCACCCGTTGAATAGGCACCGCCATAATTATTGCAGCCGCCTTTGCCGCTGATGCGCTCTTGGTCAAATGTGGCTGTGATCTGCACTTCCTTTGGCAGGGATTGTGGGTTAGGGCCGACAGCAAAGGTGTGTAAATTCCAGGAAGTACCAGTCAATTTCGGGCTTGAATTTTTATTTGGGCATTCGCCCTTGGTAAATTGGGTAATTCCTGCACATTGGGCCATACAGGCATTGCCATAGGTTTTGCCGTTACAGCCACAAACCGGTTCGTATTGCTCGGTGCAGATACAGGCGGGATTAAGGTGCTCTTCGCACTTTTGCACTGATTTACAGGAAATTGCAAGGGCGATGATTGCGATAATGAAAAGTGATTTATACATTTTTTATAGTGTTAATGAAACTCTGTCACCACACCGCCGTGCTGTTCCCACCGGCGAAGGCTCTGGTTATAGTAGGTACCGTTGCCCATAATGGTTTGCTGGTTCTGACGCATATACTGCAGTTCATTGCCCAGCATTTGCCATTGTTGTTGCTGTAAAGAGCCCAATTGAGCCTGCATTTGTTGCATTTGCATCATTTGTAGTTGCTGTATTTGGGCCAGTTGTTTTCGCTCGGAAGCCGAGAGGTTTTGTTCCCCTACAGCGCGGGCTTTGATGAGCAGGCGGTCTTCGGGGCCGGAATGCTCCCATTTTAAGCGGAGCATACTGACATTGGCTGCTGATTTGAACATTTCTTCTTGTCCGTTTTTATCCAATGTTTTCCACTTGTTTATGGCCTCCTGATACATTTTTTCGCGATAAGCGACATCTATGGGGCCAGTTGTTAAGCCTTTTACATCGGTATTGAAAAAATGGTCAAATTCCATTAGTGCATCCACAATGTCGCGGGTTAGGTGGGGTGTGCCCAGTGCCAGCGGCGGGTGGGCCGCGTAGTAAATGTCAAGCATCAGGCGCGCCTCCGCATCACCGGTTTTAGCCAATTTCCATTGCTCCAAAAGGCTCACAGGCATGATCTGACGGCAATACGCGGTGCGTTCTTCTGTTGCTTTCATCATCATTTGCCGATAAAATTCGAGGCAATTGTCAAAAACCTGACGCTTTTGGCCTTTATCCAGACGATACTGATCCACAAAAGGGCGCAATTGGGCGCGCTGAGCATGTGTCAACCGTACGTCATACAGCATTTCGACCAATGTGTTGTATTGGCGCACCTCTTCGGTTGCGCTGGTGTCTAGTTGTGTACTGACGAGATTCTCCACAGCAGGCTGGCGTTTAGCCTGAGCCCCGCAAGCGGGTGCAAAAAAAATACACCATAGCAAAAGATTTAAAACCAAAATTTTCATATAAATTTATATTTATTTAAATATTTATCCTTTTCATTTAAAACTCAGTTCGCCACTGCTTCTTCCACATCCCGACGCAACAAAATGCCCGTAGAAAGTGCTGCGATGATCGTTTTGTTCTCCGTATCGAGGGACTCATCAATCCACACTTCTCCCCGGTTTACGGTGGATACGGCACCGACCACCTTTCCGTTTATGCTGAATTCATGGCCGAACACGGTGAGGCGTTTCATCCAGTCGGGTTGTCCTTTCAAGCCCCGGATGGCGGTAATATCAATACGTCGCTGACCATTTTGGGCATATCCTGCTGATTCGCGCAGGCGGGCAAAATCACCGTTAGGATTATGCAGGATAAAAGCCCAGTTGGAATGGTCTAAGGCAATATGACCGGCAAAGTAGTTTTTGTACACCAGCGGCAATTGGAAAAAATCGTTAATCCAAGGTAGTTCTACTGATCTAAAACGGCTGACACAGGCCACTTCTGCTTTAGCTTTTTCCGGGCCAAATTGGGTAAAACTCAGTTTTTCTTTTGCACCTGAGAAGCGGGTGATAAAGGGAACGTCATAACTTCCTGTCCAACCACGCCGAACCTTGTCTGTTTTGTACTCGCCAAAACGGATAATCTGACCAATTTGTAGTCCATTGCGGCCTTTGACGGTCAGCGCTTTTATATGGTTCAGTTCGGGGTTGAGTTCGAGTTGGGGTGTTTTGCAGGCGATAAAGCATATCGCAAATAATGTCGCTAATAATACTGTTTTGTGTTTCATAGAAAAAATTGTTATAAAATCAGGATTGTCTGTAAGCCCCTCAATACTGCTCCATAAATCGTAACAACTCCATCGCAAACTTTTCCTGTTCGGTATGAAAGGCCGTGTGCCAAGAATTGTCAAAACGAATAATGTTCGTCGGCACGCTGAGCAGTTCGCGAGTCTCGTAGGCATGGGCGATGGGCATGATGCCATCCTTTGCACCCCAAAACAGGGCTACGGGGATACGCACATTTTTCAACAGATCGCGGCGATTGAAGGTGAAAATTTCGCGGGCGTAGTAATCGTCGTATTGGGCCGTGTTGGTCATTTGGCTGGGTTTCGAGTGCGGCGTGGCAAACCACAGTTTGCGTTTGTACCCTTTGTCGTCGCTGGGCCACACCGGATTGGCACCGAGGCGGAACATCCGCGAATACCATTCGCCCCATTGTACTACGGAGGCCATGTTGTCGCGGGTGAGTTGTATGTTTTTCATGTACTGCTCCGCTTCTGCATCGTTTTGGGTTTTCGCCTGCTCTATGATCCATTTTTGCACGCTTTTGAGCCAGTCGAAGGTAGAAAATGTGCCGTTCATGGCCACAAACCCGCTCACCAATTGCTGATTATCGCCCGTTGTGAGGAACTGCCAGGCCATTTCCACCCCGAAACTGTGCCCGAATAAATATATTTTGGCATCGGGATATTGCTGTTTGAGGAGTAGAACGGCCATGCGCAGGTCATCGGCAAACTGTGGGTATGTCAGCGTAGCTGGATCGGCATTACCCGAAGCAGAACCCGCGATGCGTTGATCCCAGTAGGCAACCGCCACTTTTTCTTCCACTGGTGCAAAATAGTCGCGCAGGCACATTGCGCACTCGCCGGGGCCGCCGTGCAGGTAAAGTACAATCTTACGGCTGTCCATGTTGCCGCGTACCCAGATGGGCATGTCGGCCCCTTTATGACGCAAGCGCAGGTTGTCGGAGACGGGTTGTGTGGGTTTGGTGCAGGCAAAGAGACTGAAAAGAGCTGCAAGGGCAATAAAAATGGTATAACGTTTCATAGCAATCAATTTTTGGTGTTCAGTTTTTTAAGGACTCCCAGTTCCAAGGCAAAGCGATTTAGGAACGAGTGGTTGTAGGGATACTGCCTGAGGTAGTGCAGGTTGCAGTACCCTGATAAGGGCGCTTCGTCACCAGACTTGGCAGGTCTCAAAGACCTGCCAAGTCTATGCCCAAACCCCACTGATACGCCCGGCAAAAACCCCCATTGACCGGCAAGGCGCACGCGATCAAGCTGATCGTTTTCGCCCGTCTGCCAGGTTTTGCCTTCGTAAAATGATCGGAACAAGCCCGGCGAAATGGCCGCCTGCACGATGCCACCCCGCCGGCCGGTATGCCGCCAGCCCAGCTCGGGTGCCAGGATCAGGCCGATGTGGTTGTGTGGATGTCGGTAAGCCGTAAGTGTAATCCCAAAGTACAAGTCGTTGAAGGCAACATGACCGCCGGGCTTGCTTTTTTCATTGCGGTGTAAGGTGTACTCCGCGCCGCTGCGCAGGCCATAGTGCGTCACGGTCTCACCAAAGTAGGCTATGCGCAGGTTTTTTTGGGCAGATGCGCTATTGGCCAAACAAAGACCTACCAAAAGCAGGAATAGGAGAGCCACTTTTTGGGGTATCGCCCAGAGCCATTCTTTTAGGTTCATTTTTTTGCAAAGATAGATGCCAGCATAGGCCAGCGTACAAAGCGTGGTATAAAACATGATGATGGATAATGGGGCGGGATACAAGCCCCAAAAATGGTTTGATGCCCATATCCCGCCAATTGTTCAATACGAGATTTTCGCCGTTTTGGTAGTTCCGTTCACCGTTTCACGCTGCTCTGTGGGCAAGCCCTGTGCGTTGTATGTGTATGCGTAGGTGGTTGCCAAGGTTGAACCGCCTTCGATTTTCACTTCCTTGCGGCGCGGGTTGTTGAATTGCCAGCGCACTTGCGGCAAATATGGAAACTGCAATTGCCAGTGGTTAGGATTTACCTTTTCGTCAAAGTCGCTGTATGAAGTGGTTTCCAGCAATTTGTACGGATTTCCATTTACGGGCTGCATCTGTAGTTCAAAAGTTTGGATTTGATTCAGATTACCTTTGTTATCGTAGCCAAATTCGTACTTGTAAGTGGTAAAGCCGCCTCCGATGGAATTGGCTATTTTTCGGATGATACCAACGATACGTTTGTTGTTGTACAGGTAAGTAAAATCGTTCATCACCGCACCGCCCGGAAACAGTTCCTGTGCTTTTTCTACCAATTGGTCATTGTACAATACATTGACCTTAAAGCCATTGGTATAGGCGATTTGGATCACTTTACCCTGTGCATCATATTGGAAATCATACACAATACTGCGGATCTTTGTCGAATCTTCTTGTACATATTGCCATTGGCTGCGCCATTGTTTTAAGCGATTTTTATCGTCATAAGTGGCAGTCAAGTGATCATTTCCTGACCATTTGATCTGTTTGATAAGTGCATTTGAGGGCACTGGGTTGGGTTGTTGGTTTATAGGGGCCGGGCCTGGTTCGACAGGGTCTTTTTCACAGGCAGCCAAACCGATGACAAGTGCTGCAAGGAGCAGCATAAGGTGTTTTTGTAACATAGCTATAAATTTTAGAAAAGGTTTATTGGGTTTAGGAGGGTTTATCCGGTTTAGACATACCTGGAATCGGGTGGTTTTGAACGAGCCGTCGGTCGCAGTTGCAAGCACATAATCAAGTCCTTCTAAACCACCCCAAACAAAATATAAACGAAGCGAAACCGGACAACTTTGCCGCCTTCCTAAACCTCATTCATCATCAAATCTTCACCAATCTGCCCGAAAACATTTCTTTTTCGGTTCGGGCGGTGATGAAGTATAGGCCATTAGGCAGATCATAGAGCAGCAAAGTGGCGTTGGGCTGATACATACCGCTGCTGATCAGGTCGCCATTGGTGTTGTAAATATTGATGACCGCCGGTTCATTGAGCTGGAGCTGAGCATGACCTATGGTCGGGTTTGGAAGCAGGGTGAGCGGCAAATTACTTTCAGATCCTTTGGCCGAGGCCGCGCCACGATAATAGTAGTATTTGCGATCGGTAAGGATAAAATCGTTGTCTATCCAGACAAAAGAGGATTCGAGTGCCAGGTTTTCTCCCTGCTTGTAGGCATAAGTAAAACGTTCACGTTCTTCCGGGTCCTCCTTGTGGTAAAAAGTAGTTTCTTTTTGGATAACCCTTCTTTCGTTGTCGTAATCGTATGTGACGCCTTCTGTCTGAAACCAATCGTTGTTTTCCAGATCCCATTCATAACTGTTCACCTGCTTTTCCCGGTCGGTCAGCACAAAAGAGCGGGTAATACGGCTTTGTGGCTCAAACTCGCCCATTTCATTAACGGCATAGGCTATGGTTTCCACCGGTTGGTTCTGGTTATACCTGATCTCTACTTTGGAGGTCATGATTTCAAAACCATCCAAAAGGCCAAATGACTCCACCCTGATATTGTCGCCATTAGCATCATAAATATATTTGTCCTTAAACCATACAGGTTGTCCAAATACATCCAACAGCGAGCGGCTCTCCAAAAGGCGATCATTGGGGCTATATTGATTCAAAATAGTGAAAATCATGACCCAGTCCTGTGCTTGAGGGTCCCAGCGATAGGTAAAAACAGAGTCAAACAAGTTTTTGGAACTGCCGCGAGGATAGACCAATAAGCGAGAGTCGGGCGTGAAGTCTTTTGTCGGCTGATCGTACGCCTCTGCGGTTATTTCCACATCGCGGCCCAAATCATCGCTCCGCACCGTGCTCCGATTCAATGTTAACCAGCTGCCGTTTTCAAACTGTTCATTTAACTCAATCTTGATATTGAGCGGCTCGTAACGATACTTACTTCGAAAAAGAGGCGTAGAGTCGCCGGGAAATGGCACATCATAAGCGTAAAAAGTCTTGGTAGAATCCAACTGCAAAAAAGCAGATCGGTCTTGAACGCCGGCACTTCCCACTAAGTCATTATGCATTGTTGGCATTTGATAACCCATACGTTGCATAAATTTTACAATACTGTGATGCCAATTCGGAGCATAAGGTTGGAGGCTGGGGGGCAAGGTTTTTTGGGCCGAAAGCATCTGACCTGAAACGCCCCACATGAATACACAAAAAAGAAATTTTTTCATAACTTTTGTCATCGTCATTGTTGTTTTTGTTTACCGGACAAAAGTGTGGGCTTACAGGATGTGAACGCAAAAGTTTAGGGATGAATGCCGAAAAACAGGTGATGAATTGCCCTGTTATTTTCCCAACCACTCCTTGAAATCCGTCATGCGATCACCACTTACAAAAACATCCGATTTTGATTTGGGCTGAACATCCAATTTGAGCTTCCCTTTGAAGTGGGTATGAACGGTTTGAATGGCCCCAAAACTGACCAAAAACTGCCTGCTGATGCGGAAAAACACCTTGGGATCAAGGAAGCTGGATAACTTGTCCAGACTAAAATCTATGGGAAGGGTTTGGCCTTCTTTGGTAACCATAAAGGTGATCTTTTCATCAGCATAAAAATACGCAATTTCGCTAACCTCAATGCTGCGGATCTTGGTGCCAACCGTGATCATAAAACGCGTTTTGTATTCCGGCTGCTTTGAACTGGCACCGATATACTGAAGCAAAGTATCAAAATCTGGTTTTGAAAACTGTGCCTTGAGGGCTTTGTATTTGTCCAATGCGGCAATAAGTTCCACATAGTTGACCGGTTTAAGCAGATAGTCTATACTATTGACTTTGAATGCCTTTACCATGTAATCATCATAAGCCGTAGTGAAAATGACGGGCGAAAGGAGTGGCGCATACTCGAAAATCTTGAAGCACAGGTCGTCCTCCAAATGAATATCCATAAAAACAAGATCAGGACTATCGTTCTTTCGCAGCCATTGTATGGATTCGGCAACTGACGGCAATATAGCCAGTACCTTAATGTTGCTGTCGTATTTTTTGAGCATGCCCTCCAAGCGTTGCGCCGTGAGGTTTTCATCTTCTATAATAATGGTGTTCATAATTTTTGTTGATGAGGGTTGATGATGGGTTGATTAGGGTTGATGCGGTTTACAAGGATTGATGAATTTGGAAGCAAAAATGCCAACTTTTTATCATGTTGAATGACCTAAAATTTGACGAATGCCGAAAACGGGCGGAAGAATGGCGGAACTTCGGTTTTTAGGCAAGTCTATTGACGGGATGCCTCTTTATGCCGCAAAAGATAACAAAAATTCGATTTATTGGTATATATTTACATCAGCAAACGGCCAACCCCACATGATCGCTTACTCAAACGAGCCTCATTCCCGTAAAAATCCCCTGACTGCGCGCCCAGCGCGGTCAGGGGATTTTTGGTACAGGTATGCAGCATACACGCAATGCGTGATAAGTGAAAAATCGGCTACTTATATGGAATGCGGATTTTTACTCAGTCGTCAGTTACGGGTAAGAAGGGGTGCTTGGTTGATGCTCAAAAAATTGACGGAAATAAAATCCGAGGGCAAAGCGATTTTCGTATTTTTGCACCAAATTGTTTCATATGAAATTCGCAGACGTTAAAAACGATATCGCCTTCCGAAAAATCTTCGGCAACGAAAACAAACAGGAGGTACTCATTTCCTTTTTGAATGCTATTCTTGACTTCGAGGAGAAGCATAAAATCACGGATGTGACCATACTGAACCCGTACCAACTTCCAAAATTCCGTGACGGGAAGGCAACCATCATTGACGTAAAGGCAAAAGACCAAAGCGGTCGTGAGTTTATCGTCGAAATGCAAGTAGCCGATGCTTTGGGTTTCAGCAAACGAGTATTGTACTATACTTCACAAGGCTACGTCAGCCAGATTGACAGGGGCGAGTTTTACGATAAGTTGAATCCTACTATTTTTATTGGGATTTTGGATTTTGCAATTTCAAAGAATCCAAAATATATCTGCCGACACCGAATTTTGGATGTCGAGACAGGCGAACAGATTATGGAAGACATGGAATTTAATTTCATAGAACTTCCGAAATTCAATATTGAAAGAAAAGATTTAAAAACTCTTGTTGAGAAGTGGGTCTTTTTCATCAAGGAAGCGGAAACCCTCGAAGTCATTCCAGAAGAAATTGACGATGCCGGATTAAGGAGTGCGTTTGAACAAGCAAATATTCAAACTTGGTCGCAAGAAGAAATAGATGCTTACGATTATGCTGGTTTGAGAGAGACCGAAGATAGATTGAGACTTGAAAAGGCAAAGGCTGATGCAAGAAAAGAAGAGCAAAGAAAAATGGCGCAGCAAATGAAACAAGATAATGTTGATAGAGAAGCCATAAAGAAATATACGGGG
>CAZIKN010000178.1:0-9023 GCA_964539805.1 uncultured Saprospiraceae bacterium | reverse complement strand
CGATCTGGCTGTTGGATACAAAACCGCAGGTAGCCTCTACTTTAAAGCGAATTTTCAAGGTGTTTTTAGGGGCATTGCTGACCCCGACAAGGCCGTCAGTCGCCAATACTGGTGATGTTTTTCCGGGCTCCCAAACATAAACGGTTGATCCGCTGACATTGGTGGGTTCTGGCAGGTTGACCCATCCGCTACCGGAGGGGAAGGACAGCTGCGAGGTGCCCGGAATGATGCGCAGCCCCGGCGGCAGTTTTATACTGGCTTCCACATTGCTGGCAGTACCTTCGTTTGCATTATATACCTCGAATTCAAAGAAATCAGAGGGTACGCACATAGGTATCTGGTCAGGCTGTGCTGTTACAACTAATTCTAATTCAGGCGATTGTGGGCGAAGTTTGATTTCTTTTTCAAAAGCGCCACAAGTGCCGCCCGGGTTGCTTACCGAGTTGCAGTCCCAACCATAGCGCAAGATCAAGGTCACAACATCGCAAGAGCGGTTAATAGCGGTCAGTCGGAAATCGGTTTGGGAAAAATCGGCCAGTTTGCCTAACTGATAGACGTTCCCGATTTTGGGGACTTCCTGCAAAGATGGCAGGTAAATGAGTTTGATGTCCGTAAGTGCTCCTCCATCATCAATGACTACCCATCCGTTTGGTGCTTCAAACTGGGCGTTATTTTTGATGTTAAAATCTAATTCAAAGCTGCTGCCGGGCAAGAATACCTGTGTGTTATCCGGAGTCAGGTTAAGTTTTGGCCTGGCATCAATGTAGCCATTTGGGTTTTTCTCTATATAAGTATGATCCAGTTTTTTGTCTTTGACACGCAGGCACATATTGGCATAATTGACTGAAACGGTACTCACGGCTTCTAAATCGCCGGTAATGTCACAGTTTGCGCCAAATTTCAGGTTAGTTTCCAGGCGCCAGCCTTCATCCAAAAGTGGATTGAAGAAGGGAGAAAAATCAAGGCTTATGCTACTGCCCGATGTAGTGGCATCCACTTTTACATCAGAGAGCAATTGGACATCCTCCTGTAACTGAAGGTATTTCATCCGGGCCTCTATCAAAGGTACTACATTGGGCAGGGTATGGGTAAATCCCGTCAGTCGCGTAATAGGCCTTACCTCAAACGGGAACAAATTGCCCCGTGCCAAGCGCAAATTATAGCCAAATGGTGACAGTTCTTCCGCAGGATCGCAGGGCTTGAGGTTGAATGTAGGGTAGCTGATGTTTTCTAAATAGCCAGTATATTGGCGCAGCAGCGCAGGGTAGCACTCTTTAAGTTTCCAATTGTACACCTGATCCTGCGTGCAAATGCTGGTGCGGAAATTGATCAGTGGTGGAGCGGATCCACCCGGAGGGGTAAAGTTCATAGCGAACTTGGAGTCCGACTCGAAGAAAAGAGAATCCCCTTGTACCAGCGTTAATCCATCGGGCACACAACCGGTTTTGGCCAATGTATCCATATCAAAGGTGTACTCATCAAACATGTTCAAGATGATATCTTCTGCCTGAGTGGGTCTTACATTGGGGGAGGCAAAGGTGTAGGTATGCCGGTCGCTTCGCACTTTTGGTACCCCAATTGGGCAGGTGTAGGTTTGGCCTGTAGCTGCAATTTTAAACTTTGCGGATGCCCTGATAAAGAGCAGGGTGTCATAATTGAAAAAGCCAAGCGGGCCCGGCAGGAAATTATACGAATCACCGTCCTGATTGCCAAAATCACTTTGCCAGGATTCATTGAATACGCGGAAGCCCACCTTTTTGAAGGAGCCTTCAATGACGGCAAACTTCATTTCGGAGCGCATGGTATCGCCCACCATAAAGCGATCTAAGCGTACCTGAGGAGCCTTGGCTGCCTGATTGCTGTCCGCTTTGCGGTCATCATTGTCGTCTTGCAGGCCGACATTGGTGCGGTAAGTGTTAAAAGTGACCACAGCCAAGCCTCCTGCGCCGCCACCTCCGCCGCCGCCACCACCGCCCGGGCATTGTTCTCCAACTACAACATATTTGTCACAATAGGAGATAATGCACTCACGGCGCGTTGTTTTTTGGGTGCCAAAACCAACCACGGCATTGATACTCAGGTCACAGCCTTCACAATCCGGGGGCAGTGCAAATACATTGTAACTGGCTCCGCGAGGGGGTACATTGGGTATCTCCTGGCCGCATTTTACTTCTCCTTCACAGCTGTACCTCAGGCAGTATTGGCCGCCCACGGAATCCGCGGAGAAGGGGAGTTTGAAGGTCAAATGCACAGTGGAGTACTGATCTTGCACCTCCGTGATCTGTACTTCGGGCGTTTTCCCATCCACTACCATTGGGCAATCATTCCAAAAAATACCCCAGGGCAGGTCAAAATAAACATGCAGGTATCCTGTATCGCGGGTGTGCCGCTGTGATTTGATCCACCAGGTGAAATCATACACGCCTCCATTGGCCATACAACCGCCAAATTTGTATTCCGTTTGTGATTTTACGGAATATTGATCAGGAGTAGGGACAAAATTGAAATTGCCACTGATGAGTTCTGTTTCGGGGCAAGCCTTCGGATATTGGTATGCGGCGCTCAGGAAGGATACCCTTGGGTAACAGGCCGCAGCGCAGAAATAGGTTTTGAAGCGCACCTTAAGGGTGTCACCCGGCATGACGCCTGGCAGTTTGGCAACGGCCAATTTCAAATAGGTCTTATTGCAGAAAGACAGCAGTTGTTCACGGCCCGTAACGCCTGTCACCCCTACCCAGCCAGATCCGGCATTGTACTCAAAGGAGTTGGGATCAATGCCAAGCACCAATGTATCCTGACTCAGGATGAAAGAGGTAACGCTGGTGGCTTCCACAGGGCCATCATTGATGATGAGGTATTCCTGTGTCGCCCCTTCTTCGCCGCATTGGTCCAAGGGGAAAGTATATTTGGGCACAAACCGAAGAGCTGGGTTTTGTGTGGTAGGCAAAATAACCGTTTCTGCAAAAGTGGAAGCTAACTGGCATGGTTGTGCGTCACAGCCCCAGGTTGCTGAAATTTGGGACTGAATGGTTGTTGAGGACGTTGCACAACGGGTTATGGTAATTTTTTGGGTAATTTCTATGGTTTCATTAACCTCGAGCAGTTCATCTCCATCGCCAAAGTTTTTAAAATAGGAGCCCGGAATAGTGGCTGCAAAAAAGGTATTGGACACATTGTTGCCGCCTACGCCCACTACTTCGAGGATAATACCATCCTGGTGCTGGTCGGATATGACCAAGCTGCTAATGGGGCCTTGGCGGGTGTTGGTAATGGAAATTTTCCGGGTTACCATATCGCCTTTTTGGCCTGATACCTGCACTGGGATCACGTTGTTAAAGACCAAAAGTCCGGTCTCTATTTTGTAGAGAGAGGTGGTGGCCTGAGCCGGGCCGCCGCCATTGAACTGGGCGCTGATGCTGTTGGAAAAAAGTTTTCCGTTGTTTATTTCTTCCACCAGTTTGCAATCAGCTTTCACTATAATGCTAAAGCTGCGCTGATTATTGGCTGGCACATCGGCTACGTTGAACCGAGGGGCGTTCAGGTTGCTGATGTTGTTCTCCGTGCCACCGATCACGGAGCCGGGCACATAAGTGAGGCCATTGGGCAGGGTTACGGTAGTGATGACATTGGTAGCAGCCGTCGCGGTGTTGTTGCTCAGGTTAACCGTAAAAGTATCCGTACCACAGACGTATAGTCCGTCCGGGTTTTTAAATGAAACAAGCAAATTTTGTGCGCTGATGGCCTGTGCAAACAGGCAGAAGCAGCAAAGCAGGCAAAAACGGGTAAAATTGCGCATGCGAGATGGTGTTTGGATATGTCCCTTTTCTAAAGGCGGAACAGCGTGATGAAAATTCGTGGTGAAAGTAAGCAAGAATTTATATTGCCAATACGCAAATATCTGTGTTTGACAAAAAAGGCTAATATTGACATCGAATGTGACGAAAATTAGATGGGCAGGGTTGGTTTTCAAGGCATGTTACTCCGGTATTTAAAACACGAGAGCCAACCCAATCAGTAAGGGCTGGCTCTCGTGCTCTACTATAGTCAACGCGAAGTGGTTTTGAATCAGTGCACGTCTCTAAATCGTGAAGTTATTATTTTATCGTTACTAAGTGCCCGTTATTTTTTGATCAATGCCTTAAATGCGGTATCGTTCAGTTGCACCTTGTAAGTATTGCGCAATTCGCTTACCCATTGCTTTTCCAGATAATCCTGGTAATCGGCCACGGCATAACCTCGGGCCTCGCTCAGTTTTTTGGCGGTTGGCGGCACTATTTCTTCAATTTTGAAAAAAGTAGCGGTCTTGGTGCCGGCATCTGTTTTGGCGTCAGTCATGGCACCTGCGCTCCAAAGCGTGCCCAACTCGCGGTTTTTCCCTTTTTCGTACAGTTTTTCGATGACGGATACTACCTCTGTTTTTTTGTTCATTTTTTTCAGCACATCGGCTGAAGGCTTCTTGGCCGCGAGCTTGCGCAATTTTTCAATCATTTTTGGGTCATCCGTTTTCAAGGTGTAAAGGCTGACGCGGGCGCGCTCATCCCATTTGTACTTGTCCCTAAGGGTTTCGGTGTAGAATTTTTCCAATCCGACAGAGTCTGTATTGGCGCGATCCCAAACATTGATTTTCAGGGCCTCAAACAACAGAATGCCTTCCTCATACTCGCGCATGAGGGAGCGGAACTCAGGGTATTTTTTGTCCAATTGATTTTCCTCAAAGAGGAGCGCTACATCATCGGACCATGATTTGAACAACTTGCTAATGGTTTCGTCAATGGGGTATCCTGCTCCACGCATGCGCTCGCGACTGGCTTTGGCGCAATATTCCTCGAAATCAGCTACCGTGTACACGTCATTGCTGCCATACTGCATGAGTGGGGTTTTGGGCATGGTGGAATCAGGCTTCCATCGGAAGGTAAGAAAAATAGTATCCAGCTGTTTGGCGCTCCATGCTTTAAGGTTCTCCGGGAATGTTTTGTAATTACCCTCGCGCTGTATGCGGCTGATGATGCTCTGGCGGGCCAGTTCACTGCGGCTATCGCGCTTGACCCGTTCGGCAATGCTTTTGCGGGCGGTTTCAAACGCGCCTACGCCGCGTTGGCTAATGCGTTTGATGATGTGAAAACCAATGGTGGTTTCCACGGGGCGGCATACGCTACCATCTTTTTCGATACTAAAAGCGGCATCTTCAAAGGCTTTTGCGTAACGGTTGATGCCAAAAAAGCCTAAGTAACCCTGTTTGGAGACTGTGGCTTTGTCATCTGAAAATATAGCGCAGGCCTCATCCCATTTTGCAGAACCGTTCAAGAGCGCGTTGGCAACGCTGTCCGCACGCATTTTCAATTGTGCATTTTTTTCGGGGTTGTCTGCTACCTTGCGGAAAAGAATTTGGGCTACTTCGATTTCCCCGCGTGCAGGCCGACGACCATTAACTTTGATGATATGGTAGCCGGCATTGGAACGGATAGGGCCAATCACATCACCAGCCTTGGCATCATACACGGCTTTTTCGAGGCCGTAATAGCCATCAGGCAACATAGCCGTGACAAAACCGAGGCTGCCTTTATTTTCTTTGGCAGATTTGTCCTCCGAGCTGTCCGCAGCCATGGTTTCAAAAGCGATCCCGCTTTTAATTTTGGCTATCCAGGCTGTGGCACGCTTGTATGCCCGAAGGGTGTCAGTAGCCTTTGCATTTTTGTCGCAAGTGATAAAAATGTGGCTGATATCCACATCATATTGCATGCGCTCATAAGCTTCGCGCACTAATTTTTCCGTCACCTCTTTGTCCTCAAGGTAGGATTTCGCCAACTGGCGCCTGTATCCCTCAAGTTCGGCATTGGTGCTGGATACGGTATCCAGGCGAAGGTCCCTTGCTTTGCGCACCTTAAGTTTGAAATTGGTGTACAGGTCAAGGTATTCACGCAGTGATTTTTCGGAAAAATCAGCCGATTGCTGATTGGTTTTGGCATAGATGTATTTGAACTCAGATACATACACGGGTTTTCCATCAATGGTGAAGAGCACCGGGTCATCACCGTTTTGGGCAATACTGATGTTCAAAAAGGCCAAAAAGAAGAGGATACTGGGAAGTATTTTAAACTGCATAATGTGATAAAGTTTGGGATTTTCTGATTTCGGGTTTTTTTGTGAAAAATGAAGCGCAAAATTAGGGGTATATGACACAAAACCCTGCTCATGCAATTCTTTTTTTCAAAAAATGTCAAAAATCCTCCAAAATTTGCGCCCATGAATTTTTGGCAACACCCATTGGCTACGCTTCAGGAGCTTTTTTTGCGCAAAACGCCCCATTTGCGGCAGATCAGGCATTTCCATTCCGAGGCCTTAGACCGAGAAGTGGACCTGGATGTGTATCTGCCCCCTGATTACCAGCTCCAAACAGGCAAATATTATCCGCTTATCCTGTTTAATGACGGTCAGGATCTGCCCCGCATGGATATGATGGGCATATTAGAGCGCCTGTACCAAAAAAAGCGTATTCCTTATGCCATCATCATTGGCCTATATGCCTCTGATGAACGACACCGTGAGTATGGCACCATTCGCCAGGCCGATTACAAGGGCCGGGGAGATAAAGCGCCGCAGTATCAAAAATTTATGCTGAACGAATTTTTGCCCTGGCTGTACCGCAGGTTTCGAGTTTCAAAAGATCGGGAACAGATTGTGGTTGCCGGTTTTTCATTGGGAGGGCTTTCGGCATTTGATATAGGATGGGCAACACCCTATCTTTTTGGCAAAATAGGTGTATTCTCAGGGGCCTTGTGGTGGCGCTGGAACGATGTTGACCCCAAAGACCCGGATCATTCGCGGATCATCCACGATGTGGTGGCCAAAACGCCGCAAATAGCTGAACATCAATCCTATTGGTTCCAAACCGGCACCTTAGACGAAAAAGACGACCGCAATCACAATGGAATCATTGATGCCATAGATGATACGCTGGACCTGATCAAAGCCCTGAAAGCCAAAGGAGTTGACGATGACAGTATTGTCTATTACGAAATGGAGGGCGGCGAGCACAACACCGAAACCTGGGCCAAGGCCATGCCCGATTTTTTGCACTGGGCACTGACGAGCCATTGATTATGCTTTGTCTTATGCAAACAAATCATCCAAAGTTACTTCATTTTGCACCAACATTTGGGCATATTGATTTTTTTCAATACCATACGAAGTAATCATGGTCAAATAGATCGCCTTTTTGGTCTGGGTAACGTTTTTAAATGTGCTTATTTTGGCGCGCAATCGTTCCGCATAGGCTTTATCAATGTTGTATGTGTCCAACGAAAACTTACACTCGCACAAGTTGAGCACCTGATCGCGCCGATCAAGGAGTAAGTCAATTTGCGCCGACTTTTCGCCTGTGCTGCCCCTCCAGGCAGCGTGGCTTGTCAGAATGCCGCTGATGCCCAAAGCCTTTTTTATCTGAGGGATGTGATCCATGCAGACCTGTTCAAATGCATAGCCTTGCCAGATTCTTTGTGCCGGATGATCTATCAGGTTGAGCCAACTGTTTTCACCTTTGTATTTGCCCTCTTTTAGAAAACGAAAATAGAATGCCGTGTAGTAATCGGACAAACGGTACATGATGTTTTTCTGTTTTTGATCAAAAGCCAGGTACGACGCAATAAATCCGCTTTCCTCCAGATCGGTCAGTACCTTGCTTAAGGTGCCGCCTGATTTGATCCTGGAAAAATGCACAATGTCACTGCGTTGCATACCTTCTGTTTTGGTGGACAGCACTTCCACCACCGTTTCATACACCTCGGGCTTGCGGAACAAAGCGCGATAGAGGTTGAAATATTCGTTTTTAAACAAGGCCGCGTCATCAAACAGCAATTCCTGTATGTTTTGCGGAACGCTTAAATGGGGCTGAACCGCCTCCAAATAATGCGGTATCCCCCCAAATACCATGTACAACTGGGCAATTTGGTAACGATCAAAAACACCGTTTTTGGCCCTCAACATCGCCTCTGTTTCCAACAGCGAAAAAGGCACAATTTTCATTTTTTGCGTGATCCTGTTGTGCAAACCGCCCGTGTTGTTGAACAGGACATTGACCATCCACGATGCCGCCGATCCACAAACGATGAGCAATATATCTTTCCGCGTGCTGGCCCAGGCATTCCAAAAATGCTCAAGACCCATCACAAAATCGGATGCCTGCGTATCGAACCAGGACAATTCATCAAAAAAAATCACCTTTTTATGGTCGCCTTTGATACTTTCGATGTGTGATATCAAGCGTTGGAACGCGATCAACCAATTGGCAGAAGCGCCTTCAAACCTAAGCCCCGACACCTTGTTCAAGGCACTGTCAAAATTAAACAATTGCTGATCCGTGGACGCATTGGCAAGGCCCGAAATCTGAAAGTCAAACTTATACCCAAAGTACTCCCGCAATAAAAAAGTTTTGCCCACCCGCCGCCTGCCATACACCGCCAAAAACTCTGACCGACGGCTTTGTACCAAAGCATCCAATTTCTGGATTTCCTTTTTTCGTCCGATGATATTGTGCATAATCAGCCAATTTAATGGATAAACAATCAGTTCTGGCTGCAAAAATACAGCATTGCAGCCAGAACTTAATTTTTTTACAGGTTTTGGCTGATTATGTCGCTCGCGCCTCCGCCTGATATAGGGCTATGACAATGGCGAATAAGATCAGAGATACATAACGTTGGTAGAAATGCCAGATATTCTCGTGTTCGTACATGAATACAGAGGGCGCATACATTCATACACAGGGTGCATACATTCATACACAGGGCGCTGCCCTGCGTTAATGATATCGCCCCGTTGGGGCTGGCTGAGCGAACAGCAGCACTTTCTCCCCGGATAAATCTATGCCCTTTACCAACGGTGTCGTTCCTGCTCAAATAATGAGCCGTTTTGTAAAAAAACGATGTTTTTTGTATATTTGTGGTATATTTGCTATAAGCAATTTGTTCTTTTCATAGTCATCACAAACGCGGTTTAATCACCTCCTTTCATTTTTATATAAATGA
>CAZIKN010000177.1:0-9058 GCA_964539805.1 uncultured Saprospiraceae bacterium | reverse complement strand
CTGCCCGTGCGCTGGAGCGAAGTGTCCGTCACTATACCCCAATATTTTAATTATGTTTTCCTGATTCGCAAACCGCGCGAGCTTGATTTACAAGAATCTGAAGAAATTAGCGAAATGGGCGCGGGCGGAGTACAATACCCGGCCATAAAAACAGTATATGGTTTGGCCAAGCTGCCAGCCATAAAGGAAGAGCCTTTTATTACCACTGTGGACGACTATCGGGCACACATTGGATTCCAGTTGCAATCGGTCAATTTCCCGAACGAATTGCCCAAAAAGATTATGACAGACTGGGCTTCCTTGGCTAAGGAAATGGAAGATGCTGAGTCATTTGGCAGGAAATACTTAAAAACAACCCATTTTGACAAGGCCTGGGATGATTTTTCGGAACAGCTGAATGTAAAACAGGAACCAGCACAAAAAATCATGGAGAAAGCCCTTCTTTTTGTCACCCAAAATGTCAAATGGAATGAAGAGTTTCGGATGTACCCCGAAAATGATCTGAATGATGCCTACCAGAAAAAAAGCGGGAATAGTGGCGAGATTAATCTCTTGTTGGTGGCCTTGCTTCGAAAGGCGGGCCTGAATGCATATCCCTTGTTGCTGAGTACCCGTGAACACGGAGAAATGTATCCCGCCTATCCATTTGTTGAACAATTTAACTCCGTGTTGGCATACATACAAATGGGTGACAAACAACATGTTGTGGATGCCACTAGCCCTTTCTTTGCCATAGGCCAACTGCAAACGGAACACTACAATGGAGCGGGCTGGATCGTGGATGAAAACAACCCAAATTGGGTAGAGATAACCGCGCCTGAATCATCACATACCTGGTATGGACGTGTGAAATTGACCGAGGATGGCCACATGAATGGTGATTTTATCTTGAGCATGACTGGCCAAACAGCAGCGGAATGGCGCAGTGCCTTAAAGGGGACTTCGCCTGCCGTTTTTTTGAAAAAACATTTTGCCTCTGATTATCAGGATATGACAGTAGATTCCATAAAAGTCAAGGAATTGGAGGCCTGTGACCAGGCACTTGGCTTAGAGTTCAAATGCAAAATACCCAATACGGCCAATGTCGTGAATGAATTTATCTATTGCCGTCCGGTGCTTGATTTTTTGTTTACGGAGAATCCTTTGAAATCACTCAAACGAGAGTTTCCGGTTGACCTTTCCCATCCGCTAAAGGCCAACTATGTTCTGCTGCTTGAATTGCCAAATGGATATGACGTAGAGGAATTGCCCGAACCCGATCGTATTTCCTTGGAAAACAACGGGGGCAAAATCAGTTTCTCCTGCTCCAAGTCAGGAAACAGGATAATACAATACACCTTGAAAATGAATATCGCGCAACTGCATTTTCCACCGGAGGAATACCTTGGTTTGCGCAAATTTTTTGACCTTGCTGCCGAAAAGACACAACTTCAGTTGGTTTTGAAAAAAACGTAAGATGTCCATATTCAGCACAGAACGAACCCGTGAATTACTGCCCCGCGTACGGCAATTTGTTGAAAACGAATTGATTGTAATGGAGGAGCAGGGATTTTTGCAAATGCCTTTTGAGGCAGTAGAGCCCCTGCTCCGGGAAAAACGGGCCTTGGTCAAAGCAGCTGGCCTGTGGGGGCTGCAATGGCCCGTGGAAGAGGGGGGGCACGGGCTTACCCTGTGCGAATTTGGTCAGGTATCCGAAGTGCTGGCATGGTCGCCGTGGGGGCATTACACTTTTAACTGTCAGGCACCGGATATAGGCAACATGGAGCTGCTTCACGCGCATGCATCGGCTGAGCTTAAGGAACAATACCTTAACCCTTTGAAAGAAGGCGAGATCAGGTCCTGCTTTGCCATGACTGAACCACAACATGCAGGCTCCAACCCTGTAAACCTGAGCACATTGGCGTTGCGGGAGGGCGATTATTACCGCATCAATGGCCATAAATGGTTTACCTCATCGGCGGATGGTGCCTCTTTTGCCGTGGTGATGGCGGTGACCAACCCTGAGGCCGCTGCGCACCAGCGGGCCAGCCAGATCGTGGTACCAACGAATACCAGGGGTTTTCGCTTAGTTCGCAACATACCCGTCATGGGCGAGGCCGGTTCGGGCTGGTTGAGCCATGCAGAAATCGTTTTGGAGGATGTCATGGTGCCAGTCAGCAACAGGATAGGGGCTGAGGGTTCGGGGTTTGCATTAGCCCAGCAGCGCTTGGGGCCTGGGCGCATCCATCATTGCATGCGCTGGATCGGCATTGCGGAGCGCAGCCTTGACCTGATGTGCCGCCGCGCCGTTCAGCGGGACATGGGCGATGGGCAAAGGTTAGGCGACAAACAGATCATACAAGGTTTTATCGCGGAAAGTCGCGCCGAGATCAACGCGGCGCGGCTGCATGTGCTCAACACCGCATATCTGATTGATCATCATGGTGCAGCAGCCGTCCGCGACGATATTTCGGCCATCAAGTTCAACACGGCAGCCATGATGCTGCGGGTGGTGGATCGGGCCATACAGGCACACGGGGCGCTGGGCGTCACGGATGATACGGTGCTGTCCTTTTTTTACCGCCATGAGCGGGCCGCCCGCATTTACGATGGTGCTGATGAGGTGCACAAGATGGCTTTGGCGAGGAGTATTTTGAAAAAGTATGTGTAGGCAGTCCCGATCGGGTATGATTTTATAAAAAATAAAATTTTTATACCCGATCGGGATATTTATGAAATGAATTTCTATTTTTGCACCCGAACGGGTATAATTATGAGTAAAGCAATAGCACTCTTTGTTAAAGAACGCCGCAAAAAACTGGGTTTGACGCAATCAGACCTTGCAGAAAAGTCAGGGTTAGGCCTTCGTTTTGTTCGCGAACTGGAACAAGGCAAGGAGACTGTCCGTTTGGACAAAATAAATCAATTACTTGCCTTATTTGGACATGAACTGTTGCCAATGAGAACGCAAAAACAAAATGATGATTTATGAGCGATTTCAGCGCAAATTGCCGTTGGCGGAAGCAATGATCAGGCAATCTTTTTTATCCCTAAAAAAACAGAATGAATATTTAGATGTGTTATTTGAGCGGGCAAAACGCTTAAACTTACAGTAAACTATCCCGCCTTTATCCGATAAACGCCCTCCTTTAACCGGCGTTCAGCGAATGCAAAGTACTCCGGCACAATTTCAAAACCTAAGTAGCGGCGGCCTTCCAGGTGGCTGACCACGGCCACCTGGCCTGAGCCGAGGAAGGGATCAAGCACTACATCGCCGGGCAGGCTGCTGTAGGCCAATATTTTTCGGATCAGCTCGGCGGGCAATTTGGTGGGCGTTTTTACATCACCATTCCAATATTCGCGGGGTATGGCCCACACATCTTCCTTGTCCTTGTAATGGGCACTGCCGCCATCGGGATGCTGCGCATCCTTGTCATAGCGCGCATAAGGGAAAAACTTGCGCTTTTTGTCGTCAATACAGGCATACAGCACGTGGTAATGCGAGGTAACGTATTTGCGCTTGGTCACCAAGCCGAACTGGTATTTCCAGACCAAATGATTGACTAAGGTAAAGTCCAATTCATCCAAAATGATGAGCAGGTCTTTCAGGTAATTCCATCCCGAAAAAATATACAATCCGGCCTCCGGTTTCATCACGCGCTTTACCTGAGTGAGCCATTGGCGTGTAAAATCCTGATAATCAACCCCTTTGATTTCATTGTAGCCCTCCAGCACACGCTCGTTTTTCCGATTGTAATTGCTGCGCTTGGCCTGAAATTCAATGCCAAACGGTGGATCAGTGATGACTAAATCCACACAGGCATCCGGCAAATGTTCGGCCATGCCGATGATACAATCCTGGTTAAAAATTTTGCTGGATAGCATGGGGTTGATAAGGGTTGATGAGGGTTGATGGAGCGCACTACAAACCTGAAATGAACTGAAAGCCAAGACAGGTTCTGAAATGTTTTTCACCACGAAAGGCACAAAGAAACACAAAAGAGTGTTTTTGCAGGAAATATTGAGGGACTTAAAATAATCGTCTTGTGGTGAATGGATGGTCAGGCAATTAGCCCCTCCTGACAAGTCCTGTTATTTTTCGTCAAGCATCATAGGCATGAGGGCTTTTTTACCAACGTTTGGCATCTCCGATGCCATTTTTTTTCAAATATCGCCCAAATTTCAAGCGAAATTCATCCCTCATCCCTCATCCCTCATCATTCATCATTCAAAAACCCCGCCCATTCCAGCACTATCCTCCCTTTTTCATCGGCTTTTACGCGTCCGCAATCGGCGGAGGGATCGTGCTCAAAAAACAGGGTTTGCCCATCCCTGGCAGCTTCGAGGAGCAGTTCTTTTTTCTCTTCCATGGTGATGAGAGGGCGCACGTCATAGGCCATGACATAGGGCATCCCGATATGCCATTGGGAGGGTATAAGGTCGGCGCAGTAAATAAGTGTGCCGCCCGGGTGCTGGATGACGGGGATCATCATGGCTTCGGTGTGGCCAAAGGCGAAACGAATGCATATGCCGGGCAAAAACGCATAATTTTCTTCCATGGGGATCATTTTTATGCGTCCCTGTTCATACAAGGGGAGGAAATTCTCCTTGAGGAAGGAGGCTTTTTCGCGCTCATTGGGACTCATGGCCCAATCAAAATGTTGTTGGGTACTCCAGTAGGTCGCCTTGGGGAAAGAGGCTTCTACCTCACCGGTCTGTTCATTGCGCCAAAGCGCACCTCCGCAGTGGTCAAAATGCAGGTGTGTCAAGAGCACATCGGTAATATCTTCCCGTTCAAGGCCCGCTTTTTGGAGCGAGTCAAAGAGGTTTTCCTCGCCGTGAGGCAGAAAATGCGAGCGGAATTTCTCATCCTGTTTGTTGCCCAATCCCGTGTCAATCAGGATGTTGCGCCCTTCCGTTTGCACCAAAAGGCAGCGCATGGCCCAGGTGCACATGTTATCGGCATCGGGCGGGTTCATTTTGCTCCACATGCGTCGCGGCACTACGCCAAACATGGCACCGCCGTCGAGTTTGAAATAGCCGGTATGAATTACAGTAAGTTTCATGTTAAAAAATCAAGGTAATATTATCAGACTGTAATCGAATAATACCATAATAATTCTCGATTACAATCTAAAATCATGGTATTATTTCACCATAACATTGTTCTTGGGATTCACATCACCGGTTTTTCCGTAAGGATCCAGCGTGACGCTGCGTATGGTATTGGCCGGAATATTCAGGTGCAGGGTGTACGTTTCGTCACCATCGGGCCAGGCCTCACAAATGGCAAAATGCTGATTTTCAAGCCCTTTCCGATGACCCAGCATGGCTTCAAGGGGAATGTAATGCAGGGAGGTCACATCGTTTTTGGTCACGACCAATATTTCAATGGGCAGAACAGGGTCTCCCATTTTTTTGATTTGAACTTGTGTGCCATTCCCATCGGCTTTTACCGCTTCAACGGCATAGTCCAATCCGCTGCCTCCGGTAAAAAATTGTCCGGGCAGCCAATCCAATTCTATGCCTGCGGCCCGTTCAAAATAACGCAAAAATGTGGCTTTGCCAATTTGGCCCAGCGCATGGTTCGCGCGCACTTTTTTCCAGCCTTCGCAGTAGGCATCATCACCTGATACATAGCGCAATTGTTGCAAAAAATCGTTGTTGGTCAAGATATTGTGCATCACATCTTCCTGCATCTGTATCTGCCACGAGCTGCTTTTTTCCAATAAAACCGGAGCGGATTCGCGTTCGGAAAAAGGGGCAAAGGCCAGCATGGGGAAATCAAATTCAGGGCCTGCGGCCTGAACAAAGGACCATTGGCTGAAAGGGTAGGGGCCAAAGGCGCGTTCAAATTGGGTTAGCTGTTTTTCGAGCGCATCAAGATTATTTTTTTGCCCTTTTTTGGGGTAAAAATGGTGTATTTCGAGTCCCGGGCGAATGTTTCGTTTGTCGTGCAGCAGATCAGGGTCTGCTATCCAGGCAAAATCGCGTACTTGTTCTGCGGCAAATTTCCAGGTATTGGCCGAGCTGTAGTTGGGTTTCATCACGGTGCTGGAGTCCTGATAACCCGCACCAACCACAGCGGCGTTTTGCAAGAGGCCAGTGGCCAGGATCATGTACTTTTTGGGCAGCGTGATGTCCACTTTATACGAGGCATAACCGCAATAATCATCAGCAGAAAGCAGCGGTTTGGGGTTAAAATGCCAGCCATTGACATCGTAGCCGCATATTTTGGGGTACCAATGGCCCACAACATAGGACAAGCCACCGGGGCTTTTTCGTCCGGCTGTAGCGGTAAAGACGGGCATCTGAGCTTGCCACGCGATGTCCAACACATCATAATCATTGGGTGCCAGCGGGCGGCTGAGCACCACTTCGAGCAAGGTGTTTTTTGCTTGAAAATCAATGGCAATACCATTCTGTTGGACATAAAAAATATCCATGCGGCCCTGCTCCGATTTTTTCAGATCGTCCAATTCGCGTTTCCATTCTTTTGACACCCGTGCAAGAGGGCTTTCCGGCTGTATGGCATTCCAGTACAGGTGGAAATAAAGGCGCTTAAGGGTGTCCGGCGATTGGTTGAAATAGCGTACTTTTTCACGGCCTTGTACGCTGTGTGTTTGATCATCAAGCCTTATATCTATTTGATAGTCAATTTTTTGTTGCCATGTTGCCGGAGTATTTTGGGCTGCCAGGCCTGCGCCGCCAAGCAAAAAAAACACATAAAACCAATAGGGTAGGGGTGTGGTCTTCATCTTTTGGCCATTGCAATTTCTATGGTGTAACTCTTGCCTTTTTCCAAGAGGAAGCCTGATTGTTCAAAAGAAACCAAGCCAGTCATTTGAATGCGGAGGGAGTAGTTGCCTTGTGCCACACGAAAGTGACAACGGCCATCTTCCTGGGTAACACGGCCGTGCATTTTGTCCGTATCGCGGCGGAGCAATGCCGTGGCCCCCATCAAGGGCTCCTTGTTTTCCAATTCAATGACCAATAATTTTACGATTGCTCTGGAAGTATCCGCAATGGATACGGATTCCATTTTGAGCATTTTGCTGTCCTGTGCCGCAGCTACGTGAAGCCCAAAAAGGCATAAAGTGCTGATGTACAGTTTTTTACATAAAAATTTATACATTGGGGGATAAAAAAAGGTTTTGGAGGCAGCAAACGTATTAAATTTTGGAGTAAAAGATTCAAAAAGTTGCCATATCCCACAAAGCAGCATTTTGTGGAGCCTGTCGTTTATATGTGGAAACTGGTATCCTTTACTTGAATAATATGATGCAAAAATTTACCCTTTTAGTGCTTTTGGTTTTGTTCCATACTGGATGCAAACGCAACAGTCTGCCTTATGATGATGAGGTCATTGTAAAGGTCAAACCAGAGTTTAGTATTGACCTTTTTGAGCAAAGGGATGACAGTAACGGAACGCCCATTTTTGGCCTCTGGGTGGAAAGTATGGAAGTTTTTGAATGCGATAATTATTTGATTGTCAGTAACAAGGAACAAAATGTCAATACGGTGAAAATTATACTTCGAGGTATAGAAAAACCACAAAACTGCAATGCCCAAACGGCCAAGGCCAAGACATTTATCCCTATTGGTAATCTGGCCGATGGAGCATACGAGTTGGAAATTGACCTGCGCGATGTGGTCAGCAACAAAGGGAAACTGACCGTCATGCAGGGCAAATACAGCCTGGATATGCCCGATCCAAAAGGTATTGTGATCAAAAATTATCTTGTACAGGCCATGCCGGACCAACTTTTTTGGGGCTATATAGAAACCCCGACAGGACAGGCTACACAACAAGCCAACGCCTTGTTGGCCGACCTGAAAAGTCTAAGCACAACCGTTAGTCTTCCAACGGGCTTCTTCAGTTATTTTACGGTATCCGGCGGTGGTACGTTTTTTTTCAATCCTTCATTTTCACCCGGCACCAACCATATTGTTTTTGTGCGCAAAATGGGCACTGATCCAGCGGACATCCGTAAAATTTTTCAAACCTACCGATCTGGAAATCAGCCTATTGTGGTAAAATGTCTCTCCACCTCCGGTGCCTTGTAGTTATGTTACTTATATAGCCTGGATCAGGTCATATTGGGTGACTACATGCACGCCTCCCGAACGATCATAAGTAATAACGGCTGGTATTTCCTTGCTGATATAGCGGTTGAGCTGACTGATGGGCAGGTCATCTTTTACCACGGGGAAAGGCTGTCCCATGACTTCGCTGAGCGGGCGTTCGGAATTGTTCAGCGGATTCTCCAGCAGGATATGCAGTACCTGGTTTTCAGTGATGGATCCCACCACTTTATCACCATCCAACACGGGCAACTGGCTGAGGTCGTGCGATTTCATAATATTGAACGCATTGCGCACAGAATCAGTGACTTGCGCGCCAAAAAAACGACGATCCTTTTTGCGGGAAAGCAGATCACTCACCTTTAGTTCATCTTCCAAAAAGCCACGCTCGCGCATCCAGTCATCATTGAAAATTTTGCCGACATAGCGGCTGCCGTGATCGTGGAAAATAAGCACTACCACGTCGTCCTTGCTGAGTTTGTCGCGCATTTGCCATAGGGCGCAGAGGGCATTTCCTGCGGAATAACCCAACAAAATACCTTCTTCACGGGCCAATCGGCGGGTCCAGATAGCGGCATCCTTATCCGTTACCTTTTCAAACTGATTGATCAGGCTAAAATCCACATTGGCGGGCAGGATATCTTCGCCAATACCTTCCGTGATGTAGGGATATATCTCTTTGGTATCAAAAATGCCTGTTTCATGGTATTTTTTAAAAACAGAACCATAAGTATCGCCACCCCAAACCTGGATGTTGGGATTGCGCTCCTTGAGGTATTTGGCCGTGCCGCTCACGGTGCCACCGGTGCCCACGCCTACCACAAGGTGGGTGATTTTGCCATCGGTTTGTTCCCATATTTCGGGGCCGGTGCTTTCGTAGTGCGCCTGCCGATTGCTGAGGTTGTCATATTGGTTACACCAAAAGGAATTGGGAATTTCAGTGCTTAGCCGGCGCGCCACGGAGTAGTAAGAGCGGGGGTCTTCCGGTTCCACA
>CAZIKN010000176.1:0-9237 GCA_964539805.1 uncultured Saprospiraceae bacterium | reverse complement strand
GCCTCCAAGGCTGATTTTAACACGGCCTTGTTATCTGTCATTACTTGTATGTTCCGGATTTCGGGGAGCAGGGTTTGAGCAAGTTTTTCCTCAAAATAAACCGCTGCTTTTTGAAGCCGCGCCTGTAGTTCATCGTTTTGTTCTGGCAGCGCGGTTTGGGCGAAGTACTGCCTGATCTGCGGTTTAAAGCGCTCGGCCATTACAAAAACATGGTCATGTGCCTGCCCCTCTATGCTTTTGATCGGCGACCCTCCCAGTTGGTTCAGGGTGTTGTCATTTTCATAAAAGACGCGGTAGGCATTGCCCAAAAGCCGTTTTAATCGCCCAAAATCAAATAATTCCAGCAATAGCATTTGTTGGAATTCAGCCTTTGAATGCAACAAATGCTGTTCATCTGGTGCATTTTTTTCTGCTTCTTCATTGTAGTTCTTGACCACAATGTCCGTTTTAACGCTCGAATAAGCGATTTTTGAACGCAATACGATGCCTTCAAAACTTTTACAGCGGCTCAGGGCCACATACACCTGCCCGTGGGCAAACGCCGCCTGTGCATCAATGATGGCGCGTTCAAACGTAAGCCCCTGACTTTTGTGTATGGTGATGGCCCATGCCAATTTTAGTGGGTATTGGGTGAACTTACCCAACAATTGCTCCGTCACTTCTTTGTTTTTTTCGTCAATTGCATATTTGATATTGGTCCATTCCGCTGGCATGACCACAATATCTTCCTGTTCTCCCGGGCATCTGACCAAAATGGTATCCTGATCAAAACCAACGATTTTCCCAATTTTCCCATTGTAAAATCGCTTTTCACGGTTCGTGTCATTCTTAACAAACATGACCTGAGCGCCTTTTTTGTACTCAAAAACTTCATCGGTCGGGTAGGCAAAAGCCGGAAAATCGCCCTCTACTACAGCCCTGTGCGTGTGAAGTGCTTCATTGATCCCCGCCAATTTCTCGGAATTGATCTCCTGAGCAGCGGCATTGTGGGCTGTCAGGGTGATGTATGGCTCTGCATCTGTGGGTTGAAAATTGGCAATATAGCGGCTGTTTAGCAGTTGCAGCACCTCCTCATCTACCACATTGCCGCGTACTTTGTTCAATAACTCAATAAAAGTAGTATCAGCCTGCCGGTAAATATGCTTGAGTTCAATGGTAACGGGGTGGCTGTTGCGGAGGGCATGGCTACCAAAAAAATAAGCCGTGTTGTAATGTTCGCGCAACAGATACCACTCTTCGTCTTTTACCACAGGCGGCAACTGGTGCAGGTCGCCGATCATAAGCAATTGAAGGCCGCCAAAAGGCTTGGATCGGTCGCGGTACCGGCGCAGGACATCATCAATGGCATCCAGGAGATCGGCACGCACCATACTAATTTCATCAATGACCAATAAATCAAGGCTTTGTATCAATCGGATTTTTTCGCCTGTAAACCTGCGCTGACGGGCCGGATCCTGTATGGCCCCGGGGATATATGGCCCAAAAGGCACCTGAAAGAAGGAATGTATGGTCATGCCTCCGGCATTGATGGCGGCCACTCCTGTGGGAGCCACGATCACCATCCTTTTGATGCCTTCTTTTTTGAGTTGGTGCAGAAAAGTGGTTTTACCAGTGCCTGCCTTGCCCGTCAGGAAAATATTTTTATGTGTATTGCGCACATAATCAAAAGCAAGTTCGAGTTGAGGGTTGGATTGAAGTGCCATTGGCGCGAATCAAGAATTTAGTGGGTGTTAGAGTAGTTTGAACAAAAAGGAACGGTGTATGAGGGGGTGTATAAAACATGTTGAAGTTTTACGCCCTCCTTGAGGCTTTATCGCCAGATTCGGATGCGAAAGTAGTTTTTCTTTGGAAAAGTGCTAAAAAAAATCTGGAAACGGTAAAAAAATAAGATATTTGATTCCTCGTATCGTTACGGCCATGCGTTTTACAGTCAACGCAAAGTGATGTTGAATCACTCGCGTCTGTACATCTAAAAAAATCAGGCAAACCAATCCTACTACTATTCAAAATCACTTAAATACGGGTATATGCTTAAATTATGTGCACTATTATGTGGCTTTTTTGCCTTGTTTTCCTTTTGGCCAAAATCACCACACAATACAGATTTTCAAGCACTTGAACAGCAATACAAATTTTTGGATCAGCCCGAGGAACTGGGGCGAGTGGCTTGGTTGCGCGATCTTCAGGAAGGCCAAAAAGAAGCGGCAAAAAGTGGCAAACCCATCTTGATCTTGTTTCAGGAAGTACCCGGCTGTAGCAATTGTACCCGCTATGGCAATGTCACCCTAAGCCACCCTCTTGTAGTAGAAGCCATAGAAAGTTTTTTTGTACCAGTATGCATTTACAATAACAAAGGCGGCAAGGACGGCGAGGCGTTAAAAAAATTCAATGAACCTTCCTGGAACAATCCGGTCGTGCGCATTGTGGATAAAGATTACAAGGACCTGGTGTTGCGCATGGATAATTTCCGCTCTTCCAGCCAATTGGTCACCGGCATGCGTTTGGTACTGGAAAAACAGGGCAAAATAGTACCGCAATACTTAGAATTATTAGAGGAAGAGCTCCTCGCGCGCGAATCCGGCCTCGAAACCCTTACCTTTTCCATGTATTGCTTTTGGAGCGGTGAAAAGGCATTTGGCAAAATTAAGGGCGTCATTGAAACCGAGCCCGGCTTTCAGGAGGGCAAGGAGGTAGTACGGGTAGTGTTTTCCCCAAAAATAACCAATAAATCGGAATTGGAAAAAGGAAGCAAAACTGCCGGCACCACGGCCTGCGCCAAAAACGACGGCTTTCGCTTGGATCGCGAGCCCAAGTACTACCTGCTGCAAAAAGACTATCGCCACATCCCCATGACCACCCTGCAAGCCTGTCGGGTCAATGCGGCATTAGGTGAAGGTCAAATACCTGATCAATACCTATCTTCTCGCCAGATCAATCGCTTAAAGGCCATACGCAATAACCCTAAAAAGTCTTATCCGAATATGATAGGCCGGAAGGATTTGGTAAAAGCCTGGGATGAACTGGATGCGGCGGTGAGGGGGTAATTTCCGCATGAGTGGCCTAAAGTTGTCAAATTTTAAAAATTTGACAACTTTTTCAAAAATTTCCCCTGCACTACCCCACTTGCCGTGTAGGCCTGTACAAAGTAAAAACCGTTGGCCCATTGGCTTATATTTAGCGGATAACGGTCAGTGGCAATTTCACTGGCCTGGAATACCATTCGGCCTGAAGCATCAAAAACGTTGACTTGGGTAATATGCTGATGGTCAGCAAGCTGTAAATTAACCCAGTCCTGACCTGGATTGGGATAAGCCAATAATGCAGGGAAAGCCTGCGGAGTTGTCTGGCGCAAAGGCAAACGCAGGCTGACAGGCTCGTACTGTTCAGAACTGCCATCCGTATAGTGCAGGGTTGGGTTAAGTATGGCTACCTCCAACTCATCCGCCTCGATTCCACCCAAGCCTGGGCGGCCACCCCAAACTACGTCAATAATAATAAATTCTGCTACCCCAAAAACGCCGCCGCCATTTGTGGTTACCCCATTGGCACGGGTGAAGGCCGATTCCAGACGGCCTCTGCGCGGTGTTTTGGACAGCCAAAATGAAGGAGCATTTTGGTTGAGCCAAGTATTGTTCAAGTATTTGATGTGCAGGTTGGAGTCCACAATATTCGGACTCAAGGTCATGTCAAAAGTGAAGCCATACACATTCATCATGGGTTTAACGGCATTGCCTAAGGATACTTCTATGCGCACTACATCACCTATTTGCGGGTTGGGGTTTGAGGACACCAATTTAAAGGGCAATCCCTTTCCGCCAGCCATGGCGCGAGGGCGCATTTGGTGGGTTTTGCCATAAAAAGTATAAACAGATGCCGTATCATGGATGCTTACCTGGCCATCACCATTGGTGTCTTGATGTTTTAAGTCAGCACTTAAGCGCAGGAAAGGGTCATTCCAGTCATTGGAGGCTTGCCCAAACCAGTCAGCGGGAAAAGCCTCCAAGCGGGCTTCACCATTTTGCCCCATGGCATAGCCCAAGGGCAAAATATCCTGATTGTTCACCAAACCATCCCTGTTGACATCTCCCGGCCAAGCGCAATCGGACAGGCAATATGGCCCGGGATAAGCGGATATGGGCACTACCTGCAAGCGCATTTTGACGGTGTCACATTGCCCATTGGCATTGACACAATAACGCAGGGTAATTTCATCCGCGCCTTCATAATTGTTATTGGGGGTGTAAACCACCAGGCTTTCACCACTGATGGATTGGCCATTGATGTTTTGGGTGGTATATCCCGGGAATACCTGGCAAGTACCGTGTTCAGGGCCATTTAGAACCGAAAAAGTAAAACCCTTGATGGGGATACGATAATTCAAAACGTAAGGTGTGCCCACTGGTGTGGTCAGGTCAAACACTGGTTCAGCGGGATTTTGGTTGCTGACATATACCTGTACCGTAGCCATTTCAAGGTCTGGAACGAACTGATTGCCAACACGATAGCGGAATGTGGCAATGCCGCTGAAATTAGGGTTGGGGGTAAAAGTGACCGTCCCGTTATTGGAGGCATTGCTGATGGTGCCCACAGAGGCCGCAGGTGGCACCCAGGAGCTCACACTTAGGTTACCGATATCATTGGCGCGAACATTAAAACTAATGGATTTATTGCGCGGAGTAAAGGCTACATCATCCATAGCCATCCTATTGGTCGCAGCAGTATTCACCACATTCACCCTTACTGTTTTGTACACGGTATGGCCGTTTGGATTGGTTTTTGCCAATATAAACTCGTCGTTGCCCTGAAAATCAGTGTTCGGTATATAATGGAATGCCATTCCATTGGTCAGGCTTACCATGCCATTTACCGGAGCTTGAAACACGCTGTAGCCCTCATATAACAGGGGCATGCTTTGAGGGTTGTTTTTGGCTGTGACCAACTGTAGCGTATCACTTTTTGCGGGCTTGCCATCATTAACTCCTATGTTGACAAAAGAGGTTTTGCAATGATCCAGAACATCACAAACCACATAACTGAGGTGAGCCGTGCCTGTGTAGCCAGCTGTGGGCTCAAATTCGATTTCTCCCTCAGCGTTAAAAGTGGCCGTACCATTGACTACCAATGGCAGGGACTGAAGGTAAAGACCGTTGACGGAGCTTTGGTCATTTCCGAGCACCTGAATATTGACCATTGTGCCGCCATTGCTCACAGCGTAATCATTTCGCGCCGTTAATTTGCTGGGTAATATGTGCACCTGATAGGCCTGATACACCAAAAAAGGATAGGAATTGATGTAGTTTATCTCTACCACAAAACTATCCACGCCAACAAATCCCGCGTGAGGCGTATATTTGATCTCGTGGAGGGATGGCGTACCGGAGCCTCCGGGCATAATAAGTTTGATATCCAGGGTTCCGTGTTTGGGAAGCGGATTGGTTTTGTTGATGACCATGTTAAGCCCACTTAAAGTGTCCTTAACGGCAACATTTCGCGAAGTTTCTATTTTTTTGTAAGGGCTATTATTACTTTGGCCCAAAACCCTTTGAGCAGTAAACGAAAGCCCGCAAACAAGCAAAACACCAGCTCCTTGGAGCAGTAATCGGTAAACAACGTTCATGGATGGGTGGTAAGTATTATTAAAAAAACGACCAAAAATAGAAAAGAACTACCTAATGAAGGGTAGTGTTTGGTCAATAAATTTATTTTTTTATTTTTAATAATTTTTAAAATGTTGATAATCAATATATTGTTATATTTTACAATTTTTATTGCGGCCTGTATGCCCACCAAACAACAATGAAGAAGAGCCCATCCTCCCGCTCTGTGGAATTAAGTACCAACAGGACTTATCAGGCCTTACGCTGCCTTGGCGCACCCATGCAAAAACGCTTTGCGCTCTTTTTGCAGTCACCCTATTGCAACCGGAGCAAGACCATGAGCAAACTGGGTTTGGCCTTTTTGGATAGCATAGCACGCGGCAATGAGCAATTTGACAAAAATGCGATATGGGCCGCCGTTTTTTCCGATGAGCCGTACAAAGATGTAAATTTCAGAAAAGCGTGTTCTGATTTATTGAAAATGATGGAGCGCTTTATGGCGTATGAAATATTGGAATCAGATGAGGAACAAAGCCACGTCAATACCCTTAAATTTGTGGTCAACCAAAAACTGACCCCTATCTCTTCCTCTGTTTTTAATGACCTTAGAGAAAAGAAGATAGAAAATAAATATCATTCTTCTGAATTTTTCAAGACTCAATATGATATAGAACGCATGTTCTATTTATATATGAACTATGATCAGAAACTGAGTGAAAAATCGAATGTAGAAGATATTTCACATCATTTAGATCAATTTTATTGGATTGAAAAACTTAAATTATATATTGTAGTGTTGAGCCATCGCCAAATGGGCAACTTTGACTACAAACTTCAATTTGCTGAGGAGTTGCTTCTGTTTTTGAGACAATATCCTGTTGAAGAATCTCCCGCATTGGCCATTTATTATTATTCGTTTTTAACGATGTATGAGCCGGATATAACGGCGCATTACTTTAATTTGAAAAGATTATTGGAAATAAATGTCTCCTACATTCCACAAAAAGAAGCAATAGAATTTTTTGATTCCGCCATGAATTATTGCACTGGCAAGCTCAACCGCGGTGACCGGATATTTTTAGATGAATATTTTGACTTGTTTGAAAAGGCCCTGAATGCCAATGTTTATATTGTGGGCGGCGAGATAGCCGTTTGGCGCTTTAATAATGTGGTTGGTATTTCCCTGCGCATGGGTAAGTTTGACTGGGCCGAAAACTTTATAGAAAAATACAAGCCCTACCTTCCCAAAAACACAAGGGAGAATACTTACTCCTTCAATATGGCCAGGGTATATCGCTTTCAGGGTAAATTTGACAAAGTGCTGGATCTGCTGCAAAGTGTTGAATATGAGGATTTTGCCTATAACATCATCAGCAAGGTAACCCTGTTGGTGACTTATTATGAGCTCAAAAGTTTTGACCCTTTGGATTCTTTTTTGGAATCGTTTCGGGTTTTTCTGAACCGCAACAAACAGATGCCAGCCCAGCCCAAAAAAGCCCACCTGAACCTGATCAAGTACGTCCGCCGCCTTATTCGCCTTATTCCGGGCGACAAAAAGGCCATCGCCAAATTGCGGGAGGAGATCACCCAGGACAGGGCCAACACCATCAACCACGAATGGCTGCTGGAAAAACTGTCGGAACTTTAAGTAAATGCGCTAATTTGTCAATATGATAATATGATGATTATCAAACAATTAGTGTAGTAAACAACAAATCCCCTGACCACTCATCAAAGAGCGATCAGGGGATTTTTTCGTGTGTTTGATCTTGATAAATTGGCAGTTTGAATCTACATTCAAATTGTATTCACTGAAAATTGCGCTAAAATTAGGCAGATTTCAACATACGGTTGCCACCGATCATCAATACGAGCAAAAGAAAAAACAAGATAATCATAGGATTAAATTTTTTTGGTAAATGAAAGGGTGAATCAGATTTTAATGTGTAACGATGTCTTGATGCAAATCTTACCGCTTTTATGCTTAATATCTTGTTAAATTGTACGAACCAGCATTATTGCTTTACGAAGCATCATATTCTACTATACAAATAGCGTTCCCATTTTTGTAATCAAATGTCGCCAATTAGCCTTTTCTTATTTTGTGACAATATCAGATGGCACAAACCGATCCTTTCCAAGCGCCCCCTGAAACAAAAGACTCAGTGTCATCACAAGGCCGCAGCCAAGCGGATTATACCATAAATAGGGGTCTTTGCTCCATCCAAAGAACAAAATGGCCACAATAGCCTGCGTCACAACAGCTGCCCAGAACACCGCAGTGCCTTGCACTTTTTTCAGAAAAAATGCCGTAAAAAATATGCCCAGAATAGTACCATAAAAAATTGAACCGACCATGTTTACCGCTTGGATCAAATTATCAAAAAGATCCGCATAAGAAGCAAACACAACAATGAAGCCGCCCCAAAGCACAGTGGCTATCTTGGATGCCCGAAAATAAAAGGCATCATCGCGCCCCTTCACAAAATGCCTCCGATAAATGTCTGACACCGACGTTGCCGTAAGCGCGCTCAACTCTGAGGCAGTAGTACTCCAGGAGGCACAAAATATCATGGCCAGCATTAGCCCTACCAGGCCAACAGGCATGTGCTCCAGGATGTAATTGATAAACACATAATCCTTGTCCTTCACATCATCCTTACCCAAGGCTTCTTTCGCTATGGATTCTGATTGATTTCTTAGCGCAATATACTGTTTTTCAAGATGTTGTACTTGTGTTTCCGCACTTTTTAGCGTTTCGTGATCGCCGTTTTTAAGGGCGACAGCATAGGTTTCAAGCGCATTTTTCTTCAGCAAAAAAACGGAATCGGCACGTGCTTCCAATTGTGTAAAGGCTGCATTTAGGCTTGTTTCGGCAATTTTGGTGCGGTTGGCCTGGTTAAAGTACAGGGGTGGTCGCTGAAATTGGAAAAAAACAAAGACCATCACCCCAACGGCCAATACCAAAAACTGCATGGGTATCTTGATAAAGCCATTGAACAACAAACCAAAACGACTTTCTTTCAGCGATTTGCCCGAGAGGTAACGGCCCACTTGGCTCTGATCTGTACCAAAGTAGGACAGGAACAAAAAGGTGGAGCCCAACAGGCCTGACCACAGGTTGTAGCGATCATTCCAGTCAAAGTATTTGTGGCCGGATGCGTCACTGCGAATACCCCAATCGGTTACCTGCGTTTTGCCGCTCAACCCTGCAATATTCCAGGCCTCTGTGATGCCCACGCCTTCAGGCAAGGAATTCAGGATCAGGAAAAAGGCCATGACCAAGCCGCCGAGCATAATGGTCATCTGAAGTTCCTGCGTATGGCTCACCGCCGAGCTGCCTCCCGTGGTCGTATAAATGACCACAAAAACAGCCATGATAAAATTGACAAAGGCTAAATTCCAACCAAATACCACGCTCAAAATGATGCTTGGCGCATAAATGCTGATGGCCGCCGCAACACCTCGCTGTATCAGGAACAGGGAAGCGGTCAGGGTGCGCATGCGCACGTCAAACCGCTGCTCCAAATATTCATAAGCCGTGGTAACCCTCAGTTTGTAATATATGGGCAGCACAAAAACGCTGAGCAAGATCATGGCGATGGGCATGCCAAAATAAAACTGCACAAACTGCATACCA
>CAZIKN010000175.1:0-9271 GCA_964539805.1 uncultured Saprospiraceae bacterium | reverse complement strand
CCACTTCTTCTACGCCGTTGCCTTCCTCCGTTTTGACAGCGCCTGCCACAGCCGCATTCGGGCCGTTGTTAGGGCAGTTGCCAAACGGATCCTGAACCAACAGGTAGGTAGTGCAATATCCGGCATTGCCGGCTTTGTCCTGTGCCCAAAGTTCTACCTCCTGGTTGCCCAGTTCTTTGCAGTCGAAAGTAACGCTCAGGATAGGGTTGCCCTGTGCATCCAAGGGGAACTGTTGCGGGCCGCCTTTTTTCTGGATGGCATAGCGCAATTGTTTTGCCGGAGTGCAGTTGTCTTCTGCGTACTTTAAAAAGTCGCTGGCCCAGATGGTAATCATACCGGTAGGCATAATATTGGCACTCAAGCCATTGTAGCATACTACCGTTGGTACTTTGCAATCCTTCACGACAAAGGTGTATTCACAGGTACTTTCATTGCCACAGCCATCTTCAAGGATCCACTTGATTTTGTGGGTTCCGTAGGGCAGTTCAGGCACTAAGAAGGTATTGGGTGATTGCTGGGTGTTCCAGCGCACGGCACCGGTTACTTTGTTGCCATTTTTGGTGATCTGAAGGGCAAAACCATATTTTTGGTTGGCAGGAACAGGGCGTTCGTCAAAGGCGCGAAGCGTACCGGCCGAACCATCGGCCGAACCAAATTTGATGTTGTTCCAGCCAAGCCCGTTCAGGCCTGTTTCGTTGGAGTTAACCAAGGTTTCCATGCTGCCATTGCCATCCAGATCAAGGAAAAGCAGGTAACGAATATTGATATTGGCACCAGAGCAGGCATCCGTACCGGTGATGTTCAAATCAGCAGGGCCTTCACAAAGGTCATGGCTGCTGATGGTGTTGTCCCACCAGTACATCTCATTCCAAAGTTCGGCATTATTGGCCGTCAGATCACAGAAATTAACCGGTGAAGCAGGACATTGGTCGAAAGTGGGATCCTGACCATCCAATACCTTGATCAACTGCTTGTACAAGAAGCCGTTGGAATTGGCAATGGCCGGGATGGGTGTGCCCTGATAACTGCCCCCTGAGTAGAACAGGGAGTAGTTGGTAGCTGCTGCACCGGGCGTAACGGCCACCACGGTTGGTGCCCAGGGCGAGGCCGTTCCGGGAGCGGAGATAATTGGGCCCGGGTTATTGGCCGGCGCATTCACCGTGGCATTGGGGTTGGGGTTCGGCACGGTCACGAAAGGCTGGTTGGCATTATAGGTGCACCAGTTGATGATTTTCCAGGTGCGTTCTATTTTGAAACAGGCATCGGGGACTACCGTAAATACTTCGTCAGTAGAAGATACCGCGAGGTATTCACAATCTTTGCCAAAGAAGGTCGGTTCACCATAATTGCCTGTGCCATCACAAGTGGTGACGATACGGTCATCCGGGAAACGCACAAAATAGTCCTGATTGTAATTGACCAAAATGCGCTGTGTGCAGGTGCTGCTCAAGCCGCCACAATCCACTGCACGGAAACTGCGGGTAATGGTGCCGCGGTTGCAAAGCGTGTCAAACTGGCTGTAATTGACTGAAGTGATAACGGTGTCCAGACAGCAGTCATCGGCACCTGAACCCTGGCCGTAAGCCCAAAGAGAAGGGTCGAAACTTTTGCAGGATACCGTTACATTGGCTGGCGCAATACAGTTGGGCTTCACTTTGTCCTGCACCTGTACGAACACCATACAGTCATTGGAGTTGTTTTCTCCAAAGTCGAGGTCAACGGATCCCGCAGGAACGCTGATGTCATATACACGCAGCACAACCTGAATGGTTTTGCCCACATCCTCGCAGCAAAACTTGGCCTGGTCATGGAACTGTTCGTGATTTTGGCAGCTGTTGGCATTCATGCGGCGCACCTTGAAAAACAGTTGTTGCGCGCAGTTGTCATAAGATTTATCGTCAAAAGTAATAGCATCCACAAAGGCCATGCCGCTGGCACTCAGGGCAACCACCGTAGTCTGGTCACAGGCCACTGTGGGCGGCGTGCCGTCCTCAACCGTGATCTCAAAGGTGCAAGAAGCGAGGTTGCCACAGTCATCAGCTGCGGTGTAGGTCACCACTGTTTGGCCGATGGGCAGGTTGTTGGCCACACCCAAAACGCCGAGGGTATCCGGGTTCCAGTAGTTGTTACCGGGGAAATTGCTCAAAGAACCATTCAGGGAGCCACTGCCGTTCACATGTTCCCATGTGGCGCTAATGGAGGCTACGCGGGAGCAATTGTCTGAAATAATTACATCCGGGAGGTTGAGGTCGCGCTCACAGTCATTCGGGTTGGTGCTGACAGTTTCGGGGCCCGGGCAGGCAATGGTCGGGCCATTATCGTCCACCACCTTGATAATCTGTATAAAGGTGCGCGGATTTACGCCTTGTTGGGCGGGCTTGCACCAATCCAGAACGCTCCAGGTGCGCAATATTTTCCACATGCCGCGGCAGATCGGAATTGGTGTATCTTCATAAAAAACATTGAACTCGCAGGCCCCTTGATCGGGGTGCAGCAAGAATTGCTGGCCAAAACCCGTGATAAAGGGCACGCCCGTGTTGCTTGGGTCTGTATTCGGGTTGTCACAAGGCACGTCTTTGTTGGCCGGGAACTGTACATCGGTCAAGTTGCGGCGCTCCAGATAAATAAACTGCTCGCAAGTGCCCGTGTTGCCGCTGTCATCGGTGGCGGTCCACACGCGGCGGATATAGGCGCTCACGTTGTTGCGGCCATTGATGCTGCCATTGCAGGGCAGGTCATTCCAGGTATCCAAAAAAGAGGTAGTAAAGCTGCCACAGTTTTCGACAACAGTTGGGTTGGCACCCGCTATGTTCAGGGTATTGGCCAAATATGCGGGGGTATAATTGGTAATGGCGCAGTTCAGGGTGAGATCCGTACAGCTCAGCTGGGGTTTCCATTTATCCTCCACGAAGATATTGCCCGTGCAGAAGTTATTGGTATTAAGGTCTCGTACGCGCACAGGTATGGTCATGCCAATGTGCGAACTGTTCACGTTGGCAGGCACCCATTGGCCGTTGATGCGCATTTGAACAGAAAAGTTGCCGTTGGGGCAGCCATTGCCTTCCAGGATCATGTCCGGCAGAATGGTTTGAGCGCAATCATCGTCAAGAGAGACATTGACCAAGTCATTGCAGACCATCACGCACTGGGCAGATGTTTGCACCGCACAAAAACCAGAGAACACAAGGGCTATAAGCCAACTAGTAAAGCGGGAGTTGAGTGTGTAGAATGCTTTTGTCATACGATTATGAAAAAAAGTTTATTAAAGTCGCGCAAAGATAGTATTGCTTTTAAAATGTAAAATATTTCACATGCAAAAATGTGCATTTATGAAGCAATCGGTAAAATTTTGACGTGCAAAAATAATGCCTTATCTTAAAATGAGTACTTAAAACTGGAACCAAATTGAGAATTGTCGGAAATTGTACCAAGTTTAGTGCTGCATCCAAGGGGGGCGGAGGTTTTACACCATCCCAAGCCCCCGAAAAAGTTGCCCAAAGTTTTTTCAGAAGAAGAAGTAGAGGCTCTGTTGCGATCAGTAGATAAGCTCAAGCACCGTTGCCTGCTCATGCTTATATATTCTGCCGGGCTAAGGCTCGGTGAGGCCATCAAACTGCGTACCCAGGATCTCGAGCCGCAACAAAACCGCCTTTATGTACGCGGCGGTAAGGGTCAAAAAGACCGCTGCACGGTGCTCTCGCCCAAAGTGTGGACACGGCTTAGTGCCTATCTCGATCTCTATAAACCCATCGAATGGGTTTTTGAAGGGCCCAACGGGGGCCAATACAGTGAACGCAGCGTACAGGAGGTTTTCACTCAGGCTAAAAAACGCTCTGGTGTGAACCCGCATGCCACTGTGCATACCCTTCGCCACTCCTTCGCTACTCACCTGTTAGAAAAGGGTGTTGACCTGCGCTATATTCAAGACCTGCTGGGCCACGAAAGCAGCAATACAACAGAGATTTATACGCATAACTTGTTCCGATACAGTCGGAATCACTAAAAAAGGATGGGACAAACTGCGCAGTCCCATTGATGATCTCAAAATTTGAAGATGGCAGGATTGACGATAAGTAGCGATAAATAAATTTTTTTCAAAAAAATCTTAACAAATGCAAAAAAGTGCTTATTCTTGCGCTGTTAAACAAGATTCACGGGTATGAACTGCAATCTAACTTTCCCCTTTTCTAAGCATCCCGACCGGAACAGCGCTTTGCATCCGGTCGGGATGTCTGCGTACATAGCGGGCATAAACGCAACTAACGGCTAAGTAAAACACGCAATGCGGGTTTTGATTAGTCGTAAGGTGCGGTAGTGTTGTAGTTACACACAAATAGGAAAATGACAGATTCACTCGAGGAAAAAACTTTAAGTTTGATTGAAGATAGCTTAAAAGAATTTGAGTCTTCAAAGGGAAGTCTAGATAGTGCAATAAAGAAACTAAAGCGAGCTGCTGAGTTGTCTGAGCACAAGGATATTGTGGCTTGGTGTAATCTACAATTAGGAAATCCGGAATGTATAAGGGTGGCAAAAGATTATATTAAATCTCTGAACGAGTATAGCCGTGATAAAAGTGAAACAAAAATGATGGAAATTGCAAACCAATTGAAAGAATTCGGAAAATTAGGTTTTAGATTTGACGATACTACTTCACTTGGAGAGATGGATACTGAACTTAATCAAAAGGCAAATACTTCATCTGGTGGATTTGAAGGCATCGGATTTATAGAAGAAAAATATAATGACTTGGTAAGAACTAAACGCGGCAATGACGATGTATACTATAAGACAAATCTAAATAGTCATTTGAATTTAATCAAATCAAACGGCCATAAAAAAGCTGCTTATTTGTATAACAAAATTGCTTTTAAAAATGCCCCTAAAACAAGTTTTGATTATCTGAAAGTAGCAGTAGACAATAGACTTCTAGATTTAAACCCTGCATTAGCAGAACAGCTAATGGTTGCTTTTAAATCTGCTGTGAGTAACGATAAAGAAGAGTTATCGCAATCCTTGACAACCTGTAGGAGAATTATCGAAAGATTTGCTGACACAGTATTTCCTCCGAAGGAGGAACTTTATAAAGGAAGAAAAGTTGGGAAACCTCAATATATAAATAGAATATGGGCTTTTATAGATTTAGCAATTGAAAGTAACTCTAATAAAACCTTATCTCATAGTCATCTGGAATTTCTAGGAAATTATTTAGAATCTATTCATAAGGTAACAAATAAGGGTGTACATTCTGATATTACTCAGATTGAATCAGTAAAAACCATTTTTCATCTATACTTGCTTTTTGCAGATTTACTGGATTATTTGAATTTGGAAATTCAAAGACCAACGTCTGGTAAAATAGATATTAATAAAGCATCAATTGATGAATTGGAAGCTTTAGGAAAATTGAAAAGAATAACGGCAAAGGAAGTAATAAAAAATCGTGTGAAAAATGGAAAATTGTCAGACAAATTGTTATTAGCAATTCCAGGGGTTGGACCTAAAACACTAAAAACGCTAAAGGAACACTTTCAAATCTAAATAAAATAGTGTGTAACTATCTACTGCCGCTAAGCGCTCCTAAACGTCACGCCAACGTCAGCAGTAACGTTCTTGCCAATTGAAAAAGAAAAAATAATAGAAATAATAATATGGAAAGTAGTTTTGGCTTGGGATAGTTGAAAACTTGACGAGGATATTAAGATTCGCACAGGGCATCCGCCCCAAAGGGTTCCCGATTCGAGTTCGGCTCTTGCATTACTTTGCCGTGCCGACAACAGCCAAATAAGAAAGCCTCCCCGCACCTCCGTGGACGATTGGAGGTTGATGACGGAAGGGGTGAGGTTTTAGCCTGAGTTACCCTACTTTTTTTTCGCGCTTGACTTCGCCTTCGGGTTGAACGCCAAAGATTTTTCAACCCAAAATGCCAAATCAGCGTCCATTTCGTAGCCTTCCGGTTCGATGAAAAGGTAGCCGACCATCGGCCTGCCGCCGTGAATCATCTGGCTCGCGCCCGGGCGATTGACCAAAATTTCGGCTTCGGCAGGGTCAATCCGGGCCATCAGGCCGCCTTTGTAAGTGCCGGCGAGCATTTTGTCGTCCACCATAAAACAGTCGCCGCCGAACATTTTCTTCTGCCCGAAAGCCACGTTTTTTGCCGTCAAAATATCGGCGATGCGTGCCGCTGTGAAATGATTATCCATATTCAAATTATTGGTTTTCAACATATTTTTTCAGGCCGACAAAAATGCTGCCGAGGATGCCGTTGTACTTTTTTTTCATCATCAGGGCATTCAATAGGCTGCCGAGCAAGCCGAACTTCATGGAATATTCGAGGTCTTGCGAAACCAAGGTTCCGTTACCCAGCGGAGATAGGTAAGTTTTCCAGCGGCAAATTTTCATGGGGAACGAACTTTCGGTTGTTTCCAGACCGAGCAACTTGCCCGCTTCCCAATCCGTAACCCGTTCCTTGCTGAAACCTTTTGGGGCAAAATCGCAATGCCGCGCTGCGCCAATGCCGCTGCGTTTGTCCGAGGTGTAGTATGTTTTGGCCACCAAAGGGTTGTATTTTTCAACCGTTTCGAGGTTTGCCAGAACTGCCCACACTTTTTCAGGGGAAGCGTTGATGAAGATTTCGTGATGCAGTTGAGTCATTTCAATAAGTTTTTGCGGGGCGAAGGCTTTGACCTTCGCCCCGCTTTTTTTGTGTTACGCCATTGAGTGAAACGCCACGCGGTTGCCCTCCGTGTCCATGAAAACCGCCATGAAGCCGTTCTCGCCAATCGCCGTTTTCGGCATAACAACCGAACCGCCCGCAGGCTCCACCCGGGCGAGTAGCACGGCCAAATCTTCGCCACCGTTGAGGTAGACCAATGCGCCTTCCGCGTTCGGTTTGTTGCCGTTGCCGTGCGTCACGCAGCCGCCAGTGCCACCGTCGCTGCACGGGAAAAACGCCATGTCGAACGGGCCGCCCATTTTCTGCAAATCGGTGCCGAGCACTTTCGAGTAAAAACCTACTGCCCGGTCGAAGTTGGTCGCCGGGATTTCGAACCAGTTGATTGCACTTGCCATAACTTGATTTTTTTAATCGTGAAAAAATATGATTTTGATGCAGCAAATGTCAGGGAAGAAAAAAATATCGGGAAAAGATATTTTTCAAAAACGTAGGTTTCTAAATTTGTCTTTCTAATCATTTTCAATGAAAAAAAACGACCTTCACGACCTCGTTCACTCGCTCAGTAAAAGTGAAAAGAGGTATTTCAAACTCCAAAGCCAAGCGCATGGCGGCGACGGGAACTACTTGCGTATGTTTGAAATTTTGGAAAAAAAAACTCTTTTTGATGAAAGAACATTGCAAAACGCTTTCCCCGAACAGGTATCAGCCAAGCAACTGCACGTTACGAAAAATTACCTTCGGGAAAAAATATTGGAGAGCCTCCGCAGTTTTCACAGCCAAATGAGCCGAGATGCCGCCGTGAAGGATTTTTTGAAAAACGTAGAAATCTTGTTCTCCAAAGAACTCTACGAACAGGCGGCGGATGAATTGCGCCGAGCGGAAAACCTTGCCAAAGAATACGAACTGCACACCGCCCAAATCGAGGTCAGCCGCTGGAAACGCAAACTCGAACAGACCCTGCACCCGAACCGCTTCGACCGTTTCGCCGAAATTTTGGAGGAGCAAAAACAGGCAGCCAATGCCCTCCAAAACAACCTCGACCATTGGCAAAACATCGTGTGGACTTCTCAAAACTTCATGCGGCGAGAAGTGGGCAAATCGAGCGAAAACAGCCTCTCCGAAAGCCCTGAACAGGCTTTAAGCCTTGAAAGTAAGGTGCTGTATTTCAATACTTTGTACGTAAAAACCCTCCGGGAAGGCAATCAAAAGGAGGCAGAAAATGCATTGCGGGAACTGATTCAAATTTTGGAAAACAGCCATAAAAGGGTGAAAGAGGACCCGGTGAGTTACCTGACGACGGTGAACAACCTCGCCAGTTTTCACGTCTTCCGTGACGAAGGCGAAAAAGCACTGGATTTGCTCCGCCTCAGCCGCCATTTTTTGGAAAAACTGGGCTTGCCGGGCAGCCGCCGACCTGTTTTGAAACAACTCGTCCGGACGCTGAACATTGAACTTGAAATCTATCGCCACGCGCCTGACCCTGCCCGGTTCGAGCCGTTTTTTCGGGATGCCGAGGCATTTGTTAAAAAATCTGCGCCGAAAATGCCCGGGGAATATTTGCTGTCCTTTCAATTTCAATTTGCGTGGATTTGCTTTTTGAAAAAAGACTTCGACAAGGCCCTTTTGTGGGTCAACGAGCCGCTCAACGAACCCCGAAAAGTCGGCGAGTCCCCCATTTTTCGCTATATTTTATTGCTCAATTTGATGATTCACTGTGAACGTCGGAACCTTTTCGTGCTGCGATATTTTGTCGAAAACGCCCGTCGGCAATTCAAAAAATGGGGCGAAATCCAACCGTTTGAACAGGAATTGCTGCATTTTTTCTCGAAAATCGGGCAATCGCCGACGGGCGAATTCAAGCGGCTTTATCTCGAATTGCGGCAGCGTTTGTTTCCTGAAAAAGCCCCCTCACTTGTGCCGGAAGATGCGCTGCGGATGTTAGATTTGCGGCGGTGGTTGGTCTAATCAAAAAGGAAAAAGTCATCAACTAGGAAACGAGGCAGCATACACGACCTCGAAAATAATAAAAGGCAAGAACAACGCACTCCCGCCAACCGCCGCCAAAGCCTAACTCAAAACCAGCGCAGGCGGCGGTATGCGGGAGTGCCACCGTCAGACCGTTAAAAAACCTCCCCAGCTGCCCCTAAAAACCTTTCACACCATCAAAAAAATTTTCCTATTTGCCGGCACAAAAAATACCGCGTATGGGACATATTACCGGAATACCGCGGCAGGAGCGCCAATACCTGTGCTGGGACGACCTGATCGGCCTGTGACAAAACCCGGGATATTATCTACGGCATGGATACATACACAACAGATATTGCTATATTTGCGCAGTTGTAAGCCCTTGTGCGCCACTTTTTTGGGCAGTCCGGGATTTTTGGGCCGCAGCGTGGCCCTCGGCAGGGGGGCAATGGCAGCCTGAAGGGGAGGATTACGGGCCTAAAAATTGGGGTAGTGGGGGTTTTTTAACAGCCTGCGTTCTCGGTAACTAAAAAAAATGAAAATATAAAAAAAATGAAAAAAATTGCATTTATTCCTTTGAGTGCGTGACATATTTGGGGCATTGTTATATCAAGCGACCTTTTTGAAGGT
>CAZIKN010000174.1:0-9581 GCA_964539805.1 uncultured Saprospiraceae bacterium | reverse complement strand
TTGTGATGCTTACACCGGGTAAAAAAGTACTGACATCGCGGAAATTGGTTGATTTACCCGGGCAATCGGGTGTGATGGCAAAATTTGCCTTAGCCTGTACCTGAACGGAATCCAGCACGATGCAGGTTTTCCCGTTCTGTAAAGTTGCCTTCAATATGACAATGTATTTGCCCGCATTGGGGAAAACAATGCCCGGATTATCCAATTTGGAGCTGGCCACGATTTGACCGCCGGAAAGACCAAAAATCCATTCGGCGGTTCCCGGCACAGCGTTTCCCGGAGGCAGGGGCCTGAAGCCGATGGAATCACAGATCGTGATCGGATCAACACCGATGGCCAATTCCCCTGGCAAACACGGAGGGCCGCCGGGATTGGGGAAGCCGCCGCCGCCGGAGCAGTCATTGAACAGCAAAATCGGTCCTGCCTGAGCCGTGCACCCTGCGGCATTGGTCACTACTACGGTGTATTGACCATATTGATTGGTCACATGTGTGACTGTATTTCCACCCACAGGGCTGCCGTCTCGGAACCACTGATAGGTAACACCGCCACCTGTTGTTACGAGGGCAGAAAGCGAAACAAAACGACTGTTATTGCAAAAGCCCGTCGGATCCGCTGTACTGATGCTGACATTTGGGCCTGGCAAAGATGGAATAGTAAACTCTTTCGTACCCACACAACCCTGGGGCGTAGTCACCTGTATAGCGTAGCTTCCCGGGCTAAGGTTGTATGTAGGCCCATTGCCCAAAACATTTCCGTTAGCCTCTTTCCAGGCATAGGTAGAAAAGCCGGCAGTCAAGCCAATGGGTACAGCCGAACCTTCGCAAAGCGGGCCAGGCAATACAGGCACGGGCACTGGCGTGGCCAAAACAGTGACGGGCATGGTGGTCGTGATGCCACAAACCGTCAGTTCAATGGCATGGCCGCCGGGTTGGGTCCAGAAAATCTCTGCGTTTGCTGTTCCTTGTCCTTTGGCCACAGTGCCTGCACTTGCAGGAATGATTTTCCAGTTATAACTTATATTTTTGAAGGAAGACGCAGTGTAGGTACGTGCCGTAAATTCGCAAACATCTGTAGGGCCTGTAATATTTACCACGCTTATCGTATTGATTGTCAGTTCCGTAGGCTCTGATTTGCATCCTAAACCATCCGTGCTGATTTGCTCCACCGTTAACTTGCGCGGAATGACAGCGCCCCAAGTGACATTTACAGGTGTCCCGAGTGTGGTAACGGGCAAACCGGGGCCGTTTTGAATAGTCCATCGGACATTGTACTGGGGGCTTGCGTTGCCAATGTCATAACTGTATGGCGTACCAAGGCAGATGTTGTTTTCACCCAAAATCATATCTGGCTTTGTTGGCCGTTCCGCTACTTTTACCGTCCATTCTGCATTGGGAGAACAGGTCAATGAACCGGCTGGCGGATTTGCCAAAATGCGGTAAACACCCGGGCCGGAAGTAAATGTAATGGCCGGGTTGGCTGTAGCAGTTGCGGAAGTCCAAACCACTCCGCCATTAGGGCCATAAAGCGTCCAGTTTACGGGTAAATTTTGCGCCGTCAGGCTCAGTTTGGAACTGAAATTACCCGTGGCGGCTTCGCATACTTCCACGGGGCCATCAATGATAAAAGGCGAAACAATACGCGCTTTAAGTTCATCTTCACCACCACAGCCTAAATAGCAGCTGTTGTATTTGACCTTAAGGATATGATCAAGGCCCGGGTTGGCTGCCTGTTCCCATAAAATGGTGACGCGATTGGTGCCTTGGCCGGATTTGATGCTGCCACCGCTGCTCAGGGTCCATTGAAAGTCAGTGCCGCCGAAAGGCTCTATATAATACTGCTCCTCTGCGCCCGGGCATACGCGCTCAGGCCCTTTTATTTCCGAGTCATCACTAATAATAGGTATCAAAATATTGGCAGGCAAGGGGCATGCCGCGCCAGAACAGGGCTGCGCACCCAATGTGATAACACCTGATGGGCCTGCGCCCCAAAAAACAGTAATGCTATCCGAATCGCTCGTCCCACCTTTTAGGATGGTACCATTGGGCGTTACATTCCAGCTGTAGGGCGGGCAGCCATTACTTGCAGTGTAGGTTACTTTGGTATTGGGACAAATGGTGCCCACACAATTCAGGGTAGGTGATTCCGCGTCCAACACTTCTACTTTGATCTTTGTAGTGTCAGCACACAGGCAACTGCTTCTGGCGATCAACATGACCTCGTAAATACCCGCTGTGTTATACGTGTGCTGCTCATTGTTTTTATTGGAACTTGATCCGTCGTCACTAAATTTCCAGTCGTAATAATCAGCACCAGTGCTCTGGTTTCCAAACTGAACCGTTTGGCCTTTGCACACCTTGATGACGTCGCCGGCGCCAGGGGCAGGCGTAGCCCCGATTTTGGCAACAGGTTCTTCAATGATGGTGACGCAAAAATTGGCATCACCGCCACAATCTGAAGTAGAATCCGCAGAAAATATACGTACAAGACCAAAACCAGGCCCCCCCCATTCCACGGTAACTGAACTAGAACCCTGGCTTGAATTGTTAAATTTAAAACTCTTGGCTCCGCTCACGCTCCATTGGTAATTCAGGGTACCCGGATTAGGGGCATTTTGTGCAATACTGTAGGTGACTGTTGTGTTGGGGCACACCTTTTCACAGGCAGAACCGCCACTAATGGTGTCTTTTTTGTTGCATGGGGCCGTATTGGATGATATGATTTCCAAGGGAACCTGCGCGAACACAAAAAATTCCTTGAAAGCAGTAACAGAAGTACCATCAGAAAATAAAACAGCCGCTTTGATAGCATAATTGCCGGGTACTTTCGGACAAATCTCAATATCCTTGGCATCAGATTGGAAGCCAAAGCCATTTGGCCCGCCAACAGACCATTGCCATTTGACCCCGCCGCTGATTGGGCCTCCGGAAACGATAGGAAAAAAACGAAAACAATCGCCCACGCAGCCAATTTCAACGCCTTCTATAAAAAACGTTGGATTTTGTGCGCGTAAAGATTGAATGCTAAAAAGGCTGCAAAAAAGCAGCGCAACGGGTAGGATGTATCGGTTTCGCATAAAGGTGATTATTTTTTTGTACTTCAATTCATCATTGGTATTCCTTGTTACAGACCGTTTGGCAGAACAGTGGCCCGGGAGACACCAATAAGAAGATTACGGCGAAAAGATACATCAGGTTGGGCGAATGTAGTGGAGTTGTCCAATTTTAGTTTTGTACAAAAACGACAAATAAGCCCCAAAAATATGGTTTTCAGGCAATTATACTTGTTTTTGCAGGGCAAATCCAATGCTATATTTCAAATATTGACTTCAGAAAAGGCCCAAAGCACGGCATAATGATGTCTGACATCACGTGCACGCCAACGCGCACCCGCGCCAATTCCTTACAACCCGTTCAAGGTGGAGCAGTATATCCCGGGACAGGGCTTAAAACAGGCTCATTTGTCCGTTGTTTTGGTACAATTCCAACAAACGTGCAAACTTTAATTTATCCTTGCTATTACTGCGCAAAGTGATAGATTTAGCCAGTTCCAACGTAAGATAATAATCTTCGATAGGCTCGCCGGGGCGAGGGCGTTTGGCAAAATCACGATAGGGCTGAGGCTTCCTTATACCGTCACTCAGTTCGTACGCATCACGTAGCCAGCGGCGTACTTGCGTCCCATATTGGCGAACGGGTAATTTTAGGGCAGCATGTAGATTTGTTGCAGTGACCACCTTTGTCCCTTTTTTACTTTCCAAAACTTCGAGTTGCATAAAATTTTGATTAAGAGAACATTATGTAAATGGAAAATATGGCACAAAAATAATGGCTTTCCTTTATAAAACAAATAATTTTAAAAAATATTTTTTGATTAAATTCAAAACAAATAATTAATCTTTAGCGATAACGGCCTGTTGTTTTATTACAAAAGAGAAAAATTAATACTTAATTAACTGATAATCAATTGATAAAGCCTAATAAATTACTTAACGTTTTTGAGCGTTATTTTTTGTTTAGTTTTTCTTGATCGTAAAAAGTAAGAGCAGGTCTGGGATTTTCTGCTTGAGACAAAAACGAAAACTCGCTCCTGTTATAATGCCATGCCGCTGTGTCACCCAGGGCGCAGCGAAGGATCTGAAGATCAATGTTTTGTATTTTATTAATATTCCTGTTTGCCGAAAGCAAGCGAGGGGAGCGCTCAAAGCGCCCCCCTCGCTACGCACGTCCATACAATGATTATGAATTGATTTTTATGGGAGTCCGGCCAAGGGTATAACTCAATGGCAAAAGATCACTTCCACTCAGGGATCAGGCCCCGCAGACCCATATCCACAATCTTTTCAGGGGGAGTAAGCTGATCGGCATAAATATCCAATTGGCCGTTGCCATTCGTATCCACCCATTCAAAGCTGTTGTTGATGGAAAAGGATAATGTCAGGACTATATCCTTGGCCTCATTGCCTGTAATCACCAAGGGTTGGGCAAATTTTCCGGTAACCACACAGCTGCCCTGTGGGATGGGACTGGTTGCAAACAAGGGGTTTACAACGGTTGTAGCCCCTGCAGGTGCCTCCCCAAAATAAATATCATTATATGCATCATAAGGGCTGGTAAGGTTGGTTTCAAAAACCCAAAAGCCTTGTTTTTTATCGTCGTTTACAATGATCGTTTTGCCCTTGGGCTTCACTGTAGTCAGGTAGGTATTGAAACCTACAAATGATGCAACACGGCCTTTCTGGTTGCTTACATTGCCAATAATAGGCACTTTGTTGATATTGAACAGAATATCATAATTTTGATAGGTCACACTGGCGCGTACCCACTCATAAGTGCCGGGAGGCACGTTTTTAAGGGATATTTGATGAAAAACCTTGCCTTCATCAGATTTGAGTGCTTTGTCAAAATCCACGGCATTCTCACCGCCCTTAGTGGTTTCTTCTGCCTTATAAATGATAGCGCCTTTGCCCAAAAGGGTCAGCGCATTGGGTGCCAACTCAATATAATGCACACTCAATTCATTAAAATCCGGCGTTTGGGCAGCGTTTCCGGAGGGTAATGACGCTGGTTGGCCAATGTTGTTGAGTCGGGGTTGCTTGGCATCAAACCGAAACATAAGGTTCAAATTCGCTGACGAATCATTGTTTTCAGTTTCCTTTTTGCAAGCGGGCAATGCCAATGCGCCGAGTAAAAGCGCAAATAAAATGCGTTGTGTCATGGTAAAGTTGAAACGATTTTTGTGTGAATTGCAGAAACGTTGTACCCTTTCTTCCATTGCTCCATAATTGTCAAGTAAAGGTTAACCCTTTTTTGTCTCGCTGCTTACAAGTTCCCAAAATTAACTCTGGTAAGATTTAAGCAATCCTTATACTTGCATTTGTCTTTAGAAGGTATATGCCATATCTTCATATTATCCTTTCATCACTTCAATATTATTTACCATGAAAAAAAAATGTACTAACTTCCTCATTTTGTGGATTTTATTCCAAATCAGACTATTGGCGCAGCCTCCTTGTGGCGGCCCTCCAAATCAAGTCCCTCCTGCGGAAAGTTGCCCTGAAGCTTGCATTTATTGCGATTTTAACGGCTATATGGGTACCAGTGCCGGTTATGCGCCCAATGGTATCCCGCCAGGAGGCTTCTGCTCCATGATCCAGAATGACCAGTGGCTCGGTTTTATCGCAGGCGCCGCTTCGGCTACTTTTACCGTAACGCCTTCCAACTGTGCCAATGGTGACGGGGTGCAGGTAGCCCTGTATGAAAGCTGCAATACCGCTCCTTTGGCTTGTAATGCCAACGGGGCTGGCCAGGGCAACATACCTACCACTATCACAGTATCCATGGTGCCTGGCACCAATTATTTTCTATTGATTGATGGCCTTTCCGGCGATCAATGCGATGTCTCGGTCACCGTTAGCCCTCCAAGTGCGGTGAAAGCCCCTGATGTGGGCAATATGCTGCCTATACAAAGCCCTATGTCAACCATCTGCACGGGAGGCACCATGACCATGAGTGTCCCAAACGTGCCCAATGCCGGTACTTACACATGGACCGGCCATGCCGGTACCCTTATCAATGGTGAACCTGCACCCGTAACCATAGATGCACCCGACGGCCGTATTGTGCAGGTGACCTTCCCCACCACTGAGGGAATCGCGCAAATTTGTGTCAATGTCAACAACTCCTGTGACGATGGCCCTACCCAATGCCTCAACATCAATGTCAAAGCCATAGAAAAAACGGTGGTTCCGCCCGTGACCATTTGTAATGAGGATGCTCCCTATGTATTGCCCTGGGGGATGAAGCTACAAAAATTGGCACCTGGACCTACAGAGCCTCCCTTGTATCTTTCATCGGTTGTGATAGCCTCGTAGAACAAACCGTTACGATAAAACCTTCTTTAAAGGTAAATATCGGCACCAAATATGTCTGTAAAAGCGGCTTTTTAGACATCTGTGGCAACAAAATCATCCGCCCGGGCGATTTTGCGGTCTTTTGCGATTCTTATCAGGGTTGTGACAGTCTTATTCTGGGGCGTTTGGCTTATTTGAACCCCATAGCCAAAATTATACAGACAGGGAGCATCGCCTGTGCCGGCAAAAATGGCATCCTTACCCTCCAATCGGTGCCTTCTACGTCCGGCACCCTAAAAACCTGGCAACGCAATGGCAGCTTAGTTGGTTTTGGAAATAGCTTAAAAGTAAGTAAACCAGGTATTTACGTCTTGACTTCCAGTATAAAACAGGGTGATTTCGTCTGCACGGTATCGGATACTTTTGAGGTAAAATTGGGCATAGCAGGGCCACCTCCAGTCATTAGTAGTACAGTATCTGGTATCATCAATTGCAAAATGCCATCCGCTGTGCTTCAAGCCAGTGCCACCCAAATGGCCAATACCTTTATTTGGAACGGCAGCGGATTAGATGATTTTTCCGGCAGTTCGGTGACCGTAACCCAACCCGGTGTTTATCAGTTGTTTGTCCGCAATGAAGCGGGTTGCACCGCTACCCAAACGGTCAGCGTCATGGGCAGTTTGGCAAAGCCCTCCGTTTCCATCAGCAAACAGAACCAGGGCAGCACGGTACGGCTATTCTGTGCCACCTCTGCGCAAAGCCCCGAATTTTTGTGGCAAGGCCCCGGTGGTTTTATTTCGGGACTTCAAAATCCTATTGTGACACAATTTAGTACCTACACCGTTAAGGTAACGGATGGCGTCAACTTTTGCACGAATACAAAAAGCTATACCTATAACCAGTTGCAAAACCCGGAAGACCGCAAATTAGAAGAACAAAGTGATATAGCCCCTACGTGGCGCATTTATCCCAATCCGGCAAAGGAATGGCTTTATGTGGAACGCAGAGATCAAACCAATCCGGCATCGGTTGTTGATTTGCGCATCTATGATGCAACAGGGAAAATGGTGCTGCAACAAAAGGGCAACACTGTGAGCAATGCGCTGCCTATCAGCAACTTAGCAAGCGGGATCTATATTTTGGAGATGATGGAAAGCGGCGACAAAGTGGTGCCCCAGCGGATGAAATTTAGCGTGGAGAGGTAGTTTTTTTCACCACAAAAGGTTGTTTTTTACCACAAAAGGCACAAAAGGACACATGAAGAGGGTGTTTTTTACCACATAAGGTTTTTTTTCACCACAAAAGGCACAAAAGGACACATAAGGAGGGTGTTTTTTTACCATAAAAGGTAGTTTTTCACCACAAAAGGCACAAAAGGACACATAAGGAGGTTGTTTTTTTACCACATAAGGTTTTTTTCACCACAAAAGGCACAAAAGGACACATGAGGTAGGTTTTTGTGTTCTTTTGTGCCTCTTGTGGTGAAATCCCCCTCTTCTACACGTCACAAATTTTGATGGCTTGTGCCAAAGAGGCCAATTTATCAGGTGCCATAGGGATAAACTCTTGTGCTACATATCCTGTAAACCCCGTTTCGGCAATGGCCCGCATAATGGCAGGGTAGTACAGTTCCTGGCTTTCGTCAATTTCATGGCGGCCCGGTACCCCCGCAGTATGATAATGCGCAAAGTAGCTATGGTATTCCTTTATGGTTTGGATCACGTTGCCCTCATTGAGCTGCATGTGGTAAATATCATACAACAATTTGAAGTTTTCAGAACCCAACATATCACACAAGGCTACGCCCCATAAAGATTTGTCGCACAGGTAATCCAAATGCCCGCCTTTTTTGGTGTTGAACAATTCCATAATGACCACAACGCCGTGTTTTTCGGCTAAAGGCATGATCTGTTTAAGCCCGACTACACAGTTGCGCATGCCTTCCAGATCGCCCATGCCGCGCCGGTTGCCACTGAAACAGATCAGGTTTTTATAGCCTGCCGCCGCTACCTTTGGGATCATTTCCGTGTAATTTTTGATCAATTGTTCATGGAATTTTGGCTCACACCATCCGTCCGTGAGGTTTATTTCAGCCCCGTTGCACATGGAGGAATCCATACCGTGTTTCTTCAGGGTATCCCAATCCTTGGGGCCAACCAGATCAATGGCGATAATGCCCATTTTTTTTGCGGCCATGCAAAGCTCATCCAAACTGAGTTCGTTAAAACACCAGCGGCAAACCGAATGGCGTATCCGGTTCTTGGGAGCATAAACTGCTCCTGTTTCAGCAAAAGGCAGGGCGGATAATTGGCCTGCTGTGGCGAGTGTGGCGGCCCCTGCAATCATAGATTTGAGGGCCTGACGGCGATTTGGCATACAATAGCTGTGATTTGATAAAAGTACATAATGTCCAATATTTTGACCCGACAAAGCAACGAAAATTATAAAAAAATCCCGGATTTTTCTGCAAGAGAAAAATCCGGGATACAGAATGATGCCTAACCGCTATAGTTGGACCCAGAACTACTCTGCGACAAACATTTTTCGTGTGGCGCTGTGGGTAGGGGTATCCAACTGATAGAACAGCAAGCCCGGACGAAGATCGGCGCGGGTCACAGGTATTCTGTTGTATCCTTTATAGAATGCACCCTCAAAGCGTTTGATCAGGCGGCCTTTTGCATCGGTGATGGTAAGGGTTGCCTCGCTGGCTTCTGGCAGGAAAAATACGATCTCGGTGAGTTGGCTTACCGGGTTAGGACGGTTTTGAAGCAGTTCAAAACTGACATTTTCATTGTTAAAGCGCAATTCCACATCGTAGATCACACCTTTTGTATTATATGCTTCTACTTTGGTGATGCGGCTTGTCAAGACTAAGTTGTTGTACAAAGAGCCGTCTTTCAATGCCTTGAATTTCACCTTAAATGATTCTGCCTGTTTGTCCGCTGAAACGGTAAAGGCATCCGGGAACACGCCAAAGTTTTCCGTACTCATGTGGTCACCGGGGATCAGATCAATAAGTTCCAAGTTGTTGTAAGCCAGGGTGAACTGGAATGTTTCCATTTGTTCCGATGACTTAAACTCCACTTCAATCAGATCGTTTTTCTTAAAGTTGCGATCAACCAGGTCAAAATAGACCTTAGGTTTCGCACGATCTTCGGTATTCATCAGGGAATTGGCAATCACGCTGTTGTTCATATCCCCCACTTTTATGCCGACAAAATCATTGCCG
>CAZIKN010000173.1:0-9858 GCA_964539805.1 uncultured Saprospiraceae bacterium | reverse complement strand
GGCCAATATTGTATTCAGGTAGCGGACAATATTGTTTTTAATGTGGAATTGTGAGTACATAAACGTGGTAGGCGTAAGCGGCTCAACAGTGATGAGCTCCTTTACTTTGGCTTTACATGTCATTGGGTCAAAAATAACCTCATCAGCAAAACCTACGGCTATATTGGTACCCAGGCCCACAAAGACATCCGCATCTTGACCAACGATTAGTTCTTCTTCACTGGTAGAAATCCGTTCAGTAACACTTACGCAGGTTTCAAAGGAGTTATCGGTAATTTTCTGGTAAGAAACCGTACCTGAAATACCTACTCCAAACTTGGTGTCCACTTCTATAATTTTGCCTACTCCTAATGGGGCTGCTACAATCTTGACATCAGGGGCATTGTCAATGGTAACCCCTCCTCCACCGCCTGTGCTAAAATCCAAAGTTGCTTTTGTTGTCGTACACACACTGTTGTTTTTTTCCCAATAGGAATAACTTCCATCACCCGGTGGATCACGAAGGACAAGCAATGGTACTTGAGGCAGTTGGGTTGTGAAGGTGTTTTCCTTATTCCGAATCCCTGTTACAATACCCTGCTTTACTAAAGAACCCTTGCGTCCCGCCAAAGAAGTACCCAAAATCTGCAATGTTTTCAGGAAAGGAGGCGAAGGATTGGGGCCTCCGACTTTAAATTTGTATTTTAAAGTTGGAGCACTTAATATCGTATCAAAAACCACGTCAGCAAACCCGTTTATAAAACTTATACTACCTGTATCCAAAGGACACATACCATCATCAGTGATGGCATTCGTCATCGGGTCTATTATTTTTTCATACTGTTCCACGATGGATACGGTCAACGTGACTAAGTCATCCTGATTCAATACAATAATGCCCGGATTACAATTGGGAATCGTGTCCAAACCACTGACTAAACTTATCTGTAACGGGGAGTAATAAATGAAATTAATGGCCGTGTCACGATCTGTCAAATCCACTGTAGCGCCTCCGGTTACCTGAAAAAAGGTCTTTATGAGCGGGTTTGAGTGCTCGGTTACGGTTACAGTCATTTGTTCCAAGGGAGGCAGATCATTAAAGTCAAACTTCCCATCAGGATAAGGCATGGTCTCAGTTCGAACAAAACATTCATCCAATGAAGCTACCTTGACAAGGCAAACAGTAGTAGGCGTAAGGACTGATTTTTTACAATCACCACCGGCCACCTGCACTTTGATCTTGCGCGTAGTGACATCACTGAACAGGATACCTGCTATAGGGCTGGTTACATTGATGACCTCCCAAGATGCAGGAATAAACTGATGCTGCTCAAAAACGGGAGAAAGTACAGCCGTAGTTCCGGGTTCCAGGTCAACTGTGAACTTGCCTGTGGAGTCGGTGAATATACGCGGGTTGAACGATGCGCCATTGATCAATATTTCCACATTGGGCGCAAAGCAATCCGTGTTTTTATACCGAACAAAACCCGACACAGGTACCACGGACCGGTCAGTAAAGTCCACTTGATCCACTGAGGTGACACTCGGATTGAGTGTTACTTGTCGTGTACCTGGAGAAAAAACATGTGGTGTGGTCATCTGATTGGGCGCCAGGGGTGTCCAGCTGGTACCGAAAGTGGTACCGAAGCCACTCAGATAGGAGCCTGAGTTGTTAATCCGATTGCCACTACCCTCGTCCATGGAAAAATAGATTCGAAGCCCACGTTCTTGTGGGTCACGGCTATTGTTGGCGTGGGTCTGGATGGTAGTTTGGGCCAGTGTAGTATCGTAAATGGCGATTTCGTCAATCAGGCCACCGTAGTAATCGGTGTAGCTGTTGCCGCTGGGCCGGGCGCCCACTACCCAAAGTTGTCCTTGGCTTGACCAATTCCCGGTGATAGCAGGCAGGTTGGATGAAGCGATGAGGTTACCATTTTTATAAGCGGTGACCACTGTGCTTGAGCCGCCGCTTTCAATGGTAAAACTCAAGTGTTGGTAATTGTTGCCCAATAGTCCGAAGTCGGCCTCTGCACCATTCAGTTGGAAAAAAATACGGTTGTTCACCCCTTCTTCGCGCAACAGTAGCCGGAAGTCGTTACCTGTCCACTTTTTGGTAAGCAGGGTTTGTTCACCTTCTGGCCCTGCACTGTTTACCCACAGTTCGAGGGTTGATTTGGGTGTGACCGGGAAATCAGGCAAAGTGGCGTAGTCTGATTCAGAGCGATCAAATTTTAAGGCACGGTGGCGGTAAAAATCCTTCATTGGCTTGGCCAAAAAGGTAGTACCCGTACCATAATTTGCAGATTCTATGCGGTAATAGCCTTCTTCATTGGTCAACCCCGAGGTGCGTACCGGCGGACGGTCTTTATCAAATTTGGCATCGCAGAAATACATGCGACGGCGCTTAATCACATCAAAGGATTTATCGCCCAATTCCTCATCCATTTTCCAATAATACTTGAGGCCAGGGGTAAAAGAAGATGCTGTGCCCTCCATAACCATGGCCAAACTCAGCTCGTCCAGCACTACATTGTGGTAGATGCGCAGTTCATCCAACAGACCTGACCAGCCATTGCTGCCTGTAAGCGAACCGATGAATAAATTATTGGTTGCGGGTAGTTCATTTCCCGATTTAAGTGCAACAAGTATTCCGTTGACAAACAACCGATAACGACCATCAGTAAAGGTAAGGGCCACGTGCTGCCAGCCATTTGTACCTGGTGTATCGAAGGCTTTTTCCAACAATGGAACACCCCCATAATCAATAGCGATACCCGGCTGTGTGCCTACAGCGCCTCGAATGTTAAAAGGAACAACAGGATTGTTGAGTGGCTGGGTAGGCAGGGTTATAATTCCTGCATTGGGTGTCACGGCATTGGTCTTTACCCAAAAACATAAAGACCAACTGCTGTCAGGATGAGTAGGCAGAAAACTTCCGCCCGGCAAGTCAACATTATCCGCACCAGCACCCTGACCCGCGGCTACCTTCAGGGAGAAGCCTTGCAAGGGAGTGAGTGACACCAACGCATCCGGCACAGGGTTGCCGTTGAGGGTTTGCACCCAACCTGTGACTACCCCGTTGGGCACCTGAAAGCCCAGTGCTGTACCAGAGGCTCCGTTTCCAAACTGGTTCATGCCCCTAACCTCATAAACGTATGGGCGACCGGCAATGACATTAAAATCATTGTAACTTTTAACACTCTTGTCCACTTGTGCCAAAAAAATACCGTCACGGTAGATTTGGAACCCTTGATCGGGTGGTGTGCTGAGCACATCGAGATTCCAGGACACCTGGATACGATCCAACAAATCGCCTTGTGTAGCCGTGACCGTGGGCGCGCCCGGCGGCGCGATAAAACGCGACCAATACCCAAAAAAGCCAAAATAGGACTCGCTGGATTGTGGCCCGACAAGGGAAGGGCCTATGGCCCAGTTGGTTCTAAATTGTAGTGTGCGCGAACTGGCTGCGCCATAGTTGAAAAAAAAGGAGCCTGCGTTATCGCCCCCGCCAGGCACCGTGCTGGCACAGGGGGTGTTTTGTGCCGACGACCTAAATTGTGCCCAAAGCAATAAACACAGCGCAGCGAGCAGCCGACTGATGTATATATTTTTCATGCCGAAGAATTTGAAAAGTGATGAATTTTGGAGTGATGAATGATAAATGATGAATGATAAATGATGAGTTGGTGCACATCGCATGCATAACTCATAACTCATCACTCATCACTCATCGCTCATCACTCATCTACCGGTTGCTCGCTGCCGTTTCTAAGGATTTTAGTCGGCGGGAGAGCTCGTTCAACTGTTTGCCAAAGTCGGCTTGTTGGTTTTGCGCATCGGCGCGAAGGCTGGCGTTCTCGGTGCGAAGGGCGTTCTTTTCAGCGGTCAGTGCAGCCACTTCGGCTTTCAGTTTTTCAATGTCAGCATGCTGAGTTTTGAGTAATTCTACCGTATAGAGTATCATTTTGGTGTAGTCCACCCCATCAATCTGGCCTTCATTACTGTATTGTACCAACTTGCGCAGTCCAATGCTGTCTATCTCTTCGGCAATATATCCAATTTCAAAGTATTTGCTTGTGTCAATGTCCGCAGGGTCTTCGAAGCGGTTGTAAATACGCGGCTCAACCTTTAAAAGAAGATCAAAGTTGTCTTGTAGAGGCCGAATATTCTTCTTATATCTTCGAGAGGAGGATTCCTCGAATACCCGACCATTGGACATATCAATAGCAAGATTTCTTGGGTTTCCAGTGTTTCCTTTGGGTTTCATACCATTTATGTATAAATAACCAGCACCTCCATTGGCAGCACCCAGATTCATAATTATAGCACCGCCCACAACTATACTATTATTGCTTCCATTCCCACTTCCTGCTAGTTGAACATCGCCGCTCGCGTTTACATATACATTGGCGTTGTTGGATATATCGAGGTTGTTACCAAGCCATATTCTACTAGTACCATTTGTGCGCAATTGGCATTCTCCCGAACCGTTGGAAAATAAACCGGTATCATAACCAGGGTCATCCTGAAAGGTAAAGCCTCCATTATTTGACTTACCTTTTGCAATTACACTGCTCTCGGAGAACACCGATCCAGCAGAAAAAGTCCCGGTGACCGACTCATTTCCGCTAACTTGAAGGGTTGTTGGAATAGTCATAAGAGTATTGTTGGATTCCAACACCTTGGTACCATTCGCGTAAAGAGCAACGTTGTTGTTGCCCACGCCCATGCCTGATACCTGACCAGTTCCGTTGTTGTGCCAGTAAAACCCCTCACTAGAGTGTGCGAAACCATTAACGAAGAGGTTACCAGTATTTGTGGTACCCACCACCTTTGCCGCTCCCGCTACATCTATAGCATCCACTTTTACGGTACCCAGTGTTGGGAACACATTGGAAACGCCATTGAGAGCAAGGGCATAGGGCGCTGCAGTCAAGTTGATGCGCGGGGTCATTTCCGTGCCGCCATCTACCTGTAAGCCCACCACATATTCCGTTGAAAAAGTCAAGGCATTGCTGGGATTGGAAGTGCTGACATCCAACAAAGCGCTATATACGCCGCCTGAAACAGGAACGTTCGTTGCTGTTATTGACGCAACGAAGGAATTGTCCGATGCCTTGTAAAAATTGAACTTCATGTTGACGTTACCATCAGGCTGAGAGGTGCCGTCGCCCTTTTTTAAAAGGCCCTGTACGGAGAGCTTGACCTGGGCACTTGCCCCCAGCGAAAGGGCCATAAAACCTATTAACAAAAACGCTTTTACAGCAGATCGGAACAGAACAACTGAGTGTTTCATGATGAGATTATCTATTTTTTAGACTTAAATAATGCCCCAAAACTAAAAATATTTATCGCACCGCAAAGCAAATAATCAGTGAAACTACGGTTTGAGTCAGCGAAAGTGCCGTTTGGCCCAGCGAAGGAGGAGGGAGGAGTGATGAATGATGAGGGATGAGGGATGAGGGATGACGAACGGGCTTGAGGGTTGTCTGCCGACTGCGAGCGTTTTTTGGGCGGTATCTGTGGTACCGGCGAAATCGGCGTTCCCATTGACGAAAAAATTTTGTTCCAAAACGCTGATACCGCCGACACCAATGATACCGCTGACGGACGGCGAAGCCGTCCAATTTGAATGGCCGCGAATGGTTATTAGGGGAAAAACGGGAGAAAATGACCCTAAAAGGGGGCAAATATGGAATGTTGTATTTGGCGGTATCAGCGCAATCAGCGGTATCGGCGTTCCCATCGTAGCAAAAGTTTTTTCAAAAACGCTGATACCGCCGACACCAATGATACCGCCGACGGACGGCGAAGCCGTCCAATTTGAATGGCCGCGAATGGTTATTAGGGGAAGAAAGACGGGATAAAACGACTCTTCAGGTACGAAGATCAGTCGGAGCAAAATGGTTTTTGTGCAAAAAACTTTTCAACTGCTTGGCCACGAAGGGCTTGTGCAAGATCAGGTGGGCCTGCTCCAAGGCCAGCATGTCTTGCTCTCCACAAAGGCATGCTCCGGATAAGTATATGATTTTCAAAGGATTAATAGCATACAGCATTGTTGCCAAGCCCTGGCCATCAGGCATGGTGCTGTGGTGGAGGTTCAGGATGGCCAATTCGGGCCGGTGCAATGCGCAAAGCATGCCCGCCTCGGTGGCATCCGTTGCAATCAGTACCTCATAACCCTGTGCGTTCAGTTGATTACACAGATCGAGCGCAATGATCGGCTCATCTTCAAATATTAAAATTTTGTGTTGCACAAGGGCAGCAAAGTAATATGCCCCTGTACATTTTGCCGCAACTTTTCAGTGAAAGGGTGCTATGAGTCAGTGAAGGCCTCAAAATTCAAAGTGAATGACGGTGGCATACCCTTTTTCCGGGCGTTGTACCTGTACGTTGCCTTTCAGTTTTTTGCTCAACATCTGGACCAGATTGGTGCCGAAACCTGTTCCTTTGGCCGCTGTGCCTTGCTCACCCAGACCTACGCCATCATCCGAAATGCTAAGGTTCAGGCCCCCTTTTTCGTCCTTAAAGAGCGCAATGTCAATCACCCCTGAGCGCCCTTGAGGAAAAGCATATTTAAGGGAATTAGTCACCAATTCATTGATAATCAAGCCCAAGGGGATGGCATGATCCACATCCAGAGTGAAATCTTCTACTTTGTGGTGGATGCGAATGCGTTCGTCGGCGTCCAACCCAAAAGCATCTAAGAGTGTATCGGCAAGTTCGTGTATGTATTCTTTCATGTTGACGACTGCCACATTATCGCCCATGTATAGTTTTTGGTGAATAAGGCCCATCGCCTCCACACGGCTTTTGCCTTCGCGCACGGCATCCAAGGCAATTTCGTCCTTGATCTGTTTGGATTGCAGGCTGAGCAGGCTAGATATGATTTGCAGGTTGTTTTTGACGCGGTGGTGTATTTCCTTGATCAAAAACTCTTTCTCTGCATTGCGCTTGCGCAACTGGAGGGTGAGGCGGTACAGCAAGGCACCACCCAAAAGTACCAAAAACAGGCTTGAGGCCACTGCCCACAGGATGGTTCGCTGCTGCTTCAGTTCCTGCGCCTGTATGACGATCTGGTTTTCTTTCTGGGTGGTCTCATATTGAGTCTTTAAGGTTTCAATTTGCTCCGTTCGCTCGGCATTGACCAGGGTATCCTTGTAATAACTGCTGTAGCGTTTTTGGGCCAGGTAGGCTTTTTCATGTTGCCCCATCAGGTGGTAGGCACCGGCTTCGTATTCCAAAGCGACACTATATTCATATTTTGAATCATTTTTTTGGGCCAAACGCTGTACTTCCCGAACATATCTAAGGACATCCTGAGGTTTTTCCAAATACAAATAGTTGCCTGCGAGGTAGATATTGGCCGTCATGCGAAAAAACTCATCGGGGCGGCGCATAGCTTCCTGGTAAAGCAGCTGGTAATAGGTATTGGCTTCCATGTATCGGCCTTGTTCTTCCAGCACATTACCGACCTTGGCGAGCGCATTCACCGCACGTATCGTATCTCGGCACTGCATATACAATTGTGAAGCCTGCTTAAAATAATGCGCCGAAGAGTCCATTTGTTGGGTTTTATACGCCAAAATAGCCTTGAGCATAAGCATTCTGGCCCAGTTGACCGTATCACCACAGGCCAGGCAGTGCGGTTCTCCCTGTGCTATCGCTTGCCTAAGTCCATCGTTATTTTCGGTAGAAGCGGCAATTTTGGCAAGTCCCAATTGTATGCCGCACAATGCCTGTTTATGGCCCAACTTTTCGGCAAAACGGCGCGCCGAGTAGTACCGTTCGGCTGCTGGCACCCATTCGCCCTTGTTCACGTGTTCATCAGCTTTTGTCAGGTAAAATTTCAAACTGTCCTTATCGGTGTTTTGGCACCAGGTAGTCTGTATGGCACAAAGCAGGGCAACGAGCAAATACAATGATATTTTATGCATCTTGTTTGGTCTAAATTTTGTTCATAACGGCCAGAATTTCCTCCTTGGATGTTTTGTTTATCGGTATTTTTTGATGGTGTATAAGGATATAAGCATCGCTAATTTCTTCAATATGTTTTAAATTGATCAGATAGGAACGATGTACACGCAGGAACTCCGGCAATGCTGCCAGGGCCTCCATAAATCTTTTAAGGGTCTGGCCAACAAGGAATTCGCGCTCCGTGGTCATGACCTTGCAATAGTAGCCATCGGCCTCCACCCATAAAATATCCTGCACAAACAAACGCACCATACGATCCTGCATCCTGATGAACAAACGATCCTGTAACCAAAAAGCCTGCGCCTCCGGATCGGGCACAGGGGGAGGTGCAGAGGAAGGCTCCGCACTTTGGGCAAGGGCCAACTCGATGGCATGACGCAGGTCTTTGCCCCTGAAAGGCTTGCTCAAAAAAGCTTGAGGGCGCACCGCTTTGGCCTGTGCAAATGTCTTTTCATCAGAGTTGCTGGTCAGTATGATGACGGGCAGATTGCTCGTCTGGCGAATGCGTTGGGTGGTCTCGATTCCGTTTAGGGCACCTTCCAACTGAACATCCATAATGACCAAATCAGGATGACCTTGTTCTACCATGATCAAAGCCTCTTCTCCTGAAGCTACCGGCCCTAATACCTCATACCTCATCTCGCCCAAACGATCAGCCAGATCGGCAGCAATAATGGGTTCGTCTTCGACGATAAGTATACGAATGTTCTCCATACTTAAGATGGTGCCATTCCTAAACAAGGAATTGGAATGCCGCAAAAGTAATTGCATGGGCAGTCAAATCAAATAACAATTCCTCGGATGTCACATAAAAGTTTCGCTTTAAAAGTTTCGCGTCAATAAAAGAAGCATTTTGGGCCTTTTGAAAGGCCATGTACCTACCTTGGCCTGTTACTCAAAAAAAAGGCCCTCCTTTTCTGGAGGGCCAAATATCTTCTTTTACACTTGCATCTGTCTGTTACCTTCTTGCCACCACCAATGTTTTGGTGACAAAACCATATTCTGTAAGCCAACTCAGCTGATATAACCCGTCTTCAAACACGCCCGAAGCCAGGTCTATTTTCACCTGCTCGACACCAGCCTCCAATTTTCTGGCCCACACCTGACGGCCCAGGGCATCGTGGATGATGATTTGTTGATTTGACCCCGAAAACTGTTGATTTGATTCACTGTTGATTTGTTGATTTGACCCCGAAGACTGTTGATTTGATTCACTGTTGATTTGTTGATTTGACAGCGTGACAACCACGATGTCGTTGGCGGGATTTGGCGATAATGATAAATGATGAGTGATGAGCGATGAGGGATGAGGGATGAGTGCTTGTCCTGACGGAACGGTCAGGAATGAAGCGGACTCGCGCTCGGCATCATTCATCATTCTTATCTCATCATTCATCATTCCTGCGGTTCCGCAGTTCACCGTCACCGTGTAGGCACAGGTTTTTTGGTTGCCTGCTGCGTCGCCCGCTGTCCAGATGATGGTGGTGGCTCCGGCTGGCAGGCTCGCGGGCGCATCGCTCGCAAGGCTCATCACCGCACAGTTGTCCGTGGCGGATGGCGTGCTTAACTGGGCTGACGGGTAGCCGCAGGGGCTTCCACTGCCTGATACCGTGGCCGATGGGGGACAGGTCACCAGGGGCTGTTGATTATCCGTCACCGTAATGGTGAAGGCGCAGTCGGCACTGTTGGCCGAATTGTCAAAGGCGCGCCAAATCACCGTGCTGGTACCCGTTGGGAACACTGAACCGCTGGCCAGACCGCTGAACAGGCTAATGCTACCACCCGCACAATTGTCTGAATACGTGGGTGTTGTGTAATTCACCACCCGGCTGCACTGGCCCGTGGTCGTGTTTGTGCTGATGCTTGCGGGGCAACTGATGTTGGGCAGTTGGGCATCGTTCA
>CAZIKN010000172.1:0-9967 GCA_964539805.1 uncultured Saprospiraceae bacterium | reverse complement strand
CGGAAACTCCACACAGCACACGCAGACCATCGCGATTCGCGACCTGACCCCGCCCACCCTGAACGGATTGCCCGCTGCCACCCTTACCATCTCTTGCACGCAGACGCCCCCGGCAGCACCAACGGTAACGGCCACCGATCTGTGTGACACCAATGTGCCAGTTACCTTCAACCAAAGTTCAGGGCCTGGCTCATGCCCCCAAAACAGCATTGTTACCCGTACCTGGTCGGCCTCTGACGACTGCGGTAATAGCGTGGTATTTACACAAACCATCAATATAGTGGACAATGTACCGCCTGTCTTCAATGCGCCATTGCCACCAGCCAACATCACGGTTTCCTGTTCCGCAGGCTTGCCCGCACCGGAAAACCTGACGGCCACGGACAATTGTGACCCAGGCCAATCACCTGCTGTTATTTTCATTAATGAAATCCACTATGACAATGCAGGTACGGATGTCAATGAATTTATAGAAGTCGCTGGCACCGCAGGTACCAACCTCGCCAATTTCAGTTTGGTACTGTACAACGGTAACGGCGGTGTCCCTTATGATACCCTTGATCTTAGTGGTATTATTGACAATGAGGCAAATGGCTTTGGTGCTGTTGCCTTCGTTTTTCCGGTAAATGGATTGCAAAACGGCTCCCCCGACGGAGTAGCCCTTTGTCGTTTGCCCGGCTACCAATTGGTACAATTCCTGACCTATGAAGGCCCAATGACGGCGGCCAATGGCCCTGCGGCAGGCCAGCCTGCTTTGGAAATACCGGTACAGGAAGATGGTACCAACGCCGTTGGTACTTCCATCCAACTTACCGGTGCTGGTCAGCTTTATGGAAACTTCACCTGGGCCGGCCCGATCACGGCATCGGCTGGCACCCTTAATGCAGGACAAAGCATCAGTGCCCTGCCACCTACCATTACTGCTACTTTTGCCCAAAGTTCCATGGCTGGATCATGCAACGGCTCCACCATAGTCATGCGCATGTGGACGGCCACCGACGCCTGCGGAAACAGCACCAAATACACCCAAACCATCAATGTGGTGGACAACACAGGCCCGGTATTCGCGCCTCCCCTGCCCGCTAACATCACCCTGAACTGCAATGATGTAGTGCCGCCTCCTGCTACCCTGACGGCCTCGGATGCCTGTGACATGGGAGCTTCTATGATGACGGCATGGATCAATGAACTGCATTATGACAACGTAGGAACTGATGTGAATGAATTTGTGGAAGTGGCTGGTCAGGCAGGTACCAACCTTGCCGAATATACCATCGTACTGTATAATGGCAATGGCGGCGGCACCTATTATACCGCTGCCCTTACCGGCGTCATTGACAACGAAAGCAACGGATTCGGCGCGGTATCTTTTGCAGTACCAGCATCACCCGGCATCCAGAATGGCTCGCCGGATGCTGTAGCCCTGGTGCGAAATGGAACGGTCATTCAGTTTCTGAGTTATGAAGGAACATTTGTCGCTGTAGGCGGCCCTGCCAACGGCATGTTGTCTGTGGATATTGGTGTATTAGAAGATGGCACCAATGCAGTAGGCACCTCCTTGCGCCTCAGCGGAACAGGAAACAAATACAGCGATTTTGTTTGGAATGCACCCGCTCCGGCTACGCCAGGCTCGTTGAACACGGGCCAAACCATTACAGCGTTGCCACCTGCTTTCCAAATCACGTTCAACGAAACCATGAGCACTACGCCACCGGCGAATTGCCCATTTGGCAAAACCATAACCCGCAGCTGGTCTGTACAGGACAACTGTGGCAATACTAATTCGCACGTGCAGGTCATTACCATTACGGATAATATCCCCCCTGTGGTAAGCTGCCAGCCCTTGACCATCAATCTGGACATTTTTGGTAATGCGGTAGTTACCCCGGCCCAAATCACTTGGTCCGCAACGGACAATTGCAGTGCCAGCACAGCCTTGACGGCCTTGCCCAATACGCAAACCTATACCTGTGCACAAGCAGGCAGCACGCCCAACTACATCCTCTCCATTCAAGATCAGTGCGGCAATATTGGCCGTTGCACGGTGGCCGTGACCATCCCGGCCTTGGCCCGCTGTGTACCAAAAATACTGATCTCCGATCCCTGTGTTTGCAAAAACAACGCCTCTACTTTGGAAGATGGGCAATTTGGCGAAACCATTAAAATAGAAGCCTTAGCTGGCAAAGTCTGGACGGTTACGCAAGCCAGCGGATTGTACTCGGCATTTAGCCCGGCACCGCCCAATGCACCTATATCTATAATAGGTACGGTGCTCACGGAAAACCCGGTCAACAGTGGCGACTATTTCCTCAACGGTATCCATGTGGATAACCTGGGCTACACGGTAACTATCGTCAGCCAACAGGGAGAGGTGCTCAGTATTGGAAACAAATGTGCCTACCCCAACCCTGAAATCACCAGTGACCTCAGCGGGCCATTCTGCCTGTATTCTGATCCGGTCACCTTGACGGGCAATCCGGGTGATGCCAATTTCGTCAGTGCCGGCTTTTTTGTCAATGGTCAGGCTGCTACCCAGTTTAATCCCGGGGCCGGTTTGGGACAATACAAGATAGAATACCGCGTCAATGGTGGCGTTCCCAAAGCCAGCGGAGCGAACGATCCGGGTTGTACACAATCCGTTACAGTATTTGTCAACGTGGTCGCAACCCCTGATCAAGTGGGCTGTAATGATCTGGTTTACGTATCCCTTGATCCCGTTTCCTGCACCAAAGAAATCAACCCCGACGATATTTTAGAAGGCACTTATGGCTGCTATGATGACTATGAAGTGAAACTGACGACCCTTCAAAATGTACCCGTGAGCACTACCGTGACTACTGCGGATATTGGTAAAAAATTCAAAGCAACGGTAAAGCATAAGGTAAGTGGCAACTCCTGCTGGGGTACCATTCAGGTGGAAGACAAGGCAGCACCGCAAATCACTTGCAAAGACCTCACCATCACCTGCTCCATTGAGGACTTTACACCAAACTACCTGAAAAACATACTGAAACTTAATGATGCCATTCCTACCATTACGGATTGTTCCACCTTTACGACTACGACCAAGGACAATTTCACGGACTTGCCTTGTGGAGCAGGATTTAATGGAGTGAGCAATCTGAGCGCTTACATTGAGCGCAAATGGACTGTGCGCGATGCCTGGAACAACTTCAACGTTTGTACACAATATATATACCTCAAGCGTCGCAGTATCCAGGATGTGAAACTGCCAACAGATGTAACGGTCACATGCGAAAACGGTAATACAGATCCATCAGTGACAGGAGCGCCATTTTTGGAAGATTTTGGTCTGAAATTCCCCATGTATCCCAATGCGGCTTTTTGTGAGTTGAATGCTGTGTACAAAGATGATATCTTGCCAGTATGCGGCCCCAACTACAAAATCCTGCGTACCTGGACTATTTATGATTGGTGTCTGCCTACCAGCACCGTGCCGCCGCTCAATCCACTTTACCACATTCAGGTCATCAAGGTGGAGGACAATAAAGGCCCCGCCTTTGCCTGCCCCGCCAATACCACGGTCTCTACGGATCCTTTCCTGTGCTGCAGCCAGGCCAATTTGCCGGATATTTTCCTGACAGACAATTGCGGCTATGTCAAATCGCTGAAAGCGAAAGTAAGTGGTTTTGATCCTATCACCCTGGTGCCTTTTGATTATGATGTAACGGCAAAACTGAGTGATTTCCCCGGTAATAACTATTGGAACCGCGATACATTGGGTGTGTTTGGAAATGCACCTTGCCTGCCTCGTGGCACCCATACCGTTACCTACACCGCCGAAGACCAATGTGGTACCACCGCCCGTTGCTCCTTCCTCTTAAATGTGCAGGATCAAACAGAGCCTGTGGCGGCTTGCGACAAAACGACCGTTGTGTCTTTGGGTATCAGCGGCCAGGCTACGATAAATGCCGAAACCTTTGATGATGGTTCTTATGATAACTGCGGCGGCGTTAGCTTCTCTGCGTCGCCTACTAATTTCAACTGTTCACAGGTAGGCAAAACTGTGATGATTACCCTGCGCGTCACCGACGAATCCGGCAACACCAATGAGTGTATGATCTCCGCAGAAGTACAGGACAAACTGGCACCAAGTTGCGTGCCACCAGCTAATGTAACTACAGACTGTGAGTCTTTTGACCCCAGTCTTTGGAAATACGGTCAGGCCACAGGTACGGACAATTGCTCTTTTGACAAAGTAACCACTACAGTAAGCTATGCGCAGTTCGATACATTGTGCAATCGCGGAACCATCACTCGTACCTTCCGCGCCTTCGACAACCAAGGGCTTAGCAGTCAGTGCACCCAGCGCATCGTGGTCAATTTCAGACAGGATTATTTCCTTCGTATGCCCGATGACCGCATTGTCAATACCTGTGATGGCACGGGCAATTTTGGCGAGCCTACGTTCTTTGGAAAAGATTGCGAATACCTCGCCGTATCTTTTACAGATGAAATTTTCACCGTAGTGCCAGATGCCTGCTTCAAAATAGAACGCACCTGGCATATCATCAACTGGTGTACTTATAATGTAAATGGCCCCTTGGTGTTTGTTCCTAACCCGAACCCCAACGCTACGGTAAATGCCCCAGCTAACAACATTGGCCCCATCATTTCGGCTCCCGGAACGCCATCACCCTGGCAACCCACTAATGTGAAGGTAAGCCCCAATGATGCTAACAGTACCAATTACGCCGTATTCTATACCGGCGGCACCTATCAGGGCACACCCATTCCGCCCATCGCCTCATCCAATGGTTTTGAATACAAGCAGATCATAAAGGTGCTGGATACACAAGACCCCGTGGTGGAGAATTGCCCCGGCAGCCCTGTAACGGTTTGTGACCTTACCAACAACAGTGCAGAACTTTGGAACGAGTCCTACTGGTGGGATAATGTCATCGGGTCACACGACCTTTGCGAGGGCCCAACCGACCTGAACATCACCGCTACCGATGCCTGCTCCGGGGCAAACATCAACATCCGTTTCCTGCTTTTCTTAGACTTGGATGGTGACGGGAACATGGAAACATTGGTCAATTCCAATGAATTGGGACTGGCCGGATTGGGCTGGAACAATATCCGCTTTGGCAGTGCAAACGCAACGGGCACTAACCGCGCCTTTGACGGACGCCCAGTGCCTGCCAACCAAAAATATGGCTTTGCACTGCAAACCACAAAGAGTGGCAACAAAGTGACCGCTGCCGTACGCTGGAATACGCAGCAGGCACCCAATACATTTGTTGTACCCGAATTGCCTTATGGCACGCACAAAATCAAGTGGATCGTGGAAGATGGCTGTGGCAACGAAACGGTATGCGAATACACCTTTATTATAAAGGACTGCAAAGCACCATCCGTCATTTGCAATAATGGTCTTAGCATGAACATTATGCCAACCGGAATGGCCACACTTTGGGCCGCTGATTTTTACAAGTACGGAGAGGACAATTGCACCCCTGCCAAACAGCTGGTAATCGGTATCCGCAAAAAAGGTCAAGGTAGTGGCTTCCCGCGCGATGCACAGGGCAACCCTATCACAAGCGTCAGCTTTAGCTGCGCCGAAGTGGGCAACCAGGAGGTAGAAGTATGGGCAGAAGACAAGGCGGGTAATGCCGGCTATTGCGTCACCTATGTACTGGTACAAGATCCTTTCAGCGTTTGCGCAACGGACAAAGCCAGCATCGCTGGCGTCTTGAAGACAGATGAAGGCCAGGGATTGGAAGAAGCTAACGTGGAAATCTCCGGGACAATCCTGCCAAACCCGTTGTCCATTACAGATCAATCAGGCGCTTACCTGCACACAGGTGTTCCGCTCAACAGCAATATTACCATCAGCCCGATCAAGGATCAGAACCCCCTTAACGGTGTTTCTACCTATGACCTGGTGCTGATCTCCAAACATATTTTGGGCCTTGAGCCATTGACTTCTCCCTACAGAATGATCGCGGCAGATGCCAATAAATCCAATTCGATTACCACATTGGACATCGTTGAATTGCGCAAATTGATCCTTGGTATTTACACGGAATTGCCCAACAATACCTCCTGGCGCTTTGTGGACAAGCAGTTCCAATTCGCCAATTTGGCCAACCCGTTTGAGGCACCATTCCCAGAGAACATCGCTATCCCCAACCTGCAAGGCAAGCTAAGCGGACAGGATTTTGTGGCCCTGAAAGTAGGGGATGTGAACGCCAGTGCAGTGGCTAATAGCCTTGTAAGCCCGGAAGATCGCAGTGCAAAAAAAGTGATCTTTGACCTAAAGTCGGCCCACTCCTACTGCAAGGAGGGAGAGGAATATGAGCTCGTTTTTGAGACCGCCGAAGCCCTCGCCGGCTACCAGTTTACCCTTGAAATGAAGGGTCTGGAACTGATAGAAACCCGCACAATAAATGGCCCGGCAGCAGATCATTTCGGTCGTTTCCCTGAGGCCCTGACCGTATCTATAGACGGGGGCATCAACAGCTTTGCCCTGCGCGTGAAGGCACTCAAAGATGGTAAGCTTGGCAGCATGATTCGCCTCTCTGACCGCATCACAAAAGCCGAGGCATACAGCCCGAACAGTAGCAATAGGCATCAAGTGGCGCTCCGATTTGAAGGTGTAGAAACAGCCATTGAACCTGCTTTTGCGCTCCATCAAAACGAGCCCAACCCCTTTACAGGCATCACCAAAATTGGCTTCTTTATGCCTCGCGAAGGAGATGCCACCCTGAAGGTTTTTGATGTTACAGGACGCTTGCTCCTGACCCGTAAAGGCTGGTATGCACAAGGGGAGAACAGCATCACCCTTAGCGCCGAAACCCTGCCCTTGGGTACAGCCGGTATGCTATGGTACACGCTGGAGACTGATACGGAAAAGGCGGTGAAGAAGATGATAAAAGAGTGATTAGAAGGAGGAAGTATGAAGTATGAGGGATGAAATATGAGGACGCGCTACTCCTTTATCCCTCATCCTTCATCCCTCATCCCTAAAAAAAAATCCTTTTTGGCGCGATTCTTGTTGTCGCATTCGCGTCATTTTTGTCAAAGGACAAATGTGTCCGTTTTTGAAAATTTAACGTAAAAAAATTTGATCTAAAAGGGGGAAATTGAAATGCGTTTTCTACATTTGCCCCGTAGTATGTCCTCAAAAACGATTCGTTGAAAGCCAAATTATTGGTTTTCAATTAGTTATTTTTAGTATTTGTTTTTTTTTAATCCCTTATCTCACACCTTCTCTGCCCTGCAATGGGGCCCGAAAAGGTTTCTGGATAATCTCATGAGTTGAAATCGGCCCTTGCTTTTGCAAGAATTTCGCATCACGTTTGCCGTTTTTACACTCATTTATTGGTAGAATTTTAGAAGATTTCGACGCTGTTCGAGTGTCGTTTTTGTGTTTTAACACCTAATAATTGCTAATGAGTGAAGTTTTTACTACGTATTCATGTGTAACTGACGGGGATAAGTCCCTTGAATTACAGCGTATTATATCAAAGCATCCGGTTCTTGACCCGAAAGAGGGTTGGGCTGGACGGCTCTTTTTTTGCATAATCCCCTTATTATTTTTCATCATTAATTTTTTTATTCAATCCTGCCATCTCATGATGTCAAAGTTACTCTCTCTTAGTACGCCGGCCAGCACCCCGGTACTTCACCGTTCGGTGAACTACCTCGTGCTCGCGGCTTTGACTTTGTGCTGTAGTCTGACTGCTGTACAAAGTACTTTGGCTCAACAGTGTACAGGGAATATTACCATCACAAACAATCCGATCAATGTACCTCGTATGCAGGTAAATTGTCCGGGTGGTGACATGACTGGTGATATAACCTACTCGTTGAGTTTTGCAATCTCGGTGCCTACAACGGGGCCAATGTTCATCAACTATGCCTCTGCTGGTGCAATCAAGGTAGAAGTGGATGATGCGCCTTACAATGGTACTTGGGTGGCGCAAGCCAATCCGCTTGCCGGCAATGCAATTCCAAACGGTGCTTTGTTGCGTTTTACCTATCCTATAGGTACAACCTATAACATCACCATTGGCGTTGATGGAGTCGGTGCAGCCGTTGCTGCCTGCCCCCCGATTAATATTGTACCGGGTTTGGTTTCCCCCAACGGCACGCCGTCTGGGGCTGTGTGTTTTCCGAATGCACCGACCGGCTTTCCCGATCCCAACGTAACCGTTGCGGGCGGAGAAGGCCCGATCTATTTGTGTGAAAAAACCGGTGGCCCAAGCAAGTCTATTGCTTTCGCCAACACGGGTGTGAACGGTGTGCCATCCAACCTGAAAGATTGGAGTGTAAGCAATGCTTGCGCTACAACAACTGCGGGTGGTGACGGTACAAATGGTGCGACTTACGATTTTACCAACTGTGCGCCAGGCACCTACTGGGTGACCTTCTGCGAAACAGGCGGCGGCTCTATTACTGCTTCTTGCGAACCCAACTGGACACCACAGCCACAGCCTTGCAAAGTATGCGATACCTTCCGTATCGTGATCCTTGCTGACCCGGATGTGATTGCTGTGCCACAACCTGATGCTGCGGTTTGCTCTGGTTCTGCTGTAGGCCCTTACAACGTTGACGTAAGCGGTACTGATGCGGAGAACACCAACGTGCAGATCATGTGGACTATCACGAACCTCAATGCCCCAGGCACTCTTCCTGCTGACTTTGGCACTTCAGCCACAGGCATGAAGATGGGCGAAACGGGCAATGAGATTTCTGCCTTTAATGCAGTAAACAGCACCAATGACAACATTGATGCTCAGTTCTGTTTTAAGGCTCAGCGCAAATTGCCTGATGGCACTGTTTGTGATGATGTAGCGCCAACAGATCCAAACTGTGATTTCAACCTCTTCGTATGTGCCAATCCAAAATTGAATTTGGTTTGTCCTACAACTACACCGAACGGTTTGATCTCCTGCACGACGACGCCTTCAAATGCAATTTCTGTTTGCTCAGGTACGCCGCTCAGCATGGCCATCCACTCTACATTGACAGATGGTTCTACAGTTGACCTCACGGATTTCACCTGGCAGGCTGCTGCAAATGCCAATGTCACGGGTGAAACTACCGCGTTGCAAAGCGATAATGATCGCACAACAGACCTTACCATCAGTCAGACCTTGACCAACACTACGCCTACTGCTCAGGTAGTAACCTATACAGTGAAGGCTAAGAACGGTGACGCTAAGTGTACATCCTGCCCAGAAACTACCATTACGATCAATGTAACGGTATTGCCTGTGGTTACGGTGAACAATCCTGCGGACATCACGGTTTGCCCTGAAGATCTGCTCACGATTGATTTCACGACCTCTCCTGCTAACGGTTTGATCACTTGGTCTTCTAATGTCCCATTTAGCAAATCAGGCGATAACAACAACAGCAACCAATTGGTAAGCTCTGCTGTTACGGAAATCAATGGCGGCGCAGGCGAGATTGCTGTGGACAACAATACAGGTGACCGGATCGTATCTACCATTACGATCACGGCTCCAAACGGAGACTGCGCGGATTCACAGCAGGATATGACTGTGACCATCTGCCCAGAACCGGTATTAACTGCTCCGCCAGTAACCGTCTGCTCTGGTCAGCCTATTGTATTCACGGTTAACTCTAACCTGAAGGCAGATAATACGGCTTTCAGAATTCGTAGATACAATGGAGGCATTGATCTGGTTGATGGAGCATTTCCATCAGATCGCGATGCACAGGTAACAGCTGAGGAAACGGTAGCGACTGATCGCCCATTTACTACCACAAATCGTGCGCGCACAGTCATTACGCAATCTGCTACAGGTGATGCATTCCAATACACCACCCCAGCAGTGACCAACACTACCAATGTGCCACAAACCTTTACTTATACAGTTGTGGCGCGCAACAGTGATTGCAACAATGGTTGCCCACTGGGTCTTGTTTGCCCAACTTGTGAAAGCGAGATTGAAGTTACGGTAACGGTTAC
>CAZIKN010000171.1:0-10020 GCA_964539805.1 uncultured Saprospiraceae bacterium | reverse complement strand
CCGCAGCTTGCGACTTATTGGGCAAAATAGGAGTGATGGAGACCTGGCCACGGCAAAAAATAATAAGAAAGATCTTCTACCCTAAAAAATTGCGGAAACGCCTGTTACGCCGCGCCCAAAAGGAAGGCTGGAAAGTGGAACGATGGGATGGAACGCCGAAAAGGAAATGGGAGCGGGATGGAGCGGGGTTGTGGCGACAAAAAGGGCGGTTTTGAAAGGGCAATGCGCCGAAACCCTCTACACACCAACCGACAAAAACATCGCCATAAAGCCGCTATTGGATGCAATTAATCCATATCTTTTTACCTTTGCCGTCAAAGTTATCAAAGATATGCGCATTCACTTCAGTCTCCGGTACAGCACACAATACGGCGAAGCCTGTTACATCAGCATCAATGATGCGGCCCCGCAAGCACTTGAATACCTCAACGAATCTGCCTGGCATGGCTCATTTGAGTTTGATCCTGCCCAAACACCAAGCATTGGGTGGCGCTACCAGTGCCGCGCCAAAGATGGCACCCTGCGTCAGGAGTGGGATCACGACAGGCTATTACATTTGGCTGATTTTCAGGATGATTTGGCCATTTCTGATGTTTGGAATGCCACTGGAAATGTGGAAAATGCCTTTTACACACAGCCCTTTCGCGACATCTTTTTTAAACAAAAAAATGTTCCGACGGCTAAAAAAGAATCCGCCAGTACCAGCGCGACCCATATTTTTAAGGTAAAAGCTCCTGCTTTGGCCGAACATGAGTCGGTTTGCCTTTTGGGTCATGGCATCGGTTTGCGCAACTGGGACACCGCCGCGCCATTGTTGCTCCGGCAGGAAGGCGCCTGGTGGACCATTCGCCTCAATCTGTCGCAGGAGCATTTTCCCCTGGGATACAAATACGGCGTCTGGAACAACAAGACCAATCGCTTCATAGCCTTTGAAGAAGGCTCCAACCGCGTGGTGTATGCTAACCAAGCAGAAGCTCAACAGCTCATTTTTGATGGTTTCGTGCGTATGCCCCTTCGCCAATGGAAAGGTTCCGGCGTGGCAATTCCTGTTTTCAGCCTTCGCACGGCCCAAAGTTGGGGCAGCGGAGAGTTTACGGATTTAAAAACTTTGGTGGATTGGGCCAAATCCGTTGGCCTAAAACTTATCCAACTCTTGCCGGTCAATGACACCACTGCCACCAAAACCTGGACGGATTCCTATCCATACGCGGCTATTTCAGCCTTTGCGCTGCATCCCATTTTCCTGAACGTTGCAGCGGTGGCGGGTAAAAAGCACGAGGCGGTACTTAAGCCATACAGCAAAGAAGTACAAAAATTAAATGCCTTAGATGTGGTTGATTACGAGGAGGTTATGCGCATCAAATGGGATGTGCTTCGCCAACTGTACGATCTGTTAAAGGCAGATTGGCTCAAAGACAAAGCCTATCAGGCGTATTATGCCGCCAATAAGCATTGGCTTGCGCCATATTCGGTTTTTTGCTGGTTGAGGGATGTGAATGGAAGCTCCGATTTTAACCTGTGGACTTCGCACGGCACGTACAAGGAAGCAGAAATAGAAAAACTGCTTGAACCCAAAAGCAAATATGCCGACGCTATTGGCCTCCACCTGTTTGTTCAATGGCAGTTGCACCTTCAATTAAAGGCGGCGGCGGACTACGCACATGACAATGGAATTGCCTTAAAAGGTGACATTCCCATTGGTATATACCGCTACAGCTGCGATGCCTGGGTGGCACCTGAATTGTACAACATGAACAACCAGGCAGGTGCTCCGCCCGATGATTTTGCAGAAAAAGGCCAAAATTGGGGCTTCCCGACCTACAATTGGAGCCGGATGAAGGCCGATGGTTTTGCCTGGTGGCGTCAACGCTTTGAACAAATGAGTCTTTATTTTGACGCCTTCCGCATTGACCACATTCTAGGCTTTTTCCGTATTTGGAGTATCCCTTTGGATGCCGTTGAGGGTATTCTGGGTGCTTTTGTGCCTGCAATTCCAATAACAGTACGCGAACTGCGGGAGGCAGGTGTTGGTTTTGACCATGACCGGCTCTGCAAGCCTTACATTACCGAACAGGTGTTGTATCAACTTTTTGGAAAAAATGCGGCCTGGGTGGCAGAAAACTGCCTTAGCCCTCGCAAAGATGGGCGTTATGACCTGCTTCCCGCTTTTGATACCCAACGCAAGGTAGAGGCCTACTTTCATGCGCAAGAACCCACTGAGACCAGCCAAGAGTTGCGTGATGGCCTTTATGAGCTGATTGCAAATGTGATCCTGTTGCCTGTTGATAGTGGTGCAACCGAAGAGGAACATTTTGCTTTCCGCTTTGGTATAGAGAAAACCGCCTCATTCAAAGCGCTTGATTCATACCTTCAAGAACGCCTTAAAGCCTTGTATGTCAACTATTTCTACAGAAGGCAAGATGATTTCTGGCAACGTGAGGCCATGGAAAAACTGCCTGACCTCAAGCGCAGTACCAATATGCTGATCTGTGGTGAGGACTTGGGTATGGTACCCCATTGTGTGCCGGATGTGATGAAAGACCTGAGTATCCTGAGCCTCGAGATCCAGCGTATGCCGAAGGCTTCCGGAAGCGCTTTTTTTCACCCCAAGGATGCTCCCTACCTCTCTGTGGTTACACCCAGCACGCACGATATGAGCACTTTGCGTGGCTGGTGGGAAGAAGATCGCAGTTTAACGCAGCGTTTTTACAATGAAATATTGCAGCAGCACGGTGACGCACCCTGGTTTTGTGAACCCTGGGTAAACCGCATCTTGCTGGAACAACATTTTCACTCGCCTGCCATGTGGGCCATTTTCCAATTGCAGGATCTTATGGGCATGGATGGTGTACTCCGCCGCGAAAACCCAAACGATGAACGCATCAATGTGCCCGCCAACCCCAAACACTACTGGCGCTACCGGATGCACCTTAGTTTAGAGGATTTGATGAAAAAAGACGGCTTCAACGGTGAACTGAGGCGAATGGTGCGGGAGAGTGGGCGGTGATTGGCCATTAGTGCATCCTCACGGCTTGTCTTTTGCTTTGCTGGTTAATCCAAGACCACTTTCCCAATTGACAAATGGCCATTCTCCTGTTTGAATAACACCACATAGAGACCTGCGCTAAGCCCCATTCGCTCCACCAAGAAGCCGTTGTTTTGATCGGTTTTGACCATTTGCTCACGTACAACGCGCCCTTGCATGTCCTGAAGCGTCAGACGACCCTGTGAAGATTCCGGGATTTTGACCCAAAACGACTCACTGGCAGGATTTGGAGACAGGTGCAGCGGTGTGAATGCCGCTGATTCAAGGTGTTTGGAGGTATTGGATGAGTTAAAAGAAATGGTCGCAAAAACATACCGGTAATCGAGATAGACATTGTTATCGAGATCTGACACAAAATGATCGGGAAAGGAATTGGGCAAGCCGATGATGTTTTTCCAGTTCCCCGACTCATAGTACCACACCTTATATGTTGTATCATCTTTGTAAGTCAGCCAAATCCTTCCTTTTTTGTCAATATGCCATTCATAGTTGTACGTGTCTCGTCTGATGGCAAAAGAAGCCCATTTTTCTGGCAAGTCAATTTCTTTCCACAAATAGTTTACGGGATCAAATTCATATAAATAACCTGAATTGTCATTTTGCTTAACCAAAGTAAGGTAAATATTTCCATTGGGACTTACCTTTAATTCCACTTCAGGATAACTTTTGAACTGAAAGGGAGGGAAAAATACCGCTACCGTGCCATCCGTTTTTCGCATGCCAAGGCCCTCCTCCGCAACAAACCACAGTTGATTTTGTGCATCAAAATCATAGCCTCCCACTACCGCGATATTATCGCCAAACGCTTTGATTTCCAAGCTGTTCCATTGTTTCATAATGGGGTCGTATTGGGAGATGCCGGATGAACTACTGAAGTAAATGTTGCCATTGGCATCATTTTGCAGGGTATTGTAGCCATTGGTGCCCGGTGCGAAGTGGTTTTCCCAGGATGTGCCGTTAAAATGCAAAAAAGTGTTGTTTTGCTTGCCAAGCAGCCACATTTCATCCCCTTTTCCCTGTTTTATAACTGCCGGGAAGAAGAAAGTAGCCTGGTTGAAAAGCGGATAAAGCGGATAGTGTTCATAGCTGTCGGATAGTCGCTTTCTTCGGGTAAGCAGCCTTGAGTTTCCTCCAATCCATAGATTTCCGTCGCGGTCAATACCCGTGATGCCAAACTGAGGGCTTTTGTTGATTAAATTTTGCACAGGCGAGCCATCCTGCCAAAGTGTAATGGTAAATAAGAAGTCAAAATTTTGCGCAAGCCAAAGCCTGCCAAGGGTGTCAGACCAGATCTTTTTTATTGGTACTGTTTTATCATAGCCAAAAAAGGTGTTTGGATAGGTTTTATAGGTTTTGTCCGGCATTCGTTGTAGAAGTCCGTTTTTTTGTGTAGCCAGCCAATGGTTGTTGTTTTGATCGAAATGCATGTGGGTTATCTCTATTTTCGTTTTTTCCACATAGGTCGGGTTACTGTTTATGTTGTCATAACGAAAGAGTCGGTTGTAGTCTCCATACGTCATGACCCAAAGGGCACCCGAGGTATCAAAAGCTATACTTTGGGCATAAACATTCTTGCCTATTTTTTTTATACCTATCCATTTCCCTTGATCGCGGTACATTAGGGAGTCCGATACGGCATAGATCAATTTGCCATGCTGCCCTCCTTCATACAGTGAACTGGTGCCATATCCGCCAGTTATCCCATTGGTGTGTGGGTCCTCTTGCCAGCTGTTGCCATCAAAAACAAAGCCTTTGTCGGGCGTTTTGTAATTGCCCGGGGCTAGCAAAAAAATACGATTGCTGGAGGGATCAAAGGCGATATTGTTCAAAAAAAAGCCTTTGAAGATGGGCGTATTCAGGGAGTCCCAAACTTGCCAATTACCCTGACGGTCATATCTTGCGACCCCGTAGTAGGGCGAAAAAAACCACAAATTGTTGTTGTGGTCTGTTGTCATGCCGAACGGATTGTTGTATCCGAGCGGGTAGCTTATCTCCTTTAGCATTTGACCTGTGACCAGATCGCTTTTGTACAGGCTGTTTGATGTGGCCTGCCAGAGTGTATTTCCTTGTATAGCAATATCAGTTGTATATTCAGGATATTCAATTTTGAGGGATTGGGCCAGTATAATCTGATTGGCCATTAAGGCTATGGATGCTATTAGCAATAGTCGAATATACATTTTGAATAGTTTGGTTATTGAAAAATAATTTTTTTGAATAAAGAGCATCGCGATCGCTGCATTTGACTGACACCATGCGAATCCGGAAGTAAATATAAGGTGACAGGCATTTAATCAAATGACAAAAATCCGTCAAATGTGTATTTCCCTAAAAAAAACCTCCCCAATGCGCAAAAGCATGAGGAGGTTTTTTTGTGATTTGCGAAATCGCTTGTTACGGCTTTTGTCCAACCACTATTTTTTTCGTGCCGCGCCCTTCAGCGGTTTGAAGTTCTATAAAATAGATGCCCGGGGTACTTTCATTCATGCTGAACCTCGATATGCCGGAAGCAATCTTTTGGCTGTACACGATCTGTCCTTGTATGTTTTTTACGTTCAAGATGCCTGCTGCGGGGGCGTCAATGTTGATTTGGCCATCAAAAACAGGATTGGGCCACAGCTCAAAAGCCAAATCGGCAGCCAGCAATGACGTTCCTAATGATTTCTTTACTGCTATGTTGAGATTGAGTTGCGGTTGGGCTAGCAAAAAAATACGATTGCTGGAGGGATCAAAGGCGATATTGTTCAAAAAAAAGCCTTTGAAGATGGGCGTATTCAGGGAGTCCCAAACTTGCCAATTACCCTGACGGTCATATCTTGCGACCCCGTAGTAGGGCGAAAAAAACCACAAATTGTTGTTGTGGTCTGTTGTCATGCCGAACGGATTGTTGTATCCGAGCGGGTAGCTTATCTCCTTTAGCATTTGACCTGTGACCAGATCGCTTTTGTACAGGCTGTTTGATGTGGCCTGCCAGAGTGTATTTCCTTGTATAGCAATATCAGTTGTATATTCAGGATATTCAATTTTGAGGGATTGGGCCAGTATAATCTGATTGGCCATTAAGGCTATGGATGCTATTAGCAATAGTCGAATATACATTTTGAATAGTTTGGTTATTGAAAAATAATTTTTTTGAATAAAGAGCATCGCGATCGCTGCATTTGACTGACACCATGCGAATCCGGAAGTAAATATAAGGTGACAGGCATTTAATCAAATGACAAAAATCCGTCAAATGTGTATTTCCCTAAAAAAAACCTCCCCAATGCGCAAAAGCATGAGGAGGTTTTTTTGTGATTTGCGAAATCGCTTGTTACGGCTTTTGTCCAACCACTATTTTTTTCGTGCCGCGCCCTTCAGCGGTTTGAAGTTCTATAAAATAGATGCCCGGGGTACTTTCATTCATGCTGAACCTCGATATGCCGGAAGCAATCTTTTGGCTGTACACGATCTGTCCTTGTATGTTTTTTACGTTCAAGATGCCTGCTGCGGGGGCGTCAATGTTGATTTGGCCATCAAAAACAGGATTGGGCCACAGCTCAAAAGCCAAATCGGCAGCCAGCAATGACGTTCCTAATGATTTCTTTACTGCTATGTTGAGATTGAGTTGCGGTTGTGTAGGTCCAATGGTGATCCATTCGGTGTGCTGTGGCAGCCCGGGCGCATCAACCATCAGTTTGTAGGTGCCATAAGGCAAGCCTTTTATCTCAAAACTGCCATCGGGAGCAGTGCTCACGCCTGTCACTATTTTCCCATCCTGGTCATACAGGATGACCGTTGCAGGGTAAATAGGTGCGGCATTTTCGGTGCCGTTATGGGTAAAATTGGCACCTTCGCTGACCAAGCCGCCCACAAAACCGGGGCCGCCGGGGTTTTGCCCTTCAATAAAAGAAATCGTTACCGGGCGTATGCCGCCAAAGCCACTGTTGAGCAGGGTCGGAATGGTAACCGATGTTCCTTCATGCCACCAAAGATTGCTCTTGTAGTACGTTGGCAAACGGTTTTGATAACCGGGGCTTCCGGGCATACAAGCTGATTTGATGAGGTACTCGCCATCCGGCAAGTTTTGGAACAGTGCCAAATTTGAATTGGTCTCCAATAATTTTTCCTGTACGGCGCTCAGTGTACCGCCTTGGGCGGGGGTGTATTCAATCAGCCAGGTTTTTACATCTGTTTTTTGGCTAATGGGCACATTGTTCATGATGACCATCAGATCGTTGGTCCATTCAAAAGAGGTACTAAGCACATCCGTACAGGTGCCCGTGATGGTCACGGTGTAGGTGCCGGCATCATCAATGATGATTGATTGGGTGGTTTCTCCGGTGCTCCACACATAAGTTGCATTATCCCCGTAGCGGCCAAAAGGCGTGAGCTTGTGTTCAACGCTATTGATGCGCTCCGGGTTGATGCTCCAGATACACCTGTCTTTGTACTCATTGGTGATGCATTTTGAACTGGAGCAGCCATCGCTATTGGTGATGGTCACACAAAGTGTAGTCCAGTCAAATCCGGGCGTTACCTGTGCCGTATTGGGTAGAGTAGGATCACTCCAGGTGTAAGTGTATGGTCCAAGGTTAGTTGGGGATGTTATTAAGCCACTTGAAACGATACCCGTACTGTTGCTATGCCACAAGGTGGCAAAACAGGAAGGCGTAGGATTATTGACGGTGATACAGGCGACATCACTACAACCCGTTGCATCCGTCATAGTGAGGCAATATATACCGTTGGCCGGGTTGTTGAGGGAGGATGTGGTTGCGCCGTTGCTCCAAAGGTAAGTAAAGGGAGCAGCGCCAGTGGCCGTTGCGTTGATGTTTTTTTGGGCATCCTGTGCAATGCTGAGGCCGCAGGTTTTCCACCATACATCAGTGCAGGTATCCATGCTGCAGTTGCCCTGTGCGCTGGTGACCGTTGCACAATAAAGGCCAGGCGATGAAACAATAATCTGATCCGTGGTTTGCCCATTGTTCCATAGGTAAGTGAATGGCCCGGCAGTAGATGGGCCGGCAACCGCTTTCACAAGGCGATCCGTTGTGCCGGGTATGACTTGTGAACTTAAATTCAACCAACACCCTGAATTGGGCTGTATGCTCACTTGGGCGCATTTTGCGGCGGTGCAGCCGTTGTCAAAAGTAGCCGTTACGCAATATTGTCCTACGGTATTGACTTGGATTCCGTTCGTCGTTGCACCGTTGGACCAGGCATAACCAATGACCTGAGGGTGGGGTGGGGGAGCGATAGTATCCTGTACGGCAAAAGCGTTCAGGGTCCAGGGACCATTGTTGCTTTGGGGCGAAACATTGACATATACAGCACAGTTTTGGGCTTGTAAACCCGGAAGTAGCCATAGACAGGCCAAGAAAAAAAGCAGGTATTTCATGATAATGTCTGAAAAATAGTTGGAAAAAATGATTCGTTTGCAAACTTGATCTTAAACACGCTGCTTTGTTTTATCAGGTTGGGTAAACTTGAAAAAATTACTGAAAAATCAAAAAACCCTTGTCAAAAGGGGCAAAACCCTCTTTTAAGGTATGGATAAACGAATCCCCGTTCTTGAGCAGATAAGGTATAAAATTGTCATAACGCTCCTGAAGTCCATTAGCCGGGAAGAGTTTCTCTTTCAAGGCCCGCAATTGATTTATGCTAACCTCATGCTTCTGTTTTTCTGTGCGGCGCAGCCTTCCCTCCCATTGTTCGAGGGCGGCAACGGCCTTTACGGCATCCGCCCTGACGGCGTTTTCCAATGTTGGGTCAGTGGCCGATGCTTTCTGCGCCAAGCGTTCAAAAACATCTTTCAAAGATTCAATTTCTGGGGAAAGGCTGATTTCGGTGCTGGCATTTTTTTCAACATATTGGCGCACCAAAACTTCTGTGTCCTCAAAAAATTCAGCAGGGCTAAAGCCGAGTTTGGCTAATTTTTTTTGTACGTCCTGATCCAACCAAAGTACCGAGTGCCTGCGAACCAGCATGGGGAACTGCACGCCAAAATGCCGGAACAAATCGCGCCGCTCCAACCAATAAGCCAGCTCTCCACCTCCTCCCACATAAGCGAGATTGGGCAGCACCAATTCCTGATAAACAGGCCTTAGCACTACATTGGGGCTAAAGTTTTCCGGGTGGGCATCCACTTCGGACAGTATTTCTTCCTTTGTGAATTCGATATTGGTATTCAATACTTTATAGGTGCCGTTTTCCAAAACGATGCGTTCCCGAAGCCCTTTTTTAAGGTAAAAAAGGTTGATGTCGCGTGGGGTAGCCTGCGTTTTGAAGCCCAGCGCATTTAATTGTGCTGCTGTGCTGTTGACAATGCTGACCGAGGGCATCTCCGTCAATTCGGCCTTGATGATCGGCGCAAAATGGCGTTTTAGCAAGGGCTGATTCATATCCAAAACCAAAAGCCCGTATGCCCCAAATAAGTAATTCAAGATGGCGCGGGTAGCATCGGCAATGGTGGCTTGGTCGGCGTAGGCTGAGTGCACGATCTGGAACAATGACTGCGCTGCAGGACTGTCACCCAAAATGGTTTTGAGCTCGGCCAACACGGGGGCAAGGCTCTCTGTGCTCATGCTGCCTACGGCGCCGGTTTCCTCGGAGGGCCAAGTGATCTTTTTTCCATAAAGGTTAATAGAATTCAGTTCGGCCAGATCGTGGTCTTCACTGCCCAACACAAACACCGGCACAATACGGCGACGGCCCCCTGTCATGTCCTGTACTGCCTCTGCCAATACAATGGTTGTCAGTGCTTTATATAAAAAATACAAAGGACCTAAGAAAAGGCTGGGCTGATGCGCTGTCACAATGGTGAACGTGTTTTCATGCAATAGTGCCTCAATATTTTCCTGTACCGCTTCCGTTGTATTCAGCTTGGTATATTGGGCTGTCAGGGCTTGGACCAGATCTGCTCGGGGATATGTCCCGCGCTCCTTGTTTAGAAGTATTTCTTTAAATGAATCCAAGGACGGCTCGTATTGATA
>CAZIKN010000170.1:0-10255 GCA_964539805.1 uncultured Saprospiraceae bacterium | reverse complement strand
CCGCTGCAAGGGATAGTGAGACAGCTAAAGAACTCATCATTGAGGGACAACAAAGGGGTGCTTTTACCTGGAGTCTGCTCAAAACCCTGGAACAAGGAGGGATTAGCCTGAACTACCGTGAAATCATGCGACGGACGGAAATTTTGGTGCGAAACAGGGTAAAAGATCAAATCCCTCAAATGGATGCAAGGGAACAGGCCTTGCTTCGTTTCTTGGGTCAGGAAATGACCCCTTACAAGCCAGAATATCCTCTTGTCTTTCGCAGCGGCGAATGGCGTATCATGGCCGGCCAGATGCACGGGATAACAGCTGGCACAGCAAGCCAAAACACTGAATTTCAAATTGTTAATGAGGACAGGCGCATAAAGGCGACGGCCGTGTTTGCCCAGTACAGCGTTTTAGACGATACGGCTTTTGATTTTGAGGATCGGGACAACATTGATTTGCGCGGCATCGTTGCCCAAATGCCCGCACCAAAAATCAACATCAAAGTCCAGATGCAGGACAGTGCGCCGCGTCGCCAATTGCTGGAGCAAGAACTGCAGAAACTTAAGTTGGAATATGCAAATTTGGATTTTAATGGCTTATCAGAGGCTTATGACTACGAAGCAAATACTGACGAGCAGGGCAATTACATGCTGCTCAAGCCAGGCAGTTTATCCCCTGTTTTTTTAAGGCAGGCATCGCCCTTCAATTTTTTGTCTTTTTGTGATAGCGTGGGCAAATGGCGCTTTGTTTTGGAGTTGCATAACCCCGATAGCCAACTCCGCCCCGAAGACCTTGATATTGAATTAGAAATTATTGAAAATCAAATGATTGAACCAGAAACACTCAATCATTTGGCTGGCCGCAAACAAGGCATGGACCAGCCCGTCTTATTACATTATAAAAATGGGAACCAACCCGCTTTGCGCTGCCAAATCAAGGTAAAAAACCGCACGCTTTGGGTAGCTGGCTTGTATATGGACAACCAATTTGGGGTGCATGATTATTTGACACCGCGACAATTGACGCCCTCGGATGCCGCCCCTCACCGCTTTGAATATCGCTTTGACAGAACCAGCTTTAATGCCATACCCCTGCAGATTGAAGAGCCTTTGCGCGCACGAGGAACCAGTGAGATCACGGAATACCTAAAAATATTTATCAGCACACAGGACATTTCTCTTTCAGACCTGACCCAGGCATCCTTGCCGCTTGATGATGTGGAAACGAAGCGCGCAGGTTTTGCCCCACGCCCGGCACCCGTTCGTCCAGACTGGATGGTGGTCACCATTCCGATAAAGATAAAGGACGAATCTATAACAACGGCACAAAATTTTGCACAAATAATTGTACCGCAAGGACTTAAAATCACATCAAATTGGTACTCCAGCGCACAGGTGCGCGAAAAGATGGCAGCTTCCGCACTCACCCGTGGCGAAACAGAAAACCTGAAAAAATACCTCCTGCCCCCCGCTTCCATTTGGGGACAAAATGAGGGAAGTACGCAGGTCTTTACCCGCAGCATAGAAATGGTGGAAGAAGCCGCTCCCAGTATGCTCGAAATTTTGGAGGCAGAAGGCACGCTTACACAGCCCATGATCCTCAAACTGCAAGAAAAAGCCGCTGACAATGAGGTCATTATTCCTTATGGTTATGATCCCGATAATGGCATATACATTCCGCTGGGCTTTACCAATGCGGAAGGTGATGTGGAAATACACTCCCTGCCTCCCAAAACGCCCGGGGTGTTGAATGGAGAAAACACGCTGAACGAGCGCAGCCTGAAGCAATCCATCAAAATGTTTTTCCGCAAGCTTATTCGGCGAAAATTGGAAAACCGACTGTATTGGGTTCGACCCGATTTGAGCACCATCGAAGACAAAGCACAGATTACCACGCAATTAGACAATCCGGGGGATATACTGTTGGTAACACATGGTATTTTTGGCAATACCGAGGATAAAAAAGCCGCCGTACTTCAGGCTACCAATATCCATGAGCAGTACTGTGCGGTTTTGGCTTATGATTATGAAAATCTCGATACTGATCTTCGGGTAACGGCACGTGATCTTTTTGCCCGGCTCAAATCCGTAGGTGCCTGTGACGCCACCAAAGGGGCGCGGCTTGTGATTATAGGCCCATCCATGGGCGGATTGGTCAGTCGCTGGATGATTGAAAAGGAAGATGCCGCACCTTTCGTCAAGCACCTGCTCATGGTGGCCACGCCCAATATTGGTTCTGAATTGTCCATTTTCCGCAAGCGGCTTTTTGGGCTTTTAGGGCGCGCACTGAATGGGTCAGCGCTGTTTAAACCCTACCTTATCCCCATTTCTTTTTTGGCCAAACAAGCAGAAAAAAGCTTGTGGCGCACCTTAAATGACTTGGACCCGAAAAAGTCTGATTTCCTCAAAGAATTGAATATCAATGCGGTACAGCCGAACAATGTACGCTACAGCCTATTAGGTGGCGACGTAAAAGGAGTGACCATGCAGCCCAAAAATGAAGGCTCTTTCTGGTCAAGACTCAAGCGATTTGTATTAAAAGGTGCAGCATTTTTGGTCGTGGATTGGCTTGTTTTTGATGGCCCGCACGACATGGCCGTGGAAGTGGAAAGCCAAAAAGCCGTGCCATGGTTGGACGACAGCAATACCGCTGTAGTGCCATTGGATCATTTGAGTTACTTTATCGAAACGGAGGGATTGGCAGAACTCAAACGCATGCTGAACATGGAACAGGCCTGACCGGCGCTTACCAACGAATCAGCGCACTGGCCCAGGTAAAGCCACTGCCAAAAGCGGCCAAACAGACTATATCGCCTGCCTGAATTTTTCCGGCCTCCCAAGCTTCACTCAGGGCAATGGGTACCGAGGCCGCCGTGGTATTGCCGTATTTCTGGATATTGTTCCACACCTGATCATCCGTAAGCCCAAGCTGTTTTTGAACAAACTGGCTAATGCGCAGATTGGCTTGGTGCGGGATCAGCATGCGAATATCCTTAGCCTGAAGGCCTGCCTCTTTCAGGGCCTCGTGGATCACTTCGGGGAATTTCTGCACGGCCATTTTAAAGACAAATTGGCCTTCCATATTGGGATAGGTCATGCCTTCGGCCATCATTTTAGGGGTGATGAATATCTCCCCAAAGGTGTCGGGAGCCGGATAGCCATAATCAATGGCTTCTCCATGATTCCTGGCATGGTAACCGCCATGAGCACCGGGATTGATAAAGGCTAATTTTTCGGCATAAGTGCCATCCGAGTGAAGCTTGGTGGTCAGGATACCGCGTTCGGGATCCTCGCTGGGCTGTATGATGGCGGCACCTGCCCCATCACCAAAAATTACGGTCACATTCCGCCCGCGCGTACTGAAATCAAGACCCATGGAGTGCATTTCCGAACCCACCACTAATACGTTTTTGTACATGCCGGTTTTGACAAATTGGTCCGCTATGCTCAGGGCATACACAAATCCGCTACACTGGTTGCGGATATCCAAGGCCCCGACCTCTTTGTGCGTGACGCCCAATTCGCGCTGGAGCAGCACGCCACATCCGGGAAAATAATAATCCGGGCTTAGCGTGGCAAAAACAATAAAATCTATCTGTTCCGGTGTAATGCCGGCCCGCTCACAGGCGATACGGGAAGCCCGGGCAGCCATGGAGCTAGTGGTTTCCTCGTGTTTTTTGCCATATCGGCGTTCTTTGATACCCGTTCTTTCCTGGATCCACTCGTCGGTGGTGTCCATTACGGTGCTTAATTCCTGGTTTGTAACAATACGTTCGGGGACATAATGGCCGATGCCTGCGATTTTACTGCGTATCATGGTGTGGTGGTGGTGATATTTGGTAATAAAGTGCGATTTAACAGAAAACTAAACCCGGATTAAAGCGGTTCAAGGATTTATGGGCCTAACTAAACCCCAAACCGCTTTGGTTTGGCTATCGGACATTAAAAAATTTCATTTTATATTCGGTAGCCACTTTACCGATGCGAATGCTATCCAATTTTCGCTGAATAAGGCGTTTTTTGATCGGTTTTAACTTATCCGTGAACAAAATGCCTTCAATATGATCATATTCGTGCTGAATAACGCGGGCGTTTATGCCCGTAAATTGGCGTTCGTGCGGTTGAAAATGTTCATCTACCCAACGTAAGCGAACCGTCTTGGGGCGTTCCACATCACCGCGTATTTTAGGGATACTCAGGCAGCCTTCCTCGTAGTCCCAGCGCTCCGCGCCTTCTTCCACGATGTAGGCATTGATAAAAACCTGTTTCATGGCCTGATCCTCAGGATCGTTGCCCTCGCGTTCGATTTCGTTGGTATCAATGATAAACAAACGTATGGCGAGACCGACCTGGGGTGCGGCTATACCAACGCCATCGGCCTTGTACATGGTTTCCTCCATGTTGGCGATCAAAGTGCTCAGTTCCGGGTAGTCAGCTGTGATATCGCTGGCTACTTTTTTTAGTACGGGCTGGCCGTACGCATATATGGGTAAAATCATAATTATTCAAAATGGCGTTGTGGCCTTTCGCCGGGACAGGAGTTTTGTTTAGACAGGATTTTTTTTGTTTAGACAGGATTTCAGGATTAACAGGAAGAGATAGCGACGGAGCCGCCCAAATCTTGTCTATCCTGAAATCCTGTCTAAATATAACGCCCCGAAGGGGCAAACAGCCTCATAAGTAAGGATAAAAATCAATGCTGTGTTTTTTTTTTAATCCATTTCCAGATCAATATCCACTTTTTCATGCCATGGAAGCCCATCGAGTTGGAGGCGTTCCATAAACGGATCAGGATTGAACTCCTCTACATTAAATACGCCTTTGCCCGTCCACTTGCCTTCCAGTATCATTCGCGCACCGATCATAGCAGGCACACCCGTGGTATAACTTACGGCTTGGGTGCCGGTTTCCTTGTAAGCATCCACGTGGGAGCAGTTGTTCCACACATAATGGGTGCGCACTTTGCCGTCCTTGATGCCTTTAATACGGTTGCCGATAGAGGTAAAGCCCGTATAATTTTCACCAAGTTCCTCCGGTTTGGGCAATACCGCTTTCAAAAACTGCAAAGGCACAATATCAACGCCTTTGTAGCGAATCGGTTCAATACCAGCCATACCAATATTTTGGATGACGCGCAAATGCGTCAGGTATTGTTCACTGAAAGTCATCCAGAAACGCGCCCTGCGCAGGGTTGGGAAGTTTTTGACCAAACTTTCCAACTCTTCGTGGTAGATCAGGTAGGAGCGCTTGGGGCCAATTTCAGGGTAATTAATATCCTTCCAGATTTCGTGCGGCTCGGTTTCTATCCATTGGCCATTTTGCCAGTATTTGCCTTTTTGGGTGACTTCGCGGATATTGATTTCCGGGTTGAAATTGGTGGCAAATGCCTTGCCGTGGCTGCCTGCGTTGGCATCCACGATATCCAGCTCGTGAATTTCATCAAAGTAGTGCTTTTTGGCATGCGCGGCGAATACGGAGGTTACCCCGGGATCAAAGCCGCAACCCAACAAAGCCATGATACCTTTCTTTTTGTAGCGCTCCTGATAGGCCCATTGCCAGGAATACTCAAACTTGGCCACTTCTTTAGGCTCGTAATTGGCGGTATCCATATAATTGGTGCCCGTTTCGAGGCAGGCATCCATAATGGGCAGGTCCTGGTAAGGCAGCGCGACATTGATTACCAGATCGGGCTGGAACTTGTGGATCAGGGCCACGGTTTGTTCAACCACATCGGCGTCCAAGCGGGCGGTTTTTATTTTACGGCCACCATAAGCCTGATGAATAGCGCTCGCGATGGCGTCACATTTTTTTTTGGTACGGGAAGCGAGCATGATGTCGCCGAAAACATCGCGGTGCTGCGCGCATTTGAAGGCCACCACCCGGCCCACGCCGCCTGCACCGATAATAAGTACTTTTGACATAAAATAAATGGTTGTTGGTTGTTGGTTATGGGTTGTTGGTTGTTAGTTATAGGCTGTTGGTTGTTAGTATGGACAATCTGTGGAGAACAAAAGCGCAATAAGCAGATTATCAAACATTTAGACCAAAGCAAAACCCGGTCAAAAACGACATGTCCGTTTTCTGGCCGCAAAAGTAGAAAAATATCAAATCATTGGAAGGGATTGTGGCAGAGAAAATTGGCAGCAAAAGGCCGCAGTGAAAAAGCCCGGGGCCTGCTGCAAAATGTTGCGCATAGGCCACCCCCAAAAAATACGATGCAAAAAATATTCCTTACGATTGCAATATAAAAAACTGCACTATATTTACCCCCGTAATCAACAGACTTGTTGCAGCAGGAGGGGCCGAAGCATGAAATTAGCGATTTTTGGCCGGATGGCTCCCACCACAATACGTCTAATAAAAAACACATGAACACATCACTCAACGCACTTAAGCCTTATTCCCTTCGCGCTGGCGCAGCCGACAGCTACTTGCTGTCGGCTGCGCCAGTGGTTTTTGGGGCGGGGCGAGTTGGCGGCAATCTAACTTTCCCCTTTTCCAAACATCCCAACCGGAACTGCCTATTGCACCCGGAAGGGATGCCTGCATACATAGCGGGCATAAACGCAACTAAGGGCTAAGTAAAAGACGCAATGCAGGTTTTGATTAGTCGTAAGTTGCGGTAGTGTTGTAGTTATCCCCAAAAAATAAAAAACATAAAATAAAACCACCCCAAACCACGTTTATATATTTGATGAGATTCTTTTGCTTCACATTCAGTCTGTACCTGCTTGTTCTGTCCTGCATCCCATGCAGCGACAGCGAACACGCGCACAGTCAAAATGTGAGCAAAAATCTCGTGCAAATCAATTTCTCGTCCGACGAACACGGCTGCCCGCAGCATCGGCATTGCGATGACAGTTGCTCGCCTCTTTGCGGCTGCAATTGCTGCACTTCGATTTTTATTTTTCAAAAAATAACGGTTTTCACTTTTCAAAAACCACAGCCCTCCGACGAAAACAGGTTTTTCCCTGAAGCCATTTTCCTTGTCAAAGATATGGCCTTCGCCATTGACCATCCGCCCCAGTTGAGTTAGCCAACTCCTTTTTTCAAAAATTTCCTTGCTGAAAATAGCCCGCTCGCTGCCTTGCGCGAGACGGCTTTTCGTGCATTTGGCTAATTCAAAATCACATCCATGTTTGATAAAATCATCGCCTATTCCATTGGGAATAAGGCAGTTATTGGCGCAATGACCCTCGCGCTGGTGGTTTGGGGCGTTTGGTCGGCGTTTCGATTGCCGATTGATGCCGTGCCGGACATCACCAACAATCAGGTGCAAGTCATCACGCAAGCCCCGTCGCTTGGGGCGCAGGAGGTCGAACAGTTCATCACCGCACCCATTGAACTCGCCCTTTCCAACATCCCCGACGTGCTGGAAAAACGCTCCATTTCGCGCAGCGGCATCTCAGTCATCACCGTCGTTTTCCGCGACAAAACCGACATCTACTGGGCGCGGCAACAGGTCGGCGAACGCCTCAAAGAAGCCGAAGCCAACATCCCCAGAGGTTTCGGCGACATCACCCTTGCCCCAATCACGACGGGACTGGGCGAGATTTACCACTACGTCATCCACGCCAAGCCCGGTTTCGAGGGCAAATTTTCCGCGACCGAACTGCGAACCTTGCAGGATTGGGTCGTCCGTACCCAACTCTCCGGAACGGAAGGCTTGGCAGAAGTCAGCGGTTGGGGCGGTTTCGTGAAACAGTACGAAGTCGCGCTCGACAATGACAAACTGAACGCCCTCGGCATTTCAATTCCCGAAATTTTCGAGGCATTGGAGAAAAACAACGAGAACACGGGCGGCTCCTACATCGAACAGCGCAGCAACGCCTATTTCATCCGGGGCTTGGGGCAGGTCAAAAACTTGACCGACATCGAGCGCATCGTCGTCAAAAACGTGGCGGGCGTACCCGTCCTCGTGCGCGACGTGGCGACCGTCCAGTTCGGCACGGCGACCCGTTACGGCGCGGTCACGCGCAATGGCGAGGGCGAGGTCGTGGCGGGCATTGCGCTGATGTTGAAGGGCGAAAACTTCAACCAAGTCATCAAAAACGTCAAGTCGCGCATTGCCCAAATCCAAAAATCACTGCCCGAAGGCGTGGTCATCGAGCCGTTCATTGACCGCACGGAACTCGTCGGGCGCAGCATCGGCACGGTCGAGACCAACCTCATCGAAGGGGCTTTGATTGTTGTTTTCGTGCTGGTTTTGTTCCTCGGCAATCTGCGGGCGGGGCTGGTTGTGGCCTCCGCGATTCCGCTTTCCTTGCTTTTTGCCCTCGGCATGATGCGCTGGTTCGGCGTTTCCGCCAACCTCATGTCGCTCGGCGCGATTGATTTTGGGCTGATTGTGGACGGCGCGGTCATCATCGTCGAGGCTGTGGTGCATCGGCTGGTTTTCAATAAAATTGCCACCGGGCGGCTCACCCAAAAACAGATGGACGAGCAAGTTTATCAAGCCGCGTCGGGCATCCGAAGTAGCGCGGCGTTCGGCGAAATCATCATTTTGATAGTCTATCTGCCGCTTTTGGCGCTGGTCGGCATCGAGGGCAAAATGTTCAGACCGATGGCGCAGACCGTCGCCTTTGCCATTTTGGGCGCGTTCATCCTTTCGCTGACGTGGATTCCGATGGCTTCCGCGCTGTTTTTGAGCAAAAACACGGAACACAAGCGCAATTTCAGCGACCGCATGATGGATTTTTTCCAAAAATGCTACGCCCCGGTGTTGGAGGTTGCCCTGCGTTTCAAAATCGCGGTCGTTGCGGCGGTGGTCGCGCTGTTCGCCGTGAGCCTTTTAATTTTCAATAAAATGGGCGGCGAGTTCATCCCCACGCTCGAAGAGGGCGATTTGACCGTCGAAATCTCGATGATGCAAGGCACGTCGCTCACCCAAGTGGTCGAGACGTTCGGCAAAGCCGAGAAGATTTTGAAGGACAATTTCCCCGAAGTCCGGCAAGTCGTCACCCGCATCGGATCGGCGGAAATCCCGACCGACCCCATGCCCGTCGAGCGCGGCGACATGATGGTTTCGATGAAACCAATGGAAACGTGGCGCGAGGAAGTTTGCGACCGCGCGGAAATGCAGGAGGCAATGGAAGAGGCTTTGTCCGTCCTCCCCGGCGTGAACATCGAACTGACCCAGCCCATGCAAATGCGTTTCAACGAACTGATGACGGGCATCCGGCAGGACGTGGCGGTGAAAATTTATGGCGATGACCTCGAAATCCTCACCCAAAAAGCCAACGAAGTCGCCCAGATCATCGCCGGAGTGCCGGGCGTGGGCGACCCGCAGGTGGAAAAAGTGAACGGCTTGCCGCAAATCCTCGTCAGTTACGACCGCGAAAAAATAGCGCAGTACGGGCTGGCGATTTCCGACGTGAACATGATTTTGAAAACCGCCTTCGCCGGAAACGTCGCGGGCGTGGTTTTCGAGGGCGAAAAACGCTTCGATATGGTCGTGCGTTTGCGCCGCGAATTGCGTGAGGACATCGCCAACATCGAAAACCTTTACGTCCCCTTGCCAAACGGCAACCGCGTCCCGCTCTCGCAGGTTGCCAAAATCGAGTTCAAAAACGCCCCGGCACAAGTTTCCCGCGAGGACGGCAAGCGGCGGATTTTTGTCGGCTTCAACGTGCGCGGGCGCGACGTGGAAAGCGTCGTCGAGGAAATCGAGCCGATTTTGAGCCAAAAACTGACCCTGCCGCCGGGCTATTTCACGACCTATGGCGGGCAGTTCCAAAACCTGCGCGAAGCGAAAGCGCGGCTTTCGGTGGCAGTCCCGGCGGCGTTGCTCCTGATTTTGGTGTTGCTCTACGCGACGTTCCGCAGCATCCCGCAGGCGTTTTTGATTTTCACCGCCGTGCCGCTCTCGGCAATCGGCGGCGTGTTCGCGCTCCTCCTGCGCGGGATGCCGTTCTCGATTTCGGCGGGAGTGGGCTTCATCGCGTTGTTCGGCGTGGCGGTTTTGAACGGCATCGTGCTGATTGGCTATTTCAACCAGTTGAAAAAAGAGGGCGTTTCGGACATCCTCGAACGGGTGCGGCTCGGCACGCGCGTCCGCTTGCGCCCCGTGATTATGACGGCGGCGGTCGCCTCGCTCGGCTTTTTGCCAATGGCTCTTTCGACCAGCGCGGGCGCGGAGGTGCAAAAACCGCTCGCCACCGTCGTCATCGGCGGCTTGGTCTCGGCGACGCTCCTGACCTTGCTCGTGCTGCCCGCGCTGTACGTCCTGTTTTTTGGGGAAAGGAAAAGGAAGGGTCTGCCGAAAACCG
>CAZIKN010000169.1:0-10430 GCA_964539805.1 uncultured Saprospiraceae bacterium | reverse complement strand
AGAACAAAACATCTGCTTGGCCGGATATTTCGCTGCGCTCAATATGACACAGCAGCTTGGGATACGGGTAATGCTTGTCCGCCCCTTACAGGTCGGATAAACCCGCCCCTTTATGGTCGGACAGGCCCGCCTACAAACGCCCAGGAAACGTGTCACCGGGAATAGAGTGAAGGGTCTGGCCAAGCGGGAGCCTCCCGTGAAAAGTTATTTGACATCAATCCTGAATCGTGTGATGAAAAATATACGAAAATATTCGTAGAAAAATTTGGAAAGTACGAACACCTTCGTAGATATTTGCAGCAGAAAAATAATTGGACATGCAAAAACCTACTGACGCTGAATTAGAAATACTGCAACTGCTCTGGGAACTCGGCCCCAGCACCGTTCGGGCCATTAATGAACGCCTGAATCTTCACCGGGAAGTGGGATACACCACTACACTCAAACTAATGCAAATTATGTTTGAAAAAGGTTTGGTCAACAGACAGGACGACAGCAAAACACATATATACAGGGCAATGGTAGAGGAGTCTGATACACAATCCATGCTTACCCGTCAGTTTGTTGCCAATACTTTCAGGGGCAATACCTCCAAATTAGTACTACAAGTGCTGGGCAACCATGAGGCCAATCAGGCGGAATTGGATGAAATTAAGGCTTTGATCGCGGAGATGGAACGGAAGTTATGAGTGATGAATGATGAGTGATGAATGATGAGTGATGAATGATGAATGATGAGTGATGAGTGATGAGTGATGAATGATGAGCGTTAGTCCTGACGAGCGGTTAGGACGGCCAGGACAGTCAGGATGATAAGCGGTATTTGTCTGGTATGGGTACTGTTTCTTGGCGAATACTTGCTTAGGTGCCAAGCAGTGCTGTCGCTTTGAGCAAAGAAAAAAGTCCGACATCAACCTTTATCAACCTAAGAGCATGTCTGGGGTTTTCTGCTTGAGTCAAAAACGAGAGATTTTTTCAGCATTTTTATCGTTTTTGAAGGAGTGTAGCGGGGCTACACGACTGAAAAAAGGGTGAAAATACTGAAAAAAGAGCCGTTTTGGGCCAAGCGGGAAAATCCCAGACATGCTCTAAAAAACAACAGCTATGAACGGAATAATGGAATCAACAATAATCAGGGCCTTGGGTTATGTGCTGTTTCACTCTCTGTGGCAGTTCAGCATCATAGCCATACTTATGTATTATGCCCAAATAAGGCTAAAATCGGCTAAAGCTCGCTATTTGGCGGGCATGATAGCGCTTTGTTTGATGATGATATTGGCCATTGTTAGTTTTCATTTGTACCAGGGCCCTACCCTGTCGGCACATTTTTCCGACAATCCTTCAGGAGCAGACGCGGTTTGTTTGAGCGACAGTTCCGATATAAATAGTACCCAAAATGGTGGCCTGATGGCTTATTTGCCTACCTGGCCCAATACGCCCTGGATGGATAAGGGGGCACCTTATTTTGTGTTCGTCTGGTTATTAGGGCTATTGTTGTTAGCCTTCCGTTTGGGCGCAGGCTTATGGGGGCTCCAAAACCTCAAACGATGGGCGAAACCATTGAAAGAGCCAAAATGGGAAAACGGTTTGCAACAACTGAAAGTCAAATTAGGCATTAAAAGGCCTGTAAGCTTACTGGCCTCAACTTTGGTGCATGGGCCCTTGGTAAGCGGTTGGATAAAGCCAATCATCTACCTGCCCATCGGGATGATCAACCAATTGTCTGTGCAAGAAATAGAAGCAGTTTTAGCCCATGAGCTGGCGCATATTACGCGCCAGGACTGGATCCTAAACCTCATACAAACCATCATAGAAAGTATCTTTTATTACCACCCGGCAGTATGGTGGATCAGCAGTGTGGTGCGGCAAGAACGCGAGAACTGCTGTGATGATATCGCCCTACAGCTGACACAAAACAGGCTATGTTACGCAAAAACCTTGCTGCGGATTCAGGAATTGGCCACTCCTGCTTCTTCAGTTGGGTTGGTACTGGGTATGGATGGCGGTACGAGCGCCCTTCACCCGGACAAACGTCGGATGTTTTTGCTGGAACGCATTCGGCGGATTTTAAACCAGCCACAACCCACCTATTTTAACATGGGAAAATTTATGGCAATGCTATTGCTCCTGGCCCTGCTCCTTACAGGCATTTTTCGGGCCAATACTGCTCCTTTCTCCGCTATTGGCGCCACAACGGAATCAAGCACATTCATACCCGACAAGTATGTCGAAGTAAGTGTGCCGGTCGCCCTTGCAACCCTTGAAGCGGACTCTTTCCCAAAAGGAAAAAAGAGAAGCGCTATTCAACGTGTCTATCGCGAAGAAGATGATGGAAAAAAGGTAGAATTGGAGGCAAAAGACGGAAAAGTAACCAAATTGGTACTTGATGACAAAGTGATACCCGAGTCGGAGTACGGACAACATCTGCCGCTGATCAACAGCCTGTTGAACACCCCTCCACCACCGCCGCCCCCGGCCCCTGAAGCACCTGTTTTCAGAGATTATCACGGTTATCCGGCTCCACCAGCTCCACCAGCGGCTCCTGCTGCTCCATCAGCACCCAGACAACCTTGGCCTGACCGGGATAAGCGACAAGGCTATCAATATTACCCTATGCCACCCTCATGGAATGGCAGTAAGCAGGTTTGGATTGATGGAGATGCCGAAGGCAATAAAACCATTAAACTATATGGTGACAATGGCGCAACAGATATTACCATCACTGATGGAGAAGTGTTTATCAATGGCGAAAAAGTAGAAAACGGTCAGGTATATAACCTGAATGGTCATGTGATGAGATTCCAAAATGGTCAATTTGAAGGCGGTCCTGGGGAAAATCGGGACGCGGAAGCTCCAGCCATGTTCTTTCATCACGACTATGAAAATGGGCTGCACGCGTATGCACCTGAGGCATATCAAGAACAACTAAAGGCGCTTTCTGAATTGAGGCGGTCAATGATTAGCCCTCAAGAACTGGAACAATTGGAAAAAGAACTAAAAGCAGCGGAACGAAGCTTGGAGAAAGCTCGCAAGGAAAGTGAAAAATCGGCGAAAGCAATGAAAAAGAATAGAAAAGCCGCAGAAAAAGATGCAGAAAGGGCTGCCAAAGAAGAACTGGAATTGGCCCGAAAAATGCGTTATGACAATGGTGTGATTATATTAAACAATAAAAAACAGATATGATGAGTGATGAATGATGAGTGATGAGTGATGAATGATGAATGATGAATGATGAATGATGAGTGATAATAAAGAGCATAAAAGAGTCGAAAAATCTATTATGATTTTTCGGCTCTTTTATGCCTTTTTGGGTAAAAAAAACAAAAATAGTATTATATAGTCAACGCAAAGTGGTTTTGAATCACTAGCGTCTGTAAATCTTTAAAATCACTCAAATCCTGGCATAAAAAACTATTAAATCTATCAGTTATTAATAAAAAACTATTTCTCCCGGTGCTATACCACATGTGAAGGAAGATATAACAGTACCATCTGTTCGGCGAATAAAAACTTCTCCATTAGCATTAAAATCCTTGGGATCAGCACAATAGAAAATACCATTATCAGGATTACAGTTGAAGCCATAGATTTTTTGTTCAAAGCGCTTCTGCACAAGGCTGCCTGAATGAGCATACACTGCTGTGCCATCTGTATAAAAAAACTGTTTTTCTGTTATAGAAAAGCATAAGTCAGTAGCCCCTTTTTGAACGGTCAACCCCTGCTTGGCAATCGGATCACCAATCCAGCCATTGGATGCAGGCACAGCCCAATCCCCTTGGCATAGGGCCTTGAAGTCAGACAAACCGGAAGCAATAGGCAAAATGGCCACACAACAAGGGTTTCGCTGCCCTGAGATGACAAAACGTTGGGGCTGCTCTGTGCTGATTGGAATAAATGTAACGGCGGAATCCACGCCAAAACCACCTGCGTTGGCTACCCAAACCGCCGATTTGTCCACCGAAAAACTCATTTTTTCGGCCCCGCTTCCGGTCGGTATGGTTTTGACCACTTTAAGTGTGTTTAGGTTTACTTTTGCGACGCTTCCTGTTTTACCATCAGGCCCCCATTGACTTACGTATGCAAAGTTATCATCAACAGGCAGGAAATACCTCGGCAAAAAGAGGCCGCCAATGGTATCAATATATTGAAACGTCTCCGCATTGACTACCACTATTTTGTTGGCGCCATTGACTACCACATAGCCCTTTTTGTTGTGAATGGTATAAGATTGAACAAACTGGCCCAAAGCAGCACCGTTATTGGCTTTGCCAAAGAGATCCTGCACGGTTTCGCCAGTGTTAGGGTTATGCCAGGTGATGGTACCAGTGCCGCCAAAAGGCCCTTCATTCACAACTAAAATGCCTTTGCTAAAATTTTGAAGCAATACAGGCGCTTCTTCATCCTGACAAGCCGTAAAAAAGGTAAGGAGAAACAAAAAAGCAAGGAGCTTGAAGGGCGAGAAAAATTGAAATTTGAACTTCATTTTTTTTAATTAAAATGTTGAAAATGAAGGACAAACGGGCAAAAAAAGAGCAATATAAAATACAGAAGAGCTGTTGTGGTTGATAAGGGTTTATGAGGGGGACACAGATGCATGCAACACAGATTTTTCTGTGTTCATCTGTGTTGCCTGCATCTGTGTCCCAAGTGCCTCATAAACCCTCGTCATCACATTAAAAATCGCTCCTGACTTTCACCCGAAGTCCGATGAATTGAAGTGCACCTGGCAGGTCTTCTGGCTCGTTTCTTTTGTTGCGCCTTCCCGTGTGAGCAGTGGCATTTAGTAACGATAAATTTATCCTGAACCGTTACTTGGCAACAAAACCGTAATGAAACTTACAGCAGCGGGGACTGCCCCGGATTTGCACCGGTGTTCCCTTTTAATTTCGGATTTGAAGTTCCGAAAACCATTTGCGCAGCAAAGGTAAAAAATAATTGCATTTCCGTTTATCAGGTGGAGCCTACCACAAAAAAGGTAATGTTGGCCGTTGCGTTTTGAACGTAACCGATGGAGAAATGTCAGGTGGCTGACGGAGTAATATTTTTACTCAAAGAATTGGTTGCAAATTCAAAAAGTACTGTACTTTTCGCACAAATACTTTTTATATGTATTCGATTTAGCATGTTTTAATGCTTCTTTCTTTAGTAATCTCCCTGAATTGTTGAACCCACTCATATCTTCTTTTAGTCCCAAGCACTAAGGCCCTTCGTTTCAAATGTGCAATGAAGTCCTCCTGATCTCCGAATTACATGTTTTTTTGGAAAAAAGCTCATTGCTTAGCCTGCATTCTGTATGGATTAGCCCTGTACGCTATTGCCCCATTGGCCTGTCATGTTGTTGAAGCGACATTTTGAGCCTGATGATAGCCTTAAAAAGTACATATAGACGGGATGGCCAAGCATAAAAATATAGTAAAACAAACCATTTTATTCACACACTAACATTTTTTTACATGCGAAAATTTTTAACATTTTCCAACATGGGTTGGCGAGAATTCGCACTTGCATTGCTGTGCAGTTGCGCTTTTCTGACGCACACGAGTGCACAATCTGTCAACCAGTATTCGTTTAGCCAAGTTTTGGGCACTTACACCCCTATTACGGGTGGTACAACATTTGCGGCGGCAGATGACGCAGTGTACTCCGGTACAATTGGGTTCAACTTTGTTTTGGGCGGTGTTACATACACCACCATGAACATCTCGACGAACGGTTTTATATCGTTCGGAACTACAGCCCCCGGCACTACAAACTACGTTCCCATCTCTTCTACAACTGCTTACGCAGCAGCGGTGGCTCCATTTGGCAGAGATATGATTGGAAACACAGGATCAGAACTACGGGTAGAAACGGTAGGAGCTGCGCCTAACCGTACATGCGTTATCCAATGGAAAGACTGGCGCCGGTATGATCTTGGTGCAGTTGCAGGTGATGCCCTTAATTTTCAAGTACGTCTGAACGAGACCAGCAACACTATTTCCATAGCTTATGGTACTTGTGTGGCGACAAATACTACCGCAAGAACCTCACAATTGGGCCTTAGGGGTACATCAAATGCCGATTTCAACAACCGTAGCACAACAACTGACTGGAGCAACACAAGCGCAGGTGGCACAAATACGGCTACTGTTACGTCATCCAACACCATTATGCCAGCAAACGGCCTAACATTTACCTGGGCTCCTCCTCCTCCATGCACCAGCGTAAATGGTGGTTCAACTACGGCTTCTTCTAACCCTGCATGTGCTGGCACGACCTTTGTTTTAGGACTGTCAGGATCAACCGCTGGAACTGGAATTTCTTACCAATGGCAGAGTTCCCCTACCGGTTCAAACTATACAAATATATCCGGTGCCACAAACAGCACCTATAGCGCGACCCAAACTGCCCCAACTTGGTACCAATGCATTATCTCTTGCACACCCAGCGGGCAGTCTGCCACGTCCACACCTTTACTGGTTACTTTGGATGTGCCTACAAACTGTTACTGCATCCCACCGCACACCTCTGGTTGCGCTTCCAGCGACCGTATTGATCGCGTAGTGATTGACAACCTAAACAACGGAGTTACGGGATGTACCAACACCAACGGCACAGGTTATACCCGTTACCTCACGGGCTTGCCCGTACCCGGTTTGTTGCGGGGTAGCACTTATCCCATTGCTGTTACGGTTGGCCCGGGCGGCACAGAACATGTGCGTATTTTTATGGACTGGAACCAGGACGGCGACTGGTTGGATGCCGGTGAAGACACCTATATTGGTTCTGGCAACGGCGTTACCATCAATGGCAACATTACCGTGCCCAACGATGCGCTCTTTGGCCAAACCCGCATGCGCGTTCGTGTCATTTACAATACCTCTGTATTTACAGCCTGCTCCAGCCAAGCCTTTGGAGAGGCGGAGGATTATTTGGTAAGCGTTTTGGCACCACCATCCTGTGTGTCAGGCGGCTTCAGCCCTGCCAACAACAACAGCAGCTGCCCGGGTACAACGACACTGAGTTGGCCCGCAGTAGCTGATGCTACGGGTTATGATGTCTATTTCGGCACCACCAATAACCCACCTTTGGTATCGTCCAACCAGGCAAGCACATCCTACGATGCAGGCAATCTTGGCGTTGGCACCTACTTCTGGCGCATAGAGCCACGTAATGCCGCCGGAGCCAGCACAGGCTGCACTACCTGGACTTTCTCCAAGGCTGACACTCAGGCACCGAGCATCAGCTGCCCAGCCAACATCAATACGACAACCGCGGCCGGTACTTGTGCCGCTACGGTTAATTATACCATCAATAGCAGCGACAACTGCGGAACGCCTACCAACAGCCTCCAATTGGGCCTGCCATCAGGCAGTTCTTTCTCTCTGGGCAATACCACCGTGCGCTGGCGCACAACCGATGGCGTAGGACTTACGGCTGAATGTTTCTTTACGGTTTCCGTATCGGACAATGAGGCTCCAACAATGAGCTGCCCAGGCAACAGTACTGTAGGCACCTCCCCGGCAAGTTGCACAGCCACCATCAGCTACGCTGTTTCAGCCAACGACAACTGCTCTGGTGCACTCACACCCGTACGCACTGCCGGCCCTGCCAGCGGAACGACACAAGGCCCAGGCACTTACACCATTACACATACGGCAACAGATGGCTCCAACAACAATGCCTCTTGCAGCTTTACCATTACGGTAGCGGATGATGATGCCCCGGTAATCACTACTTGCCCACCGAATATCCAGTTGAATACCAACCAGAACTGCGAAGCGGTATTGGGCAACTATACCAATCAGGCCGTTGCCAACGATAACTGCTCTGCAGTGACCTTTACGCAGATACCAGCTCCAGGCACCACGGTACCCGGCTTTTCAACCGTGACCATTCGCGCCATAGATGCAACAGGTAACAGCAGCAGCTGTACATTCCAGACTTCTGCAGTGGACGGCACCGGCCCAAGCATCACTTGCCCGGCAGAACAATTTGTCAATGCCGGAGCTGTGATTTGTACAGGCAGCATACCCAACTTCACCTCATTGGCCATCGCAACAGATAACTGCGGCGTGCCTACTGTAACGCAAGTTCCTGCTCCTGGCAGCACCATACCTTTTGGACAAAGCAATGTGACCTTTACAGCTACGGACGGCCCAGGCTTCACGGCTACTTGCACCATGCAGGTAACCGTAGTTGACGTGACTGCGCCTGCCATTGTTTGCCCACCCAACGTAACCCTCAGCACTGGAACAGACCCAAACACTTGCACTGCGGTGGCCACCTTTATTTGTGCTGTAGCGCCAGACAATTGCTATGGCTCTGCCAATCCTGAACAAATTGACGGTTTGCCAAGCGGTTCCGCCTTCCCATTGGGCACCAATGTGGTGGCATTCCAGGCCGTTGACCAGGCAGGCAACAGAGCAAGCTGCTCTTTCACTATAACGGTTCTTGATGATCAGGCGCCATACCTGGCTTGTCCTCAGCCCATCACGCGCAACACCGATCCCGGTCTTTGCACATCAGTGACCACTTGGACGCCAGTTGCCACATCTGACTACTGCAGCTCACCAACATTTGTGCAAACTGCTGGCCCTTCCAATGGTGCGGCATTCCCTAAAGGAACAACTACGGTTGCCTTCCGCAGCACTGACGCGGCAGGCAATGCTGCAAATTGCTCCTTTACTGTAACCGTAAATGACAATGAACTGCCTACCATCGCATGCCCTGCCAATGTGGTTCGCTCCAACGATGTGAATCAGTGTGGCGCAGTGGTAGCCTATACCGTAGCGTTTAACGACAACTGCCCGGGCGCAACCTTGACCCAAACTGCAGGCCTTGCCAGCGGATCATTGTTCCCCGTAGGCACTACCACCAACGCCTTCATCGTAAGGGATGCCAGTGGCAATACGGCCACCTGCTCCTTTACAGTGACCATCAATGACACACAGCTGCCAGTGATTACCTGCCCGGCCAGTATCGTGCGTTCAAATGACCTCAACCAATGTGGTGCCGTGGTCACTTATGCCAACGCTACTGCTACGGACAACTGCCCGGGCGTGACCGTTACCCGCGTTAGTGGCCCTGCAAGTGGCTCCTTCTTCCCTGTTGGCAGCACTACCATTGTTTTCCGTGCCACTGACGCCTCTGGCAACAGCACTACCTGCGCATTCACCGTGACTGTAAATGACACGCAATTGCCCGTATTGAGCTGCCCAGGTAACCTTACATTCAACACCAATCCTGGCGTTTGTGGCGCAATGGGCATGTGGAACGGCCCAACTGCAACAGATAACTGCCCGGGTGTGGTCGTAACATTTGTGAGCGGAATGGCCAGCGGTGCCCTGTTCCCCGTGGGTAATACCACTATTGTGTACCGCGCAACAGATGCAGCTGGCAACAATACTACTTGCAGCTGGATTGTAACGGTTATTGACAATGAAAAGCCCAAGATCACATGCCCTGCCAATATCGAACGCAACAACGACTGGGGCAAATGTTCCGCCGTAGTTCCATTCCTTGGCACTGGCACCTGGTCTGACAACTGTGGCGTAGCCTCCGTGACCAATAATGGCATCGGCACTTATCCCGTAGGTAGCACCATCGTGACCTTCACCGCCCGCGATGTAAACAACAACACACAAACTTGTACCATTAGCGTAACCGTGAAAGATTACGAACCGCCAGTGGCCAAATGCCCAGCCAACGTTGTGGTGTTCAATGAACCGAACCCATACTGCGGCACTAAAGTACCTTACACCGTGACGGCAACAGACAACTGCCCGGGTGTAACCGTTACTGTTGATGAACAGCCCAAAAACCAGGATGGTTACTATTCTCTTGGTGTCACCATGATCATGGCTCGCGCTACTGACAAAGCAGGCAACATCCATGACTGCATGTTCACCATTACGGTAAATCCTGCTCCTGAAATCTGCGATAGTCTTGACAACGACTGCGATGGTTTTGTTGATGAAGGCGAAGATTGGGCACAAGTGGCCTGCCAATTCCAGGACGCTGGCAAAGCTGGCGACCAATTTGGCACAAGTGTCTCTATGTCAAAAGAATACGCCGCCGTTGGCGCAAAAGGTGACGATACGAATGGCGAAGATGCCGGTGCCGTTTACATCCTTGAGCGCAATGCTGGCGGAGCAGAACAATGGAATGAAGTATTCAAAATACACCCTGCCCAGGTAGAAGCAGGTGACGCATTTGGCTCTATGGTCAAATTAGTGGGTGATTGGCTGCTCGTAGGTGCACCCAATGACGATGACAAAGGCAAAGATGCAGGTGCTGCCTATCTTTTGCACCGCAACCAGGGTGGTGCCAATAACTGGGGCATAGTGAAAAAACTCACTGCCCAAGATGGCGACCCGGCAGACAATTTCGGTATCTCAGGCACCATGACAGCCGCTGGCAATATCGTTATCGGGGCCAATCTTGATGAT
>CAZIKN010000168.1:0-10675 GCA_964539805.1 uncultured Saprospiraceae bacterium | reverse complement strand
GATATAGGATTGATAACCGTGCATGTTTGGGCAGGTCAAAGCCGTTTGCATGGCGGCAATGACCTCCGGGGCAGGCGACAAATCCGGGCTGCCTATACCCAGGTTGCGTACTGGAATGCCAGCAGCCTGCATTTGTGCTATCTCGCGCAGTTTGGTAGCGAAATAGTATTCCTGTACCAATGTTGTCCGTTTAGCGGGTTTAATCTGCATGATAATTGATATTAAGTACAATGTGCTAATTAGTTAATAAATCATCACTCATCATTCATCATTCATCACTCATCATTTTATACATCCCCAATACGCGCATCTTGTCCAAGACTTCATATAATTGATTGATTATGAATTTTATACTCGTTTTTTCTGCAACAAAATCCAGTAAAAAGTGATATTCCCAAGGGCGACCGACAATGGGTACAGATTGTATTTTTGTCAGGTTTACGCCAGCATCGGCCAACAGGCTTAGCACGCGCGCGAGGCTGCCAGTTTCGTGCTTTAGGGTAAAACTGATGGATGCTTTATCAGCATTGGCTACCGACATGGCGTCTTTTCGCCGATAAATGGCCAAAAATCGGGTGTAGTTCTCTGTTACGGTTTCTATACCTTCGGCCAATACTGCAAGTCCGTACCGCTCCGCAGCCAACAAACTGGCAATGGCTGCAATATTGCGATTTTGCGTGCGCTGTATCTGGGCGGCACTTTCGGCAGTGTCCGCTGATTCCACCAATCTTATGTGCGGATATTGCCTGAAAAAAGTAGCGCACTGAGCCAGAGCCATAGGGTGAGAATGTACTTCGCGAACATCAGAAAGGCTTACACCAGGCAGTGCCACCAGGTTTTGTTGTATGCGCAAGTACATCTCGCCCACAATAGTCATGTCATGCTCCAGCAACAGGCGATAATTGCCCAAAATGCTGCCTGCAATACTGTTTTCTATGGCCAAAATGGCGGCATCGGCCACATCAGGTTTATTTAAGGCCTGAAAAAGAGCCTCAAAACTCAGGGCTGGCACCAATTCAATGTCCGAGCCAAAAAAATTACGGGCAGCAATCTCGTGAAAAGCCCCAGCTACCCCCTGGATCACAATGCGCTGTTTAGTTGAAGTAGTATGCATATTATGTGCATAAAAAAAGGAGGTTCCTTTTTGAGGAACCTCCTTTCGATTTAAAACCTTGTTTTTCAACATGTTAGAACCGAACATAGGACATTCCCCTTTTCCTTGTAAAAAAGAAAAAAACAAAAGAATATCCAAAATAATAGGCGCGGTTGCTGTTCATATTGTTGTCATACCGTACTGGTACGCTGCAAACATAGGGGTTATTTTCAACATCAAAAATTTTTTTTTACACTCAAGTGCTGTCTTAGACGGTCTTTAGTTTCCAATTACCTTGAATGCAACCCCTCCTATGTTACGTGGATTGGTATCGCCTGGGCATTTGGTTTTGATGTCATCAAAAAAGATTGAACTGCTATCGGGCATGGATTTGATCTGTTCAAGCATGGATGCCGTTAGGGTAGGCGAATAGGCTGCATGGGTTACAGGGTTGCCTTTTCTGGGCAGTACGGTCAGTTCAAAACTGCTTATTTCACAATAGGCATCGAAGTCAAAATTGGCAATAATGGCCTGTAAGTTGTTGACTTCCTTAAGGAGTTGACTTTTGGTTATGGTCCCTCCGCTCAAACTACCGAGCCTTGGATTGGGATCGGGAATGCGTTTTACCCGAAATTCCTTGATGCCTAAGCTGACTTCCTTTCCCTTGCGCGTGCCCAGCACCTCTATCCTCAGCAGGCCGGGTTGTGTTGCCCTGATATTGTAATGACAGTCATTACTTTTACCGAAGCTGGCTCCTTCTCCAATGAAGCGAAGGCGTAGTTCCTCACAACTGTACCCGGGTACGGCCACAGTGATTGGGTTATCCACGCCTATATATACAACGTTCATCTTATCGGCTCCCATAGCTACTATAGGTTGTTTACTGGTATCCGGCCATGTCACTTCGTTCGAGATATTTGCCTCGTTGATATGCGGAACAGACGATGCCTTTTTCAACAAAATCTGTCCGCCACTTTGTGGTATCAAGATCGTAAATTCGGTACTTGCCGTTGGTACAGCGGCTTTAAATGCCGTTTGGAACACAAAAGCAAGGAGCAAAAACATTGGCAATAACAACAGCAGCCAATTGGAGCGTTTTGACTTATGCGGTTTGGCTCCTACAATACGAAAAATGCGTTCGGTAAAACCATTACTATTTACTGCGTTCATAACAAATTGATTGTGAAGGTGAACAGATTGAAGATGCAGGTCGGTCAATGTTTTGGCATACATCAATCGGTTCGTATCACAGGCCAGCACCACATCATCACAACAACACTCGCGGGCGCGTCGCACGTCACGCGAAATGAGATGGAACAAAGGGTGGTAAAACAACCATACCTCAAGTGCCAATTGGACGAGGTTAAACAGGTAATCATGCCGCCGAATGTGTGCCAATTCGTGCAGGAGAAGCGCTTCTACCTGCGACGGACTGAGTTGGCACAACAAACCAAGGGGGAACAAAATAACGGGCTTCCAAAACCCAAACGTAAGCGGTTCGGGTGCGTACGATGATTCAAAAAATAATACAGTGCGCTGAATACCAACTTTTTGTGTAAGGTAGTCACATGTTTCCAAATACTTGCTTTCCGGCAATGATAAGCCCTTTCGGCGCAAACGCCGCATCAGCCAAAAGCCGCCGCTAAGCCGGATACTAAACCAAAGTACTCCGATGAGCCAACCGTAAGCGATCAGTCCCGTATATGGCGCGATCAAATGATTTAACTGTTCGCTCCATTTTTCGGCCAATGATGGAGTGACGGACACCCATTCAGTATCTTTCAATATGGGATTAGAAATAAAATGTGGTTGGAGGGCTTCGATGACTAATGTATTTTCAATCATTTGCTCCTGTGCTGCCTTAAACAGTTGCCAACAAGTATATGCAGGCCACAACAGGCTGACAATCAAAGTAAAAAACCCGAAAAAATATCTTGCTTTATGGCTTGGCCTGAACAGGAAAAGCCCCGCTTGCCAAAACAAAAAAAGTAAGGTGATCTGCCAAAGCGAATGGATCACCGTCCAACCCAATATATTTGTTACAGGATGCATATCAATCATCAATTTTATCCAACCAATCCCGAAGCGCCTTTAGCTCTTTCGGGTCAATTTTTTCCTTATCGCCCAATGCATGCATCATCAGTTGCAGGGCTGAGCCGCCAAACGTGTTTTGAAGCACCTGTGAAGCCATATTCCTTTTGACTTCTCCTTCTTGTGCAGTACTGCGGTAAAAGTGCCCGCCTTGTTCCTGTATTTTCTCCAGGATACCTTTTTCTGTAAGCCGTTGCACCTGTTTCAAAACCGTGGTATAGCCCACAGGTTTTGTTGCCGCTACCCGTTCATAAATGTCGCGTACGCTGACGGGTTCCAAGTCCCAAACAAGCTGTAAAATTTGCCATTCCGCCTCGCTCGGGCGATAGGTTTTTTCTTCCATTGATGTATGCAAAAACATTGACCAGCACAAAGGTACGACACTTGTCGTAAGTGTGCAAATTTTTTTACGACATTTGTCGTATTTTTTATAAAAGAGGGATTACTCAAGCATACATCTCCGCCCGCAACTTCCGCATTTTGTCGCTGTGCAGGTACTCGCCATAGGTCATGGACTGGTCAATAAGGCCTCGTGGTGTGATCTCTACAATGCGATTGGCCACGGAGTCAAGCAAATGATAATCATGCGACGTGAAGATGATGTTACCTGAAAACTCCTGCATACCCGTATTTAAGGCCGTAATGGACTCCAAATCGAGGTGGTTTGTTGGCTCGTCGAGGATCAGGAAATTGGGATTGGCCAGCATGATCTTGGAGAGCATGCAGCGCAAACAAGCTGTAAAATTTGCCATTCCGCCTCGCTCGGGCGATAGGTTTTTTCTTCCATTGATGTATGCAAAAACATTGACCAGCACAAAGGTACGACACTTGTCGTAAGTGTGCAAATTTTTTTACGACATTTGTCGTATTTTTTATAAAAGAGGGATTACTCAAGCATACATCTCCGCCCGCAACTTCCGCATTTTGTCGCTGTGCAGGTACTCGCCATAGGTCATGGACTGGTCAATAAGGCCTCGTGGTGTGATCTCTACAATGCGATTGGCCACGGAGTCAAGCAAATGATAATCATGCGACGTGAAGATGATGTTACCTGAAAACTCCTGCATACCCGTATTTAAGGCCGTAATGGACTCCAAATCGAGGTGGTTTGTTGGCTCGTCGAGGATCAGGAAATTGGGATTGGCCAGCATGATCTTGGAGAGCATGCAGCGCACTTTTTCGCCACCCGACAGCACGCTGGACTGCTTAAACACTTCCTCTCCGCTAAAGAGCATGCGGCCCAAAAAGCCGCGGATGAAGGACTCGTCTTTTTCCCTGGAATACTGCCGAAGCCAATCAATCAGGTTCAGGTCTTGATCTCCTGTGAAAAATGCGCCGTTGTCATTTGGCAGGTACTGTATGGCGATGGTCTGGCCATACTGGAATTCCCCTTCGTAGGGCTGCTCATCGCCAGCGAGGATGTCAAACAGGGTGGAAACGGCTAAAGCGTTGCGGCTCAACACGGCCACCTTGTCGCCTTTGTTGAGGCGCAGGTAAAGGTCGTGGAAAAGATACTCGCCCATATTGTTTTTGACGCTCAGTTTTTGGATGTCCAGGATCACGTCGCCGGGCTCTCGCTCGGGGCGGAAAGCGATGTACGGGTACTTTCGGCTCGATACCTGGATTTCCTCTAAGTTGAGTTTTTCTAGGGCCTTTTTGCGGCTGGTGGCTTGCTTTGATTTGGAGGCATTAGCCGAGAAACGGGCTATGAAATCCATCATTTCCTGGCGTTTTTGCTCTACTTTTTTGTTTTTATCGGCCATTTGGCGTGCCATGATTTGGCTGGTTTCGTACCAGAAGGTGTAGTTGCCCGTGAACATTCGGATTTTTCCAAAATCCACATCCACGACGTGCGTGCACACCATGTCGAGGAAATGGCGGTCATGCGAGACTACGATGGCGATGTTCTCATAGTCGGCCAAAAAATTGCAAAGCCAATCGGTGGTTTCTGCGTCGAGGTCGTTGGTCGGTTCGTCCATGAGCAGGATGTCCGGTGAGCCAAACAGGGCCTGTGCCAAAAGCACCTTCACGCGGTCGGAGCCATCAAGGTCGCCTACGAGTGCGTAGTGCAATGACTCGGATACACCCATGTTGCTGAGGAGTTCTGCGGCATCGCTTTCTGCCATCCAGCCGTTCATTTCGCCAAATTCGCCCTCCAATTCAGCTGCCCTCATGGAGTCCTCCTCCGTTGCGTTCGGATTGTCATAGATGGCATTTTTTTCCTTCATGATGTCGTAGAGCCGCTTATGGCCCATCATCACGGTATCCAGCACGGGGTATTCGTTGAACGCGAAGTGGTTTTGGGATAGCACGGCCATGCGCTCGCCAGGCGTGATTTCTATGCTTCCCCGTGTGCTGTCAATGGCACCGGACAGGACCTTGAGGAAAGTTGATTTGCCCGCGCCGTTGGCACCGATGACCCCGTAGCAGTTGCCCTTTGTAAATTTTAAATTGACCTCGTCGAAAAGCACTCGCTTTCCGAATTGTAACCCGACGTTGTGAACTGTAAGCACGCTAAATTTTTTAGGTATTTTCTCAAAAGAAGCGCAAAGGTAGATCAAAAATGTCGAAAAGAGAAGGCAACTTGGAGGAGGTTTTCTATTGCACTTCCGGCACGGAATGCACCACGCCTTCGTACATGAATTACTCGGCATTTTGTAGGTACACTAAAAAACGGCGCAACGTTTACCGCTGCGCCGTGTCTTGAAATGTTTGAAGATAGAGGGCCTGCTTGCCTTCGATGTCTTTCAGACTCTTCCGTTCTTCCAAGTTTTGAACAGAAAACTTGGATTTTCCCTATCGCTGCAACACCAATTTCCGCGTTACTGTGCCCGACGCGGTGTGCAGTTTGGCCACATACACCCCATTAGGCAAAGGCTGCCCCCCCTCGTTGCGGCCATCCCAGCGCAGGATATTGGGGCCGGCGGACGCTGTTTGCTGATAATGCGCTACCGAACGGCCATTCACATCATAAACCAGCAGCGAAATGTCCTGTGCCACGGGCAGCGCGAACCGCAGTTCAACCGTGTTGCTGAAAGGGTTAGGCTGGACCTCAAAAGCCTCATCCGCTTGTATCGCCTGTCCGCTACTGCTTGTCGGGAAGCTGAACGGCAGGGGCATTTCGAGGCTGCCCTGATGCAAATCAGCGATAAAGGTCAGTTTTTCGCTCAAATCCGAAACCTTGGCCGTACCCGCCTCGTACAATTTACATTGCAGTAGCTCGCCATTGGTATTCGCATAGGCTGTGAGGAAGAACAGATAAGCCTTGAGCGGTTCTGCCCATATCGCGGGTGTAGCCCCGCGCAGCTCATTGCCCGCAAAAACACCCAGTTCCATACCCGCAGCAGTGGCGTTCTGATCACCCACTTTTAACATGCCAATGAGCGTCATGCTCCGTTCAAACAGGGAAGGGTTGACGGTCCAGAACGCCATGAGCGAGGTTTCCGGCTTGCCCCTGTCCAGTATGTTTTCGTTGGGGTCTTGTCCATTGCCCAAGTTTGGTGGATAGATCAAGCTGCCGATTTTGGCTGCCTTGAGCTGATAGCCCTGGAGCGGAGCCATAAACTTCAGGTTCCCAACCCAACCGAATGTGGGGTTGATGTACTGCGCAAAGGCCGATTGGCTCTTGATCAGGTCACCTTCCTCGGATGGCAAGGATGACAGAGCGCGGTTGACGGGCAGGGCGTAATTGGGGATGTATCCGATCCAGTTCCAGCCTGTTTTAATGGGTATGGGCCGATTGGCCGGATTGATCACATTACCTGCCACTTTGAGTGTATCGGCGCTGTTGGCCTTATAGACATACATGGTGCTGTCCGCCAATTCCGTAAGCGAGCCTATCCAGGTCCCGCTGGGGTTGTGATGGCTTGAAAACAAGGTTTGCGAACGGATCAGGCCGTTTTTCGGGTCATTCAGGGAACTGAACACCGTATTGATGGCTGGATCGGGAAAATCGAGGTTGAAGGATATCCAGTTCCAGCCAATGCCAAGCGGAATTTCCCGCAGCACCAAACTATTGGTATGAATGACCACCGGTGTTTTGGGATTACCTACAACGGCATCGGACAAGAAGTCAAAGCTTTCCTTCACATCATAGCGCAAACAAGCAGAGGCATCCCATATTTCCAATTTCAAAGGCTTCAATTTGTGGTAAGGGCTGCCGTAAATCGTGAGGTATGCGATGTGTTTTTGCAATTGCGGCTCGTATTGCAGTTTGGCGCGGCCCACCAGCGTGTCGTTCATGTAGGCTGCCACTATGTCCTCTTCGTCCGTGGACATTTCACCCTGAATATCAAATTGCAGTATCATGTTCATGGAGTTTTCAAAGATGCCCGCGTCCAAATCCCAGTTCGGAGGGCGGCACACCACGCGCACACCGATGGGCAGGGCTTCATCACCGCCCATAAAGAAAGGATTTTGCCCCGTTTCGGTGCGCAAAATCACGGTATCGCGCCAATGGCCAAAGGCAAGAGAGGAATCCACCTCAAAGCGTATGGGCCGCACTTCGTTGGGTGCCAAGCTGCCCTTGTTCGGCACTACGCGTGCCCATGAAGGTACACCTTGTATGCTGAAATTTATGGGCGAACCACCTTGATTTTGGATGTTGGCCGTGACCGTTCGGGTATCATCCTCGAACTTGGTCATGCCAAGGCTGTCCGTCAGCCATGCCAACTCATTGCGATCCACATAAAACTCCCATTCGTCATAGACCTGTTTGTTGCCGATTTTGTCCTGAATGCCGCGTATTTCGGCGCGTAGGACGCGATTTTCAAAAAAGGCATTCTGAAATTTGGGCACCAAAATAATTTTATTGTCTCGGCAAGTCACGTCCACATCAATCAACTGATCCGTGACGGCGTCATACAGACCGACGTTGTTGGGTTGTGTTAAATCCGCTTCGATGATTTTATTGCAGTTAATGTCTTTGTTAAATGTGAAGGAAATTTCATCTCCGACATGGAACACCCCGTCGGCGGGTTCGGGCGTGCCGATCAAACTGGGCGGCTGCCGCTCGATGCGGCCTTTGATGACGTGCGAATAGCCGGGTTTGTCCGTGGGGCCGTTCTCACAAATGGTGACGGCGCGGATTTCATAATCGCCATCGGCCAAAGGTGGGGTGCCATCGGTGTTCCAGTTGAATACCTCAAACACGTCGCCCAGGGAATCTTTGGGAATATAGTCCGGAACACCTTCGGTAATGTTGATCCAGGCGCCGTTGCCGTCAGAGGGCCGGTATTGCAGGCGGATGCCCACCAGGTCGGCATCTGTTTTGTCGTAGCCGGAAATCGTGACGGGCAAAAGGTTCTGTGTGGCGGGGTTTATGGCATCGGGTTTTACCACCCAGCCCTGTTGCGGGAAAGCGATGTCCACCTCGCTGCACGGCTCGTCAAAATAAACATTCAAATATACCGCCGAGTACAAATACGGGTCATTGTCGGGGGCTATGCCCAAACCGTTGGCACGCGCGTCATGGCAGAGGGAAAACAGCACCACTTCCAAGCCCTCGTAGGTGTAGGCCTGCGGGCCGCGCTCCACGGTGATGGTGATGGGTATTTGCTCGCCCCAGGGAATGGCAAACAGCACGTTGTGATCCAGTGCTGCTCCGTTGAGTTTGACGATGGCGCCATTGGCATTGCTCTCCGGCCCGGCGGTAACGCCATACGTCCAGGTTTCGCCCGTAGGTGAGGTATTGGTAAGCAGGAAATTGAAGGCCGCGATGCCGTTGGAGGGCACATTGAGCCGGGTATTGCCATCCACGGAAAGCAATTTCACCCCTTCGCGTTGGGAGGTGCCCACTTCCCAGGGGCAGGAGGTTTGGCCGGCGCGGACATGAAACACGGGGGTTTTGAACAAAGGATCGTCTTTTACGTCCATGGTCCAAGTATCCAAAGGGTCGTCATCTTTGAGCACATAGCCGACGGTGGTGCCTCGTTGGGTCAGTTGGCCGGTGCCCTGGTTGAAGCTGCCTTCGAATTTTGCTCCTGTTTTGAGTTCAACCTGGCCCGTTGCAGCCCCCGTTGCACCCGTGGAGAGGGCAAAGCCCAGCAAGCCCTCGAAACTTTCGCTGAGGGAACTTTCCACTTGTTGCGCGGTGTCGCGTGTTTCGCTGTACTCGTACTGAATGCCCGCATCCCAAGTCAGGTTCTTTTTGAATTTTGCCTTTGTTTTAGCGGTTTTGTTCAGTGCGATAAAGTCCAACCAGCGCTTTTTGGCTGTTGAGTTGATCCCATTGGGGTCTTGCCCGTCCACGATCAAACTGTCCAAATATCGGATAACATTGTTTTCCAGATTGTACTCCGAGTACATGTAAGTGGTGGCAAAGGTGTCGGATTGGATGGTGGTCACGTCCTTCACCTGCACGGAGCAGGTAGTATCATTGAAGCGGACAAACTTGGAATCCGAAAAGATGAAGTTGAAGGCTGTGCCAACATACACGTCGTTGCCCGCCAGAATGGTTTTGCCGCCATCCAAACTGGTTTTGTCGCCCACCACAAGATCGCCGTCATCGGTGGAGATACGCTCATTGGTGGTGAGGCAATACTCAACGGAAGTACTGTTGGTGCGCACGATGTTCAGGGAAAACTCAGAGGTAACACCCGCGAGGGCTTCTACTGCTTGTTTGGGGGCAAAGGGAATATTTAATTCGAGTTTACTGCCTCCCAAGGCATCCAGGGTAAAAAACGGGCCGCCGCCGCCGCCATTTTCGGTAGAAAGGGTGTTGCAGATTGTCTCGCCTTTCTCCATGAAGGAAAAACTACCGTCGCCCGGCGGGTCGCGCAGGATGAAATTGGGTACCATGGGTGACACCGTGGTAAACTTGTTGGTGCCTTTGATGATGCCCGTGATCAAGGCCCGGCGGGTAAATACGCCCGTTCGTCCGTTCGCTGTTGCGGTGATCTGCATGATTTTCAGGTAAGGCGGATCGGGGCTTGGGAAGGCCGCTATGAAGTCATAATCGTACTTTTTGTTGCGCAGCGTGTCTTCTTTTTGTGCTAAAAAGTCGTACTTCAGGTCAAAAGTATTGTCAATACTGAGGTAGGCAGAGTCCAAGAGGCAGCGATCGTCGGGGTTTTGGCCGGGGCCGTATTGTTCAAACACGGTTACGTCCAATTTCACCGTTTGGAACTCTTCCAAAATGATGAGCGGGTTGCCGTCCGCATCGGTCAAGGTCTGGCCATTGGGGCCTTTGCAATCGGTAAAATAGTCCTCCAGCCCCTGTACGCCCACGGATGGCGGCGCGATGTAAATAAAGTCCACGCCCGTGGAGTCTTTTTGGGTCAGGTTAATGGTTCGCCCGCCTTGTTTTTGAAAATCTTTGTAAATGGTAGGGTTGTTGTGTTTGGAAATGGCGATGGTGAGTTCCAAAGGCGGGAGCGGGTCAAACTCATACTTGCCATCGGGTTCGGTAATCACCTTGGTCCATTCAAAACAGCCGTCTTTGGTGCGCACGGTGACGCGGCAATCCTCGGCAGCGCCGGAAATAATGGGCTT
>CAZIKN010000167.1:0-10969 GCA_964539805.1 uncultured Saprospiraceae bacterium | reverse complement strand
CATTACAAAAAATATACAGCCTGCCCTATGATCAAAAAACAATTGATTTCCTGACCAATACTATAAATAAGGAAAAATCCTGGATAAAAAGCACGGCGATCAGCATGCTTGGGCGGACACAGGATGCTAAGCACAAGGATCTTTATATCCATGCATTAAATGATAAAAGTGATCGGGTTGTCAACGCTGCTGCTATAGCCTTGGGTAAATGCAAAAGCCCAGATGCCTATGCACTTTTGATGGATTTGGAGCATAAGCCATCGTGGAAAAACCAAAATAGAATAAGTGCCTTGAATGGCTTGCAGCAATTGGCTGATGAAAGAGCGGTTGATTATGCTGTAAAATGTTTGGCCGACAATAATTCACCGCGCTGGTATTTAGCCACAGCAGTATGGGATTATCCATTCGCTGCAGTCAATACTTTACTGGCGCTTGGCAAGGCTGACTTAGGCTTTCCCATCCTGTTTGATCGGCTCAAGAAATCATTAGAGGATGGTGACATAAATGACATTTTTCAAAATGCACAACTGCTTAATCTCCTTCGTAATGAACGCGCTAAGGAGATCTATCCTTTACTTAAAGATCATTTTAAAAATGATGCAGCCGTTTTGGAAAAAACATTGGAATATGAAAAACAATTTTTAGAAGCACTAAAAAGATAGGGGTTTTATTCAATCATCCGTCTTATTCCCTTGCTCCCCAACTCGATCACCTGCAAATCAGACACTTTGCCTTCCTGAATGCTGAAGCGCAGTAAGGTTTTTACCTTGTGCCAGCCCTCATTGCCGCAGGCCCCCGGGTTCATGTGCAACAAATGAAGTTTGGGATCGGGCATAACTTTAAGGATATGCGAGTGTCCGCTGATAAACAAAGTGTTGGCTGGCATTTCCTGTTGTAAAATATGACGAACACGTGGTTCGTAACGACCCGGATAACCACCGATGTGGGTCATAAATACAGGCATGCCCTCGCATTCAAAACGTTGGTCAAGGGGCATTTCAGACCTTATTTTGGCATTGTCAATATTGCCATATACTCCCCTGAGGGGTTTGAAATTACGGAGAGCATCCACAATATCCATGCTCCCGAAGTCACCAGCATGCCATATTTCATCGCATTCCTCAAAATAGTGGAACACTTTTTCATCCAAAAAGGAGTGGGTATCCGACATTAAACCAATTCGCATATCATGTTTTGTTGGCACGTTAATTTTTTTCTTATCCAACCTAACTGCAAATATAAACGTCAACGTAATATTGTGAGTTGAAACTGCACACCATGAATCGAAAATCCTTACTCCTATGCATCTGCGCCTTTGTTTTTTCTACTGCCAAAGCACAAGCGCAGCAAACACTTGAAATCATAGACCCTGATGACCTACCCTTGCCTAAACTGATATTAAACTCAGGTTTATCTTATCAATGGGTGGATCCAGCATTTCGTACATTTTACCTAAGCGCAGAGGCTCCCTATCGGAGCCGCTACAACCATATCGGCGTACAAGCCAACATATATTACAAAGGTGAATTCAATTTTTGTTGTGGGCCGCAACAATCCAGCGTTGTCAGGCCCAGCTGGGAGCTGGGAGCGTTTTATAAACTGTTTATGCACGGCAGGCTCTCCGGCAGAAAAAGTTCATTTTATTATGGGCCTGACATACGTTATGGCTGGCGCAATTATGAAGGAGAATTGACTTTTTCAAGGGTATTGGAACCTTTTTCGTCAAATGTCACCAAGTTTTTGTTTCGCTTGGGTTTGCAACACACTATGGGAAATGCCGTGATAGAATTGAATTTTCCCATTGGTATAGAAAAGGAAAAATTGAACATTACTGTGCCCACAAACGTCGTTAATGACTTCGAGGGGGTTAGAGTCGTTATGTTGCCCACCTTTGGCATCGGATATAGTTTTGATAAGTGGACCAAGGAAAAGGGCAAGAAACCCCAAAAAAGCAAAAAGAAAAAATCAAAAAAGAAAAAACGAAAATAAAAGACTCGTTGCGGTGGGAGCGGCCGAGTCATGAAAAGATCAATTTCTGGCCGGATGGTCTCCCACCGCAACAAGTCTAAAACCGCCCTGATTTTGGAGCGCACCCTTGTCAAAAACGAAATCAATTGAGGTGATTTATGAAAAATCTATTAAAAATTTCTATTCTTGGCTTACTCATTTGTTGCTTTACCGCCTGTATTTATTATCAACGCTATCCGATGGCCAAAAAGCGATTGTTCAAACTGAAGGATCAGTCCCTAAGCTTTTATCTGATAGACCCTTCAAGGCCACTGAGCGGTATGTGGTATGTGCATTCCTATGATTTTCGCGAAAAGGATATGACCTTGAAAATGAGTAGGATTTCAGAACGGGAAGCCATAGCAGTTACCAATATTGGCAGCAAGCAAGATGCCAGATTGAGCAAGAATGATGTGCTGATTTACATAAAACCGCCGGAAGCACGGAATTTTACGGACTCTCTAACCACTAAACTCAGTTATGACCAATTAGAGCGTGTGGAAGTGTATGAAACCAATTTCGGGAAATCGGTAAGCATGAGTTTTGTGGGCTACGTTACGGTAGGCCTGGTGTTGGCAGCGTTGGTTACGGGAGGTTTTTGCCAATCTGTTTACGCTGTTAACCCTGCTGACTGCCCACTACAGGGAGAATTGTTCGCTGGAGCTGCATGGTCAAATGCCATCAGGACAGAATATTTGCAATTGCCCGATATCAAACCCCGGGATGATGTCTATACCATTCGTTTGGCTGGCAAAAATGGCCAGGTACAGCACTTGGATGAATTGGGAATGTATGCCATTGCACATCCTGTTGGCACGAAAGCCATTGTGGATAGGCAAGGCAAAGCACAGGTTATTTCAACCCTTGTTAAGCCATCAAATGCTATTGATAACCTGGGTAATGATGCTACACCATTGCTGACTGAAACAGATGGCCAATACTGGCCGACATTCCAGGAAACCATTCAGGGCAAGTCATCTCAAAGCCTTGAGCTAAGTTTTCCCAAACCACAAGGCGCCAAATCTGCGCGTTTATATATCAAAGCGAAAAACAGCCTTTGGTTAGATGCCATTTTTAATGAATATCGTATTCGCTTTCCGCATGCGTTGCCATCAGGTAATAGCCCTAAAAATGAAATTGATCACTGGCTACATGAGCAACAGATCCCGCTTTCGGTCAGCATATTGGATCAACATAACCAATGGCAATTGACTGGCTTTTTTAGCCCTAATGGCACGCTTCAGTTCCGCGATGATGTACTGGAAATTGATTTGGCTAAACATGAAGGTAACGGTATTCGTATAAAGATCAACTGTGGGTTTCAATTTTGGGAATTGGACTATGCAGCAATGGACTTTTCAATGCCTAATCCTGTTGATCTAAGTCGTATGCCCCGCCATGGCGCACCTAACGAAAAGTTGGCCATGGCGGATGGCATTATGTTAACCCTTGACCACTTCAATGATGACGTGCTGTTATCTTTTCAAGCACCACCACCTTGCCCGGCAGGTATGCAATACAGTATTTTCGCCCGAGGCACTGGATTTTATAGTTTCTCATCAGTTGAGAAAAACGCAAAAACATCCCCCAAAAAAGATATAAACCTGTCAGATTATTCTCTCCGAAAATGGCAGGCATACTGTAAAATCAAGACATAACCATGACGTTGACCTTGGCTCAGGCAGCCCTGAAAAAATATTTTGGTTATGATCATTTTCGGCCATTACAAGCGGATATTATCCAGGCCATTTATGAAGGCAGAGATGCGCTGGTACTTATGCCCACAGGTGGCGGCAAAAGCATCTGCTACCAAATACCTGCTATCACCCTGGATGGACTGACCCTTGTAGTTAGTCCGCTTATTGCACTAATGAAAGATCAGGTTGAGGGCCTAGGTGCAAATGGCATACCTGCAGCTTTTATGAACAGCAGCCTAAATGCAGCGCAACAACACAATGTGGAAACCGCCTTGCTAAACGGCCACATCAAACTCTTGTACGTCAGCCCGGAAAAGTTGGTATCACAAGGTTTTCAACCTTTGCTCAAACGATTGAATATCAATCTTTTTGCTATTGATGAAGCCCATTGTATTTCGGCATGGGGGCATGACTTCAGGCCAGAGTACACACAATTGAAATTTCTGCGCCAACAATTCAATGCACCGCTTTTGGCACTTACTGCAACGGCTGACAAATTAACCCGAAAAGATATTCTGGAGCAATTACAGCTGCGCGATCCAATTTCTTTTGTGGCCTCTTTTGATAGACCCAATATCGCCCTCAAGGTAAGTCCCGGACAAAGACGCTTTGAGCAAATTGTTGATTACCTAAAAAAACACCCCAATCAATCCGGTATTATCTACTGCCTTGCTCGTAAAACCTGCCAGGACCTTTCTGAAAAACTAAACGCTAAAGGGTTCAATACTGATTATTATCATGCTGATCTTTCGCCAAGGCAGCGAAGTAAGGTTCAGGAAGATTTTATCAATGACCGTACACCAATTATATGTGCCACAATTGCCTTTGGCATGGGCATAGATAAAAGCAATGTACGTTTTGTTATTCACTACAACCTTCCACGAAATATTGAAGGGTATTATCAAGAAGTTGGCCGAGCAGGCCGCGATGGATTGCGCTCAGAAGCACTTCTTTTTTTTAGTTATGCGGATGTGAACAGTTATCGGGATATGATAGAGCAAAGCGAAAGTAGCCAAGAGCAAAAAGACCTTAAAATAGCAAAGCTCAACCGTATGTACCAGTTTGCTGAAGCTCCAATATGCCGCAGAAAAACCCTGTTAAACTATTTTGGGGAGCCATGGGAAAAGAATTGTGGCAATTGTGATGTATGCCTCAATCCCCCGCGCCAGTTTGATGGCACTGTAGCTGCCCAAAAAGCCCTTTCAGCTATTGTACGCGTACAGGAGAAAGTGGGCATGGTAATGCTGGTTGAAATTTTGCGTGGTTCAGGACGGCGCGAAATTTTTGAAAACCGTTATCATGAGATCAAAACCTATGGAGCCGGTAAAGAATATAGCTTTGATGATTGGATGTTTTTAATATCACAAATGTTGCATCTGGGGCTGATTGAAATTGCATACGATGAGCGGCATGTACTCAAGGTAACACCCGTTGGGAAAGCCGTGCTTTTTGATGGGAAAAAAGTAGGACTGGCTTTGCCACAGCCCAAGCCTGCGCCAGATGCGGCCCAAAGGAATAATTTGCCTCCTGTAAAGCCCAAATCACAAAGTCAATCGGCACGAGAAGAACTTTTTGATCTATTAGTGCGGCTTCGCCGCAATCTTGCACAGCAACGAGGTGTGCCACCGTACTTGATTTTCAGTGATGCAACGCTAAACGAAATGGCTGAAAAAAAGCCGGTTACAGATGATAGTTTGTTGCAAATAAGTGGGGTGGGGGAGCGCAAGCTGCAAAACTATGGCGATGCCTTCATGGATGAAATACGCAATTATTTATCAAGAAAAACATAAGAGCATGTTGCGTTGTGCGGCCGCTCCCAACGTAACATGTTTATAAACTATCTACTTTTATGTGATTGTGTTTGGGGAGGATACGCCCGCATTTTTGTGCCATCAAAACGAGTTGATGTCAAACAACTTGGTATTGTGGACTAAATCACTTTTTCAACACCAATCACTTTTTCAATGAAAAAAATCATTTTTTTTATTGCCCTCATTATGGCCTCATTTATTACAGGCCACGTTAATGCTCAAACATCCAACTTGCCTGATGGCTGGGTTCGTGAAAAAGCCCGCCTCAAGGAAGGAATGAACAAAGTACCCCTTCAAACAGGGCTTGGCCGAATGGAGGTCGTTATAAGAGGCGGAAAGGTCAGTTCATGGGTTGTTTTTAACCGCGCAGGGAAAGCATTTCCTTTAAGCAATACAACCCGCCCCACATCTGACGGCCCGGAAGACCCAAGCGATATTTGCCACTGCGGATTTGCTCCGGGCATAATGGCACATCTATCGTACAATGGTGACTTTTTTGAAACCTGTGGCCCTTGTGTTCCAGGACCACATGACCCTGGCCCCGGTAAACCCGAATGGATTGAGCTTGACTTTGCCTATTGTACTAAAAACTGCAAAGGCATTGACTGGTAAACAGATTTTGACTATTGCCGTATAAAATATTGTAAAATAGGCTCTTAAGTATTTAAAAGGCTGTATGGTTGACAACTTGTGAAAAGTTGTCAACCATACAGCCTTTTAAAACTGATGGCACAATATTTTACCTTTTTTGAAAACTTTTTGATACTACCAATTCCTTGGAGCCGGGTGTATAAGTATAAAAACCTTCACCGCTTTTAACCCCACGCTTGCCGGCCATAACCATATTAACCAAAAGAGGACAGGGAGCATATTTGGCCTGACCAAAGCCTTCATGCAGCACCCGTAATATGCTTAAACAAACATCAAGGCCAATAAAATCAGCCAATTGGAGCGGCCCCATAGGATGGGCCATGCCAAGTTTCATTACGGTGTCTATTTCCGCCACCCCACTCACACCTTCATAAAGCGTGTAGATTGCTTCATTGATCATAGGCATTAGGATCCGATTGGCTACAAAACCCGGGTAATCATTTACCTCAACCGGGATTTTCCCCAACTGAGTGGAAAGCTGCATCACCATAGCGGTGACCTCATCAGAGGTAGCATAACCTCGAATCACTTCCACTAATTTCATCACTGGCACAGGGTTCATAAAGTGCATGCCAATGACTTGTGCAGGGCGTTGGGTGGCTGCTGCAATTTGGGTGATGCTGATGCTGGAAGTATTGGTTGCCAAAATAGCATTTGCGGGAGCGAACTGGTCTAATTCGCCAAATATTTTGAGTTTTAGCGATACATTTTCCGTTGCAGCCTCTACCACGAGATCAGCATGAGCCACCCCGGTTCTTAGATCACTGCTGGCTTTCAAACGGGCGAGTGTAGCGGCTTTGTCCGCTTCGCTGATTATGCCTTTGCCCACCTGCCGCTCCAAATTGCTACTGATGGTATTCAATGCCTTTTCCAAAACGGCAGCTTGTACATCTATCAGGGTGACCTCATGGCCATACTGGGCAAAAACGTGTGCAATACCATTACCCATAGTACCACCACCGATTACGCTTACTTTTTTCATGTTTATTTATGTTAGGACTTTTAAATTCTGCTTCAATTTTCGCCACAAAATTGAACAAAATAGTTCTACCTTGGCCGCAAAAGTCAAAAATTTATGACAAAAAAGGAAGGAACAGGGGTATATGTCGGTCGTTTTCAGACTTTTGAGCTGAATTACGTCCATCTCAGAATGTTGAATGAATTGTTTGAAAAACATGGGCGCGTCATTGTTTTCTTAAGTTCAAATCCCGCTCCCAGTGATATGAATCCGATAGAGTGGCCATTCCGCAGGAAAATGTTTGAAGAGGCTTTTGGCGAAACTTTAGAGGTTTATGAAATGACAGATTTGCCCGATGATCGCATTTGGAGCCAGGAGTTGGATCGGAAAATAATGGAAACCAAGCCGGACATTCCTGTGACAATTTACGGCACTAAAGAGAATTTTACGGACCGCTATTCAGGGCGTTATGATACGGCCGTTCTGGAGGCATCCGAGGAGGATTATGAGTTGGCCACGAGTGTCATATCACAACAACCGGAAAGCCTTCGCGACTTTCGGGCTGGTGTGCTGTATAGCGTTTTTAGCCGTTATCCTACCGTTTATCCAACGGTGGACATCGCCGTTTTTAAAAACTTCAGGAGTGAAATACTGCTTGCCCGAAAGGCCAATGAAACTAAATTCAGGCTCCCCGGAGGCTTTGTGGATCCATCCGACGAGAGCTATGAAGATGCCGCCATGCGAGAATTGGGTGAGGAATGTGGTGAATTGACCATTTCCAATTTGATGTATCTGGGATCTACACGCATCAATGATTGGCGTTACCTGCACAGCCAGGACAGCGTTATGACCCATCTTTATATTTGTGATATGGAAGAAGGAGAGCCAGAACCCGATGACGACATTGCGGAACTGCGCTGGGTGGAGGTGGCGCGGCTAAAAGAGGATTTCTTTGTTCCTGAGCACAGGGTGCTTTGGGAGATGCTCACCGAATGGTTTCAAGAAGAGGAATAATATTGGTTATGGCTTATGTATTGCGCAAATTGGTTTATGGCATTTTGGTAATGGTGTTGGTTGTAAGCACTATTACGGGCATTATTTTTCTTTCCCCCGTTGATCCGGCACAACTTACATTCGGTCAACGCGCCGACGTATCCACTGTGAAGGCCAAAACTTCTGAGCTCGGCCTTGATAAGCCTTTACATGTACAACTTGCCATGTATTTAAATGATATTTCCCCGGTCTCATTTTTGACCATTACACCTCAAAATATTGAAAAATATCATTTTTTTAGCCTAATTAGTATTTCAAGTAATAAGGCTTTGGTGTTAAAGTGGCCTTATTTGAGAGAGTCTTATCAAAGTGGTCGGGCGGTTACGGACATACTAAAAGAAGCCATCCCTGCTACAGCGTTACTGGCCTTTTCAGCATTGGTAATGGCGGCCCTGTTGGGCATTGCATTTGGGGTGCTGGCTGCCTTGCGCCCCAATACCTGGATGGACAATCTTATTTCCCTTGTGTCAGTATTTGGTTATTCGCTTCCTTCATACGTTGCTGCCATGCTATTGGCCCTTTTGTTTGGGTACGCATGGGGGCATTGGACAGGTCTTGAGGTTCAGGGCAGCCTTTTTGCCTTGGATGATTTTGGCGAATGGGAGCTGCGTTGGAAAAACTTAATCCTGCCTGCGTTGGCCCTTGGGCTTCGTCCGGTCGCCCTGATTTCTCAACTGACCCGCAGTGCCATGCTGGATGTGCTGTCGCAGGATTTTGTACGTACAGCTACTGCAAAGGGCCTTTCAGCTCCGGTGGTTATCGTAAAACATGCGCTTAGAAATGCGATGAATCCCATTGTGTCTGCTATATCAGGTTGGTTTGCAGCCCTGCTAACAGGGGCCTTTTTTGTAGAAAATGTATTCAATTTTAAAGGCCTTGGCGATGTAACTGTTACAGCGCTGCTCACCTTTGATATACCCGTGGTGTTGGGTTGCGTTTTATTTACCTCTGCTGTGTTTGTGGTGGTCAATATTGTAACTGATCTGCTTTACGCCTGGTTGGATCCAAGGGTGTCCTTATAATGTTTTAATCTTTTCAAACTGGATTTTATTGCCATGAAAATAGATATGCATACCCACCTTATGCCAGAAAAAATGCCTGATTTTGCGGCAAAATTTGGTTATGGTGAATTTATCCATCTGGATCATCACAAGCCGGGTTTTGCCCGCATGATGAAAGGAAATACCTTTTTTCGCGAAATCGGGCGCAATTGCTGGGATCCCGAAACACGCATACATGAGTACAAACTGTATAAAACCCCGGTACAAGTGGTTTGCACCATTCCTGTGCTGTTTTCTTATTGGGCCAAGCCTCAAGATTGCCTTTATCTGTCCCAATTCTTAAACGATCACTTAGCGGGAGTCGTGGATGATTATCCCGAACATTATATCGCCCTGGGCACCGTTCCCATGCAAGATACTGAACTGGCCATCAGTGAGTTGGAGCGTATCAAGAGCCTCGGAATGCCCGGTGTTCAGATAGGTTCCAACGTTAACCAACTCAATCTTTCGGAACCTCAATTTTTTCCCATATTTGAAGCCTGTGCTGCCCTTGACCTTGCGGTGTTTGTACACCCATGGGAAATGATGGGCGAAGCTGAAATGCGCAAATATTGGCTGCCGTGGCTCGTAGGCATGCCTGCTGAAACCTCCCGTGCTATGTGTTCGCTGATTTTTGGCGGCGTCATGGAGCGCCTTCCTGAGTTGCGTTTTTGTTTCGCTCATGCTGGCGGTTCATTTATACCTACCATTGGGCGCATCGAACATGGCTTTAATTGTCGCCCTGATTTGGTAGCGGTGGACAACCCAATCAATCCGCGCGAATACCTACAAAGGTTTTGGGTGGATAGTGCTACGCACGATCCGCAATTGTTGTATTACATCTTGTCCGTTATGGGTGATGAAAAAGTGTGTTTGGGTACCGACTACCCATTCCCGCTCGGCGACTTAGAAATTGGTGCCTTTATTGAAAAAATGAACCTTTCAGAAGAGACCAAAACAAGAATTTTTTCTAAAAATACGTTTGAGTGGCTCTACGGATATCCGTAGAAACACTCAAACGCAACAATTATGAAAAAAGCAATTACTCTGCTTTGTTATTTCGTATTATCACTTCCTATCCAAAGCTTTGCCCAATGGTTCCAGGCCACACCTGTATCATCCGCTAACCTGCATGCAGTAGCCTTTGCACATGCGGATACAGTTTATGCTGGCGGAGTCAACATTTTTCTCCGCAGTATAAATGCAGGACAAAGTTGGACTTCAATACCCCTGCAAAACATCAATAATCAACCAATAAATGGCTTGACTATCAACGATTTGCATTTTTTTAATGCCCAAAACGGGGTGGCAGTTGGGGTCAGGGCCAACACCGTGCACACCATATTGCGCACAACCGATGGCGGCCAGCATTGGACTGTGGTACTAAGCGAAAACGATGTACAAGGAAATACGAACGGAATTACCCGTTTGGATTTTGTCAACAATAACCAAGGTTGGTGTATCGGCAGTTCGGGGAAAATAAGGCGTACGATTGATGGTGGATTTACCTGGGCGCTACAAAGTACCCTTGCTGATATCAATACGCTGGATTGCTTTGATTTTGTCAATGCCCAGATTGCTTATCTGGCTGGTAATCAGATCAATGGCTTGGGAGCACGCTATTACAAAACAACCAACGGTGGGGCGAGCTGGACCGAGCTGCGAACAGGAGGGCCTTCATTTCAGGATATTGCCTTTGTGCATCCAGATAGTGGTTTCGTGGCACAAGGTGCCCAATCGTTTCGGGTTGAT
>CAZIKN010000166.1:0-11083 GCA_964539805.1 uncultured Saprospiraceae bacterium | reverse complement strand
TCAAATACAGGTGCCAAATGTTCTATGCTACAATGGATGGACACTGCGTGCCTGCCGTGTGAATTACAGGCAAAAGCAAAAGCGCTGTCTGCCAATGAAAAAGTGATGCCGCCATGCGCTACGCCAAATCCGTTGAGCATTTCGGCACGTACGGTCATTTGCAGGGTGCAGGAGCCAGGCCCTACGGCCACCAATGACATACCCATCCATTGGCTGAACGGATCATGGTCAAACATTTGATGAAATATATCTAAAGGTGTCATTCTTCCAGTATAGGCAGTAGCACTTCTACCTTGGTGCCTGTCTGTTTGCCCTGTGTCAGATCGGAAAGGTCATGGATGATGACAAACTGACCACTGGTTTTACGATGCAGTTGGTGCAACAAGTTAAGTCGTTCTCCTGTGATTTCCATCCCACGTGAGCGATGTGTTTGAAAATCAGGGGAAAAGGAAAGCTTTTCCTTGCCTTTATTATAACCAATACCATCATCTTCAATAGTACATAGCACTGAGTTTTCATCAGGGCCGGGTAAAAATTCTATCCTGATATTGCCTGCCTGACGAGGCCTGATGCCGTGCTCAATAGCGTTTTCAATAAAAGGCTGAAGGATCATGGTTGGTACGGCTACATCCCCACCATCCACCTCTGGTGACACAATAAATTGAAAATCAAGCCTTTCTCTAAACCTTAATTTTCTATTGATCTCCAAATAGCGGTCCAGAAACTCAATTTCCTGTTCTAAGGTCACCACTTCCAAATCAGAGTAGTCCAAGGTATGGCGCATCATCTGGGCAAATTTGGCCAAATAAGTTTCTGCCTCATTATTGCGCCCGGATGTGATCAAGCCCTGTATGGCATTCAATGAATTGAACATAAAGTGCGGGTTCATCTGGGCGCGCAGCGCGCGGAGCTGCAAGCCGGACACCCTAAGTCGGGCCATCTGGGCCTCTTGTCTGCTGCGCTCCAGCTGGTGCCTGGCCTCTATTTCTTCACGGTCTCGGTTACGCAATTGTTTGAAATGCGCTGCACTATATTCTGAGGTTCTTACTTGCCATTGATACGCTTTTTGGAAATCTTCCAATTCGTTATAAACTTTGGCCAAAGCGGTGCAAACTTGCTCTAAATGTAATTGATCCGGGCCGTTTAAACCAATTTCAAAGGCCACCTCCAATAAAATACGGGCCTCGTTATAGTTGCCAAGATGGGTTTGAAGCCCGGCGCGAAGGGTTTGTATTTTGGAAAGATTGACAAAGTCAGAAGGTTTGACCGGATTCAAATATTGAGCTTCTGCCTGGTTAAAAAGCGTTTGGGCACGTTGGAAATCAGCTTCCATCATGGCCAGAATACCCAAATTTCCCAAAGCGTGGGTACGGGCTTCCTCATCACCTTCTATGGCAAATGACAGTACTTTTTCGTAGTTTTCCTTCGCAACGTCATGTTCTCCGCTGGCATAAGCAGTCCGCCCGGCATTTAGATAATGCCAAGCCAAACGGGGGCGCAAGTGATGCTTTTCTACAATGGGTATCACACTGCGAAATGCCTCCATACTTTTTTGATGCTCCCCTACCCTTTCATACAAATCACCCAAACCGCTTAATACCAAGGTCTGTATATACCTATCTTTGAGCGATGCCGCCGATCCCATCCCACGCAAAAGGTCAGCACTGCGCAAAAAACTTTCCAATGCATCATTGGTATTGCCTAAATGCAGGTTCAAAAATCCTTCTCTGCAATCAATATGTGCCTTCAGGCGAGGCTCCGAGGCTTCTGTGAGGTATCTGCGTGCATTATCCAGGCATTCTTGCGCCAACTGCCATTGTCGCTCATTCAGGTAAATAGCGGCCAAATCAGCCCAGGTTTCCACCAATAGACTGTCATTGGAAAGGTTTTCCAGAATAGCAATAGCCTTGTGCGCATGGTCAACAGCCTGGTCTGTATGTTGCCACTGGTTTTCCAGAAACGAAGAACTATGATGAAAAGAAAGGCGCAGGTCAAATGGAGTACGAGGATTGATCTGGTCGGCCATTTCCCTCATGGCTCCTCTGGCTCGATCAAAATCAGTAAATGCCCATCGGGCCAAATTCTCACACAAGCGCCGGAGCGCAGGTTCAGAGGCTATTATAGTGTTTGAAATGGACATTAAATTGAATGATGTGCAGCACTTGTTCCGTGTTGGAACATGTGCCAATGAATCACTTTTTCGGGTGCAAAGTAATACATTGGCACATGATTGGGCACATTACTTTTTTGTTTTAACTGATGCTGCAACAAACGCACCAATTTCGCGCCCATTCTTCAGGCCCGATTTGTTTCCTGTAGAATAATGTATGCCACCATATAAGCGGCTCATGCCTACCTCATCAGCGGCCTCCAAAAATGAGTTAAAATTACGGGTTGGCAAGCCAAATTCCACTTCGGTACTATCCGTGAAGGCATGATTATCCCCATACATCTTGGTCAAAACAGTAGCTGCAGCAGCAGAAATGGTACTGTGCCCGCTCGTATGCTCAGGGAACGGTGGTGTCTGGATCAAGGGTTGCCACTCAGGGTCAATATATTGGTTGATATAAGATTCTGGTCGAATGAGATTACTCTTGTATTTTTCATTCCAGCAGGAGATGAAAGCATCTGCCAAGGCACAAGCGACTAAAGCATACGTTTCAGCAGAACGCATGATGTCACTATTATTTTTTCTACAGGTTTGTGCAGCAATGTTCATCCAGTGGCCGCCCGGGCTTATTTTCTTTACACCAAAAGACAAGTGCCCGCTTACGTCCATACGGAAAGGGTTGTCATCCCAGAACCAGGCAATGGCTTCCTGTTCAGGAGTAAGGTTTTTGATGATATAGTAGGTTTCCAAAGCTACTTTATAGAATTCGCTATTCTTTTCTGTGCTAAAAGGTGGAGGAGGATCACAGAGGAATTGATTGGCAGAATCCAGCACCCAGGGTCTTATTTTTGGCCAATGCGGCTCAAGTGCATCAGCATACATAGGAGGTGTAGGACGCCAGCGCGATGCTGTTTTGGTATCAATGGTAAATTTGGGCATGCTGCGTGTTTGGGCATAATTATCCCCTTTTGACCAAGCCAGAATGTGTTTTGCGACAGCTTCTCCGTAAGCTATGGAGCGCTCAAACACATCTTTTGGCATATTCATTTTTTCAAAATCAAGCAAAATTTGTTCCTTCAGCTCTTGCATTTCTCCTTCAGAGAAAATCAGTTGCTTCCCAACAATAAACAAGGCATTGGTACTGGCCAAGGGAAAACAATATTCTTTGCCTGCCTCTGGTTGTGGGCCAGGTGTCAGTCCATTCAACTGCCCGGCAAGGCTTTGATAGGCGGGATAACCGGGCACAAGCGCCTCGTATGCCGCAACCGACGAGTAAGCATATATGCGTGAAGAAATGGGGGGCGCAAAAATATCATTCCTTATGATATCTGTAATTCGCTTGATACCTGCATGCATGAATACAGGGTTGGCAGCAGTTTTTTGATACTCTTTGCTTGTATTATTACAGGCTGAAAGCAGTACAAAAACCGAAGCGATAAGCAATGGGCTTGATTTTTTTTTAAACATATTTTTGAACAATAGGGTATAAAATGCAGCACAAAGGAACGTTTTATGTCAAATATTTACAGAAAAATCAAGATGTCCTAATGAAATTCTAAAATTACAGCCTTGTTCATGTAGAAAATACACTATCTTAGCCCCCCTATGAAGAATCTGCTTATCATCGGTGCAGGTCGTTCTGCTACCGCACTCATCAATTACATACTGGATCAGGCCCGCCAACATCAGTTCTTTGTCACGGTGTGCGATGCCGATCTGGAACAGGCTCAGCGCAAGGTAAATAACCATTCTAATGGCCGAGCCACCTGGTTGGACGCCTCCAAGCCCAATGACAGGAAGGATCTTATCAATCGCCATGATGTTGTCGTATCCTTGCTCCCGCCTCAAATGCACCTCGAAGTAGCCCAGGATTGTATTGTGCTCGGGAAACACATGGTGACAGCCAGCTATGTCAGCAAACAAGTGTTCCGATTAGGTGATGAGGCCCGGCAACGAGCTTTGGTGTTTATGAATGAATTAGGCCTTGACCCGGGCATTGACCACATGAGCGCTATGCAACGCATCCACCAAATAAAAGCCAAAGGGGGTAAAATCACCGCTTTCTACTCTTACACAGGTGGCTTGGTCGCACCCGAAAACGATGATAATCCCTGGCACTACAAATTCAGTTGGAATCCGCGCAATGTGGTACTTGCCGGACAAGGCACCGCGCAATTCCTTGAGGATTACAAACTTAAATATATTCCTTACAGGCGTTTGTTTCGCCAGTACCGCTTGGTGGATATCCCTAACATGGGGCAATGGGAAGTATATGCCAACCGCGACTCCCTTCTTTACCGCGAGGCTTACGGATTGCAAAACATCCGCACCCTGTTTAGGGGCACTATCCGCCACCGGGGCTTTTGCGATGCCTGGAATGCCTTGGTGCGCATAGGGCTCACGGATGCTACTTTCCCGATTGTTGACAGCGATCAGCTGAGTTACCATGACCTGATGGAAGCATTTCTGGGCATTAGCCAACATACGGGCTCCGTAAAAGACCGCATGGCAAAATTATTAGAGGTAGAGCCGGATAGTGAAGTGATGCAAAAGTTGGAGTGGCTCGGTTTGTTCAGCAAACGCCGCATAAAAGTCAACAATGCCACGCCAAGCCTTATTTTGGAAAACCTGCTTTTGGAAAAATGGGCCTTGCAACCACATGAGAAAGATATGGTTATCATGCAACATGTCTTTGAGTATGAGCTAAATCGGAAAAAGAAAAAACTAACCTCCACGCTCATAATGAAAGGAAATGATGGTTATGATACTGCTATGTCACGACTCGTAGGTCTGCCCTTGGGCATATTTGTCAAACTGCTCATGTTGGGCAAAATATCTACCACCGGGGTCAACATACCAACGATGCCAGAAGTGTATGAACCTGTTATGCAAGAATTAGAGGAATATGGCGTCAGGTTTTTAGAGGAAGAAGAATAAACCGCAAAAATTACATGTACCTTTGCGCCCTAATCAAATTTTAACCACAGCATGAAGTCAGTTTATATTATTTCCGCTGTCCGAACACCAATCGGGAGCTTCGGCGGAGCTTTGGCAGGCATTTCTGCTACAAAATTGGGAGCGGCCGCCATTAAAGGTGCTTTGGAACAAGCCAAGGCTAACCCTGAAATGGTACAAGAAGTCATCATGGGCAATGTTTGCTCCGCTAATTTAGGACAGGCACCAGCCCGGCAAGCCGCCGTGTTTGCCGGCCTTTTGCCCGAAACTGTTTGTACCACTGTAAATAAAGTGTGCGCATCCGGCATGAAATCTGCCATGTATGGTGCACAAAGCATTATGTTGGGTATCAATGACTTAGTTGTTGTTGGCGGCATGGAAAACATGAGCCAAATCCCCTATTATGTCCCCAACGCCCGCTTTGGTTACAAATATGGCAATGCAGAATTGGTGGATGGCTTGGCCAAAGATGGCCTCACCGATGTTTATCACCAAATGGCTATGGGCGTTTGTGCAGACCGAACCGCTGAAAAGTTTGGCATCAGCCGTGAGGCACAGGACGCGTTTGCCATCCAATCCTATCAACGTGCCGCAGCGGCCACACGTGACGGAAAATTCAAGGCAGAAATAATCCCTATAGAATTGCCTTCAAAAAAAGGTGACCCGGTATGGCTGCAAGAAGATGAAGAATACAAAAATGTAAATTTTGACAAAATACCTGGCTTGCGCCCTGCATTCAGCAAAGAGGGCACCGTAACCGCAGCCAATGCCAGTACTATCAATGATGGCGCAGCGGCTTTAGTATTGGCCAGCGAGGAAATGGTGAAAAAACTTGGCGTACAACCCATAGCACGTATTGCTGGATTTGGCGATGCGGAACAAGCACCTGAATGGTTTACCACAGCGCCCGTAAAAGCAGCGCCAAGAGCCTTGAAACATGCGGGATTGAAACAAAGTGATATTGATTATTTTGAGGTAAATGAAGCTTTTTCGGTTGTAACTATGGCATTTTACCAAGAATTAGGTATCAATCCGGCTCAAGTAAATGTACATGGGGGAGCAGTGGCACTCGGCCACCCACTTGGGGCTTCCGGTGCACGCATCATGGTTACCCTCAACCACGTATTGCAGCAACACAATGGCCGTTATGGCTTAGCTGCCATTTGCAACGGCGGAGGTGGCGCATCTGCTATTGTGCTGGAAAGGCTGTAAATGTGCCCGTCCTGAACTTTGCCAAAATATCAAGGGCCGCCCATTGAAAATAACGAAGAAGGGTGCCGCAACCCAATACAAACTCACGGTGTTTTACTAACTCCTTGGAGAAAAAGTGATAATAAAAGCGTTCTCTTTTGGTAATCAAGCGACGAAGCTCATGGCTGGAATAATAGCGGTTGATAAGGATATCCTCTGCTTTTCGTGACATGTAATACTTTTTGCGAATATCCACCATGGACCAGACCCCCCCTTCGTGTATGCGATAAGTAGCCATAACCTCAGGCATATATCGGCCCAGAGTACCGTTGCTTAGGATAAGGGAAAACAAAGTGACATCATTGTATATCCATTTTTCAATTTCCTCGGAAGGTATTGCGCGAAACGGCGCAGCTCTAAATAATATGGAACAGGTCTGGGTATAGTCATGGCTTAAAATATCACTGATCGAAATAACACTTTTCCTGTTTTCAGGATAAACCAAACCATCCATTTTGTCATTCTTTAGGACGTGCACATTGTGAAACACCATATTAAACAGGGCATTTTCCTCCAAAAACTGAGCTTGCTTGTTCAGTTTTTGGGGGTCAACCCAAAAGTCATCACCGTCCAATAGTGCAATATATTTGCCCTCACAGGCAGATAAAGTACGGATAAAATTCCGTTGGAAACCAAGATTTTCTGTTAGCGGGAGCAGACGAATGATATCGGGAAAGCGGGCGGCATACTCTTCACAGATACTACGTGTAGCATCCGTACTGCAATCCTCTCCAATCACCAGCTCGATGTGGAAATTGGTTTGTTGTGCCAGAACACTTTCAATGGCCTGCGCAACATACTTTTCGTGGTTGTAAGTGATCATACTTACACTGACGAAAGCCTGTTTTTTCATGGTGTTAGCCTTTAAAGTAAGCGTTTCATTTTGAGCATATCATGATGATAATCCATGATAATGAAACCATACTTTTGGTACAGACCAACGGCATTCAGACTATGCCTGTTTACTTCCAGCAGAATGGTTTCGAACTTCAGGTCAGTGGCATAATCCACACAACCTTGTATGAGTTGTTTTGCAATTCCCTTGCCAGAATATTTTGTCAGGGTGCTGACATTTGTAATGAATCCTGTTTTCTTTTCAGTGTCATTAAAATAAGCTGCCACCAAAGCTATCAAATCTGTTCCATCCCAAGCTTCAAAACACACGGCAAACTGTTTCATTTTTTTCGCATAAGCCTGAATATCAACCTTTTCTGACAAGGGGGGGTATAAAATCATTATCGCACAGGTTTAAATGTGCAGCAATTTCCTCCTCACTCGCTTTATTTTTTGTAAAAATTATATTCATGGTCTTTTATGATACCTGGAAATTATTTTTTCCGGTCCAGTACATCTTTAACTGCCCAGATAACATCTTTTTTGCCCAAGCCATATTTATCCAATAACTCATTAGGTTTGCCACTTTCACCAAAAGAATCATTAACACCAACGTATTCCATGGGCACAGGCATTTTATGAACTAAAAGATTGGCAATGGCATCCCCCAATCCACCATTGCGCTGGTGTTCTTCAGCCACTACCACGGCTCTCGTTTTGGATACCGAATCCAGTATGGCTTCTTCATCCAAAGGTTTGATCGTGTGAATATTGATCACCTCACAAGAGATGCCTTGCGCGGCAAGTTCTTTGGCCGCTTCGATACTCGTCCAGACCAAATGCCCCGTAGCAAAAATGGTGACATCGTTACCATCTGCCAGATGAAGGGCTTTGCCAATGACAAACGATTGATTTTCAGGGGTAAAAATAGGCCAGGCTGGGCGTCCAAAGCGAAGATATACAGGCCCATAATGAGCTGCAATAGCCTTAGTGGCTGCTTTGGTTTGGTGATAATCACATGGATTGATGACCACCATGCCCGGAAGCATTCGCATCATGCCAATATCTTCCAGGATTTGGTGTGTGGCACCATCTTCACCAAGGGTAAGCCCGGCATGCGAAGCACATATTTTTACGTTCTTGTGAGAATATGCTATGCTTTGCCGGATCTGGTCATATACTCTGCCGGTACTAAAATTGGCAAAAGTACCCGTAAAAGGGATTTTACCGGCAATGGCCAGACCCGCTGCTATACCCATCATATTAGCCTCTGCAATACCCACCTGAAAGAATCGCTCTGGAAATTCCTTTTGAAAATGCTGCATCTGAAGGCTTTCCAGCAGGTCAGCCGTCAATCCAACCACATTGGGGTTCTCGCGACCCAATTCAAGCAAACCTTGTCCAAACCCTTCACGGGTAGCGCGGGAGCCAGTGCTTTGTATGTCGTTAATAGTCATTATCGGGTGAATATAATATATAAATTAATGATATGTAATAAATTGAAATTAAGACTTATTAAATCAAAGTCATCATTTTTTTGGCATTCTCAATATTGGAGTATTCGTTCTGGATCAACACTTTTCGTTCTTCAATTCGGCCTGGCTCAAATGGGGCATTGATCAGCGCTTCAATAGTACGTTGGATAGCGGAAGCCGAATTGCGTACATAACAAAACTTGGCCAAACCAGTGCCACTCACCATCAGGTCATTCACCACACAGAAACGCCCTCGGAACAAGGCGTTCAACAGTTTGAGTTTTATGCCCGCTGCCTGAAAGGTGTACAATAAATTGATGTGGGCCTTTTGAATCAAACTGATCATCTGAGCATCGCTTGGGTTTTCTTCAAGCCGTATGTGTTCATAACGGGCCACGGCTATTTTCAGGTCATCTGTCGGCTCCATACCTGCAATCACAAAAGGAATATCCAGATTTGAAAACACCTCTTCAATTAACCAAATAGCAGCCCGCTCATTATCAGGCACACTTAACTTACCATGAAACAAAACATATTGGCCTTTTCCTGGCTGGCTCTCCACGGCCTCATTCGGATGAAATGCGGGCAAATAAGAAACATTGGCCTTCATTTCCTTGTAGTAGGCTTCATCGTTGGTTGACATTGCTATGATGTGATCCGCATGCAATACTACCTTGGGTTCTGTTCGTTGCAGCCTTATACTTTCTATAAAATAGTAGGTTTTTTCAAGGGCGTTGGTGGCAGGTGTCAGGCGATAAAGGCTTTCATAATATTGCCATTCTATGTTGTGCATACGCACCATCTTGCGGCGATTGCGCAGGCGTGGATGCCAAATCAGGCTGCAAGTATGCATGCCCTCGAACAAAATAGGATAATCATCTTTGCGCAGTCGTTTGAGCAAGGTATTGCTCTGGCGAGTTCGCATGATAAAGGGCAATAAACCAATTTGATAAAAAGCGGAGCGGCTGCGAGGATAATAATTGACCTCATGGCAATACCGCTCTAACTCAAGCTGAGGTGTACGCCCAGCATATTGATAACAATGCAAAATAACCTTGACCCCTTGGCTGTGCAAGGCTTTTATACTGTTGAAAATCACGATGACACCCCCGTAGTTTGCCGGATAAGGTATATCAAATGAAACAAGGTGTAGGTACATTTACACGAATTTTGGAGCAAATATCAATGTGCCGCAAAGGTAGAAGTAATTTTTCAGACCTTTGTGGTTTAAAACGAACAATACCTGACTTGGGTCTTGAAATGTTAAATTCAAAATAAATAATGCCCTGAAAATTGACACCAATGCAATATGCCCCCTCTTTTGCGTGCAATTTGACATTATTTACCATTCTATTTTATGAAACATCTCATTTTCATCCTTACAAGCCTTATCCTTTTTACCTGCTCTTGCGCCCGCCGCAATACGAGTATGACTGTTTTGCAGCCTGCTCAAATGAAATTACCCGATCACATCAGTGCTGTGGCTGTAGTGGATCGCAGCAAACCTTCCAATGGCTGGCTTAACGTTCTTGAAGGTCTTATATCAGGCGAAGCCATAGGCCAGGACCGCGCCAGCAGGGAACAAGCCGTGCGAGGCATCACGCAAACCCTAACCCGAACGCCTCGTTTCAGGGTAATTAGTACAGGAATTGAACTAAGTGGGTCAAAAGCAGGCGTGAACTTGCCTGCACCACTTTCCTGGCAGGAAGTACAACGCATTTGCAGCGATTACAATGCAGATGCTGTTTTGTGTATAGAATCCTTTGACTCCAATAACGGAGCAAGTTCACGGCGTTCTGAAAACAAAAAAAAGGACAAAAACGGCAAAGAGTATATTGAATACAGCTACAACGCCCTCCAACGCACGGGTGTGCGCATGGGCTGGCGCCTGTACGATCCCAAACAACAGATTATCTTAGATGAATTCATCACGGATGACTACCTTGAACGCTCAGCTACTGGCAACACCGAACGGGCTGCACTTGCCAACCTGCCCAGCCCGGTATCGGTAACCAGAGAAGTAGCCCGAATCGGTGGCAACCACTATGCTGGCCGTGTAGCTCCTTTGTACATCCAGGTTAATAGCCGATACTATAAAAAGGCCAAAGGATATACAGAGCAGATGAAAAAAGCAGACCGCTTCGCGCAGTCCAAAGACTTTAAAAAAGCGGCAGAGATCTGGAAACAAATAGAAGCACGCAGCAAAGACAATAGAAAAACTGCTGGCCGAGCCGCCTACAATATGGCCGTGGCTGCCGAAACCGAGGGCAATTATGATGTTGCCATTGACTGGGCAAAAAGATCCTGGGAACAGTATGGCAACAAAAAAGCACGTCGTTATATTAATGTATTGCGCCAACGCAAAGCCGATGCCGAACGTGCAAGCAGCCAAATGAATAATAATGTTTAGAGCATGTCTGGGATTTTCCCGCTTGGCCCAAAACGGCTCTTTTTTCAG
>CAZIKN010000165.1:0-11092 GCA_964539805.1 uncultured Saprospiraceae bacterium | reverse complement strand
ATAGCCGACATTTTAATATTTATGTTGTTGGTAAAATTAATATTAGGTCAATTTGAAGGAATAGGTTTGGCCTCTACCTTTTACATTTCTGGGGTTCATCTTGTGTAATGTACAAATCAACGGTTTCGCCTGAGCGCATGATACCGTTTTCGTCATACGGAGGGGTTTGGCGATACACGTAGGCTGTTTCTTCATCTGTGACAGTACCGTCAGGGATGATTTTGCCAATGGAGAGTTTGCTGGATTGTATCAGGAATTTGGCTGTTCCGAGTGTTTCGCATTCGCATTTTGGTATATGCGCGGTTTGTGATACTTGGTCACTCACTACAAAATCAATGATGGTACCCATTTCAACGCTATAGCCGCGCTTTATTTTTTGTGTAATGGTATCATTATTGTGCAGTACGGCCATAATGATATTAGGCTCCGTGTAGCGCGGATCACTTACCCTGCTCACAATGCGAGGATTTAGCCCCATGCGACTTAGTTTGCGGGCATACAGGTCATAATCATCAGCTCCCGCCAATTCTGGTAATTTTACAATGTCAGGATTGCTTTTGGTGATGGTAAAATAAATAGTTCTACCATCTTTAACCAAACTACCTGCTGCGGGGTTTTGAGCAATAATGATGCCCGGTGCCTTGCCCGCGATATAGGTAGAATCATTGATGACTACCCGAAAATCCTGAGATCGGGCTTTTTTGGCTGCATCTCGAAAAAGCATCCCGGCAAAATCGGGAATTTCCATTTTTTCCCCATGATGGGTATAGCATTTCAACCACCAAAAAGTAAACAATAGCACAACACTTGTGAGCGCAATCATACTCAGGCAATTGCGCACCACAAAAGGTGCCGTAAAAAAAGCATAGAGTTCAACTCCGATACGGCGTAGTTTTTCCCAGATTCGCATGCCGCAAATATTTGCTAAAATGTTTGGAATAACCTGATTTTTTGTTCATAAAACGTCTTTATCCCCTAAAAAATATTTGCCGTACCAAGGGCTACAAAGTCTTCCATCTTCTAATACTTTTGCTGCCCCGTAATTAGAGCAATGCGGTAGCAAAAAAATATGCATATTATACCTTCATTTGATTTGCTTGATGGCAAATTGGTGCGCCTGCGGCAGGGTGATTTTTCAGAAAAAACGGAATATCCAGCTGATCCGCTTGAATTAGCCCAAGAATTTGAGCGCTCGGGCATCAAACGCCTGCATATTGTTGACCTTGATGGTGCCCGCAGCGGCAAACCGGCTAACCTGCATATACTGGCACAGGTGGCCGCGCGCACGCGTCTGGAGATTGATTATGGCGGCGGCCTGCGCTCCATTCCAGCCCTAAAGCAGGTATGGGATGCTGGTGCGGCCTTGTTTTCTGTGGGCAGTGTTGCGGTGCTTGCCCAGGATGAATTTGGGGCCTGGGTCGAGAAATTTGGCCCTGATCGTTTTTTAGTTGGGGCGGACGTGCGGGATCGCAAGATAGCCGTGCACGGCTGGTTAGAACAGACGGAAACGGATCTGTTTGATTTTATTCGGAAAATGAGCACTATGGGGATCAATCAAATTTCCGTAACGGACATAGCGCGTGATGGAGAGATGTCGGGACCTGGCATTGCCTTGTATCAGGATATTCTGAAGGAGTTCCCTGATTTGCACTTGGTTGCAAGTGGAGGCGTAAGTAGTGTTGCCGACCTTGAGGAACTTACCCGTATTGGTTGTGCAGGCGCTATTATTGGCAAAGCATTTTTTGAGGGTAAAATACCGATCCAGTTTTTCAGGGTGTACGCTAAAACCTGACTGAACCTTATATTATAAATAGGTGTTTTTTAGGGCATAATTTTTGAACTACCCTTATATACACTTCAGGCTGTAATATTGTGTCAGTAACAAACCGACATTTTCCTGCCTGATTCGGATCGTTAAACCTTTATGCTTATGCGCGCTGTAGATCAAGCAGCCCAATCTCAGAACGGCAACCACAACCCCATGCTTACGCTGGATTTATTCACCCCCGAAGATGACGAGCGCCCGGTTTTCCTGACAGGCAGCTTCAATGCCTGGAAAACCCGTGATGACCGTTTTAAAATGCAAAAAGTTAAAAGTGGTCACTATCAATACATCTTTGAGGGTATATCCAAGGATGAAAATTTGTTTGAATACAAGTATGTAAAAGGTGGTTGGGAAAGTGAGGAGTTGGATCAGGAAGGCCACCCTCCGTCCAACAGGCGCATGGAATCGCCAAAAGGCAAAGTCACGGATGTAGTACCCCGTTGGAAAAAACATGACCACAGTTATGATGCGGCATATTACCCCGACATCCGGATTGTAGCACAGAAGTTCAACATCCCTCAATTACGGCGCAAGCGGCGTATATCCATATTATTGCCTTGGAACTACGAAAAAACAATGCGGCGTTATCCTGTCTTGTATCTCCAGGATGGCCAAAATTTGTTTGAGCCGGAGGCCCCCTTTGGCACATGGGGCGTTGACAAGCAATTGGCTATCCTCGCCAAGGAAGGCATGGGCGATTTTATTGTGGTGGCCATAGATCATGGCGGCAAAGAACGTATCCGCGAGTTTTTACCATACGCATCTGATAAATGGGGTGCTGGGCAAGGGCGCGAGTACGCGCGTTTTATGGCCGAAACCCTTAAACCTTTTATTGACAAGGAATTCCGCACCTTAGCTGATCGTGAAAACACGGCCTTAGGAGGCAGCAGCATGGGTGGGCTTATCAGCATCTATGGTGGTCTGATGTATCCGGAGGTCTATTCCAAGTTTATGATTTTTTCGCCATCATTGTGGGTTTCTCCAAAGTTATATTTTGAAACGATACGGTTTTCAACGCTCTCGCCTACGCGCATCTACCTGTATGCGGGCGGGCGCGAGGGTGCAGCCATGGTAGCCAATGCCACGCGTTTCAAAAACACCATTGAAAAAAAGGGGTATGATCCGGAAGTGGTTAAATTGCATCTTGAGGTGGATCCGGCAGGAAGGCACAACGAGGCTCGCTGGGGTGAAGAGTTCCCCAAAGCATCCAAGTGGCTATTATATGCCTGAAGGCGATAAAACAGCCACTTGGGTGATTCAAAAATCAGTTTGTGGTTTGGGCATCCACTCCTGTCAGAATGGCGCCACCAAATTTATTCCCCATCTTGCGCAGAAAATCAAGTGACTCGCGATCTGCCGGTTTGATTTGAGAGCCTGCATTGAATACGGCCAAAACCTTGTCGGCATAAGGCAACAATTCGTGTGCATCGGAAAAATCATTCAAAGCGGCACATTCTATAAAAACATAATCATAGTGCTCACGCAAATCATTCAGGAATTGGCGAAACTGTTCGGGTTGCAACAACTCTGCCGGTGAACGGTACAGACCGGTATTGCCAATGATATCTACCATTTGCTCCTCTGTCTTTCCGCTTGTTTTTTGTTTTTCCCTGAATATTTCGGTCAAACCATTTTTTTGCACGATGCCATTTAAAAGAGCATGGTTTGGTGTTGCCTGTTCGGTATATTCACCGGGCAATGGGGATTTAAAATTGGCATCCAGCATCAGCACTTTTTTGTTGTTGGCCGCCAATGAATAAGCCAGACCATGCATGGCAAATGTCTTCCCTTCTTTGGGTTTGGTACTGACAACCAGGAAGATATGGTCTTTATTCAACAAAATGCCAGATCGCAATTTGCGCAAGTTGTCTTTAAAGGCCGTGTATTGTGACAAATTAGCGTTGTCCAAGAAAATCCGTTGCAGATCCATGCCTTTCACGGGCACAACACTTATGGCCCCCAAAAGCGGCAGGTTATTGGTCTGTTTTTTAAATGCTTCCGGTGTTTTAAGCGTATTATCAAAATAGGCCAGTACAAAAAGCAGGATACAGGCCAAGGATCCCACAACAACACCTGCAAAGCCGCTGAGCAGCACCTGACGGTTGGGCTCGGGCCATTCTGGCAAACGGCCTCCTTCCACAATATGCAGGGGATTTTCACTGCTTTCAAAAGCCAATTTGGCGTTCATCAGCTGTTCGTTTACGGTTGCAAACTCTTTCTCTGCGCGCTGCTGGTCGGCATCCAAGGTAGTGGACACCTCATCATTGACCACATAAGTACTTAATTTGCCTGTTAGGGATGAGATACGGCGATTGAGATCCTCCAAACTTTTTTCTGCCTCAATACGATCAAGATCGGCCTGTACTTTTTGTTGGTACAAGTCTTCTTTGGTTCGGGTTGCTGTTTCCGTGGTCGTTTTTTGTCGGCCCAGGTTACGAGCCGAGTTGCGCAGGGCTTGTTCGTATTCTGATTTTGCACGGCTTAGGTCTGCTTCTATTTCAGGGTCTTTACCTCCTGCGTCCAAGCTTTTTTGTGTTAACTGGCGCACTTTTTCACTCTTTTCCTGGGCCAAGGATTTTTCTGATACTCGGCTGCGCACACCTCCGGCATCCTGAGAAGAGCGGTCATCAATATATTTTTGCAGGCGGGTTACGGATTCGGTTGATGAGCTCAGTTTGGATTCCGCCTCACGTTTGGCCAATTCCATTTCACTGATTTGGGCAACCAATTCTTCGCTTTGGCGCCCTAACGCGGGAAGACCGCGTTGGGCCAAATAACCATAACGTTGTGCTTTGATGGAATCCACTACATATTTTTTCTCTTTGGCCAACTGGGTGTAGAACTCCATGTTCTTGCGCTTTTCACGCACCGAAAGATGATAGTAATAATTTAAAAAACGCTTGCAAAAATTATTGGCCATGTACATGGCTACCTGAGGCGCTTCGGCTACCATATCAATCAGCAGATAATCCGTTTCCGCTTTTCTTTTTACGGTCATGGCCCGGAGTAAGGCATCATTGTCATAGCCATAGGCACGGGCAACTTTATCCATCAAGAACTCTATTTGCGGATCGAGTTCGGTAAAAACAGTGTCAGGTTTGAGTTTTTTCAGCACATCAACCACTTTTTGGAGCTCTTCATCCGTGTAGGAGACAAGGGTTTTGTTGGGTTGGCGAAATGCTGTGACACCAGGAGCAGGGACCAAATCATGCTGTAGCAGGTCCATGGTCAGGTTTCGCATGCTGGCACGAGAACGAATCAGTGTTATCAGGTTGGAAAATGCATTGTCCACCTGGTATTGTTGCACCCAGGCATCCTTGTTATCAGAGTCAAAGCCTTTATAGTTGATGATCCCCGTTGAAACGGTCACTTCGCTGCGGTACTTTTCTGGCCGTAAGCCAATGAGAACAAAGGTAAGGATGGCGGCAGTGGCCATTGCACCCAGAATAAGCCATTTGCGGCGAAGAATAATTTGTAGTAAATATCCGAAATCCATTGTATTGTATAATTCGATTATGTGAGCGACCCAAGAGACTCGTGTATGCGCTTCTGAACGGTCGCCTGATCGGTTTTCTACCCAATTTTTACTAAAAACGTGCCAAGTCTAATAATCGGATGTTATCAACAAATCCAAATTCGTCGCTTTCAATCCGAAACGCTCTCCAAGGTAAGAATTGGTTAGGCAGCCTTTATAGGTGTAAACGCCGTTTCGAAGGCCCGTATGGGCTATAATGAGCGGGATAATTCCACCTGATTCTGCGCGCAATAACATGGAAGTCAGTATGTTGCTAATGGCATCCGTGGCGGTTCGGGCCACCCGGGAGGCGATATTGGGCACACAATAGTGGTTTACACCGTGCTTCACAAACGTGGGCTTGTCATGCGTGGTGGGTTTTGATGTTTCAAAGCAGCCGCCCTGATCAATGCTTACATCAACGATGACCGAGCCAGGCTTCATCCGCTGCACAATGTCCTCGGACACCACCATGGGTGCATTTGCCTGTCGGGAATGTATGGCGCCTATGGCAACGTCAGCCGTCAGCAATTGCTCTTTGAGGTGAATCGGGTTGATGACCGAAGTATGGAGCTGCCGGCCCACCTGATTTTGCAGGCGCATCAATTTATACACATTGTTATCGAAAATGCGTACTTCTGCACCTAAACCAATGGCCGTTCGGGTGGCAAATTCTGCCACTACCCCTGCGCCAAGAATAATTACTTTGGCAGGAGGCACGCCTGCAATGCCGCCCAGAAGCACCCCTTTGCCCTCCCTGGCGGTGGAAAGCAGCTCTGCCGCAATCAATATGGCGCTGATACCGGCAATTTCACTCATGGCATGCACTATCGGGAACCTTCCAGCATTGTCATCGCTAATATATTCCATTGCCAGAGCAATAACCCGTTTTTTTTGCAGGTTGGTGATGTAGTCAACATCCAACAGGGGCAAATGGATGGGTGATATCAGCACTTGATTGGGATGCATGAAGTCAATTTCATTCATTGTCGGAGGGGCTACTTTCAGCAGCACATCTGCCTTGAAGACTGCTTCGGCCTCTTGCACTACTTCTGCGCCCGCTTCTGAATATTCATAGTCACTGAATCTGGACAGTTCCCCTGCACCTGACTGTACCACCACGCGGTGACCATGCGCGGTGAGCGTAGCCACGGAATGAGGGGCCAGGGCCACGCGATTTTCCTGAAATCTAATTTCCTTTGGTACGCCGATAAAAAGGCGTTGCCTGCGGCTTTGCACATCGAGCATTTCGGGCTGAGCCACGGTTGATACGAGCGTTTCCATCTCGCAAAATTATTGTGTTTTTTAGGAATTGTACCAACTTTGCGGCTTTAGGAAAATGCAAAAAGCAACTTACCCTGTTTGGAAGCCGTTTTTTGTATGATCTGCAACATTTAAACCTACTTTTATGAGATTTCTTTTACCATTATTTTTCACCTTAACACTCTTTTCGGCCTGCCAGCAACAATCCACAAAGCAAGTGGCCCAGTCGGCATCACCAGATGCTTCTGCCATTACCAAACATAAATACTGGATATCGAGGGAATTCAATGACGCTCTTTATGCCCAAAATGTCATTGATACGCTCTCCTATGTGCCTTGTGGGGAGTTTTTATTTCCTGGTAAGGACACAGCGGTGATTACCTCCTGCCTTTCTGATGCAGGATGGGGCAGCTGGGTAGCCACCTCACCCACGTCACTTAAAATTATTTTTGAAGGTGACTCGGCCAATTATGCCTCCGTATCACTGGATGAAAAAACAGGTATTCTCCATTATACCCCTCCCGGTGATGCAGTCAAGGATGGCGGCTACCCCACCGAGTTTGTCGCTCAGGATGGCATTGACGTGACCAAAATAGATTATATCACCATCAATTTGGGCCGGAAAAGATTGGCGGGCAGTTATAACCCAATCCCACAAAAAGGCTCAAAAACAAGCCCTGAACCTCTGGTGTTAAATGCTGACGGTACGCACAAAGGTTTGGGCGACTATGACTTATATGAACCCTATTTTTCAGGTATTGGAAGTGGTGTGATCCTGAATCCGGCACGCAACACCATGTACCTGGTCAAAAAAGGGCAAGAAAATGAGCCTACTGCAATGGCCTGGCGTTTGCGGGGCGACACCCTGAGCATTTGGAACACAAAGGGTGTTGGGGCCGCTGACGAACTACCCTCTTACCAGATCACAACCTTGAAAGGGGTGTATGTAAAGGTGAAATGATGCAGTAAAGTATCGCCGAAGTAGATAACCAGCCGCTCTGGAATGGCTTCGGAGGCGGCTGCTTAACTACCCGCCGAGCGGACTTCGGCGACACATATCCTCCTTACCCTAAAGGGCAAAATTGACGTTTTTTTAAAAAACAAAATCATTTTTGCGCTATCATTGGCTGAATGTACTATATTTGTGCAACATTCAGCCACCAATAGCAAAATTTTATGTCAAATGTTGCGGACGAGGATGCCTGGATAAAAATGAGCGAAACCCCTGCTTAGGAACGGTACCGAAATAAAGTACCAATTTGATGCACATCTTTTGAGCGTAGATGTCCTCTTTTTTGGGTTAAATAGCTGGGCTATTCGCCCCAAAAAACAGAAAATCTGAGGACAAAATCTGGAGCCTGAATTTGTACCCTTATTTCAGCACCGTTCCTTATCTATGCCGCGCATTGGGGAAACTGTTTAGACGGCCCTTAAATACGCGGCTTCATAGTATTTGCAACGTATCTATTTACCAATAAGGTTAATTAAGCAACTAATTGCACCACAAAAGTCACAAAAGAAACGCGCTACGCTGTTTTGTGTCCTTTTGTGACTTTTGTGGTGCAGTTTACTTTACATTTACATGTCGTGGTAAATAGTTACTTTGCAAGGGAATACTACATCTCAAAATTAGGCTTAAACTTGCCTTCCTCGCCGCTTTCCAAGCCATAAAAGGCGTTGATATAGCGCACCACATCATCCGGGTCATCTGTGATGTGAAACAGATTAAGGTCTTCTGCATTGATGTTGTGGTGGCGCTCCAGCATCACTTCCACGATCCAGTTTTTCAGGCCTGACCAAAATTCAACTCCTACCAGCACAATGGGTACCGGGGTGATTTTTTTGGTTTGAATCAGGGTAAGCACCTCAAAAAGTTCGTCCAAGGTGCCAAAGCCGCCGGGCATAGCCACAAAACCTTGTGCATATTTGACAAACATCACCTTGCGCACAAAGAAATAGCGGTGTTTCAGGTTGAGGTGTGGGGCGATGAATTGATTGTGGCTTTGCTCAAAGGGCAGGTCAATGTTCAGACCTACGGAGGTACCCTGCCTCATCCAGGCACCTTTATTGCCCGCTTCCATGACACCAGGGCCGCCACCGGTGATGATGCCATAGCCTTCATCCACTAAACGGGCGGCAACCTTGGTGGCTAATTCGTAATAAAAAGTGTTGGGCTTGGTGCGCGCTGAGCCAAAGATGGAAATGCAGGGACCTACATTGTTCAATACTTCAAAGCCATCCACTACCTCGGCGATGACCTTGAACATGGTCCAGGCATTATCGCCGGGTCTTTTGCTCCATTGTTTTTGTTTCTTTTTGGCGGTTGAGTTGGAGCCATTGTTTATGGAGGGTGTATCTTTTTCTGTTGTTTCTTTCATGACAAAATAAATAATTGATGGTGGCGGGGTACAATCCTAAAGGATATATTCGCCTTTGGGTGGTATAAAGGACAAAAAAGCCTGCCGCTTGCGCGACAGGCTTTGTGTGTGTGGGCCCGGCAGGAATTGAACCCGCGACCGTCTGATTATGAGTCAGCTGCTCTAACCACCTGAGCTACGGGCCCTGTTTGTTCGATTGAACGACGCAAAGGTAAGCTGAGTTCCGAAAAAAAGGAACAAAAAAATAAAAATCAAAAAGCCGATTACTTTTGCAGTTTACAAGACCTATCTTATGCGCATATTTTTTCTCCTTTTTCTCGTGTTTTCCACCGGGGCGGCCATGGCCCAAAATCCGGTACCCGCTCCCGCTCAAAAAACAGCTACCCTTATTGTGGGTGCTACGGCCCACTTAGGCAATGGCTCGGTGATCCAAAACAGTGTTATTGGTTTTGAAAATGGCAAATTGACGCTTGTGGCGGATGCCACCACGGTACGTATTGACCGCTCGAAATATGCCCGCATTTTTGATGCAACGGGCAAGCAGGTATATCCGGGATTTATTGCCCCCAATACTACCTTGGGCCTGACGGAAGTAGATGCCGTGCGCGCCACACAGGATCATGCCGAATTGGGCAATTTCAATCCCAATGCGCGCGCCATTGTGGCTTACAACACGGATTCCGACATATTGCCCACGGTACGCTCCAATGGCATTTTGCTGGCTCAGGTTGTCCCTGACGGGAACGGGCTGAGCGGCACGTCAAGTATCGTGCAGTTGGATGCCTGGAACTGGGAGGACGCCGCTTACCAAACGGATGATGCCGTGCACTTGCGCTGGCCGGCTACGCGCAGTTTTGGCGGTTTCGAAACGGGCAGCCCCGAAATGAAAAAAAATGAGCAATATGACAAGGACGTATCCGCCCTGCGCCGCTATTTTGAAGAGGCTCGCGCCTATGCTGCCGAGAACAATCCGGCAGAAAAAAATCCGAGGTTTGAATCTATGCGGGGCCTTTTTTCCCAAAAGCAACAGCTGTATATCCATGTATCGGATGCTAAGCCCATACAGGAAGCCGTACTTTTTGCAGAAGCATTTGGTTTGAAAAAAGTGCTGGTAGGAGCCAATGATGCCTGGTTGGTAGCTGATTTTCTGAAAAACCACAATGTGCCTGTGGTGCTGTCGCCCACGCACCGATTACCCAGCCGTGATGATGAAGACGTGGATCAGCCCTTTAAAATCGCTCGCCAGCTGCATGAAAAGGGAATTCTTTTTGCCTTTGGCATGGAGGGCGGATGGCGGCAGCGCAACCTGAACTTTCAGGCAGGGCATGCAGTTGGTTTTGGATTGCCCCATGAAGCAGCCGTTGGCGCCGTTTCTTTGAATACTGCCAAAATTTTGGGCATTGACCAGCGCTGTGGCTCCCTTGAAACAGGCAAGGATGCTACCCTTTTTATCAGTGAAGGCGATGCCTTGGATATGCGCAGCTGCCAGGTAACGGCGGCCTTTATACAAGGGCGTGAAATAAACTTAGACAATAAACACAAACAACTGAACCGACGTTTTCAGGAGAAATACAAAAATCGTTGAGCATGTACGAAAATCCACGACTAATCCTTGATTCATCTGACGCTCCCGAGGCAGGCAGCATCATTTGGCGAAGCCCCAGCAACATCGCTATTGTTAAATATTGGGGCAAATACGGACAACAATTGCCACGCAACCCTTCTTTAAGCCTTACCCTTGCCGCCGCCATCACGGATCTCAAGTTGGATTACAGCATGAGGGAAAATACTTCGGGGCCGGATATTGATCTTTCTTTTTTGTTTCATGGTGAAGAAAATGCGGCTTTTAAAAGCAAGATTGAAAAATTTTTAACCTCCCTTTTGCCCGTTTTCCCTTTTTTGCGCCAATTGTCGTTGGAAATCAGCACGGGCAATTCATTTCCACACTCAGCGGGCATAGCCTCATCGGCATCCAGCATGTCCGCTTTGGCTCTGGCCCTCTGTTCTTTAGAGGACAGGCTTTTCGGCAGTTTGCAGGAGCAAGATGTTTTTGATCGGAAGGCTTCTTTTATTGCCCGTTTAGGCAGTGGCAGTGCCTGCCGTTCCATATTT
>CAZIKN010000164.1:0-11212 GCA_964539805.1 uncultured Saprospiraceae bacterium | reverse complement strand
TGCTGAAAAAAGAGCCGTTTTGGGCCAAGCGGGAAAATCCCAGACATGCTCTTACGGGCAAAAACCATACTTTTGGGTCATTCTTGGCCATGAAGTGCAGGTGGCTTTGTCCAACGGAGCACCCGATAACAAAACAAACAGATATATCGTCGCTTGAATTTTTTTGGCATCTATAATTTACAGCAATTCGTCTTTGTTCTGCTGTTTTTTCTCGTGGGTAGGCTCGCAGCGCAGCCTATAGTCGAGGCTAAGCTGCTGACCGTCAATGACGGCCTGTCACAGGGCATGGTGTATGATATTTTACAGAGCAAAAACAACTCGCCCCGGGGACTCGGGGGCTTTATCTGGATTGCTACCAATGATGGATTGAACCGTTATGATGGCGCTCGTTACGAGCTGTTCTCGCCTGATCCTTTTAATGCCTTTTCTATTAGCGGCAGCGAGGTAAACTGTTTGTTTGAAGATAGCCGTGGCCTGATTTGGGTCAGTGTGCCCGGTCAACTGGAGGTTTTTGACCCAAAAAGGAAGTGCTTTTTTCATATTTTGCATGAAGGCAAACCCGTTTTTAGCCAAGATCACCCCAGTATCGCGGAAACGCCGGACGCAAGCATTTGGCTAACCGACGATCAATACATCTGGAACATAAAGCTTCCGGATGGCCTGTTAGAAGAGGCATTCTCAAAGGGCATGGCCAATGTAGAAATTCCTTGTCGGCGAATTGCCTTGATGCCGTCAAACGGCAATGCTGACCCGTCAATGAGGGTTTCAAAAGTATTTTATTCCCATAAGAAAAAACTGCTTGTCGGCACCAATCAGGGCCTCTTCCATTTTGATACCTATACGGAAAAATTGGTGCCTGAATACCTGTTGCAAGGTTTTGACCTGCGCGAAATAGCAGAAGACAAGGAAATGGGCATCCTGATGGTATTCAGAAATACCATGGACCGCAAAATATGGGCCTGGATTTCTCCAAACGGCGGCATTCGAGAATTTAAGGATCCTTCCATTACGATTTATCCACGCACCGTATTTGCCCTTGATGCTGCCGGATATTTGTGGACCTTCAGGAACAGAAGTATCCAGAAATGGAAACTCAATGCCTTTTTCGATCAAAGCAGGCCGGAACTGGACATTCCGACTGAAGCGTCATTTTTAACCAATAAATACGCCTATTGCACCAAAATTATATTTGACCGAAGTGGGGTCGGCTGGGCAGGCACCGATGGGTATGGTATCATAAAATTCAATGAAAAACCCGCCAATTTCAAAACCTTTTTGCCCAATATCACCCAACGCATCGTGGTAGAAGCGCCTGACGCCGGCTTACACTGCCTTGAATTTCCCGGCATAAAGTATGCCTCCAAAGCTTTTGACCGAACGGGTGCGAATAGAGACTATTACGGCGGCTTCCACGTGCATGACAACAATTCCATAGGCCGATTGGCGGTATGTTTTGATCGCAACGGAAACGGCTGGTCCTGTAGCCGGCAGGACTCACTGCTCTACCGAATGGATGCGGTGACCAAAAAACTGCAATCTTTCCCATGGAAGGGCTTTGGGCTGTTGTGCACCCGCCAGCAGCATTTACTTAGTGTCAGTAAAAATGGCCTGCACAAATTGGATCCACAGACCCACAACAGCAGCTTTTACCCCTTTGAAAAAGCGCTAAAAAGGGTATCCGATTATTCGCATTATCTGTATGAAGACAAAAACGGCATCATTTGGATTTTTGGCTTGGAGGGCTTGACAAAAGCGGTACCCGATGGCGCTGCTTACCGTTTTGAGCATTTTACCAATGTCCCCACTGACCGGCTTTCCCTGTCCTCCAATATCGTTTTAAGTGTTGTAGATGACCCACTCGAGCCTGATCGCTACCTTTGGATAGGCACAAAAGGCGGTGGCCTCAACCGTTTGGACAAAAAAACACAACAGTTCAAGCACTATAAAACAGAACAAGGTTTGCCCAACGATGTGGTGTACGGTGTGTTGGCAGAAAACCCGTCGGCATCAGGCGGGCCGATAGGCAGGCACATCTGGTTGAGCACCAACAAAGGGCTTTGCCGCTTTGATGTGCGATCGGAGCAAAGCAAGAATTTTACGGTCGCGGATGGTTTGCAGGACAATGAGTTTAACAGCTCCAGTTACCTGAAAACCCGGAATGGCACCATGCTTTTCGGCGGCGTAAAAGGCTTAACGCTGTTTCACCCCGATAGCCTGTATTTTAACCCAAACATACCACAAATTCATATCGTTGGCTTATCGGTCAACAATAAAAAATTCGAAATAATCGGGAAGTCAGGCATAACGCTATCCCATGCCCAAAATCTACTCACTTTTGATTTTGCGGCGCTTGAGTTCACCAATCCTTCCCAAAACCAGTACCGCTACCAACTCGTTGGTGTGGATAAAGATTGGGTGTCTTTGGGCAACAAAAACAGCATACAGTTTGCCAATCTGGCACCTGGCGACTACACCCTGAAAGTAGAGGGGAGCAACAACGATGGTATATGGAGCGAGCAGGCCGCCGAACTTCGCTTCACCATCCGGCCGCCCTGGTGGGCCAGTTGGTGGGCCTGGTTGATTTATGTTGGGATAATTGCTGCCAGTATTTGGCAGTATTATCAATTTTTGCTCCGCCGACGCTTTTCCGAACAGGAACAATTGCGCTTGCAAGAACTCGATGACTTCAAAAGCCGGTTTTTCACCAATATTACCCATGAGTTCAGAACGCCGCTCACCGTAATACTTGGCATGAGTGAGCAATTGACCAATGAAGAAAAAGACGAACCCAAACGCCACAAAATTGGCCTCATTAAACGCAGCGGAGAAAACCTGTTGCGCTTGGTCAACCAAATCCTCGACTTGGCCAAATTAGAGTCTAAAACCCTGAAAATAAACTATATACAAAGCGATGTTTTGGCATTTGTCCGGTATATCGCCGAAAGCCTGCACTCGCTGGCCAACGCCCAAAACCTGATGCTCCGCGTGGAAAGCGACCAGACCAAAATCATAATGGATTATGACCCTGAACGCTTGCTGCAAATTGTTCACAACCTCTTGTCCAATGCCATCAAGTTCACGCCATCAGGCGGCAAAGTGGTCCTGAATGTCACCACAGACCTGGCAGGTTTTGGAAAACTGCCAAGTCTGGCCCCAGGAAACCTGCCAAGTCTGAACATCCGCGTCACCGACACCGGTACAGGTATCCCACCTGAGGAACTGCCCTATATTTTCGAGCGGTTCTTCCAGGCTAAAAATCAGGAACAAGCTTCGGTCTCTCTGTCGGGGAGAACTGGGATGGGGGCTGGCACCACAGGCATCGGGCTTTCCCTGACCCGCGAATTGGTCAAAGCCATGGGCGGTGAGATCACGGTGGAAAGTACCGTGGGCGCGGGCAGTACATTTTGGGTAAAATTGCCGATGACCAACAACAGCGTTTTGGGGGAAAAGGCTGTCGAAATCACAAAAACCGCAACCGCAAAACGCTTGCCTGCCGCTTTGTCAACAAGCACCAAACCCGACAGGCACCACATCCTGCTTATTGAGGATAACCCTGATGTGGTGGAATACCTGAATGCCTGCCTGAAGGACGGGTACAACCTCGACTTTGCCTACAACGGCCAGGCAGGCATCGAAAAAGCGCTCGAAAATGTGCCGGACCTGATCGTAAGCGATGTTATGATGCCGTTCAAAGATGGTTTTGAAGTAGTGGAAGCGTTGAAACATGACGAGCGCACGAGCCATATTCCCATCGTCCTGCTGACGGCAAAAGCAGATGTCCAAAGCCGCTTGGCCGGGCTGCGCAAGGGTGCCGACGCTTATCTTTCCAAGCCCTTTCATCAAGAGGAACTGTTAGTGACAGTGGAAAACCTGTTGGAACTGCGCCGCAAATTGCAGCTCAAATACCAGCAAAATATACTCGCGCCCGTCTTTGCCTTACCTGCGGATGAACCTGTCAACGCAGAGGATACTTTTTTGCAAAATGTTCGCGCTATTATTGAGGCTAATTACGCCTATGAGGACTTTGGCTTACCCCAGCTCTGCCAAAAATTGGGCATGAGCCGTTCGCAATTGTTCCGCAAAATGAAAGCGCTCACGGATATAGCACCATCTGATCTCATCCGAATACACCGGCTGAACAAGGCCAAGGCTTTGCTTAAAAACGGCGACGCCAATGTGACCGAGGCTGCCTGGGGAACAGGCTTTAAAGACCCATCCTATTTTTCAAAATTGTATCAGGAGGAATTTGGGGAAATGCCGAGCGCGACACGCAAATAACTGATCATCAAAAACAGGCAAAACAGGCAGTAATTTGAAGAACAAGAACTATCCGTTTATCAACAGCGATGCGGAGCCAACGCCATTGTGGATTGGTGCAGCAATAAATAAAAATCTACATCATCCTGAAACGTGGCAAAAAATCATCGCGGTATGATTTGCTCAGGGGCAGCACTTTTTGGGAAATGGTCACGGACTCCTCGCTGATAGTATCAATAAGTGCCATATTGACGATGTAAGAGCGGTGGATGCGCTGAAAAACGGCTGTGGGCAATTGGTCTTCCAAGCGTTTCATGGGCATGGAGAGCAGGTATTCCTTGGTGTGGGTCACTATGCGGCAGTAGTTGCGCTCGGCTTCAAGGTAGAGCAGGTTTTCAAACTTGATTTTGTGCATCTGGTCTTTGTACCGCACAAAAATGCGATCGCTCATCACATAAATATCTTCTTTTTCCGATTTTTCGGCTACGGCGACGGGCACTTGCTCGGCCATGCGCTGAATGGTCAGTTCCAAAGCGCGCTGCAGGTCCGTTTTTTTAAAGGGTTTCGCCAAAAAGGCGTATGGTTTTGCCATTTTTGCCCGTTGGAAGCTGGCATTGTCGCTATTGGCCGTGAGGAAAATGACGGGGATGTGGTGTTCATCGTTCAGCCGTTGGGCCAGCGTGATGCCGTCCATGCTGCCTTTCAGTTGGATGTCGAGCAGGGCAATATCGGGCGGGTTTTCGCTTGCGTTTTGTATGGCCTCCTCGGCGCGGGGCAAAAGGCCCGTTACGTCATAGCCCAGTTCTGTGAGGAACATGGAGATCTTGGCTCCGATGAGCATTTCGTCTTCTACGATGAGTATTTTTATGGTGTTATCCTTCATGCGGCCTTTTTCAGGTCAAAATCAAATTGGATGTTGGTGCCTTTGTGGCTGGTTTCACGTATGCTGCCGTTGAGTTGGCGCGTGAGCAGCTGGATCAATTGTGTGCCAAAACCGGTGCCCTGCATCGCCGAGACGCCCGATTTGCCGACGCCGTTGTCGCTGATTTCGAGGTGAAGCATTTGATCGGCTTTTTGCTCCAATTTGATGTAAATTTCCCCTTTTTGCCCCTGTGGAAATGCGTATTTGAGCGCATTGGTGAGCAATTCGTTCACGATGAGGCCCAGCGGCACAGCGGTGTCAATATCCACTTCGAGTTGGTCCATGACGCAGTTGATTTTGACGCGGTCATCGGCCCCGAAGGTGTCCAGCACGCTTTCGCTGAGGTTGAGCAGGTAATCTTTCATCTCAATGGAGGCCAAATTGTCCCTTTGATAGAGTTTTTGATGCACAATGCCGATGGACTGCACTCGGTTTTGGCCCTCTTGCATGGCATCTTTTACGTTGGGGTCATCCACTTGGGCGCTTTGCAGGGCCAAAAGGCTGGACACCACCTCCAGGTTGTTTTTCACGCGGTGGTGGATTTCCTTCAACAGCAGTTCGTTCTCGGCGTTTTTGGCGGCCAGCAGGTCGTTGGCCTTTTTGCGGGCCTGTGCATTTTTCCAAAAAAAGAAAGCCATGAGAGCCAGCAGGGCGACGATGCCCAAGCCAAGCCATTGCACGATGCGCTGCTGCGCAATCTGTTGCTTTTGCGCGCTTATGGTGGCTTCTTTTTGTTCGGTCTCGTATTGGGTGCGCAGTGCCGAAATGGTCTGGTCGCTTTGCAAGGAAGCCGTGCTGTCGCGCATCAGGCGGGCTTTTTTCTGGTATTCGAGGGCCAATTTGTAATTGCCCAAGCGCTCATAAATGGTGCTGAGGTGTCCGTAGTTTTCGGTCAGGTTGCCCAGGTCGCCGCCTTCCTCCTGCATACGGACGGTTTCCAACTGATAGCGCAGGGCTTCGGGGTAGTTGCCTAAGTACAGGTTGACTTCGCCGAGGTTGGCTATAGCGGTGGAAATGCCGCCCGGGTAGTTGGCTTTTTGGGAATTGGCGAGGCAGACCTTGTAATCTTCCAAAGCCTCTGTGTAGCGGCCCAAGCGTTTGAGCGCATTGCCCCGGCTGTTGATGATGTCGGCAAGGCTGCTTAGCGAGGCATCGGTGGCGCGCGTCAGGGTGAGCGCCTGGTCGTAATACTCGAATGCCTCTTGAGGTTTTTTCATGGAGATGCAGGCATCGCCCGCGTAGCGCAGGGCAAAGGGCATTTCACGGGTCAAGTTGTGTTTTTTGCAAATATCAATGCTGCGTTGGGCGTACTCCAAGGCTTCCGATTGTCGGCCCTGGCGACTCAAATCATCGGAGACGCGGCTCAGGGCATTGGCAATACCTTCCTGATCGCCCAATTCTTCCATCAAGCGCAGGGCATGAAGGTCGGCGGCTATGGATTTTTCTATTTCGCTTTTTCTTTTATGTATCCAGGCTATTTTGAAGGATGTGGTGGCTTCACCTTTTTTGTTGTTCACCTGGCGGTAGCCCGTCATGGCCTTGTCAAAAAAAAGCATGGCCGAATCAAGCTGCATCAAGTTAGCATGCATACGGCCTTGCATTTCATAAAATATTGGTAACCAGTCTTTATTGGCAGTTTGTTCGGCCAAGGCCACGCCCCTTTTGGCGTATCCGAGGGCCATTTTGAAGTCAAGGTTAAAGGCAGCATTAGTCAGTTGCCGGAGGAATTCGAGGCGTTGGGTGTCCACCTGTGTGGCAGCAAGACGTTGCTCCACAGAGTCAAAGAATTTGGATTGGGCCAAGAGAAAATTGGCGCACAAGCAAATGGCAAAACAAATTACAATTCTCATATACACGTCAAAGGTATAACAAATTGCAGGTGCCAAATGTAAAAAAACGGGAGACTAAGGGCCCAAAAAATTTTTCGGTCAATATAGCCAGCGTTTCGGACAATGAAACCCGTCTTTGGGACAATGCCGCCCCGTTTTCACGCGGGCCCTGAATACCTTTGGGTAAAACAAGTTCATCAAACAAGTTTTTTTAAAACAACTGATATACATGATATACTCCGCACCGCGCACCGCTTACCGCTCCGGCGGCTTTTTCCAGAAACAACTTTTCACCTTGTTCCTGATTAAATTTGTTTTGTCTGGTGCACTTGGCCTTCAAATGCTCCAGGCCCAAACCAACTGGGACGGCTCGGACAACACTGACTGGTTCGATGCAGACAACTGGTCGGCGGGTGTGCCGGATGCCACTGACAATGTGAGCATCCCCGGTGGCATGCCCAACCAGCCGAGCATTAGCGCAGCGGGGGCGCTCGCCAAATCGGTCGCGGTGGCAGCCTCCGCAACGCTGACCCTCACCACAAATGGCGAACTGACCATCAATGACTGGGCAGACAAAGCCCTCTCCAACTTAGGCACTGTGGACAACAACGGCACCATCGTCGTCGGCTCCACCTCTTCCGGCACCGGGAATTTTGGCATCTACAACGCAGGCCGCATCAGCGAAAACGCCAGCGACAACAGCGCCATCTCCTCCAACTCCGGCATCGTGCAAAATTTCGGTGGCGGCACCTTTACCATCGGCAGCAACACGGGGCTGCTGACCACCTTCGCGGGTGCATTGAGCGCCTGTTGCCCACCAGGCAATATTTTTTACGTCAATGCTGCTGCCACGGGCGCAAACGACGGCACTTCCTGGACCGATGCGTTTACCGACCTGCAAAGCGCACTGCTCTGCCCTTGTGCCACGCTCACACAAATTTGGGTAGCTGAAGGCAGCTACAAACCCACTAACGGCACCGACCGCAGTATTTCCTTTGTGATGAAACCCGGTGTGGAAATCCTCGGCGGATTTCCGAATATGGGCAACCCTGATCTGAGTGCCCGCGATTGGGTGGCGCACCCGACTATTTTGAGCGGTAATATTGGTGATCAGGGCTTGAGCACCGACAACTCCTACCACGTCATTTTCAATAATTTTACATCCGGCAGCCCGCTCACAAGTACCGCCGTGCTGGACGGGTTTACCATAACGGGCGGCTACGCAAGCGACATTGCGCCGCATTGCCACGGCGGCGGCATGTACAACCTGTACGCCTCTCCGACCGTGACCAACTGCATTTTTTCCAACAACACGGCGCAGCGCTCCAATGCCACCTCCACAGACAGCCGTGGCGGCGGGATGTACAATTCCTACTCCGCTCCGAGCGTCACTTACTGCACATTTTCAGGCAATGAAGCGCGTGCAGTAAACAGCTCCGGGCAGAACTACGGCGGCGCTATGTACAACGATCAGTCAACCATGACGGTCAGCCATTGCACCTTCAACAATAACACCACGCCCAATTCAGACGAGGATACCTACGGCGGCGGGATATGCAACTTAAACATGACCATCACCATCAATGACTGCACGTTTAGCGGCAATGCGGCTTGTTATGGTGGAGGAGTGTACAGTTCCAATTCTGCTACCACAACCAACAATTGCACTTTTTCGGCCAATGCGCTGGATACTTATCCGGGCGGAGTGAACGGAAGCGGCATGTTCCTCAACGGTTGTTCCGGCTCGGTAGCACACTGCGACTTTACAGGCAACCTGAACCATGCTGCCTTGGGCATCCAGCACGGCTCGCCCATCGAAGTGAGCTATTGTACGATTTTGAACAACCCTGTTTACGGAATGACCCTGCAAACAGCTGCACCCAATATCACCAACTGCCTGTTTGCGGGCAACAACTTTGGCGGTTTGGCCAACTGGAATGGCGGTGTCAGCGCTCCGGTAATCACCAACTGCACGTTTTCTGAAAACCCGACCTTCCCCAATCTCGGCGCCATTACCAACTATGGTAGCTCCACGGCTACTTTGAAAAACTGCATCATCTGGGGGGCCGGGCCTTCCGTCTATAATCCGAACGGTGTGGTCAATATTTCCTATTCCGATGTAAAACAGGCCAGCGGAATCTATCCGGGCACGGGCAACATCAACGCCGACCCGCTTTTTGTCAGCGGGACTGATTTTCACCTGCAAAACGGCTCGCCCTGCAAAAACACTGGGACGGCTACGGGAGCACCTGCCGATGATTTTGACGGCGATGCACGGCCTATTGATGGTGGTTTTGATATGGGATATGATGAAAACACTTTTACCTGCCCCCCACCCTCTTGCAGCATCACAGGTGAAGAGTATGTGTGCAACAACTCATCGGGCAACATTTACACCGCACCGGCAGGCATGGCTTCGTACAGTTGGAGCATCAGCGGCGGCGGTACCATACAGGGCTCGACAACGGGACAATCAATTAGCGTGACCGCCGGAAATTTATACCAAAACTATACGGTCTTCGTCACCATTACGGATGGCAATGGCTGCTCCAGCAATTGCTCAAAGCAAAGTTTTATCATTTTTTTAACGCCAACAGTCAACATTACCGCCACTCCCTCCAGTCCGGCCTGTTTGGGCGTTACGCTCAGCCTGTCTATTCCAGCGGCAGCGAGCAGTACGGTTTCCTGGACGGGTGAGGGCATTGGCAACCCCAGCGGCAATTTTGTACCCGATGGTTTTGGCGATTTCAACAATGTAACAACTGCTCTGCCCATTAGCACGGGCATGAAAACATACACGGTCTCCTTAACAACTTCTGCCTATTACGGCGGCTGCTCCAATACGGGTACGCTGGATGTAGAGGTTATTGATTGTTGCCCTGCTCCTGGCTCTATCTGGTATGTGAATGCTGCCGTTGCCACGCCTTTTGGTAACGGTGCGAGTTGGAACTGTGCTTTTCGGGATTTGCAGCAAGCGCTGACTGTAGCCAGTCCGGGCGACCAAATCTGGGTGGCCGAAGGCACCTACAAACCGACTAATGGCCCTGACCGAAGTATCTTTTTCAACATAAAAAACGGGGTGAAAGTCCTTGGTGGATTCCCCAACACGGGTAGCCCGGGGCTTGGTGACCGTGATCCTGATCCGGCTACCAACGGTACTGTACTAAGTGGCGACATCGGTATTCCGGATCTCGTTGACAATGCTTATCATGTTGTGTGGTTTGATCATACCAATAACAATACAGTTTTGGATGGCTTTACCATCACCGGAGGAAACGGAGAGACGACACAAAACGGAGGTGGTATCTACAACGACGGCAGCGGTGTTGGCCGCCAGAGTAATCCGCGTATCCTCAATTGTATTATTACTGGAAATGTTGCGCGTAATGGCGGCGGTTTGTTCAATGATGGATACAGGGGAAATAGCAGTCCAGACCTTGTAAACTGTGTTTTTTCTGGAAATAAAGCCACGCGAGATGGCGGTGCCACCTATAATTTCGGCGGCAATAACGGCAACAGCAGCCCTTCATTTACCAATGTCGTCTTCTCCGGGAACAAAGCAGAGCGCATCGGCGGCGGGGTGTTCAACGATGCCGTAGATTCACCCGGTGGCGTGAGTAGTCCGGTATTTGTGAACTGTACTTTCTCCGGGAATCAGGCCGACTTTGGCGTGGGTGCTATGTACAATGACGCATTCACCGGAATCTGTTCTCCCTCCATTATCAACTGTATCCTCTGGGGAAATGCAGGGCAAATTGACAATCGAAATGCTACACCTGTCATCACAAACAGTATCGTTCAGGGCGCTTACACCCCGTGTACCGATTGCCTCAACGCTGATCCGTTCTTCATCAGTCAGCCGCCTGTTGGCCTCGGCACTACAGGCAACCTGCGCCTGCAAATCTGCTCTCCTGCCATTGATGCAGCCAAAGACAGCGATGCGCCCGCAGACGACCTTGACGGAAACGCCAGGTTTGATGCCCTCACAGGCGGCAGCATTGCCGACATGGGTGCGTATGAATTCCAATCCGCCGCTACACCGACGGCCGCTGTTTGCAAATCTCCGGTGGATGCGTTTCTTGATAATAACGGCCAAGCGACCGTGCTCGCCACCGCGTTGAACAATGGTTCTACCGGCTGCTCACCCTTGGCCTTTTCCATCAACGGGCAGTCATCAATTTCCTTCAATTGCAGTCAAATCGGT
>CAZIKN010000163.1:0-11308 GCA_964539805.1 uncultured Saprospiraceae bacterium | reverse complement strand
CCGTAGAAGTGCGGCGAATAGGTTGTACAACGTAAACGAATACGGTGGTAGCCATATTCCGGGAGTTTCCTGATGTAGTCATTTACAAGACTTTGAAGGCTTTTTCACTCCACCACCACCTTCCCAAACCACATCGCCTCCTCACTTTCCACAGCGCAGGTATATATTCCTGCCGGAAGCCCATTCAGGTACAACTGGCCATTCTGCTCGCAGGTGGCTAAGCGTACGGCGCGGCCTTTGGCGTCGTAGAGTTTGACTTTTACTTTGCCTGCCAGGTTGGTACTGATGTGCAGGGTGCTATTGGATGCCGCTGGATTGGGTGCAATGCTGACCTCGGGTTTTAAGGTATCGCTTTCCTTCGTGGCTACGGTTGTTGGCCGTACAATGATGAACTGCGCAGGGGTTAGCACATTGTTGCCAGTGCTGAAAACAATAGAACCATCGGGGCCTGTGGTCAGCTGGTCGCCAGTGTCGTTGGTCTCCCAGCTGCTGCCGTCGGCACGGGGCGGGCGGGTGGCAAGCCGGTATTGCTGGGCGGTTGTTCCTGCCGGAGCGTTGCCGATTTGATCAAATTGGATGGCTTGTAGTTCATCAAATACCAGGTTTTCTGCAAAATGCTGCATCACCCAATAACTGCGACTGATGCTGTCTGCCGCAGGCGACTGATCAGGGGCTATATCCAAGCGGGTAAGCACCAATTCGCCTTCTGGCAGAACGCTATTAGCTGCAAAAGTAGTGGTTACACCCGTGCTGCCGAAACTCAGTGCACCTGTGCTGTTCACACTTTTTCGGCTGCTTACACCCGGGCCAACCGCCACCGTGGAAACAACGCGCTGCGCATCGCCACCCAAGCTGGCGAAACCGGGGCCGGTGCGGTCGAATGCGGGGCCTTCTGCCTCATTGAACTGGAGGTAAGTTCGCAGGCCATCCGTATCCGTGTGGGTGCGGGTGAGGTGCATTTCCTCGCGTATCTGGTCCTGTGTCAATGCTTTATCATAAAAACAGACCTCGTCCATGATGCCTTTAAAGAAGCGGTCATTCCAGCCTGGGTCGCTGCCGAGCACCAATGGGGAGTCGAATTCTTCTATATCGTGGGTGGTGCTCAACGCGCTTGGTATACCGTTAAGGTAAATGGTGGCTTTGTTTGGCTCAATGACTAAAGCAACATGGCTCCATTCATCCAAGGGAGGGTACAGGCCGGTTTCCCACCACCAGTTTGCATCATTCCACATATAGTGCAGTTCATTGTTTTCTCCAAAATGCAGGCCAGCCGTGGTGTTTCCGCCCCGACACAGTATCAAGCCAGCCCAGGGGACTTGGTTTCCAAGGGGCTTGATCCAGGCGCTGATGGTGGCAGTGTTGCTGTTCAGTTTGAGGGATTCGCTGACGGTGGCATAATCGCCATCGCCGTCAAAATTAAGGGCTTTCCCGGGAGCGGCTTCGGGTAGCAGATTAGTACATTCGTCGCCTACCTGTACGCTAAGACTGTCCACGAATACACCTTGAGGTGTTGTCAGGGTCATGATCGCCCATTTTATGCCTGCGGTATTGAACACTACGCGAGGCGTTCTTGTGTTGGCACCGATAACCGATTGGGCATCTGTAAATTGCCAGGCCCAAGAGATGTTGTTGTGCGCTACTACGGAGTGGTCGTCAAAGTAGAAGGTATCAGAAGGGCAGAAGCTGCGCAATTGATTGACCATGGCCAAGGGTTGTACAGCACTTGGCTCAAACAAAGCTGCCTCCCAAACGCCACCATTCCAGGCACCCACCCGGATCAGGCCATTTTTGTAAAAGGGTTTTAACTTGTTGGGTTCCAGGCTGATGGGTAAACCGTCGGTGTAGGGCAGCCAGTCGGGCATTGTATTGTTCCGGTAAAAAACACCCTTTGTGGTGCCAAGATATACGCCACCATCCGTGCCGTGTTGAGCCATGATGCAGCTTATGGTAGCGCCGTTGAGGATGTTGCTGGTCATGTTTTGCCAAGTGATGCCGGCATCGGTGGATTTGTACACTTTTTTGCCATTGGATCCGTAGCTCACGGAAACCCACAGCACATCGGGGTTGTTGGCGCTTAGCGCCATTTTGATTCGATCATTATTGTTGGGGAGGGGCAGGGCAGTACAGTTTTGCCAACTTTTACCGGCATCATAACTGCGATATACCACATCATCGGTGCCATTAAACTGGGTGATGTACATGCGGTTGGGATCATTCCTACAGATTTCTATCTCAAGGACCTTGCGGTTGGCAGCGCCGGGGAAAGTGTACAGGGCGGTAAATGTAGTGCCGCCGTCCGTGGATCGCCAAAGTTTGTTGTCTTTGCCAAGGTAAACGATGTTCCAGCAATCGGGATGCCATTCCATCTCCGAGTTTTCGTAATAGGCATAGCTCTCATTGGGCCAGGTAGTTACCGGAAATCCGCCCAAACCATTGCCAAAACCGGGCTTTATGATGTCGCCACCTATGTCAGAATGATAAATTTTGCGTTCAGGGCCAGGGTTTACATAGCCTGTTGAGGCCTCCGCACCACCGATGGCATAATAGATACCTTTGGGGAAACTCTCATGGAAGGCCATGTTGCCATTGTGGTAACGCCCGCCTACCAGAATATCCTCGTTCCAGCCCGCATCAAAGCCCCAGAGGGCCGCGCCGCTGATGCCATTGTTTCGACCTGCCACGTCTTTTCCGAAATTGGTAGAATACACCATGCCGCCGTCCGAAGAGATCCAGAGCTCATTGCCCACAGCGGCAGCCCATTGAATATCTGGATGCCTATCACCCGTAATGCCTGCGCTGCTGACATAGCCGCCATAGCTAAACCAGGTGGCACCGCCGTCATTGCTGCGGAACCAAGAGCAGCCGCCAGCTATCAACTGGTTGTCATTCAGTGGATTGACCACTATGGCCTGGTCATAGAAACCCTGAGTGAACCAGTCCACGCCATTGGCATCCATTATGTTGGTATGGCTGGGAATAGCATAAGGTTGGCCGATAAGTTTGTTCGGGTTGGTGTTCGTCCAGTTGTTGCCACCGTCTGTGCTGACAAATACGCCGATATAGCCGCCAAGGGCATCGCCTTCGCCGCTGAGGTAGGCATATACTTTATCGGGCCTGGAGGGGCATGGAGCGATAATGGCGCCAGTTACCTGACGATTGCCCGTTGGCGTCCACATGGGCGTGCTGGAAGCCGTAAACGTTGCGCCGGCATCGGTGGAGATCATAAAATCAGCGCCATTGCCATTGTCACGGATGCACCAGATGGTGTTGGGGTCACCTGGTTTGGCCTTTACGCCCCAAACATTTATGCCATTCCATTGCTTGACCCAATTGGCACCGCCATCTGTGCTACGCAGGAGGCCTCGTTCGCTGGCCACCAATACGATATCGGGTGTGGTCTCATGCACATAAATTTCCTGTGCCCAGAAACTGTTTTCTGTGAGAACGGTCTGCCAATTGGCACCGCCATCGGCAGTTTTAATGAGTTTGCCGCTCGTGCCGGCATACACCATTTCGGGATCTTTGGGATTGATTTCCACGGCTCCAAAGGCATCATGCAGCACATTGGCCGTGAGCAGCGTCCAGTTCAGGCCCTTATCGGTGGTTTTCCAAAGACCTCCGGCTTCTCCCCCGGCATAGAGTATGCTTGGGTTGGCTGCGTAAATATCAAAGGCATATATATTGGTGTGATCAACGCTTTGAGCGGAGGCATCGGGGAAAAAGTGAACCTTGGGACCATGGAAGGCCCAGGTGGCTGCCCCGGATTCTTTAAGATTTGCATTTGCTTTATTGTGCAAGCGCAACAGTTCCTGCTCCTGTTCCTGCAAGGATTCGTTACCGGGGAAGGCGAGTGTGCCATCTGCTTGTGCAAAGGGTCTGGCCCATTGCATCCAGCGTTTGTAAAACTGGGTATAGGTGTTTTTCTGGAAGGCTCTTTCCTCATAATAAGCATGATAGGCAGCCTGAATTTTTCGGACATTTGGGTTGGGCTCAAGCATCATCCTGGCCCATTCGGGGGTATCGGATGCAAAGTAGGGTGGGGTAGGGCGCTGTTGGGCAAAAATGGCAGTGGTACAACAAGCGATTGCGAGGGTAAAAATTATTTTGTACATAGGCGGTGTTTATGGGGCGAAGGTAAGCTTATGCAGAAAATTAAAGATGTAGGCGCAACTTACTTGTCAGGAAGCAACGTATTTTACAAGAACAAACTGAGCACTGCCGTTGAAAATTTGGTCAACGCTAAGACCATTTTGCATCTTTTTCCAAACCCAACGAGCGAAAGTGTGCAACTTTCCGTCCTTGAAAAATTAGAAGAGGTGGAAATTCGCCTGACGGATATACGTGGTTTAAATTTACGTTCTTTGCGCTTCGGTTCATTTATCGGAACGGAAATATCAGTGGGTGAGCTGCCATTCGGATTGTGTCTTCTTACGGTGTATTCAAAGGAAAAGCCCATTGGGCATGCCAAGCTTATAATAGAGTAGATTTTTTAATTTTTATTACTGAAAGGCAAGAGTTATCCGGAGGGGGAAAAACCGTTTTTCCCCTCCGGAATGTTTATAAGAACAGCGCTCAAGCCCTCTTTAAGTTACCCGGTTTTACATGCAAGAATTTTTTTCGCAGTACGCGAAAATCCAGAATCCAAGTTTTGAAATGGTGCTTTTCACCTTCTTGCTGGCTTTTCTGTGTTCATCGCTCATCGCATTCACGTACTGGCAAACCAGTCCGAAAACACTAAAAACAGGCAACTATATCCAGTCGCTTATACTCAGCTCGCTCATTGCCACCATGATCTTGCAGAGCATAGGCGATTCCGTAGCCTCAGGGCTGGGTATTTTGGGTGCCCTGACCATCATCAATTTCCGTACTTCGTTTCGTGACCCGCGTGACATTATCTTTATGTTTGCTGCGCTCGGTACGGGTATTGCCTGTGGCTCTTATGTTTTTCCCATTGCTATTTTAGGGACAAGCCTTTTTTGCATTGTAGCGGTTTGCCTAAAGTTTACACCCTTCCACATGGGCAATCACGTGATATGGGAACTCCGATTGCGCATAGAAGACCGAGAGGTCATGCCTGCTGTTGAACAGATTTTGGCACAGTTCTGTAGTCGCAGTTCCTTAGACGAAATCCGAAATGAATCAAGCAAGGTTTTGGGCTCCGTGATTCAGGAACACGAATACTTCCTCGTTCTCCGTGACGAAAAGCAGAATACACAGCTTTTGCAGGCCCTCGAAGCCCTCAACGGGATCATGGTCAAGCGCCTGAGCAAACAATCTGTAAATGAAAATTCAATGATTGATTGAACATGAAGTTTAATATCCTTTATCTCTTGTTTCCGGCTGCGCTGCTCGGCTGTATCTGGATTGCCCGCGATTTTCAGGGGCAAAGCACCAACTCGTTCTTTGGCATTGCCGAAACGGAGCCCCAAACACTTAATTTTGATCACGATATTGCCGTGCAGGAACTGCGTGTCAAACCAGGTGATTTGATCAAAAAAGGCGATACGCTGGCTATTTTTACCCGTGCCGAGCTGGATAAAACAGAAGCAGAGCAGCGTGCCAATATTACGCGTACCGAAACGGAGCGCAATGCGGAAAGCGCTATTCTGGAAAAAGAAAAAGAACTTGCCCGCCTGCGCCTGAAAGCAAAAATCAGCGAGATAAACACCCAAATCCGACTGCTCCGAACCGAAGATTCTTTAAAAACTTCTTACCGGAAAAACATCTATGGTGATCTTGGCGCTGCACCGGAAAGCAAATTAGTCACAGAAAAAATCACCGCTTTACAAAAAGAAATGGCTAATCTCGAAAGGGAGACCACAGAAGAGCTGCGGCTCATTGACTCCAAACAGGCTGCCTTGCGCAGTATAGCCAGTGTAAAAACGGGATTGTCACAAACGGAAATCCAATTTCTAAAAGCGGAGCGCGGAAGACTGTTCTTGCTTGCCCCGATAGACGGATACATTGAGGAAATTTTTTTTGGTCAGCATGCGCTCGTGCCTGCGCATCGTGATTTGATGAAGGTCAACCCACGTGCGCCCAACCGTATTGTCGGCTTTATCCACGAAACAGTGGTGGTACCTTTTTCCATCGGCCAGGAGGTAGAACTGTCATCAACAGCGCGCCCTGAAATCAAGACAAAAGGCATCATTGTGGGCAGCAACCCGAAACTGACCGAGCTGCCACTTCGCCTGCGCAAGTTTATTGAGGTCCGGTCATGGGGGAGAGAGTTATTCATCCGTTTGCCCGAGGACAATCCATTTTTCATTTCCGAGAAAATCACCATTAATTTAACCAATATTTGATGATAAAATACTTGACGGCTATTTTTGCCCTGTTGTTCCTTTTTAGAACATTGCCAGCACAGGTATTGACCATTGCAGAAGTATTGGCCACTGCCGAGCGGGATACCCGATACAACCAAAATCAGGCACTCCAAACCACTGCCCAGGGGCTGAAGGTGCATGATCCGGTCTTGAGGCAGATTGCCCTGCGTGTTGGCATCAATGGCAGCGCGCTCGGGGATACTATTTTTGGTTATCTCCGCAATGAAGATACCTACCAGTTACAGGTCGGGTTCAATAGTTTTCTGGAGCGTCAGCGGCAAAAGCAGGTCAAAAATGCCCAAGTTGCGGCTATCGCTGCAGAGAGTCGTGTGCTGAAGGAGGAAGCACTTTTTGAGCGGTATGAGGCTTTGGCGGGCTATCTTTTTGTAGTGCCTAAGCGGGCCGCCTGCCTGCGTTTGGATTCTTTGCTGGAAAAGGAACACAGGATTTTGCGCGAGATGTTGGCCACGGGTACCTTGGACGTAAAAGTTTCCAAGGTGTTGGATGCCGAGGAAGACCGCAACCGCAATCAGCTTGCACTGCAAGAACTTGATAATACGGCCACGGCATACCACAATCGCTTGCGCCAGCTTGCCGGCAATTTTTCGCAGATTGACCAAAATGACCTGATACTGTTGTCCGATGTGCGCGCGCGTGTTGCCGCCTTGAAAGTGGCCTCAGCTTTTACCTTACCACTTTTTGAGTCCAAAATGGCCGATATCCAATTGGAAAAGGCGCGCTTGAACTATATTTCTGCTCAAAACAGGCAGATATTGAGCAATTTTTCCGCTGGCTATCAGCGCCCCTTGTATGTGGAAATGCCCAAGCGGTTCAATCCTGCCAATAATTTTAATGTTCGCGTTGGCCTCACCGTGCCGCTGCCGTCCAACAATCACTACAAAAAATCAGCTGCACTGCTTGATCTTCGAAAGGCTGAAAACGAGGCGGCCTGGACAAGTGAAAAGCTCAGGAACGAGATCGAAAACCAATTTGTCCGTGTCGAAAACCTGTTCAAAAAACATGAATTGATACAAGAGCGCTTGGAAAACAGCCTGATCCGCAAAATGCTCGACAATCCGGACTTGCGCAACCAAATTACGCCTTTGGAAATTGTGGAAATGGAAATAGCCCAGCAAAAACTGCAAATCAATAAGGCTGATATTCTGGCTTCCATCATGTTTGAATATGTCCAATTGTTGAGCCTTTCAGGAGCAATAGGGCAAGAAGGTGCTATCAATTACTTAGTAACGATAAAATAATAAGTTCACGATTCAGGGTAAATACAAGTTATGAAATGCTTGAAGTTACGGGTTTCGGAGGCGGTTGTAAGGTTACAACATTCCGAGATCACTTAAGCTTGGGCAAAATCGGCTTTTTTTTGTATTGATCATGTGGCCCCTCCCCGTTCATAATTTTTTGCACGGATTGTACAATTCTGGTCTCCTTGGTTTGGGTTTGTTTGGGTTCCGAGAAATACAACAGCCAGCCCCGTTGTTTTCCGGGCGGAAGGGCCTCAAAGGCCGTTTGTAGGGCGGGTATTTCATCAAATTTGCGCAACAATTCCACAGGAAGATCCGGCATTTTGCTTTTAGGTGCTTTTAGGCCTGCTTTTTCCACTTCTATGGCTTCAAATAAGTAGTTTTTTATCCATTCTTCTTTTTCAATAATTTCCTTCATTTGGGTAAAACGGATCATCTTGTCCACTTGTGAGTTGGCTCCGGCAAAGCTCAATATCCCCTGTTCGTCCTGTAGCAAAGCCCCTTTAAAGAAACTGATAAAGCAGTTGTCCTTTACCGCTGAGATCAGAGCAATGTTTTTTCCCTGATAGGTATAGCATGGCACACCCCATTTGCATTCTTCAGTTAAATCACATGCCAGTACAATGTTGCGCAGGGCAAGCAGCAGGTCTCGCCAGCGATGCACCTTGCATTCCGGCGTGCCGCCCAAATCACAGCGGCCACAACCTTCTAAAAAATAGGTTTCGACATTTTGGGTCATGGATGAAAAATGTATTAAGTAACGATTAAATGTTTTGCTCAAGATCCACTGTAGTGCGGCATGTTTGGAAACAGGCCCTTACTTCTTCCTTACCACCATTAAGCCATCCCTAACGGGTAGCAGGACATTTTCCACTCGGTTGTCCTGCTGCACAAAAGAATTAAATTCGCGGAGCAGCACGGCCGTTTCATCTTTGGTATCGCCGCCAGCTACTTTGCCATCCCAAAGCACATTATCGGCAAGAAGGAATGCGCCCGATTTCATTTTGGAGAGAGCCAGTTCATAATGCAGGGGATAATCCAATTTGCCGGCATCCATAAATACCAGATCAAAAGCATCAGGCAGGGTAGGGATGATTTGGCGGGCATCACCCAGGTGCAATTGAACTTTTTCCTCAACTCCAGCCTTTAGTAGGTACTTTCGAATGATCCAGGCCAATTCATCGTTGACCTCTATGGTGTGCAACATACCATTGTCAGCCAAGCCTCTTGCCATGCAAATGGCAGCATACCCTGTGAAGGTGCCAATTTCGAGGGCAAGGGTGGGGCGGATCATGGCTGCTATCATATATAATAAGGTGCCCTGAAGCGGCCCGCTTAGCATTTGTGGCGACAAGGTTCGAAGCTGTGTTTCCCGTTCGAGGGCCTGTAGTACCTCATCTGAATGGGAGGAATGTTCGGTACAATATTCTAAGAGGTTGTTCATGATGCTAAATTGCTTGTTTTTCAAGCAGTTTTGATTTGCAGGGCAAATGTTTCAATATTTTTTAGGATTTTTTTTAAAAATTGTTTTTTCATTTCAAACACTCGTATTACCTTTGCACTCGCTTTTGAAAAGGGGTTGTGAAAGTCCTTTGAAAACGCAGGTAATAAGTCATTAAAATGGTTTATACGCCACCGTAGCTCAGTTGGTAGAGCAGCTGATTTGTAATCAGCTGGTCGGGGGTTCGAGTCCCTCTGGTGGCTCTAAATTATGATGAGGGATAGATGCTGGATGATGTGCGTTTTTTTGTTTGAGTTAAGGGCATAAAAAGTTCATCGTTCTTGTTTTTTCCTTGTAGAAAGGGGGTGCGCCGGAGTCGGAGAGCCGGGCCAGACTGTAAATCTGGTGTTTAATCGCTGAGTAAGTTCGAATCTCACCGCCCCCACTTTTCCGATGTGATAATTTGATAATGAAACAATATGATAATTATCCTAAGGGCTTGGTTATCATGTTCATTGGTTATCATATTATCACATTGGTTTTTGCGGTGGTAACTCAGTTGGTAGAGTGTCAGCCTTCCAAGCTGAATGTCGCGAGTTCGAATCTCGTCCGCCGCTCAAAAGGTTTGCTGTTGTAGCTCAGGGGTAGAGCACTTCCTTGGTAAGGAAGAGGTCGTGAGTTCAATTCTCATCAACAGCTCGAAGCAAAGTGATTAATTCTGATAGTTTCTCAATGTGGTAAGGATAGGTTTACAATATTATCACATCATCACATTATCGAATTATCACAGAATAAACAAATTTTTCACTTACTTTTTGATTTAAAGTCTTTTCCAATGGCAAAAGAGACATTTCAGCGTACCAAACCCCACGTAAATATCGGTACCATCGGTCACGTTGACCACGGCAAAACTACCCTCACTGCGGCTATTACAACCGTATTGTCAAAGCATGGCTTGGCAAAGGTAGCATCTTATGATTCTATTGACGCTGCTCCTGAAGAGAAAGAGCGCGGTATCACCATTAACACAGCGCACGTTGAGTACGAGACGCTTAACCGTCACTACGCACACGTTGACTGTCCAGGTCACGCTGACTATGTTAAGAACATGATCACGGGTGCCGCTCAAATGGACGGTGCCATCTTGGTTTGTGCTGCTACTGACGGCCCAATGCCTCAGACTCGTGAGCACATCCTTCTTGCTCGTCAGGTAGGTGTTCCAAAGATCGTTGTTTTTATGAACAAAGTTGACCTCGTGGACGATGCAGAAATGCTCGAACTCGTTGACATGGAACTTCGCGAACTCCTTTCTTCTTACCAGTTTGATGGTGACAATGCATCTATCATTCAAGGTTCTGCATTGAAGGCCCTTGAAGGTGATCCAAAATGGACTGCCAAGATTGATGAATTGATGGCAGCATGTGACTCTGATATTCCAGAGCCTGTTCGCGAAACAGACAAGCCATTCCTTATGCCTGTTGAAGACGTGTTCACGATCACTGGTCGTGGTACTGTTGCTACTGGCCGTATCGAGCGTGGTGTAATCAATGTTGGCGATCCTGTTGAAATCATCGGTATGATGAAAGAGGGTGAGAAGCCAATGGTTTCTACCATCACAGGTGTGGAAATGTTCCGCAAATTGCTCGATCGTGGTGAGGCTGGTGACAACGCTGGTCTTCTCCTTCGCGGTATTGACAAGGAGCAAATCAAGCGCGGTATGGTTATCTGCAAACCTGGCAGCGTTAAACCACACAAAAACTTCAAGTGCTCTGTTTACGTATTGTCAAAAGAAGAAGGTGGTCGTCACACCCCATTCTTCAATGGCTACCGTCCACAGTTCTACTTCCGTACCACTGACGTAACTGGCGACGTAAAACTCCCGGCAAACGTTGAGATGGTAATGCCTGGCGATAACATCGAACTCGAAGTTAAACTGCTTAACACCATCGCTATGGAAAAAGGTCTCCGTTTCGCTATCCGCGAAGGTGGCCGTACGGTAGGTGCAGGTCAGGTAACTGAGATTCTGGACTAATACATTAAGTTATGGGTTATGGGTTATGGGTCATGCGCTTTACGCGCGCTCCCATAACTCATAACGCTTAACTTTTAAAGGGGCATAGCTCAATTGGTAGAGTGGCGGTCTCCAAAACCGTAGGCTGCGGGTTCGAGCCCTGCTGCCCCTGCATCATAAAACCCAGTGTTTGTCTGTTGCGCTTTCCAAGGGCAACGGATTTTTTTTAAACGGAGCATTGGTTTTTTACCTGAACATACGTTCAATTTCC
>CAZIKN010000162.1:0-11453 GCA_964539805.1 uncultured Saprospiraceae bacterium | reverse complement strand
AAAAAAATGGTCAAAGAAAATGTTGATGGCGTGGACGCCACGGGCATTTTGGAGTATTACAGCAAAACGGATACTTTAGAAGTTATAAGCAGTGGCAGGTGATTTGTCCTGAAAAATCAAAAAAGCAAGTTGTCTATTTAATTTGCGCTTTGAGTAGTGATATTTTTTTACGTTTGCGACATAAAATTATCAATCATGCTCTCACGTCGTCAGTTTTTACAAAACACCAGTTTATCCTTAGCCAGTTTGGCGCTTCAGGGTGACACACTTGATTTTTTTAAGCCCAAGGTCAAACATTTGGGGATTCAGTTATATAGCGTCAGGGATGTCATCAACAAGGATCCCAAAGGCGTCATAGAAGCCATCGCCAAAATGGGTTACAAAGAAGTAGAGGTTTATGGTTTTAACGAAGGCAAATTTTGGGGACTACCCACTCAGGAACTCATTAAGGTACTTAAAAGCAATGGTTTAAAAGTGCCTTCAGGGCATTGCAACCTGAAACTGGAAGACTATGTTTCTGCTACAAAATCTATTTCTGACAACAAAAAGCGCGCATTTGAAGCCGCTGCGAAACTTGGCCAAAAGTACCTCGTGTGCCCTTACATGGACGCTAATGAACGGGACAAAATAGCACAATTGCTACCCCTGTATGAGGCGGGTGCCAAATTTGCCCGTTCGCTTGGGATGCAGTTCGCCTACCACAACCATGATTTTGAGTTTACCATGAAAGGGCCTGATGGCAAATTGCTCATGGAATGGCTTTTGGAAAAGTTGGACCCCTCCCTGGTCAAATATGAAATGGACATGTACTGGGTGAATTTTGCCAACCATAAGGTGCTGGACTGGATTGATCGCTATCCTGGCCGCTGGAAACTCTGCCACGTTAAAGACATGGCTAAAACTGAAAAAAGAGAGACCATCGAGGTCGGCGACGGTTCCATTGATTTTGCTGAAATTTTCAGCAAGGGTGCCAAAAAAGCGGGCTTAGACTATTACATCATTGAATTGGAACATTACAAAACCACTCCATTGGAAGGGGCAAAGCGCTCCAGGGAGAATTTTTTGAAAATTTCTTACAAATAACATACCTATGAATATATACGCCCCAAAACTATTATGCGCACTGTTGTTCTGCTGCTCTACTTTTATTGTCGCCGCACAAGAAGAGCTCATGCTAAACGGTGCCAATCAAATCTGGCACAGCAATGCCCAAAATCCCGCCTTTTTCCCAAAAGGAAAAAAATTGATCATTGGATTGCCGGGGCTTGGGATAGATGCCCATCATTCTGGTGACATTGCCTACAATGATGTGTTCTTAAAACAGGGCGATAAAACGGTCATTGATTTTGGCAACGCCATAGAGAAATTGGAAGACCAAAACACCCTCTTTTTGGAGCAACGCTTGGAAACCATTTCTATTGGCTTTCAATTAGGCTCAGGATTGCGCTTGATGGCCGGCCATGCCAATCGGCTTAGCGGCCAATTGGAATATCCCAGGACACTGCCGGATCTGATCTGGAGCGGGAATGCTAAATACATCGGCCAATCAGTTGACGTGGCTCCCAATATCAATATTTTTGATTGGAGCGAATTGAGTGCTGGCGCAGCATTCTCTTTGGGCAGGATAGACATAGGTGGGCGACTGAAATGGCTCAACGGCGTCAGTGCCCTGGATACAGATGATGCTCGAAAAAAGGCTAACTTGTACACCAATTCCGACATCTATCAGTTGGAACTGAACACTGACTACGGTTTTCACAGTTCTTCCCTGATATCGGCTTTTGATACTTCTGGCCTTGGTTTTAATATTGATATAGCAAATGCCAAAAACAAGATCTTTTCTTCCAACTCAGGTCTTGCTTTTGACCTCGGTGCGCAGGTACAAATAAGTGAAAAACTGTCCATCAGCGCCTCTGTCGTTGACCTCGGAGGGAAAATAAACTGGTCTGAAAATGCCCGCTATTATCGAAGCAATGGACAATATGAATATAAAGGTGTGGATTTCCCCGGGTCAGATATCATCAACGGGGCAGATAGCCTTGATTTTGATGTCAAATTAGATACCTTGAACGATATTTTTCAATTCAAAAGAACGGATGAAAATTTTTCCACCACACTGCCCGCACGCTATTTCGGCGGTATAAGCTATGCCTTGAACAAGCGCTGGCTTTTAGGCGTTAACGGTATGATGGTCAGTGGAGCAGGCCGTGACCGCTGGGCAATGGGCGCATCCGCGCGCTGGACACCTTTAAGCTGGCTTCAGTTGGGTGCCATGTATAGCATAAACGACCGTTCTTCTGCCAATATCGGGCTTTCTGCCGCAGCCAGTTTGGGGCCTGTTCAGGTGTATTTTATGTCCGACAACCTGCCTCGAGCTTTTTCACTTCGCAATGCGTCAGCTGTCAATCTCCGCGCAGGGGCGGCCTTGTTGTTTTGATTCATTTTTTGTAATAAACCCAATCACAAATACAGCACATAAATGAAAGTTTTTAAATTCGGTGGCGCCAGTCTAAAAGATGCCGCAGGGGTAAAAAATGTAGCCACCATTCTGCAACGCTACAAGGATGAGCAATTGGTCGTGGTGGTTTCTGCCATGGGCAAAACAACCAATGCACTGGAAGAAGTCATACATGCACATGCCAAACAAACGGGCCAGGCGCAAGCCTTATACGATAAGTTTAAAGAAAATCACTATGCCATCATGCGCGATTTGTTTGATGAGGGAGATGAGGCATTTGTCACGGTCAACGATGTCATGGTGGAAGGGGAATGGGTCCTGGATGAAAAACCTGCCGACAACTTTGATTACATGTACGATCAAATTGTATGCATGGGCGAATTGGTCAGCTCAAAAATTGTGGCCGCCTATTTGAATAAAATTGGATTAAAAACCCATTGGTTAGATGCCCGTGATGTAGTTGCCACCGATAACACTTATCGGGAAGGCTGGGTTATTTGGGACAAAACCAAGGCCAATGCCCAAAAAAACGTGGCACCATTGCTGGAGCAGGGCGGTTTTGTACTAACACAGGGTTTTATTGGTTCTACTTCCGAAAACTTCACCACAACGCTTGGCCGCGAAGGCTCGGATTATTCCGCCGCTATATTTTCTTTTTGCCTCGATGCCGAAAGCATGAGCATTTGGAAGGATGTGCCCGGGGTGTTAAATGCCGACCCTCGGTTGTTTGACAATGTCATCAAATTAGATCGGCTTTCATACAAGGAAGCCATTGAGATGACCTATTACGGCGCTTCCGTCATTCACCCCAAAACCATAAAGCCACTGCAAAACAAGAACATACCCATGTTCGTAAAATCGTTTTTAGATCCGGATGCGCCCGGTACGGAAATAAGCAGCGACAATGAGGAAACCTATCCTCCTATTGTAGTGGTAGAAAAAAACCAGGCCCTTCTGCATATCTCTACTCTTGACTATTCTTTTGTGGCTGAACATCACATGGCGCGCCTGTTCGGGAAAGCAGCCGACTTGCGTATTTTCGTCAACATGATGCAGAATACGGCCATCAGTTTTACCATTTGTGTGGGAAATGTACCGGATCGTATAGAGCGCTTCATCCGTGAAGTATCCGATGAGTTTAAGGTGAAATCAGAGGACGGTCTGGAACTCATCACCATCCGGCATTACACACCGGAGACTATTGAAAACCTGAAAAAAGGTAAAATGGTCTTGTTTGAGGAGCGCATTCGCAACACGATGCAGTTGGTGGTCAAAAACATTCCACCCATCGAGCGCAAGGCTGTTGATGAAGCCGGCTCAAAGGCAAAATAGGGCGCTCTACCCTACCCTGCCTCAAATACCATGGCTTCATGGTTCAATTTCCTGAAGTCCACTTCAGTGACGGAGGAAACGCCCTGTTCTGGCATATACACCCCGTAAATGGTGTCCACAGCAGCCATTGTTGCTTTGTTGTGCGTAACAACAATAAACTGCGAATCGGAGGAAAACTGCCGGATAATTCGGTTAAATTTTTCGATATTGGCATCATCCAAAGGCGCATCCACTTCATCAAAAATGCAAAACGGAGCAGGTTTAAGCAGGTAAAGCGCAAACAACAAGGCAATGGCGGTGAGGGTTTTTTCCCCACCGCTTAACTGGGCAATGGTTTGAGGGCGTTTGCCCTTGGGCTTTGCAATGATGTTCACGTCAGACTCTAATGGATTGTCCGGATTCGTTAGCACAAGGTCAGCGGTATCCTCCTCGGTAAAGAGCGTGCGGAATACTTTGATAAAATTTTCGCGTACTTGCTGAAAGGATTCCAGAAAACGGGCCGTAGCCGTTTCTTCAATTTCTTTCATGGTCTGCACCAAGTTTTCCTTGGCGGTCAAAATGTCATTTCGCTGTTGGGCTATGGTATCATAACGCTCTTTTATTTCGTTGTACGCTTCAATGGCCATTGGATTGATTTCACCGTAAGTATCCAAGCGGCGTTTGAGGTTGTTCACCTCTTTTTCAAGCGTATCTCGTTGATATTCAGGGTTTGGTTCCTGGTTAATGATATCGTTTACGGACATACTGAACTCTACGCGAAGGCGTTCGCCGATGGCAGTGATCTCAAATTTCACATCGCTGAATTTTTCTTTTAAGCGATTGACCAAAACCTGGAGTTCCTGCTGTTTTCGGAAGTTTTCGCGCTGTTTATTTTCCATTTCATGGATCTCGTTTCGCGCCTTAAAATAGATTTGCTCTGTTGCGCTCAATGAGGTTTCCTTTTGTTTTTTCTCTTCGTAGGCTGCGCTCAATTCGGACTGCAAACGGGACAGATCCTCTTCAATAAGGCGGATTTCGTCGGCATTTCTGGCCTGAATGGTGTTGGAGTTGGCTAAAGTTTGACGCAGTTCCTCTCTGCGTTTTTCCCGAAAAGTCAGTTCTTGCCTAAAGGTATTGACCTTGTTTTGCTGGCGAATAAATTCTATATTCTTTTGGTTGTAGTCCTGGCTGGCCTGACTTAACTGCTCTGCAACTTCCCGGAACGATCCGTCAGCATTGCCAAGGCGATCGCGTACGGCCTGTGCCGCGTTCTGTTTGTCCGCAAGCAATTTTTCAATGCCTTCATTGCTGGCAATAAGGGCGGTGATACGCTGGTTGGCATCACCGGCCTGTGCATCAAAATTAGAGACAAATGCCGCGATATTATCCAATTTGGCCTGTAGCCCAGCCCGTTCCTGGTGGATTCGGTTGAGGGCTTCGCGCTCCCGTTGTAGCAAGGGGCTTTGGTCTGCGCTTTTTAGTGACTGGATGTGTGTCCTGAGCGTATTCAACTTTATACTCAATTCATTTTCAGTACCTTCTAATTTTTTTATCTCAGTATCCAACAGTTCCAAATTCTTTTTCCGACCAATTTTTTTTCCTTCAAAAAGCCCGACAGAACCACCCGAAATAGAGAATCGTTTGCGGATAAATGCACCTGATCTGGCCAAAAGCACGGTATTGGAAGCACTTGCCTCAAACCTGGTCATTTTACTGTCGTCCTCCGCAAAAAGGACACCCTCCAGCAAGTATTCAATCAATGGCCTGTAGGAAGGTTCGCACTCTACAACATCAACTGCCCGAATGCCCCCCGGCGACAGGGTAAGCGGTGCTTCGTATTGTCTGAATGCATCCATCAGGAAAAAGTTGGCGCGTCCGCGTTGGCCTTGGCCCAGCATCATTATGGCTTTGGCGGCCTCCTCGGCATCTGGCACAACAAAATAGTTAAGGTAAGATTCGAGATAGGTTTCTATAGCCACCCGAAACTCTTCGCGCACGTAAATCAAGTCCGACAACAAGGGGCAGTTTTTCGCCCAATCTTTCTGTTGGCTCAGGAATTTGATGCTCTCTGGAAAGCCCTCAAGCGATTCAATCATGCTTTTGGTGAGCTTGTGCTCATTGCGGCGGGCATCCAGCAAGCGATTTTGGTCAGCTATCTTTTTTACCAGCACTTCCTGCTCTTTTTCTGCTTGCTCGAGTGCTGATTTTCTTTTTTGCTCCCCTTGTTCCAAGGCATTAATTTTCATCTGTTGGGCGGATTCCAACTCATGTTGGGTGCTCAAGGTGGCATCCAGCACCTTCATTTCTTCGCGTCTTGTAGCAATATCGCCCATAGTGCGTTGCACATCATGCCTAAGGCTTTCAATTTGGGTTTGCTGAATGGCCTTTTGTTTTTCCAACTCTACTATGTCGCGCTCGAGGGCCTGTTGTTCTTTGACAAATTCTTCCAAATTGCCTTTGAGCAAGTTATGATTGGAGCGTATGCTTTCCAAGTGCTTTTGTGCGGCAGTAAGTTTATCCTCCAATTCGGCCTCAAGGTTGCGCTCGTAATTGAGGTCAGTTTGGTAGCCTTCTATCTCTGTATCAAGGGTTTGTATGGTTCTTTTGGCCTGGTTGATCTGATCGTCCAAGCGTTGCAGGTCATTTTTGACGAAGGACAGTTTCTGGGCCTGCATGTTTTTTTCGTTCTCCTTTCCGCGTATCCGGCCTGTCAAACGATTGACCTCTTGTTGTTGGTCGCTCAGGCTGGTTTCTTTGTCCGTGTGGCTCTTTCGCCTGGCCTCGATATCGGCTTCCAAGAGGCGGGCCATGGCCTCGGTACTCCTGTAGTTATCTTCCTCGCGGGCTATTTGGCCTTCTAATTCCTGATATGTTTTTTTGTGTCGCGCCAGATTGTGCACTGCAAATTCGACACTTATTTTTTTGTACTCCTCTTTCAGGTCATAGAATTTTTTGGCCCGTTCTGCCTGTTTTTCCAATTTTTTCAATTGGTCTTCTATTTCAAAAAGCAAGTCCTCCACGCGATCAAGGTCAGCGGCGGTTGCCTCCAATTTTTGTTGGGTTTCGTGCTTGCGGGCTTTGTATTTGCTGACACCAGCGGCCTGCTCAAACATTTTCCGGCGTGATTGTTCGCGATCACTCAACATATCCTCCACCATACTCAGGGCTATAATGGCGTAAGAGTCGGGGCCTATGCCCGTGTCCAAAAAGAGGGAAGTGATGTCTTTCAGGCGACAGGTAACACCGTTCAGGCGATACTCGCTTTCGCCGCTGCGGTACAAAATGCGGCTGATGCTCACATTGTTGTAATCCGTAGGCAATATGTTTTTGGTATTGTCAAAGGTTAAGGTAACCTGCGCGATTTGGCCCTCTTTTCGTTTTTTGGTGCCGTTAAAAATAACGGAGGCCATTTTGTCCAAGCGCAACTGGCTGCTTTTTTGCTCCCCGAGTACCCAGCGAATGGCGTCCACCACATTGCTCTTCCCTGAGCCATTAGGGCCGACAATACCAGTGACATCTGCATTAAAATGCAGTAATGTTTCGTTGGCAAAACTTTTAAAGCCCTTGATTTCTAATGTTTTAAGTCTCATTTTGATGTTTACCTGCCAAGCTTGTTAGCGCCACCATACGGACAGTCCTATTTTTCAAGCGGAGCGCGAAGGTAATATTTTTTGAAATTTGCCCTGCCCGACAACTATTCTGCGTTTAATTCTCTGTTACTTTTTTCATCCCTTTCGTTTTTATGCGGTTGAATTTAACAAAAAGGCTTTTTTTTGCACCCGGATTGTTGAATCATCAATCCTTTTTTTTCACTTAACTAATTTTTATCCAACATGTCTGTAAAAGCAAAATACCAAAGCGTACTTGATCTGGGCGAGCAGCTCGGTGTTCAAAATGGCAAAGTAGAAGAGAGTGACGGTGTGCTCCGCGTATGGGGAACCGTGAATTATGGCCACGAAAAAGATCAACTTTGGGATGCCATTAAAGAAGCAGGTGGTGCCAACCCATCTGACATCGCAGCGGACATTCAGGTTTCCAACCCTAATGTTTACGCCATGCACACCGTAAAGAAGGGTGAAAGCCTGAGCCTTATCTCAAAGCACTACTACGGTGATTTGATGAAATACAAACACATCTTCGAAGCCAACCGCGATCAATTGACGGATGCCGACCATATTGAAGTAGGTCAGGTGTTGGTTATTCCCAATCCTGCCTAATCCGATTTCATACCCGGATCCAAGTGATTTTTTGAAGATTAGCATTATTTGCCAGCATAAAATCGAAACATATCCTGTGAGCCACCGCCTTCATCTGGCAGTGGCTCATTTTTTTTCTTAAAAAACCATGCTGTTTTCTGCTCGTTACAAACGACCTTTGCGCGCTGAAAAGCGGCAATACCATCCTGGCCAATAGTTTGATCTGAACCCTGGTGGCGCGTCCAGCACTTGTTTTGTCGTAGTTCTTTTTATACCATTACATATAAGAATTAATAAATGTCCGAAAAAATCATCTTTTCGATGTCTGGCGTGAATAAAATATATCCGCCCAACAAACAGGTTTTAAAAAACATCTGGCTCTCCTTTTTTTACGGAGCTAAAATCGGCGTATTGGGCCTCAACGGATCCGGTAAGTCAACCTTGCTAAAAATCATTGCGGGCCTGGACCAAAACTACGAAGGCAAAATCGAGTTTGAAAAGCAATTTAAAATTGGCTATTTGGCTCAGGAACCTGAATTGGATGACTCCAAAACAGTGCGCCAAATCGTAGAGGAAGCCGTACAACACATTGTTGACCTCCTTAAAGAAAATGATGATATTGGCAACAAACTCGGTGAGGTTACTGATGATGATGAAATGATGCGCCTCATTGAGCGCCAGGGCGAAGTACTGGAACAGATAGAAAACTACAATGGCTGGGAATTGGACTACCGTATTGGTGTGTTCATGGACGCATTGCGCTGCCCCGAGGATGAACGCCCCATCAAGGTATGCTCCGGTGGTGAGCGCCGTCGTGTCGCTTTGGCCCGTTTGCTGCTCAGCCAGCCAGACATCCTGTTATTGGACGAGCCAACCAACCACTTAGATGCAGAATCCGTGGCCTGGTTAGAGCAATACCTGCAAAACTTCCCCGGTACCGTGATCGCGGTAACGCACGACCGTTATTTCTTGGATAATGTAGCAGGTTGGATCCTCGAATTGGACCGCGGAGAAGGCATACCCTGGCAAGGCAACTATTCTTCCTGGCTTGACCAAAAGGCCCGCCGCCTGGCTCAGGAGGAAAAACAGGAGGACAAACGCCGCAAACAACTTGAGCGCGAGCTGGAATGGGTACGTATGGGCGCCAAAGGCCGTCAGGCCAAGGGTAAAGCCCGTTTGAATGCCTATGAAAAAATGGCTGGCGAGGAATCACGGGAAAAAGAACAAAAATTAGAGCTCTGGATTCCCAATGGCCCGCGACTTGGTGACAATGTCATTGATGCACAGGGCCTTACAAAAGCATTTGACGGACGGGTGTTGTTTGAAAATCTTTCTTTCTCTATCCCCAAAAATGCCATCGTTGGTATTATTGGCCCCAATGGCGTGGGCAAATCCACCCTGTTCAAAATACTGGTAGGCAAGGAAAAAGCCGATGCCGGAGCAGTAAAAGTTGGTGATTCCGTTCAAATCAGTTATGTGGATCAGAGCCACGAAGCCCTGCTGCCTGAAAAAACGATTTACGAAATCATCAGCGAAGGCAATGACCTGATACAAGTGGGTAATACCTCCGTCAATGCGCGGGCCTATATCTCCCGTTTCAACTTTACCGGCGGCGATCAGCAAAAGAAACTCGGTGTGTGCTCAGGAGGAGAACGCAACCGCGTGCATTTGGCCATGACCCTCAAAGAAGGCGGCAATGTACTGCTGTTGGATGAGCCGACTAACGATATTGACGTAAATACCTTGCGCGCATTGGAAGAGGCACTCGACAATTTTGCCGGTTGCGTGATGATCATCAGCCACGACCGCTGGTTCCTTGATCGCCTTGCCACCCATATCCTTTCTTTTGAGGATGAAGGTGAAGTGGTCTTCTTCGAAGGCGGATTTACGGATTATGAAGATGCTAAAAAGGCCCGTTTGGGTGACATCACCCCACACCGCCCCAAAGTGAAACATATCATGGGATAATCCAGGAATAATCCAACCATAAACATTTTATACCAGATGTGTTTAGGGGATTGAGGTACACAGAAATCTTTTCCTGATCATGAATGGTGCTGGTGCCAAGGGGGCAGGCAGAAGCCAATTGCAGTCCTGCGGAATCCACTAAGGTTCGTGTGCCAGGTATTGGATGCTTAAGCCACACGAGGCGGAGCCGTCGTGCGAGCGCATTGAGCGTTGATCTTTAGGGACGTCGCGCCAGCGAAGGCGGCCCGCGTGTTTTTGTCGTGTCGTGCGCGGGGCGATGCCCATTATCATCGTATTATGTTCGCGGGGCGATGCCCCCTCGCATATGATATGATACGAGACGATACGAGACGATACGAGACGATACGAGACGGTAACCAACCGCGATACCAGTGTAAAAGCCTCAATAGAGCAAATCGCCAGCAGAGGATTCTTATTTATCCTTTATTGCATCGGCAATTTCTTGTATTTTTTCAACCGAAAGACCCGTTATCTGAGCAACAACATCAAAGGATAGGCCAACTCTTATGGCATTTTCAGCCACTTCCCGGATTGCACTTGATATTTCCAGTTTTACAGTTTCCACAAAACTCGCGTCACTCCGCTGAGCCTCTATATATCGGTCATATTCCTTACGGTCAGCAGGGTCTAATTTCAAAATGTCGAGTTTCTGGCTGGCAGACTTCAATCCTTTTGCAGTGAATTCATCTTTGATTTCCGCCGTTTTCAGGAAGTATATCCACTCGTCCAGTGTGTCTTTGGCGACTTCGTTGAACCGATTTGTTTTTATTACATAGTACTCAGGGTACAAGTCTGATACCGATGTCTTTTTGAAAAGTTCTTTCTGCTTTTCCGATAGTTCCAATTCATGGTTGCTGTGGATACCGACGAAAGTGGTTGTTCCATGGTACACATAGTCGTCTCCCTGGCCGAGGTCAAAGTACACGATGTTCACGGAATAGACCTTTTTGACTTGGGAATATGGCTGTCCCTCGGCGATATGCTCCACGATAACTTTGGCCGTGCCATAAAGCATCCGATGAAAGTAGTCTGCCTCTCGGGTATTTTGTATCTCGACGATGACCAACTCCCCTTTCTTATTCTCCACGAGAATATCCACCCGATTGAACTTGTCGTCTTCGGTTTCCTTATTTCCCTCGCTTTCAAGAATTTGTTTTATTTTAAAGTCCTCGTGAAGCAATTCGGAAAGAAAGCCTTCCAAAATGTCGAAGTTGGCTTTATTTCGGAGCAATCGCTTCATCGCCCAGTCAAATCGGACTAATTTTTTAGCCATGATTGATAGTTTTTGCAGCAAAAATACGGCAAAAGTTGCAGACTGGCAACATTTGGCGGTCGCATAGAGGGTTGCGTTTGGCGGTCATAGCGCCGCGCCAGTCAGGAGCCGCCGCGCTGCCTATACCGAAAATCGGGAAGCGCATAGTGGATTGGCTTTACACGAAGATGGAGGGTATGTTCAGATTTCTGTGTCAGGCTCATGTGTTAGATTATATTCGAAAGGA
>CAZIKN010000161.1:0-11473 GCA_964539805.1 uncultured Saprospiraceae bacterium | reverse complement strand
TAAAAACTTCCCTCTTTTTTTTCATATAACGATGCCCCAAATATGTCACGCACTCTATTCCTTTTTTGGCACTATCGCTTTATTCATCGACTGCATTCTGTCAACTAACAGTTCAAAAGGTTATTCAAGAGCGCATAACAACTATGTTGCTTGAAGATAATGTAATTTTAAAGAAACCAAAAGACAAAAAAGAAGAAGAAAATAACAAGAAATTAAAAGATGCTCTACCTCGAACTTACCCAATGCCAAAGCATAAATTAAACAGCCAACTTGATGCTAATTTACACATTTCTGGTGTTAATTTGGCGGAAATGGGTAGTATATTTTTTACTGGAAATATTAATTCAGAAACATTTAAACAAAAAGCAAATGTTGCAATTCAAGACAACCTTAAACAAGTTGGTTTAATTAACCCTAATCGGGCGAACTATGAATTATCAATTAATTCAAGTTATGTCATGGCTACCGCAGCAGAAGCCAACTTAGGAAGTGACAATCCTTATTTCAATCTTCAAGCAGTTGCAGCACTTAAAAAATCTAAAAATACTCATAGACAATTAAGTTTTGCGGTAGGTACTTTTGAAAACTCTCTTGCTAATATGTTTGAAAAAGTAAATCAAAATAAATTCATCGAACATTACGATTGGTTGCCGATTTATGACCTTTGGACGCTTTACAGTACAAATAAAGTACAATCAAATGCATCCATCTTAAAAGATTTTGAAGGGTTGAGCATTTACGAGAACAATTCAGCAAATTGGGAAAGTGGTGCAAACGTTGATGCAAAACTGAAAGCAAGATATAGTATTCCTTTAATCAAATTGCAAGCAGAAGGTAGTTTTAAATGGGAGAAAAGCGACCAAGTGGATTTTAATGAGACTTACTTCGATTTATATCTATTTGGGCAGCCAAATACCACAAGTGTACCTAAACCCGAGAACATTGCGAATTGTTGGAATTTATATGAAGGAGAAAGAGAAACTCCTGTTTTTGCTGAGGGATATTTAACACCTAATCAACCAGCGAAGATTATCGTCCAATTTGGACCAGTCCCTGAGCAATACGTCAATGACATTACATTAGATTTTGAATATCTTAAAAATTCACTTGTGGCTAAAAATTTAATTAAAGGCGGACAAAACGATATTAAATTTAGGTCTGGTGGGGCTGACAGTAAAATACAAGGTATGTGGAATTATGAAATTCAGGTTTCATTAAATCCCGATTTCTTGTCTCAGTACAACGGGTCAGAGGAAAAATATAGCGATAAAATGGACGTAAGGCTGTTTTTTAAACAACCAGTTGCTATTAACAATCAAGTAAAATATTTAGATTGCTTGTACGAAGATATAGAAATTAAGGTTTCGACTCTGCCTGTAATATACTCTAAAAGCCCAGAGTACAAAGTAACCTCAACCATGCCCAATGATTATAAGTGGAATTTACAATACAAAGTAAAACAGAGAGATGCCGCCCATAGAATTCAAGGAGTCTATATTCAAGATGTCTCTTTTCAAAACGAAAAATTTAACTACTTGAAAGAACAAGTTGAAAAAGGTGAATTAAAAAAGAACGGAGACGATGAATTTGAATGTGATTTGGAGTTTAAGTTTCAACCTAACTCAGTTGATGTTAATGAAGTTATTTATCTTGAATTAACTTTTAAAATAGTAGAAAACAATTCTGACTATTTTAGGAAAGCCAAAGTCAAAATTGTCGCTCCAACCAACAAAGTTAGCACTCCAATAGAGGTTTCAATAACTAATATTGAAAACTTAAAAAATTCTTTAAATCAAGAATTTGTATTCAAAAATGGTAAAACACTAAAAACCATTTTAGAAGAGAATATTGCCAATGATGATTTAATTCTGTTGTTAACTAATGAATTAGATTTAAAATTTGAACAAGATAAAGGCTATATAATCAAGACTAAATTTCTTGATGAAAAGGCTCTTCAAAATTTGCTAAATAAGTAAATACCGAGAACAATGCACTCAACGCCTATGCCGCCCAAGCCCAACCCACAAAGCCAACGCAGGGCGGCACAGCGTGAGTGCCGTCGTTAGCATTAAGAAAATTAAGTAAAATTATAAAAATACAATATGAATCCAAGAAAAGCAGGGCATTGGTTGTGGGATAAAACTTACTACCTATCAGGTTATCTTTCTGTTGCTTTTGTGATTGCACTAAGCGTAATTGATATTTCAGATATAAATGAATGGACAAAGCCGATGTTTGGTGCAGAAAAATTTGAAATAGGAAAATTCATTTATGGAGCATCAGTATTTTTTGCGCTTATCTTTGGAATTATCTCAATTTTTAATACTCACGAAACTGCCGAATTAGAAAAACAAGGCAAACTAAAAGATGCTAAAATTGCTGATTTGGAGAATTCGTTAAATCAAGTTGTGGATGAAACTAATCAGCTTTTTAACTCATACCTAAAACTTCTGACTAAAAGTTTAGGATTTGGGCATAACGAAAGAATAAGTGTATATAAAATATATAATAACGAATTTGTAAGGATTGGACGAACATCAGATGACCCGAACTTGAAAAATTCAGGAAGAAAATCCTACCCAATTAATGAAGGCCTGATAGGTAAAGGTTGGAGTATAGGTGAATATTTTATTGATAATTTACCGGATCCAACCGAAAGAACTGGAACAACATATTACAACGCAATAAACGCCATAGCACAAATACCAAGAACTGTAATTGATAATATGAATATGAAATCAAGAACTTATTATATTTGCAGAGTAGAAGGATTTGATAATGAACCCAAAGCGGTATTTGTAGCAGAAAGTAAGAACCCAAATGCATTTACGAAAGAAAATGTTTTGGAAAAGATTGAGGGAATTAGGCAGCCCTTAATCATGTTTATTGAAAAGATAAACAACCCAAATGCAACTTCGCAACAAAGTCTAAATAATATTGGAATATGAAGACTTCAATTCTTGACTTGGCTATTTATATTTTTAGGAATTATCCTAACCCGTTACAATTGTCTAAACCACGACTTGTAAAAATAATGTATTTAATTGATTGGAAGCATTGTATAGATTTTGGTGGACAGGCAACCGACATAAAATGGTATTTTAATCATTATGGCCCATATGTTGAAGACGTAATAAATACAATTAAGGAAGCAAAGGAAGATTTTGAAGTAACTACTTATTTAAATCCATTTGGAGGAGGAAATTCGGATAGAATAAAATTGATAAGCCAAAAAGTTGTTGATTTGCCTTCTTCTGTTAAATATACAAGTGATATTATCATTACTAAAACGAATGAATTGGACTGGACAACTTTTATATCAATTATCTATTCTACATATCCTGTAAAAACAAGTTCAAAGTATACGTATCTCAATCTGATACAGGATGCTGAAGAATATAAAACACTAAAAGATGCTAACAATGCATGAGCACACATGGCGGCAAAAGCCCAACCCGCAAAGCCAACGCTCGCCGCCACGTCGCCCATGCCCCTTCGATGCAATAAGAGATTAAAAACATGATGAAAATTAAAATACCGGTTGCCTATTTTGCTAGTATTTCAGATAAACGTTCAATTGTTAATCTTGTTAAACGCACATGAAAAACGTCTGCCTGACACTATACTTCATCTGCGCGGTGTTGCTAGTTTGCACTACGGGCTGCTTTACTATTTGGAGAAATGGAAATGCCGAGCGAATTAGTTCACCAATCGTCTATCAAAAGGTATTGGATTCATTGGATGCAGATTTGAAGCAATTATCCAGTACAAGCCTCATGCCCGGCTTCTCAGTAGCCATCGCTAAGGATGGCCAAGTGCTTTTCGAGAAAGGCTATGGCTACGCTGACCTCGCCAACAAAGTCCCTTTCACGCCGCAGACAATCAACTGCGTGGCCTCTATTTCAAAAACCTTCGTCGGCTTAGCCATCATGCAATTGGTGGACGAAGGGAAGCTCCGCCTTGATGAGCCCATCAACGCCATCCTGCCTTATGAAATCACCAACCCACACCACCCTGACAAGGCGATAACCGTCCGGCATTTGGTTACGCACAGTTCCACACTCACCGAAGAATTCGACCCAGAGCAGGTAGGCGAAGCCAGCATCTACCTGCTGGAGGACTATCCCCTTGACGCCCATACCCCCGCAGGTATCAAAGATGCAATTAATTATTTTAAAATGGGCAAACCCATCAGCCTCGACGAACATATCCAGCGATATACCCAGCCCAACGGTAAATGGTACACTGCTGAAAACTTCCTGCCCAATCTGCCCGGCGAAAAATTCGACTACACCAACCTCGATGCCGCTATAGCTGCCCGTATTGTGGAGATAAAATCGGGGCAGTCCTTTGAGGAATATACCCGGCTGCATATTTTCAAGCCGATAAAAATGACGCATACCAGTTGGCAATACACAGACTTGGAAGATCCATTGCTCGCCAAGATTTATATGACTGACAACCGCAATGCACCCAGCAAAGCTATTGAAATGCCCAAATACCAAATGACTGATTATCCGGCAGGGGGCCTGAAAACGAATATAGAAGATTTAAGCCAATACCTCCTGGAAATGATAAACGGCTACTACGGCGGCGGCAACTTACTGAGTGCTGATGCCTACCATGTCCTTTTTCAGCCACAACTTGCCGATTCCTGTTTTGAAAACCGCAACAATTATCCCTTCAATGACCAACAGGGCGTAGGTGTATTCTGGGCAATATCCCCTACTGGTTATCGAATGCATAATGGTGGCTCAGTCGGCGTCTATTCTTTTATTTATTTCGACCCAGCTACGAAAAGTGGTGCCATTGCCTTTTGCAATCTACCTATTAACGACTTTGGGAAGGTAAGAGACATCGTATACAAATACCAGCAGATGATGGGCAAATAAGTCGCAACACCTATAGTAGAAATAATTTATGACAAAAAAATTTAAAAGTATAACCTGCATCGAACAATGCACTCAACGCCAACCGCCGCCAACGTCTAACCCTCAAAGCCAACGCGGGCAGCGGTATGCGTGAGTGCAGTCGTCAGACCGTTAAAAAACCTCCCCAGCTGCCCCTAAAAACCTTTCACACCATCAAAAAAATTTTCCTATTTGCCGGCACAAAAAATACCGCGTATGGGACATATTACCGGAATACCGCGGCAGGAGCGCCAATACCTGTGCTGGGACGACCTGATCGGCCCCGATGACCCCGTCTGGGTGACAGATGTTTTTGTGGATTCCCTTGACCTGTCGGCGCTGGGCTTTCTGCATGTGGAGGCCTCTGCCTGCGGCCGCCCACCGTATCACCCCAAGGTGCTGCTCAAGATATACCTGTACGGCTATTTCAACCGCATCCGCTCCTCGCGGAGACTGGAAGTGGAGTGCCGTCGGAATATTGAGCTGCGCTGGCTGACGGAGGATCAGTTGCCCTGTTATGTGACACTAATCACCAAATGTGTACCACTGGTAAATCGTAACTCATCCCGGACAAAGCCGGGAAAAGGTGAATGCGGAGTACGTCATGGTGTGCCTGACGTACAACCTGCGCCGTGCCATTAATATTTTGGGTGCCGGAGGCCTGAAAAAGTTGATAAAACAACAGTTATTACTATATTTGCGCAGTTGTAAGCCCTTGTGCGCCACTTTTTTGGGCAGTCCGGGATTTTTGGGCCGCAGCGTGGCCTTCGGCAGGGAGGCAATGGCGGCCTGTGAGGGAGGATTACGGGCCTGAAAAATGGGGTAGTGGGGGTTTTTTAACAGCCTGCGTTCTCATCAATTATGAGGAAAATATCGATATACAATACAGGTAAAATCTAATCACCTATGCAACAAAAAAGCAAACTTTTCATAAGTTATAGTCAACAAGATAAATTATGGCTTGACAAGTTGCATACTTTTTTAGACCCATTAACACGTTCCTTAAAAATTAGTTACTGGGATAACAGTTTGGTTCAAGCCGGATCTGACTGGCAAAAAGAGATTGATTGCGCAATTGAATGTGCAGAAATTGCGCTTCTATTAGTTTCTCCAAACTTTCTTGCGAATGAATATATTATTTCCGCAGAGCTTCCTAAAATAATTAGGAGAGAGAAAGATCAAAACCTTGTAATTTTTTGGATTGCTATCAGTTCATGCCTTTATCAAGAATCTGATCTAATCAATTACAAAGCTGCAAATAATCCTAAATTACCTCTTGATGTTTTTCAAGAACATGAGCAGAACCAGATACTGAGTGGCATATGCGAAAAAATAAAGTGCTTAATTTTAAGTGAGAATAAATCATCCAAAAAAGATAAGCCTTTAAAAAAAATAAAACAAGAGATTGCCCCGGACGATTGGGATAAAGACCCTAATAGTCTGTTTGAAAAAATAAAAACAGTGTTTAAAAATAAAATTTAATTCACAATGGAGAAAAAAATAAACGAGACGACTACAGATAGTAGGATAATAGTGTCTGGTTCTTTGCTTCAACGAGCTACCCAAGATGATACTGAGGCAATTGACACTATTTTTGATCAATTTTTATCAGAAGATGAGACAATTCATCATACTGGATATTATGGATATTTTGGTTTTGGGTATGTCGGATTTCATAGTTTTTGTTGCCTAACTGATAGGAGAATTGCTTCACTTTGTGTAGGACCTTTCAAAAAAATATCATATAAAGATGGTTTTTATGAAAATATTACGAGTGGGCAGATTGAGCAGCCTTCTAAATTTTGGCTTTACATATTTCTACTACTTGGCCTTCCAGGCGTAGGCATGGTGTTTGGTTTTCTATTTTACACTATTTTTAATTTTTTGTTTTCAACTTCGTTGCCAGGTATAAACCTATCAGATAGCAATGCTATATTAGCAGGTCTAACTACATTAGGAATATTACCCTTTTTGGGACACGCAATAACAATGTTGTTTTATGCATTTAACCCATGCGGATTAGCATGTTGGCTAAGAGAAAGAATACCAGTTATGGTATTTATTAATAGAGACATGATGAAAAGAGCCAATAGGCTTTACCGAATGACTACAGATTTAAGAGAGGAAAGAAATCGTTTTATCAAGAAAAAAAGTAAGAAATCTGAAAATAATGGAGTTGAAGACTCCTTGAATTTTTGATAACTTGATTCCCTTAAACTTACTTTGCTACTAATGAGTGAGAACTCTGCATGGCCTATCATGGCTCCTAAACGTCGCCACGTAGTCCATGCTCCCGTTCGCTGTGACTTCAGATCAAAAAACATAAAACAAATGAGACTTTGGACTATTCGAACTGGCAAATACGGATAAAAAGAGCAAATCTGCCTTGATGAAGGACAACTATAAGTTGGAACGATTTGCTTGATAGGGGTAACTTTATGCGGCATCCCTGCTTTCCATTTGAAAAAAGTATCTATATTTGCATGAATAAAACAGTTTTGACATGACAACGGTACTAAACGTTAGTTTAAATGACCTAAGTAGTCAGTTTATCAACGACTTGAAGCAAAAATTCGGTAAGGCTACCGAGGTTGAAATCCGACTTCAAGATAAGTCTCCGGCAGATGATTTATTCTCCGAGGATGACTTTTGGCGTATTATTGATAAGATTGACTGGTCAAAAAAAGGTAGCGAGCAAAAGGTTGCACCCGCAGTGAAGGCACTTGCTAAAATGCCAGTAGCGGGCATTTGCCTTTTTGCCGACAAAGTGTCTGAGAAATTATATCAATTGGATACGCGAGCGCACGCCACCATTTACGCGGCCAATGAGCCAGACAACTTTATTTCTGCTGATGACTTTTTGTACGCCCGTTGCGCCGTGATTGCGGAAGGAAAAGATTATTACGAAAAGGTGTTAAATGACCCTGCCAAGATGCCAGAAGATATTGTTTTTGAACCATTACTTTACCTTGCAGACGATGCGTTTGAAATGAAGATGAAGGTTCCATTTAATTATATGCCGACTTATAACTACGAAACCCAAAGTAATAAGTCAGGCTGGCAATTAACGCAATAAATCATGCCTCACAAGAACTCTGACGATAGCGAGGAACTTCAACACCTCTATGAGATAGTTGATAAAGTTGACTATGACACGTTTAAATATGGGATTAGCAGCGGGCCAATCAGTAAAAAAGATGGGATGTCAAAAAGGATGCGCGTACAATTGCGGTTTGCCAACCTGATTGACAATTGGGCCAGATTTTTTACGCGCATCCTTATTCACGATATTCCGGGGCGGAAAGAAGCAAAGCGTATTGAAAGTGAACATATCCAAGCCTATAAAGAAAAACATGGTCAACGACCAAGAGGAAATTTAAAAGATTGACAATAAACATAGACAGCAAACAATGCAGCCCCAGCAACCAACCGCTAAGCGCGGCGGCTGCGTGGCAGCCAACCGTCAGGCCGTTAAAAAACCTCCCCAGCTGCCCCTAAAAACCTTGCACACCATCAAAAAAATTTTCCTATTTGCCGGCACAAAAAATACCGCGTATGGGACATATTACCGGAATACCGCGGCAGGAGCGCCAATACCTGTGCTGGGACGACCTGATCGGCCCCGATGACCCCGTCTGGGTGACAGATGTTTTTGTGGATTCCCTTGACCTGTCGGCGCTGGGCTTTCTGCATGTGGAGGCCTCTGCCTGCGGCCGCCCACCGTATCACCCCAAGGTGCTGCTCAAGATATACCTGTACGGCTATTTCAACCGCATCCGCTCCTCGCGGAGACTGGAAGTGGAGTGCCGTCGGAATATTGAGCTGCGCTGGCTGACGGAGGATCAGTTGCCCTGTTTTGTGACCATCTGCAATTTCCGCAGCGTCAAGCCCCACCGCAAGGCCCTTCGCGAGGTGTTCCGGCTTTTCAACCGCATACTGAAGGGCGGCGACCTGTTCGGGGGGGAGCACAATGCGCTGGATGGCACCAAGATACGGGCCCAGAACAGCAAAAAGAACAATATTTCGGAGGATAAGATAGACAAAAGGATAGAACACCACCAGAACAAGTTTGACGATTACGCCGCCGCGCTGGATCTGGCCGACCGCCAGGAGCGGGAGGGCAAGCGTCCCGACCTTGATCCCGATGCCCTTCTGGGCGGCATGGAAGAGGCCCAGCAGCGCATCCTGAAACTGGAGGCGCTCAAGTCCCTGATCGAGGCTGCTCGCCTGAGCGACCCCAACTGCCAGCAGGTATCCCTGACCGACCCTGATGCCCGCTCGATGGCGACCAACAACCTGGGGCACACGGATGTGTGCTACAACCTGCAGGCGGTGGTGGACGACAAACACTGCCTGATCGTGGACTATGAGGCGGAAAACCGCCCGGACAGTGACCTGTTGTCGGAAATGGCCATCCGGGCCAGGGATATATTGGGTATTGACTCAATGACACTGCTGGCCGACAAGGGCTACCACGACAGCGAGCAGTTGCACCTTTGCGCCGAGAAAGGGATCGTGACCTACGTGGCCTTCCCCGATCAAAGTTACAAGGATCGCCCGCCGGGCTTCCGCAACGACGACTTTGTGTATGACGCGGAGGGGGATGTATATGTATGTCCGGCAAACAGGCAGTTGACCACCAATGGGACGGTCTATGAAAAGCGGGGCCGGAACGGCAGCGTACAGAGCCGCTTCAGGCGCTATTCCCTTCCCTGGCCGGTGTGTGCCAACTGCCCTTACGAGGCTTCCTGCCTGTCGGACCAGAACGTGCAGACAAGGCACGGGCGGCACATAGAGCGCAACATTTATGAGTAGGCACGCATAGACAACCGCAAGCGAGTGATCAACGGCCGGGCCACCTACAAGCGACGGCAAGCCATTGTGGAACATCCCTTCGGCACGGTGAAGCGCAGTTGGGGCTTCTATTACACCCTGCTGAAGGGCCGGGAAAAGGTGAATGCGGAGTACGCCATGGTGTGCCTGACGTACAACCTGCGCCGTGCCATCAATATTTTGGGCACCGAAGGCTTAAAAAAGTTGATAAAACAACAAAATTTTATATATTTGCGCAGTTGTAAGCCCTTGTGCGCCACTTTTTTGGGCAGTCCGGGATTGTTGGGTTGCAGCGTGGCCTTCGGCAGAGAGGCAATGGCAGCCTGCGGGGGAGAATTACGGGCTTGAAAATTGGGGTAGTGGGGTTTTTTTTTAACGGCCTGCGTTGGGCGATAAAAAACTATAAAAATATGGAAGACAACAACTATTCATTAGACGGTTTTGTCAAAGTATTCATTTTATCTGTCGTTCAAGTTTTTTTAAACAAAGTTTTTAAAATCCCTGAATTGCCAAATGAGATATTAGCGGCATTCGGCTTTTGGGATTATTTTAAACTGATTTTTCCCACCTCTTTTGTGCTTGGGATGGGCTTCTTGCTGATATATTCCCAGAAAATTAGAAATAGCATATTAGGAAATGCTATATCTACAGGCGACGGTCTGGGCAATGTTTTGGGCCTTTTTGCCTTCTTGCTTTTAGGTGCTGCCTATTTGACTTATTGGCTTTTTCCAGACAAATACCCGTTATTTCAAGAAATGTCAGAAATTATACCTTATATTGATCCAAAAGACACTAAAGATTTATATCTACGACCAAGAACTGTCCAACAGAATAATGGCATCGCTTTATTGGTTAATATTATTTACACGCATTACAGGATTTTAGGGTTATTTAATTTTATTCTAACACTAATTCTTGCTGTTTTAATTGCAGAATACAGTCATAGTAAAATAATTAAATGGATGGAGTAATAATTTACGATCTCAAAAATTGCTCCTTAAGATGGGTGTCTAAATTTTTTTTGATCGAGCCCCATGTTAGTCATATTTTTGCACTACAAACTTAGTTTATGGACTTTGCAGACATCAAAAATGACATCGCCTTTCGCAAAATATTTGGCAACGAGCAAAAAACGGCTCCACTTATCTCCTTTTTAAACGCAGCCTTGCAATTGGAAGGTGACGAACGAGTAGTGAGTGTTTCGCTGGCCAACCCCTACCAGTTCCCGCGCATAGCAGGGGAAAAAGCGACCATTCTTGATGTGCGCGCAACGGACCAGTCAGGGCGTAAATTCGTCGTGGAAATGCAAGTGGCTGACAAGAAGGGTTTTGATAAACGAGTTCAGTACTACATTGCCCGCGACTATTCTATGCAGATAGACACAGGCGAAGACTATCCTTTATTAAACCCCGCCTATTTTATCGGCATTTTAGACTTCCCATTTGGCGAGGGAGACAAGTACAATACGCATCATTTGATGCTTGAAAGAGAGACTTATGAACATCTGCTGAAAGACATCCAGTTTGCCTTCATTCAACTGCCAAAGTTCAATTTGGAGATACACGAATTAGTCACGCCGATTGACCGATGGACATATTTCATCAAAAACGCTACCAGATTGAGCGTCATACCAGACTTTGCGCAGACCGATGAAGGATTGAATACTGCTTTTTTAGGGCTTTGTTGCATTGCTCCCTGTAGTCACAGACTTTCCCTACCCAAAATTTGTT